>NZ_BAUU01000038.1 GCF_000513115.1 Halalkalibacter hemicellulosilyticusJCM 9152
ACCACCACCTGGAGGAGAGGAGCCACCACCCGGAGGAGAGGAACCACCACCTGGAGGAGAGGAGCCACCACCTGGAGGAGAGGAACCACCATTCGGAGGAGAAGAAGGATTGCCAAACACTGCAACGAATGTTCATCAAATGATGTTGATTGGGTTTATTCTGATGATAGTGGGGTTTTTGTCGGTGTCTATTAGTCGAAAATTAATAGATAAGAGTAGCCCCTAAGCGAGCGAGGAATCAGGTTCATACACTGTGGACCTACTTCTCAGAAAACGCCTTTGAGAGTTATTTCTCAAAGGCGTTTTTTACTTTTTCAGTTGTTCGAAAATCACTCTTTTCGAACAACTGCTTATAGTACGACCTCACGAATCACTCTTTTTTCTTCGTGATGAAGCATATTTTTATGAATCACACCTGTGATAACTTTGTTCATGTGCTTAGTAAGATCGTTTGCCTCTTCCTTGTCGCCAACAACATAAATATGTTGCCAGCCTGCGTGTTTAGCCATTCGATCTATTATTGATGCTAGACTCTTATACCAACGATAGCGGTTTGCATCAAAACGTTCACGGAATTGTTCTTGTTGTGTGCTTTTCCCGCCGCTCCCAACGGTTGCACGAGATTCATGAGGACCTACATATTCTCGCCAATCTTCGGTATTTAAGTCTAACTGAAAATGATGAGATTGTTTTAGAGAGCCTAGTTCAGCATCGAGAACCTTAACTTGCTCTTTTTGTGTGAGAATCACTCCTGTTTTTGGGAACGTTTGATTGAGTTCTCTTAATTGCTCTGTATTTGCTACTTCACTCCACTCAAACTCTGTCTGTACAGGCATTTGAAACTTCTCTGCAAACCATACAGATTGGTCTGCTGTTGCAAAGATAACAACACTTTTGGCTAGGCTTTGTTCGTTTTCTTTCAAATATGCTTCTACTTTTTCTTTTACAATGGAGTAGTTTCTTTTTTCTTCCTGATCGTCTATTTGTTTTAAATAGCTTTCGAAATTTCGTAGACCATTTTTAAGGTGGATTTTCCATTCTCCCCCTTGCTGATCAGGGTCAGAGCGGTCTGTATTTAAGTACATAGTTAAGATTTTGTTGGATTGTTTTAAATGGATCTTTTCTAGTTTTTTGATCTCTTTTCAAATTTCCATTTTTGTACTTCTCCTCTCTTGATCATTTTGGTTATACTGTACTGTAACCGAAACATGATAAAATAAAACATAGAGATAAAGGATGGCGACGTCTTCGTGTTAAAATAATGGTAGACTTGTAAATGGATATAACTATAACAACTAAAAATAACACTGGGATGAAATAGATTATGGAGCTTGAAAGTGGTTGATGTTATGTATTTTGAAAGGGGTTACATGATTAGTGAGGAAGCTATTATTTGTCTATGTTGCACTTATCGGGATTTTTATGATTTATGTTTATCAATTCCACTTTAAAGAAGTCACACCTAATCCATGGGATACACAAGGGTTACAAGGAGATATTAATGAAATCTATATCATGGTTACGTTTCAATCAGGGATGGATTATTGGAAGAGTAGCTTAAAAGGGTTTGAAGATGCAGCTCAATCGTTAAATGTATCGGTTGAATATCGAGGTGCTACGCAATATGACATTCAAGAGCAAATTACTGTTTTAGAACAAGCCATTGCTAAAAATCCAGCTGGAATAGCGGTTTCAGCAATTGATCCGTTTGATTTAACTGAAACCATTGATAAAGCAGTTGATGCAGGTATCCCAGTTGTACTATTTGACTCAGGTGCTGCCGAGAGTAAAGCGCACTCTTTTTTAGGAACGAATAATTATAATGCGGGTGTAACGGCTGCACATGAAATGTCTAAGCTATTGAATGAAGAGGGGGAAGTAGCTGTCATTACGCTACCTAATCAACTCAATCATCAAGAACGAACGAAAGGATTTCAAGACACATTAGAGGAAGAATATCCAAATATGCAAGTTGTTGCGATTGAGGATGGTCAAGGTGACAGTCTCTTTTCACGAAATGTTGCACATCAATTAATGAAAGAATATCCACAAATCTCAGGGATTTTTGCAACGGAGGCTAATGGTGGAGTCGGGGTAGGAGACGCCATTCGTTTAGAAAAGAGGGTTGGTGATATACAAATTATCAGCTTTGATACAGATAAGGGTACGTTAGATTTAGTAGACGAAGGGATCATTTCTGCAACACTTGCACAAGGGACATGGAATATGGGCTATTGGTCGCTAGTGTACTTGTTTCATCTGCAACATGATCTGACAGAGCCACAAATTTTGCAAACGAGAGATACCGCTCCATTACCACTTTATGTCGATACAGGGATCACGATTGTAACAGATGAAAATGTTGACTACTACTACGCAGATTAGGTGAGGATCATGTTGCAAAAGCTGTCTGAAATGAATAATTTGCCGATTCGATATAAGCTTGTTATTCATTTTTTACTTATTAGTATTTTGCCGTCTTTGTTGTTAGGTGCATTAATTAGCTGGGCGGTGGATCGAATTATTGATCAGCAGGTTAATGATAATACGTTACAACTTATTGATAAAGTGAACAGTACGGTTGAATCACATATAGAAAATGTTCAAAACATGACCTACTTTATATCCTTTGACCCGAATATCCAAGCATTCCTGGATGGAGAATTGAATCAAGAGGATATGACACCAGATGAAGAATATAAAGTATCTAAATTTTTGCAAAATTTCACGACATTGCACCCGGAAATTGCAGGGATATTAGTCGTAAATAACGAAGGTGACTACTTAAGTAATGAGCTCTACACAAGATCTGCTTTCCAATTAACTCATGAAAGCTGGTATCGTCAAGCGGTAGAGAATAATGGGATTGCGAAAATAATCGGTAAGCCACAGGGTAGGAGAATTACTTCACATGTTAATTATCGTGAAGATGAAATTGTGACGGTCGTTCGTGCGATTATGGATGCGGATTCGAACAGGGAGAAAGGAGTTATTTTGATTGATCTGAAGCTCCGTGTGATCGAGGAAGCAGTTCGCGATGTACGATTAGGTAAGTTAGGCTATTTGATGGTTATTGACCAAGAGGGAGAGACGGTTTATTCACCAACTTACTCTAGTCTAGAAAATTTGGAAATCGCCACAACATTCAGTCAAAATTATGGAATCTCCTTTGGGAATCTAAACGGTGAAGAATATCAATTTATTTATCAAAAATCAACTTTCACCGATTGGACAACAGTCGGTGTATTTTCAACCGATCAATCTGTTGCTGAAGTACAGCAAATTCTTTTTTATGTCATTACATTTGTCTTTTTCGTATGTTTTGTCGGGGTTACGGCATCTTATTTTCTTTCTCATACGATTTCACGACCAATTAATCAATTAATGCTTGCGATGCAAAAGGCTGAATCAGGTGATTTAACAAGTCGTTATAAGGCCGGAGGAATGGATGAAGTCGGGCGTTTAGGGAGAAGCTTTAATACGATGATTGAGCAGATTCATAAATTAATCTCCTTAACAGAACGCCAAGAACGAAAGAAGAGAGAAGCAGAGCTGCATAGCTTGCAAGCCAATATTAAGCCTCACTTTCTCTATAATACACTTGATACGATTCAATGGATGGCGCGTAAGAAAAATGCACCAGATGTGGCTGATTTAGTCGGATCACTTTCGAAGCTTTTTCGGATTGGTTTAAGCAAAGGAGGAACGATTATACGATTGGAGGATGAAATGGAGCATATCAAAAACTATCTCCAAATCCAATCGGTTCGTTATAAAAATAAACTGAATTATTCATTAACTGTCACACCGGACTTAAAGCATCTATCGATATTGAAAATTGTTTTGCAGCCGATCGTCGAAAATGCGATCTATCATGGGATCAAAGAAAGGCGAGGGCCAGGATTGATTACAATTGAAGCAAAGCTCGAACAGGAAATGCTCATTATACAAATTGGTGATAATGGGAAAGGGATGACAGAGGAAACATTACAACAGCTAAAAGAGAGTCTTGAGTCCTTTTTAGGTAGTACCGAGGATGAAATGGAAAGTCGCTTAACAACAGGTTATGGTGTCGTCAATGTACATGCACGGTTACGTTTAACGTTTGGTGATCAGTACGGGGTTAAGATTGAGAGTGAATTAGATAAAGGAACGATTGTGACGATTTTTCATCCGGTATTAGAAAATCATCAGGCTCTACAATCGGCAATAAAGGGGGAGAAATCATGAAGCGTTGGAAAGTTTTAATAGCCGATGATGAAATGATCATTCGTGAAGGAATTAAAGAGTCAGTCGATTGGGATCAACTAAACTTAAATGTTGTAGCCGATGCAGAAGATGGAGAGGAAGCATTGGAATTAGCTGTTGAGCATCAGGTTGATATTTTGTTAGCAGACTTAAATATGCCTATTATGAATGGTTTGACACTAATCAAGCATTTGCGTGAGGAGCTTCCGAATTGTAAAGTCATTATTATTACAGGTCACGATGAATTTTCTTATGCGCAAGAGGCTTTGCGATTAAGTGTAGTTGATTATATCATTAAGCCTGTTGAAACAAAGGAGTTATACCGTGTTTTGGACGAGGTTTGCCAAAAGCTAATGTATTTAGAGAATCGTCAACAAGAAATAGAGCAGCGTTCCAAGCAACTTGAACGCAATGTCCCACTACTACGAGAAACATTTTGTCTACAGTGGATAAAGGGTGAATTATCAGAACATGAGATTAGAGAGCAGCTTCGATTCTTACAACTTCCTGAGGTAGCGCCTAAATGGGGAGGAGTCCTTCGTTGGCCAGAAATGGATATCAATCAACCGCTACTAACTGAGCAAGAAAAACAATCGATCTTGTTTGCACTTGAAGAGCACGTTAAGAATGAAGTGTCTAAAAAAGAAGCTGTTGTTGTTCGTGAATCGATTACAGGGTGTATTTATGTATGTATATGGGATGAACAAGACGAAGAACCGTTTCTCACCATTGAACAACATGCAGAGGAAACATTGAAAATTCGCATTGTTCAAAGGATGGAGGCGTTTCATGGTAATGTAAGTGACATCCCATCTTTTATGAAGCGTTGCAAAGAATCTCTATATATTCAAAATGAAGTCTCACAAATTGTTAGAGGCGCCGAACGGTATATGAGCACTCATTTTCATGAGTCTGGATTAACACTTGAGACGATAGCTCGCGAGCTGCATGTGTCATCCGCTTATTTAAGTCGTTTATTTAAACAACAAGTGGGAGTTTCGTTTGTGCATGCATTGACGAAATTAAGAATGAAGAAAGCGATGCAGCTTCTACATTCAACAGACTTAACGATTAACGAAATTTCTCAGCAAGTCGGCTATGAAACACAGCATTATTTTAGTACGGCCTTTAAAAAGGTAGTTGGCGTTACACCCAATGGCTATCGAAAGGGAAAGGTGGCATCATCAAACAAATCTTAACTTATAGGTTATAAAACTCTATTTAGCTTATTCATAATGTGACAATTTGTAAATATAACTGTGAAACTTCTTCTGAAAGTTTCGTTGGACGTTGTATGTCTTGGACGATGATCAAGAAATAAGATTTTCCATATTAAACTAGCTCTACTTTAAGAGGGATTTTACATAACCTTCCTCTTGTACATCTTTTAGGTATGCTGTTACTTTAGGAATATAACCTTAATAAATCTTGGTGGAGTAAATGATGAGAGTTATTCATCTCAAAAAAATATTCTAATTGCCATTTTTGTGTTTCAATAGCTTGTTTGCTAGTGGGGTGATCCCATATAGGGTAAACTCTTATTGCCATTTTTCCTTTTGAAGTGGCTGTTTTAAGGATATTTTGTTTTACGAGGACTTCTTTTGGAAAAACGAATTGTCCAAAATTGTTTTTGCTAGTAAAAGTATTGATAACTAATAAATCGGTAGCCTTTTCATATGAAAAGGCTTGGTTTTTATGATTTTTATCTTTTTCCCAAAAAGCAACAAACTGTCCTATCTTAGTAGGTGTGTTCTTTGCTACTCTAAACCTAACAGATTTTGAATTCAGCTGAAACATACCAGCACCATAATCTGCATTTTGAGTTTCTTCTTGGATAGCATTTATAACGAAGTGATTTGGTTCATAAACATTTTCATTTACATATGATAAAGTCTTATAAAATTCATTCATTATTTGTTACCCCTTTATATTTATACTATTAGAAGTAGCTCCATGCCCCTTTAATCAATAGTACCTTGATTTTACTATCTGAAATATTCAAATTATAAGTATTTAAGTCATACCATATAAAACTACATGAGAGAACATATATTTTTATATTCTGTGTGAATTTGGTTATTTGAATCTCGTGTGGAAAATTTGATATTAAAAACATCTAAGTCTTGAACCTTACGTAAGGTTATGTTTTATAGTGATCTTAACAAAGAATAAGTGAAAGGAAAAATAAATGGAAAACACAATTGTAAAGACACTAATTTATGACAATCAAGTTCGTTTGTTTTTTGTTGATAATACAAAATTATTGAATGAAATTCTTAGCCTTAACAAAGAAACAAACAAAATTCATAAACTTACATTAGCAAAAACAATTTCAGTAATGAGCGTAATTACAGGCTCCTTAAAAGGGGATCAAAGAATAAGTCTCCAAATGACAATGAGTGACCCGAAATTTAAAGTTTTTGCTGATGCAGATGCAAAAGGAAATGTCCGTGGATATCTCAATGGTGAATTTCTGAAAGCTCCTGCTGATTATATTAATCAAATATCTCTTGATCGCCTAATTGGTCATAAAGGAACTATTCGTGTGATCAAAGGATCGGCTATGAATCAATTTACTGGCATAACCGATATGCCATACCGAAACATTGCTGATGATATTTCACATTATTTTAATCAGAGTGAGCAAATTCAAACATATATAGAAGCCAATGTTATATTTGGAAATGACAATTTTCCCCAATGCAGTAGTGCTATATTTGCTCAATTGCTTCCTGGTGCTACGCCTGATCTTATTGATGAAGTAGAACATACGATTAATGCAAATCGAGAATTTTTTACTAGTTTGAATAAATATAGTAAGAAGATTGAAGAAAAGCTAAGTGAGCTATTTAAGGATGTAAATGTGATAGGATATAGCCCTATCCAATTTTTCTGTGGATGCTCCAAAGAAATGTTCCACGGGATGCTTTATTCTTTAAATGAGAGTGAATTAAAACAAGCCATTCATAATCAAGAGACTATTGATACAGTTTGTAAAATCTGAGGAAGGGCATATCGATTCAATGGGAATGAAATTCAAGGACTGTTGAAGTAGATGTTCAACCATTTTATAGAGGTGCATTTTGTATGAAAGAATCCTGGAAAGTAGGAGAGATCGCATCATTAACAGGCTTAACGATAAGAACTTTAAGATATTATGATCAGATTGATTTGTTTACTCCTTCTCGATATACAGATTCAGGACATCGGCTTTACACAAAATCGGATTTGTCCAAGCTACATCAGATCTTAGCTTTAAAACAAATTGGGCTATCCTTAGATGAGATAAAGTCTGTCATTACGAACAAGGAAAGAGGTTTTGCTACAAATATTATTGAGACCCAAATAACACGTATAAAAAAAGATATACAAGTGCAACAAAATCTATTATGTGAATTAGAAAGTGCTTTAAAAACAATTCATAGTAAAAAAATAATGTCCGTAGAGGAATTAACAAAACTATTAGGGGCAATGAAAATGTATCAAGAAAAATACTTTACAAAAGAGCAATTAGACAGGATGAAAAATTATTATGATCAATCTGAGGAAGATACTTTAAAAGAAGCAGAACTAGAATTTAGAATGCTTTTAGAAAAAATACATTTACAAAAAGAAAATGGAACTCCACCTAATAGTAGTAAGGTACAAGCATTGGCAAAAAAGTGGTCTGACATTGTTTACTCATTTACAGGGCATGACCAAAATTTGAAAAAACAAATGGAAAAATTCCATGCAGAAAACCCTAATAATGGTTTGCAGTTTGGGATGGATGCTGAATTATATCAGTATATACAGGAAGCATTAGAATAAGTTATTACATTCCTCACTGAATGCTTAACATTTAGAAATTAAATATTGTAGATATGAGAGTGTGGATTTCTAGTTGAGACTATCATGCGTGACCGAACTGTAAAACCTCTTTTCTACATGCCTTTCAAATGGTCGAAACTATATGTAAAGGACAAATTTAAATAAGCATTCATCTGAAAAAGTTCATGATGGATGCTTATTTGAGTTTTACGAAGTGAAGTAGGAGTAAATCACATCTTGATAAAAATGAATTTTAAGCGGCGGAAGCGGTCGGTTTTCCTCTTTCTTTTGGAAAGAATGTAGCTTAATGGACTTTCGTCTCAGTAGTTAAGGATTTATTAATGATTTTCGAGTATGAGGTTAAAATATTATAAAAATTTAAAAGATATTGCAAAGATAATTTAAGCGCTTTCATTTAGAATGACGTTATAAGCAAGACAAAACAACATCATTTTAAGGGGGAAAAAGAAATGAAAAAGTGGTTAGTTGTCTTTATTCTTTCGATTGGTATGATAGCGCTTGCAGCTTGTGGTGGTGACGAAGCAAGTGGAGGTGGAGATGGAACAGGGACGGTAGGGATTTCGATGCCTACACAATCATCGGAAAGATGGATTGCTGATGGGAATAATATGGTAGAGCAATTCGAGGAGCTAGGCTATGAAACGAACCTACAATATGCAGAAGACGTTATTGAAAATCAAATCGACCAAATTGAGAACATGATTACACGTGGAGTAGATGCGTTAGTGATTGCCTCAATTGATGGTGAATCTCTAACAGAAGTGCTAGATTTAGCTGCGGATATGGATATTCCTGTTATTGCGTATGACCGACTAATTCGTAACTCTGAGCATGTTAGTTATTATGCGACCTTTGATAACTTCCAAGTCGGTGTATTAAAAGGTAGATATATAGAAGAATATTTAGGTCTTGATGAAGGGGAAGGTCCATTCAATATTGAATTATTTGCGGGATCTCCTGATGATAATAACGCGTATTTCTTCTTTGACGGTGCTTTATCTGTTTTACAGCACTACATTGATAATGGACAATTAGTCGTTCAAAGTGGTCAAACAGACTTCCAGCAAGTTGCAACGTTAAGATGGGATGGATCACTAGCACAAGAGCGTATGGATAACCTATTAAGTGGTTTTTACACAGATGAAACGTTAGATGCTGTTCTTTCGCCATATGATGGAATTAGTATTGGTATTATTTCTTCACTAAAAGGTGTTGGCTATGGTTCTGCTGATTTACCGATGCCTGTTGTAACAGGTCAAGATGCAGAACGCCCTTCGATTGTATCGATCATTGCAGGAGAGCAAACGCAAACGATTTTCAAGGATACACGCGAGTTAGCTGGTAAGGCAGTTGAAATGGTTGATGCTGTTCTTAAAGATGGAGAAGCAGAAGTGAATGATACTGAAACGTATGATAATGGAGTTCAAGTCGTACCTTCTTATTTACTAGAGCCTGTTTCTGTTGACATTGACAACTATAAAGAAGTGTTAGTCGGAAGTGGATACTATGATGAGAGCGATTTTGAAGAAGAATAAAATCATCATCATATAATCTTTGAAAAGGTTTTGTAAGCGATTTAGTGATAGTGATGATAACTATCACTAAATCGTTATTTACATCCAAGGAAGAAGGTGATCGAATATGGCTAATACTATATTAGAAATGAAAAATATTACAAAAACCTTTCCTGGTGTTAAAGCGCTAGATCATGTCAATTTCAAAGTTGAAACAGGTGAAATACATGCTCTCGTTGGTGAGAATGGCGCAGGGAAGTCGACTTTGATGAAAGTCTTAAGTGGAGTCTATCCACATGGGACATATGATGGGGATATTTTATTTGAAGGTAAGGTATGTCAATTTAAAGATATAAAAGAAAGTGAAGAACTTGGAATCGTGATTATTCATCAGGAATTAGCACTCATTCCCGAGCTATCTATTGCTGAAAATATCTTTTTAGGAAATGAGCAAGCAAATAAAGGGGTTATTAATTGGAATCAAACGATTAATGAAGCAGCTAAACTATTGGAAAAAGTTGGTTTGACAGATGAACCCCGGAAGCTTGCCATGGATATTGGGGTTGGCAAGCAGCAGCTTGTGGAGATCGCAAAGGCGCTTTCTAAGAAGGTTAAGCTCCTTATATTGGATGAGCCGACAGCTGCATTAAATGAAGAAGATAGTGAGAATTTATTAAACTTATTATTAGAGTTTAAAAAGCAAGGGATGACATCGATTATTATCTCCCATAAATTAAATGAAATTTCGTATGTGGCCGATAACTTGACCGTTCTAAGAGATGGTCAATCGATTGAAACGTTGTCTTTAGCGAGTGGTGAGGTAACGGAGGATCGGATAATTAAAGGAATGGTTGGGCGTGACCTTGAAAATCGATTTCCCCCGAGAGAGCCTACTATTGGTGAAACGATCTTTGAAGTGAAGAATTGGAATGTTGATGATCCTCTTCATGCAGGTCGCAAGCTCATCAAAAATGCAAACTTCCATTTGAAAAGAGGAGAAATAGTTGGTATAGCAGGGCTGATGGGCGCAGGGAGAACAGAATTGGCTATGAGTATCTTTGGTAAATCCTATGGAAAGAACATCACGGGACAATTGATCAAAGAAGGAAAAGAAATTTCCGTACAGTCGATTAGAGATGCCATTGATCAAGGATTAGCTTATGTAACGGAAGATCGAAAGACGTATGGGTTAATTTTAATTGATGACATTAAACATAACATTTCATTAACGAGTCTTGAGAAGCTATCAAAGCATCAAATCGTTGATAAAAATCAAGAAATACGTGAAGCTGAAGGCTTTAGAAAGAAGATGAATATCCGTACTCCTAGTATCGATCAAAAGACAGGAAATTTAAGTGGCGGAAACCAACAAAAGGTCGTATTAAGTAAATGGATTTTGTCTCAGCCTGATATTTTAATATTAGATGAGCCAACCCGTGGGATTGATGTCGGAGCAAAATATGAGATTTATAGTGTTATTAATGAATTAGCGGCACAAGGGAAAGCCGTTCTGGTGATCTCCTCTGAGCTTCCTGAGCTACTCGGGTTAAGTGATCGTATTTATGCGTTAAGTGAAGGTCGTATTACGGGAGAAGTACCTAGAGAAGAAGCAAACCAAGAGACATTAATGAAATATATGACGAGAACAGGGGGCGATGGACATGAAGCTGGGTGATATCCTGAAAAGTAATATGCGATCATATGGAATGATCGTGGCGCTCATGTTTATTATTCTATTATTTAGTATTTTATCAGATGGGATTTTGTTGCGACCGCTTAATGTGACAAATCTTATTTTGCAAAATAGTTATATTCTTGTGCTAGCTATTGGGATGGTAATGGTTATTATAGCGGGGCATATTGACTTATCAGTTGGATCAGTTTGTGCCTTTGTAGGGGCAATAGCTGCAATCTTTATGATTGAAATGCAAATGCCAACAGCTGTTGCAATCTTCCTATGTTTACTATTAGGTGCTCTTATTGGTGCTTGGCATGGTTTCTTTATCGCTTATTTAAAGATGCCATCTTTTATCGTGACATTAGCCGGTATGCTGTTATTTAGAGGATTAACAATGGTCGTATTAGGGGGACAATCACTTTCGCCTTATCCAGCAGAATTCCGTTTAATTAGCTCAGGCTTTATTCCGGATATTCCATTTCTCGGTTTATCCTCCTATCATGTATTGACTATTCTAATTGGTGTTGTGCTTTCACTTCTTGTTATTTTCAGCGAGCTAAAAGAACGTCGTGTTCAACTGAAAAATCAATTCTCGGTATTACCAACAGGTTTCTTTATTGCTAAGCTAGTTGCAATGATAGCAGTGATTAATATTTTCACATTTGTCTTAGCCTCTTATCGAGGTATTCCAAATATTCTATCATCTTGTTTGTGTTAATCGTTGTATTCTCATTTATTATGAATAAAACGGTAATGGGACGCCATATTTATGCAACAGGTGGTAACCAAAAAGCTGCCGAATTATCAGGGGTTAAAACAAAGCGAGTGACGTTCTGGGTATTTGTTAATATGGGCTTCTTATCTGCAGTGGCTGGTTTGATTTATGCAGCGCGATTGAATGCAGCAACTCCGAGAGCTGGTACGATGTTTGAGCTTGATGCGATTGCCGCAGCATTCATTGGTGGTGCCTCAATGGCAGGTGGTGTCGGTACCATTGTTGGTGCTGTCGTCGGGGGTCTCGTAATGGGTGTAATGAACAATGGAATGTCGTTAATCGGTATTACAATTGATTGGCAACAAGCTATTAAAGGTTTAGTATTACTCGCAGCAGTTGGATTTGATATTTATAATCGAAATAAGTCGAAATAAAGTAGTAAATACTCTTATTACAATGTATTCATCATCGTAATAAGAGTATTTTTGTTTATAACAAAGTTAATCGTGAAGTGAACGTTAATGAAATTTGGAATGACAAAGCCTAGCTTGAAGAAGAATAGGACAAGTACAAAAAGGCAAGTTGTTCATCGCACTGGTATGAAAATGCCACGTAGTTATGGTTGGATTCGGAGCCCAAAGATATATACATATAGTAAAGTATTCAGGCAAACAAACTACATTTGATCTGTTTAAGCTAATGAAGATTTAAATGAAAGAGGCTGGGAAAAAAGTATTTTCATAAGTGAGATACCGAACAAATCTAGAATGGAGCACATCCACCGCTCCTGAAATATACTTCGCTTTCCGCGGGAAGCTGTATCGGTCATGACATCTATGAAGACTTACTCTGCTATCTCATTGACAAACCTCTTCGTAATTTCTAGTGGTCTCGTAATAGCTGATCCGACAACGGCTGAATATGCACCTACTTCGAATAATTGTTTTAATTGCTTGGGTGTTTGGATCCCTCCCTCTGCAACGATAGGAATGGATAGCTTTTTAGCTAAGTGTTTTACAAGGGAGATATCTGGTAATGTTTTTCCTTTTGTAGCATTTGTATAACCACTTAATGTTGTGGCAATGCAATCAAATCCGAGTTCGGTTGCCATTAGGCCTTCTTCAAATGTAGAACAATCAGCCATGAATAATTGGTTTGGATAACGCCTCCGAATAGAAGGGAAGAATTCGTTAATCGTTTGTCCGTTAGGTCTTATTCGGTTAGTCGCATCCAAGGCTATCATATCAACACCTTCCTCATAAAGGAGGTCAATTTCTTTTTCGGTAGGTGTGATAATGACATCTGATGATGGATAGTCGGCTTTTATAATTCCAATGACAGGTAACTGGACTGACTTTTTTATTTCGCGAATATCGACAATACTGTTCGCTCTGATCGCTTTTGCACCACCGAGCATAGCAGCATAAGCCATACGTCCCATTATTTTTGATCCATATAGCGGTTCGTCACGTAGAGCTTGGCAAGAAACGATTAGTTGTCCTTTAATGGCACTTAACATAGAATCTCTCCTGTTTAATGAAGAGGTTGAGACAAAGTATTTTCATAAATGAGAACCCGAACAAATCCAGAGTGGAGCACATTCATCGCTCCTGAAATATACTTCGCTTTCCGCGGGAAGCTGTTGAGCCCCGCAGAAGTCTACGAATATTTCATCCGCTACGTTCTCTACATGTACGGATTCTCAGCTAAACACTTTCGTTATGTTCCAACCTCATGTAGTATTAGAGTTTATCAGTCAAAAATGAAGAAAAAGCGCGTAAATTTTTTTTATCCAATAATAACGGTGACATTTGGATGGTTATGGAGAATCGATGCTGGGAAATCCTCACATACGTCTCCTTCGAGTAACCGCTTAATGGCAGGCCTTTTCTTTTCACCTGATGCAAGCAGCAAAATTTCTTTACTTTCCATAATCGTTTGAATCCCCATTGTTATGGCTTGATTCGGCACGTCTTCTTCACGTTCAAAGAATCGTGCATTCGCCTTACGTGTAGAAGGCTTTAAATCAACAATATGAGTTCGAGTGGAGAAGGCTGTTCCTGGTTCATTAAAGCCGATATGGCCATTCAATCCTAGTCCTAGCAATTGGACATCAATACCGCCATGTTCTTTTATAAGTTGTTCATACCTTAGACATTCTTGTTCAGCATTGTCTGTAATTCCGTCTGGAATGTGAATATGACTTTCTCGTATGTTAATATGCTTAAAAAGATGCTCATCCATATAATAATGATAGCTATTTTGATCTGCTGGTTTGAGTCCGATATATTCATCTAAATTAAATGTTGTGACATTTGAAAAGGAGAGCTGTCCCTGAGTGTAGCCTTTTACAAGGAGCTCATATAACCTTTCTGGGGTTGAGCCTGTTGCAAGTCCAAGTACTGGCTTGTTGACATGCAACAACTTTGCTTTTATGATTTCGTATGCATACGTACTCATTTCTTCATAGTTAGTCAAATGTACGGTTTTCATGTTAGTGCTCCTCTCGTTTGTAGGAAATTGATCCACGGCAGATGGTATACATGAGATTAAAATGTTCGTCAACTAATAGGAAGTCAGCATCTTTCCCTTCAGATATGCTTCCTTTCCGATCATAGAGCTAGTTGTTTGGCAGGGTTTATCGCAGTCATTTTCACAATGTCACCGATCGTTGCGGTTGTCATTTTTTGGATGTTTTTTGCAGCATCAATCATTTTCAAAACACTTCCAGCTAATGTCCCATTTGATAATAACGCTTTTTTCCCGTCTGTGGTCACGATCTGTCCTCCGAGTGAATAGGTTCCGGGAGGCATTCCTTTAGCTTCAACTGAGTCGGTAATGAGTATGAGCCGATCTGGGCCGACCTGTTGATAAATGAGATTAACCATATCTGGCGAAACATGCAGGCCGTCGACAATTAATTCGCACATTAACTCTTTTAATAATAAGCCAGCTCCAACGGCTCCGACATCACGATGGTGTATAGCTGTCATGGCATTACAAAGGTGAGTAAGTTGACTTACGCCTTTTTTGACACTATGTCTTATTTCTGCCATTGAAGCATTCGTATGTCCGGCAGAAACGATCACTCCAGAGTGTACTAAAAAAGAAATGAAATCCTCCTGTATATCCATTTCTGGAGCTAGTGTAATGACTTTGATTCGTCCATTCGATACGTGTTGCCAATGTTTAAACTGTTCAATTGAAGGAGGAATGACATACTCGGACGGTTGTGCTCCGGCCTTTTCTATATTAATGAAGGGACCTTCTAAATGAATACCTAATAGCTCTGCTTCTTGATATTTGATACGATAGTTGGCAACCGTTTTCAACGCTTGATCGATAGCTTCTTTAGATTGTGTGATAGTGGTTGCTAAAAAGCTTGTCGTTCCTTCTGCTGGTAAACTAGCTGCTATCGTTCGTAATGCAGCCTCTTCTCCATTCATCACATCAGCTCCCGCAGTACCGTGAATATGTACATCAATAAAGCCAGGTATGATATGGTGCCCATTGCCATCTATCGCATATTCCCCCGCTCCTAAATGAGGATCACCTTCTCCTATTTCCATTATGGTCTTATTGTTTGTCCGAATATATCCGTCAATGACCTCTGTTTCACAATGAATGTTTACATTGTAGAAAACAATCGCGTTTGTCTGTTGCATCCTATCACCTCTTTATAATGAAACTGAGTAACTCAATAAAGTTTCTTTGCTGTGTTTTCTGAAATTTGATGTTTCATCGCTTCTGATTGCTCATAATTTTCTAATGTGACTCCTGTACAAATAAGGTCAATAAGATATAATTGCGCAACTTTTGTAATAAGGGAACCACTATCTAACGGACTTTCTTTTGCTGATGTAAGCAAGACTTGATTGGCAAGCTTTGTTAAGGGTGACTTTAAATAGTTTGTGATAGCAATGATCGTTGCACCTTGTGCTTTGGCAATTTGTATTGTATCAACGATATCCTTCGTGCTACCCGTTACACTAATGGCGATAACAACCGTTTCTTTTGTCATACTTGATGCTCTCATGACTTGAGTGTGAGGGTCGGTAACGGCTTGAATATGTTTTCCGATTCGAAGTAGACGGTTTTCCATGTCATTAGCTGCAATACCAGAGGAACCAATTCCAAAAATAACGACATCGGGAGCTTGCGCGATTGTTTTTACAGCAACTTCTAGTGCTAGAGCGTCTATAAGGTCATAGGAATCATGAATGGCTTGAACCATATAGTCACGAACTTTTTCTATATATGTGCTATTTTCTTCATTTGGAGTCCTTTTTGCTGATTCCTCTTGGGCAAGAGCAAATTTGAAATCTTGAAAGCCTTTGAAGTGAAGTTTTCTAAAGAAGCGTAATAATGTTGCCTCAGCTACATCACATGATTCAGAAAGCTCAGTTAAGGAATAGTATAGGACTTGATCGATGTGGGAAGTGATATAGTGATATATTTTCGTTTCTGATTTTGTAAAGCTGTGCTTATGCTGTTCCATCATAATAGAAGGCTTATATCGATTTGATTCGCTATCCAATTGAGATCCTCCTTTTGGTCAAATGTGTCTATGATTACTGTACCAATTTGATTATTTGTTGTCAAACTAAATTAAATAATGAAAGTTAATTGTCATTATTGGGAGAGTAATAATTTTTCTAAAATAGCATGTTCAAAAAGTACGCAAAAACTTGGTGCTTAAAAGTGGTAGGAGGAAAGAAGAATACTTGGAATGTGAGCTTAAATGTTTTTTTATTGACATGAAACGCGTTCCATACGATACAATACGAAGGGAAAAGAAGAATAGAAAAGAAAAAGGGCGTTACAATAGAAATAAAATATCATAGAGAAAGTTGGTATGGAAATGGGAGAGAAGAGTGTTATTTTTTTTGATATTGATGGTACGTTATTAAGAGAAGATAAGACATTACCTACTTCTACTAAAAAAGCCATATTTGCATTGAAGGAAGAGGGGCATGAAGTTGCTATTGCAACAGGGAGAGCGCCATTTATGTTTGAGGATATTCGTGAGGAACTCGATATTCAAACGTATGTGAGCTACAATGGCCAGTATGTTGTCCTGAATGGGGACGTCCTCTACACGAATCCACTTCATACGGAAGCATTGATCCGTCTAACGGAGGAAGCAGTTAGCCATGAGCATCCGGTTGTATTTATGGATCATGCAGATATGAAAGCGAATGTCCCACCAGAGCATTCATTTATTACTGAAAGTATTGATTCGTTAAAAATAGCTCATTTTCCAGCGCATGATCCTCACTATTATAAAGGTCGTGATCTATATCAATCTCTTTTGTTCTGTCCAGAAGGTTCAGAGGAGCGATATGAGAGAAACTATCCAGAGTTTGATTTTATTCGTTGGCATCCTCTTTCGGTTGATATTTTGCCTAAAGGTGGGTCAAAAGCAATTGGAATTGAAAAGATTGTTGAAAAACTAGGTTACCCAAAAGAAAGGCAATATGCTTTTGGAGATGGGTTAAACGATATCGAAATGCTTTCAGAAGTTTACAATAGTGTGGCGATGGGGAATGCCGTAGATAAAGTTCAATCAGTTGCGAAATATGTAACAAAATCAGTAGAAGAAGATGGTATTTATCACGGCTTGAAGCTAGTTGGGTTGTTAAAATAAATAGTAAATACCTCACCTAAAGGGCAGTACAGTTCTTTAGGTTTTTTTAAAATAAGAAATATAAAATTCGAGGAAGAAATGTTAAGAGAACCGAAGAAGTAATAGGATCATTCAATGATGTGCGTTTAAGATTTGATAAGTATGGCAGACGCAAGATGCAAAGATCACGTGCTCGATACGGTTCCTCATTCCTCTATTTCTCCGCTCATTCCTTGTTTTATGTCGTTCCGGTTCCTCATTCCTCTATATAAGCTAAATGAGCCCCAAAGGAGCCAAAAAAGCCGAAATAGCGGAATGAGGACTACATTTTCTTATCAGAAAGAGTTTCTTCACTTAATTAGAGGAATGAGGATTACATTTGTTGGTTGGAACTGTGCAAGTAGGTTCGTAAAAGCTGTCGTCCACGCTTGATACACTCTAATTTCTATTAATCACTCTGCACTAACGCGTGTTTCTTATTAAGTGCACGTAAATACAAATAGAGTGCTCTAACGATTTTGAATTTGAAACAGGAGAAAGAGGATTTCTGTAGAATGGTTCTATACAAGGGAGTGAGAGTATGAACGTATCTTTTATTGGTTTAGGGATTATGGGGTTACCGATGGCGAAGCATTTATATAGAGCGGGTTATTTGTACAAAGTATATAATCGTACGAGAGCAAAGGCGGATTATTTCCTTGAAAGAGGGCTTGAGGTAAGTCATACACCAAAGGAAGCCGCTGCTGGGGCCAATTATATCATTACGATAGTCTCTAATTCGAGTGATGTCGAAGAGGTCATCCTCGGAAGAAATGGTGTCATTCATTCCGCCAGCAGGGGTTCAACTATCATCGATATGTCATCAATCAATCCGGAAATTTCAAAACAAATTAGTTTAAGATTGAATGAAAAGGGAATCCAATTCATAGATGCTCCAGTAAGCGGAGGCGAGCAAGGAGCAATAGCTGGAAAATTGGCGATTATGGTTGGCGGCAGGGAAGAGGTTGTTAAGGATGCTGAGAAGGTTTTGAAAGTAATGGGGTCGCCTGTTCATGTCGGGGCGGTCGGATCTGGTGGGTATGCAAAGCTAGCTAATCAAATTATGGTAGCGCTACATCTTCAAGCGATGTCTGAAGCTTTTACACTCGCGAAAAAAGCTAATCTTGACGCTGAACAGCTGTACCTTGCAATAAGAAATGGGTTGGCAGGTAGTCACGCCCTCGATCAAAAAGTAAGCAATATTGTCGAAGGGGAATACGAACCAGGTTTTAAGGTATCCCTTCATTTAAAAGATTTAAACAATGTTTTGGATGCGGCTAATGAGTTAGGTGTGCATTTACCTATTACAAATGAAATTCAACGCTTTATGAAAGAAATGCATAGAGAAGGTATGGGTGAACTTGATCATTCGAGCTTGTACACCTATTTACAAAAAAAGCAGTAAAACCGAGGGCACAAAAAGTTAACAAACAAACTTATTTAGTGCTCTCATAAAATCTGAAGTAGCTGTTGTCATACTCATGTATGTCAATATAAATTAAATGGAGAATTAAGGAGGAGTTCATTCATATGGCTTTCACTTTAGAAATTGGTCAAAAAGCACCGCAATTCTCATTACGTGCAACAGATGGAAAGACGTATTCTCTTAATGATTTTAATGATGCAAAGGTTTTAGTTATCTTCTTTACAGCTAATCATTGTCCTTTTGTTACTGGTTCTGATGAAGTGACACGAAAGACGGTTCAACGCTTTGAGGATCAAGGGGTCAAATTTGTAGGAATTAATTCAAATAGCCCTAACACGTATGCAGAAGATTCATGGGATGGAATGGTTAAAAGAATGGAAGAGCAGCAATTTCCATGGACATATTGTCATGATGAATCACAGGATGTCGCAAGAGCTTATGGGGCTTTGCGAACACCTCACTTTTACGTATTTGACCAAAATCGTGAGCTTATTTACACAGGAAGAGCCATTGATAACCCACGTGAGTCGGAGAAAATGAAGGTGAATGATCTTGAACGTGCTTTAGAGGAACATTTAGCAGGTAAGGAAATTAGTATACCTTTAACGAATCCTATTGGCTGTAATGTAAAGTGGGAAGGAAAAGATGAGCACTGGATGCCAGCCGACGCTTGTGATTTAGTGCAATCATAATATTGCTCATCCGTATGCTTGAAAAGGGAATAATCCTTTTCAAGCATTTTTTTTGAATTCTTAGTCTTAATCAAGATGGAAGGGAATAGATTCTCGGAGCGTTAGTTTATGGAGTATTGGAAGGCTATTGACAAATTGTATATACACACCTATTATGGTATAGACCTCTATAAAACTAGCTCGGACTAGGTTAGACTGACCTCCATAGAAATACACCATCGAAAATGAAATGGAGGTTGTATAGGGGAAGGTGGTGTTGTCATGTAAAAGTTATATGTTCGTTTCTACTTAAAAGTTAATAAGAAAATTATGAAGGAGAGGGTCTTATTGAAACGCCAGTCGTTATGGATCGTGTTTTTCATTTATTTATTGATTATGCCTTATAGTTCACAAGCCGTTTTAGCTGAAAGTAATGATAACGAATACAAATCGGTCGTTTATTATATTTCTTGGGCTGCACAAGAGGTTGATAATGATGGTAATGATGCTCGGAATTTCTTTGTTAAAGACATGGATGCTTCAACTATCACACATGTGAATTATGCTTTTGCAAAAATAGTAGGAGAAAATCGCCCAGAAAGTGAATTAGTTAATGGGAATTGTTATACACCGGAAGAAATCAATCAGTTTGAAGGAGATGGTCGTATTGATCACTTAAATTGTGAGGATGTCCATCGAGTGACTTTTGCTGATCCAGACAAAGATATTGGGTTCGATGTGAGCGTAGATGAAGCGTGGGATGGAAACTTTGAAGGGAACTTTAAAGAATTAATTGAGTTTAAAGAAGCAAACCCTCATGTTGAAACATTAATTTCAATAGGTGGTTGGACTATGTCTAATTATTTCTCAGACATGGCGTTAAAAAAAGAATCTCGTGCCATTTTCATTGATAGTGTCATAGAATTTATCCGTACATTTGGCTTTGATGGTGTGGATTTAGATTGGGAGTATCCAGGTTATGGCGGGGAATGGCACAATGACCCTCGGCCAGAAGACAAAGAGAATTTTACTAAATTATTACGTGAGCTTCGCGAAGCATTAGATGTTGCAGGAGAAGAAGACCATTCTTATTATCCATTGTCCATTGCAGTAGCTGCAAATGCAGGTAATTACTTGAATCATGTAGAAATGCCAGAAATTATGGAATATGTAGATTGGATAAATTTAATGACATATGATATGAGTGGTCCTTGGGACCGATTTGACTTTGAGGATGAAGGTTTATCGTGGGGGGAGCAGCCATATATAAGTGGTTTTAATGCCCCTTTATATGGTGATACCCTCGATCCTTGGGGATCTTGGTTAACGGTACAAGGAACGGTTGATGCCTACTTAGCAGCTGGAGTCGAGTCAAAAGAGATGGTACTCGGTATCGCTTTTTATGGGCGTTCCTGGGCTAATTGTGATGGAGATCGTAATAATGGAATGTTCGATAAATGTTATCCAGGTGAAGATGGTAACGTAGCAGGTAAAGGGACATGGGAGCTAGGAGTATTAGATTATTGGGATATTAAAGAGAATTATCTCATAGATGATGGCTTTAAACGTTATTGGAGCGAAGAAGCACTAGTTCCTTGGTTATATAATGATGATACTAAAGAAGTCATCACATATGATGATGAACAATCAATTGCAGAGAAAATGAATTTTATTAAAGAATATGAATTAGGCGGGGCAATGATTTGGGAGATTACTCAAGATCGTGATGGCTCATTAATGGAGGTCATTTTTGATCACTTGTTATTAAATTCGAATGAACCATTACCTATTGACCCAAATGAACCTCCAGAAGAAGAACCAATTCCACCTGATGAGGAAGATCCGCCGGTGATACCTGTTAAACCACCTGATGACAAGAAGAAAGGAGAGAGTGGACAACTAGAAGAAGATAAAGACAAAGACAAAAGTAAACCAAAGTGGATAGATGACAATGGAGAAATAGAAGGGGCCATCATAGAAAAAGAAATAAATAAAGGTGACCAGTTACCGAATACAGCTACTAATCATGTTAATCTACTTTTAGTAGGATTAACAATAATGATGGGGGGAAGTTATCTAATATTAAAGGATTATAAAAGAAGAAATACGTCAACTCATTAGAGGTAGACCGAAATAGACTCTCAAAATAGATCATTTTATCTGTTTGAGAGTCTATTTTTTCTAACAGCAGAAGGGGAGACTCGTTTGTATTTTTTATAACAGCGACTAAAGTAATTTGCATCATTAAACCCTGTTTGAAAAGCAATTTCTGTCATGCTAAATTCAGTATTCATTAGGAGAAGGTGTGCCTTTTCGACTCGCAAATTATTTAAGTAGTCTGTAAAGCTTTTACCAGTAGCCGATTTAAATAATCGGCAAAAATAATAGGGACTTAAATTAGCATGTGCCGCTCCTTCTTCCACTGATATTGGTTCAGCGTAATGATTATGCAAGTGCTCAAGAAGTGTGTTTAATCGATCTAAGTTGCGTAATCGAGTGTTAAATTTTTTAGGAGATAGTGTAGTATTTGCATGGTGTCGGATAAGGTGCCCCATTAGCGAGAGTGTATAAGCTTTTATAAAAGGTTCATAGCCAGGTTTTTTTTCGTGTTGTTCATTTTTTATCTGATTAAATAACTCATTTATCGTGTTATCTCCATTTATAAAATGATTCAACAATGTGAAGCTACTAGAATGAAGATTGTTAAATGCGGCTGCATAACTTTCAATGAAACTATTTTGTAAGATCGAAGTGTCAATAATGACACAGTAGTAAGAAACGTGATCAGTGATACCGATTCCACCATGTAAGTCGTTGCTATTTATTATGATTAAATCATTAGGAGATGCATCATAAGACTCAGAATTAACCTCAATCTTAGCTAAGCCAGTATTGAAATATAACAACTCCACTTGCTCGTGCCAATGTTTATCGAAGAGGACCCCTTTTTCAGTATGTTTTTCTAAAGAAATACGAAAAGGCGATGACGGATTAGTGAATAGTGGCTTTTCATATAACGTAATATCCAAGTGTATCACTCCTATTTACCAATATAGCAAGATTGTACTTGAATTAAGCAAAACTGTGAAAGAAATAAAAAGCTGTTTCTTTTATAATGAAGCTAAGTAATAGGAAAGTAAAGCATATATTTAAATTATGATCACGGTTGAGTGTAAGCCCTTTCTTTTCAAACGAGGGAATATGATTGAAATAAGAATTATATGGAGGATAATGATGAAAATTCATATACTAAATCAATTTGATAGCTCAGGTTTTTTAGCAGGATTAGAAGAGTTACAAGAGCAATACCAATTTTCATTGAGTGAAGAAGGTATACCTATTACGGTTCAGTGTCATAAAAAAAACCACCTGAAAATTAATTATCAAAATGGAAAGGGTACAATTGTTTATCAGAAAGAGGTGCATTTTTTTAGAGCGTTAGGATTATTTATTCAACATTATCAAAGTCAAAACGGTGAAGACTTTGATTTAGAAGAAACGCCACAATTTGAAGTGGTGGGTCCTATGTTTGATTTATCCCGTAATTCCGTATTAAATCTTGCTACATTTAAGCATACCATTCGTATGCTTGCGGTGATGGGATTTGATTCTGCTATGCTTTATATGGAGGATACGTATGAGGTTGAACAACAACCATATTTTGGGTATATGAGAGGAAGGTATTCACAATCTGAATTACAAGAGCTAGATGACTATGCTCATATGTTCGGAATTGAATTGATTCCTTGTATTCAAACACTTGCTCATTTAGAAGAGTTTTTGAAGTGGGATGCGGTTGCGCATTTAAAGGATACACGTGGAGTTCTGCTTGTAGAGCAGGATCAAACTTATGAATTCATTGAGCAAATGATTGTAGCAGCTTCTAAGCCGTTTCGAAGTACAAAGATTCATATTGGTATGGATGAAGCTGAGGAGCTAGGAAGGGGAGTTTATTTAAATAGATTTGGATATAAAAGTCGTTTTGAGTTAATGACAAATCATTTAGAAAAAGTATTAAACATTGTAGATAAATATAATTTGCAGGCGACAATGTGGAGTGACATGTTTATTAAGTTAGCTTCGTCAAAGGAAGGTGACCGATACTATGATTTAACTTCATCTATCCCTAATGAAGTCATAGAGAAAACACCAAAGGGTGTTACATTTATGTATTGGGATTATCATCATACTGAGGTTCAAGAATATACCAAAATGATTCAAAAGCATAAGTCATTTGGTCACATTCCTTCGTTTGCAGGTGGAATTTGGGTTTGGAATTGCTTCGGGACTAATTACAGCTTGTCATTGAAAGCTACGGATTCAGCTTTAGAGGCCTGCAAGAAAGAAGGAGTTCGCGAGGTCTTTGTGACGCTGTGGGGGGATGACGGCTATGAAAATAATATCTATGCTTCATTGCTCGGTTTACAATTATATGCTGAACATGCGTATCACCATCACCTCAAAGAACAGCAGCTGAATGAACGAGTAACTTTTTGTACAGGGGTGGATGAAGCTACGTTTATGTTACTTAATGAATTAGATCGTCCTCCAGGTGTCAAAAAGGATCATTTCGACCAAACTAATCCAGCGAAATTTTTGTTGTGGCAAGATGTATTACTAGGGCTTTTTGATAAGCATATTGAAGGATTTGAAGTAGCCTCTCATTACAAAGAGCTTGAGAAGAAAATTAAAGAGCATCGTAATGAGAATCAATTGATTGATTTTACGTTTGATGTACCGCAGAAATTAGCCGATCTATTAAGTATTAAAGCAGATATCGGTATTCGCTTAAAAAAGGCATATGATCAAGATCATAAAGAGGAATTAAAGAAATTAACGGAAGATGTATTGCCACTGATTCGCCAAAAAACAGAAGCATTGAGGAAGTCTCATCGAGAACAATGGCTTAAAATAAATAAACCGTTTGGGTGGGAAGTTATTGATATTCGTTACGGGGGAGTTATGGCAAGAATAGATACAGCAATTAAAAGATTACACGATTATATTGAAGGACGTATCAATCGGATTGAGGAGCTTGAGCAAGAAAGGTTATTATTTAATGCTAACTTGAGCAATACGACAGGGGTAGGATGGAGTAGCTATTACTATCGAATTGCTTCTCCGAATGTGTTCTTCCATGTGTTACCGATCTATTAAAATGAGAATGGAGGAGGGGAATGAGCGAGAGTTATTACTTATTAATAGGTTCTTATGGGGACGGAAAAGCTGACCCTATTCAAAAAATAGAATTCCAACCTTTAACTAGATATGTAAGAAAGATAGCATCTGTAGGAAACATACAAAACCCTTCGTATTTAGCGGTAGCTAACAACATACATGTATATGCTATTAATGAAATAGACGAGGGTGAAATAGTTAGCTTTCGAATGAATGAGAACACAGGGAAATTAACGGAGCTTCATCGTCAGTCCTCAAGTGGTTCTTCACCATGCTATGTTCATTATGATGAAGGCTCTAACAATATGTTTATTGCAAACTATGGGAGTGGGAGTGTTTCTGTACATGCTGTTTCAGCAGATGGGAGAATGGCTAATGCCCAAGCTCTAAAAATTCAAGCATATAACGAGCAAGGCACTTCTCATCCACACATGGTACACAAGGTTCCTAACACTTGTCATTACGTTGTTCCAGACCTAGGTATAGATCAATTATTTGTTTATGAGTATGTAAAAGAAAAGCTACATTTACGTAACACGATAAATGCTATTCAAAACTCAGGTCCAAGGCATCTTATTTTTCATCCAACGAAAAGAATTATGTATGTAGCGAATGAATATTCATCTTCAGTTTCGGTCTACGAATATGATCTTGATTGGAAGCAAGTTCATTTGATCCAGAGTATAAGTACGATTCCGTTAGGGGTTGTGACAGATAACTATTGTGCTCATATACACATTTCTGAACGGGCTACAAAAGTGTATGTATCAAATAGAGGACATAATAGTATTGCTACATTTAATGTTTTACATGATGGTAGATTAGAAGCAGTTACTTATACATCAACAATAGGTGAATGGCCAAGACACTTTACAGTACACGGTGACTATATGTTTATTGCGAATGAAAGAAGTCATTCAGTAAATGTGATGAAACTGGACGTTCAAGGGATACCAGAGCCATTACATATCTCATATGCAATGCACCGTCCAGCATTTATCTATGCATATAGAGGCTAATATGAGACTAAGCTGATTCCCAAAAAAAGTTGGTAGAAAAACTACGATAAAATATTGTATCAATAGAAAATTTTACTATAATAAAAAGTAATTAATTGTTCCAGTGGACAAAATAATTATTTTGTAACGACAAAGGAGGCTACTAGATGATAGGGAATCAGCAAACGATGAAGGAAATTAATCGCTCGGCTATTTTACATCTTATTAGTTCTAAAGGACCTATTTCTCGGGTGGAATTGTCTAGGATCACGAAGCTTAGTCCGACTACTGTTTCAGTACTTGTTGAAGAAGCGATTCAATCAGGCTTAGTCCAGGAGATGGGAGTTGTTGGATCAGGAGTAGGAAGGAAGATGACGTTACTCCAAATTGATGCAAGTAGTGGATTTGTTATGGGAGTGGACTTATCACAGTATCGTTGTGTGTTATTAAATTTAAATGGAGACATTATTGCATCAAGCCATATGAAGCGAATGATTGGTCAAAAAGAAATTATAGAGAATCTTTTGATTGAGATTCAATCCTTTATTGAAAATCAAGGATTAGAATTGGAGTTAATAAAGTGGATGGGTGTCTCAGTGCCTGGAGTTATCGATGATAAGGAAGAAACCGTACTTTTGTCAAAGGTGCTTGATCTGTATGAATTTAACATCAAACGTTATTTAATCGATTATGTTCCTTGTCCAATCCATATTGTCAATGACTTAGATGCTGCCAGCTTTGCTGAACGATATAGTGGTGCTGCTAAAGGAAAGGAGACGATCATTTATATTATGCTACATTACGGAATTGGAGCAGGAATTGTGATCAATAATCAAATTTATCGTGGTGTTTCGGGGCAAGCTGGTCGTATAACTGATTTTTTCTATTATTCAACCGATCAAATGTCGCAACGACTACAGCAGCAAGATTCTGAAAGATTTGCCGGTTTATCTCCTGATGAAACGTTAGATAAATTTATATTATTAGCTCAGCAAGGGGTTAGTCCACATGTAGAAGAGTATGAGAATTTGATCGATGGTATAGCTGATTATTGTCGCTTGGTTTTACAGTTCATTAATCCCGAACAGATGATTTTAAGTGGTTGGATAACGAGAAACGAACAGTTCTTTAATGAATTACGTGAAAGAATTAATGACTATGAAAAGGCAATTATTCAAGAAACTCCAATTGCAGCAGCGTATTGGAAGGAAGATGGATCAGCAATCGGGGCAGCAACATTAGGTTTACACAATATTTTTAAAATGAGAACAGTGGGATAGACCTTGAAGTAGCTAATTGAAAGGGGGACCATATGAATCGGTTAAAAACAAGTACGACAACAACGCTCAATCATTCATCTCTACCACCTATGCAAAAACAATCTATTTTGAAAAGATTCTTTAAGCAGTGGGATCTACAAATGATGGTCATACCTGGTTTGCTGTTTATCTTTATTTTTAACTATATCCCTATGTATGGGGTTTTAATGGGCTTTCAAGACTACAATATATTCGTTGGAATGAGAGGAAGTCAATGGATAGGATTTGAACACTTCCATACATTTTTTACAGATCCACGTTTCTGGGAAATTATGAGAAATACAATTGTGATTAGTGGGTTGAAAATATTAATTATTTTTCCTGCGCCGATTATTTTAGCTTTGATGCTAAATGAAGTGAAAAACATGATGTTTAAGCGAACGATTCAAACAATTACGTATTTACCACATTTTCTATCGTGGGTTATAGTTGCTGGCTTCGGAATGTCTATGCTAGCAACAGATAATGGAAGCGTTAACATTTTGTTAGAGAAGGTAGGTTTCATTGATGAGCCGATTCGTTTTCTAGGGTTGCCTGAATATTTTTGGGGGATCATCGTTTCGGTGAATTTATGGAAATCAATTGGATTCGCTTCAATTGTATACCTTGCTGCTATTGCTGGTGTGGATCAACAAATGTATGAAGCTGCTGCGTTGGATGGTGCTAGTAAATTCAAACAAATTTATTTAATTACACTCCCATCCATAATGCCAATTATTATCATTTTCTTCATTTTAGAAATTGGTAATCTATTAAATGCTGGCTTTGAGGATTTGCTACTTTTAGGTAATAACCCAGCGCTTCGTTCTGTATCAGATGTACTTGATACGTACGTATATCGTGTCGGGATTAGTAATTCCTTATATTCGTATGCTACTGCTATAGGGCTATTTAAAGCTGTAATAAGTGTAGGTTTACTAACACTAGCAAATTTAATTGCGCGTCGGACAGGCAACAGCCTATGGTAAGTGCAAAAAAAGGGGTGAAACGAAATGATGAAACCAACGTTTGGTGATAGAGTCATGCATGTTACGATCCATGTCTTATTAGTATTACTAGGGTTTGTTGCACTGTATCCTTTTTGGAACTCGCTCGTCCTTTCTTTTAATAGCGGTCAGGATACGATGTTAGGAGGTGTGACCTTTTGGCCAAGAGAATTCACATTAGCTAATTATGAAGTTGTCTTTCAAGATAAAAGGTTAATGAATGGCTTTGTTATCTCGGTTTTTCGTACTGTTGTTGGTACGTTGTTATCGGTTTTTGCTACTGCTATTTTAGCCTATGGTCTATCGAAAAAAGAGTTACTCTTTCGTAAGCAATTCATGATTTATTGCTTAATTACAATGTTTTTTAGTGGAGGGTTGATTCCGACGTTTCTATTAATTAGAGGTCTAGGGTTAATGAATTCATTTTGGGTCATGATTATACCGACGTTAATTCTAGTCTGGAATATGATTATCTTTCGAACCTTCTTTGCACAGCTACCGAAAGGTCTGGAGGAATCAGCCAAAATTGACGGGTGTGGCTATTGGGCTACTTTCTTTCGAATTGTACTGCCACTATCGGGTCCGGTTATAGCAACATTATCATTATTTACAGCTGTTTTCCATTGGAATGATTGGTTCTTTCCAAGTATTTATATTACATCTGAAAATCTGATTCCCATTCAAACCATTCTTCAACAAATATTAAATTCAAATACAATGTCTCAACAAATGCAGCAAGTGGATGCAGGTGCCGCTTCTCACATGGGGAGATTTCAGTCTGTTACAGGGAAGTCTCTACAAATGGCTACGATGATGGTCGCAACCTTGCCGATTATAATGGTGTATCCATTTGTTCAAAAGTACTTTGTTAAAGGTGTTCTTATCGGTTCATTAAAAGAGTAGTTTTCCATTTGGTATTTAAGGCGCTTGCTTTAAATATAAATTACATTCCAATGAAGGGGGAAGGAAAATGAAAAAGTGTTGGTTGATGTTAGGTGCGATGTTATTTACTCTAGTCGTTGTAGTGGGGTGCTCTGGAGATGTGACGCAGGACGATATGGATGATACTTCTATAGATGATGAAGGGGAAACAACTGATGAAAATGCTTTGTATGAATTAGGAGACGAGCACTTAGAAATATCCGTATTTGGTCATTATGATTGGTACACAATGACAACATGGGGAGAAGACTCAGCTACAGAATGGATACAAGAAAATAAAAACGTCACATTAAAAAGTGTCGATCACGGTGGAAATGCGGCGCAAAGCCTTAGTACGATGATTGCTGGTAACGATTTACCTGATGTTATTTGGTTAGATCGTGGTGCTGATGTGGAAAGGTTACGTGAAGGTGGGGTATTAGTTCCATTTGACGATTATTTAGATAAGTATACGAACTTAAGAGATTGGTTTGGTGAAGAAGGTATTAATATGCTTCGTTCTGAAGATGGAAAGTTGTATCAATTCCCTAACTGGTACAATTCTGAGCCATTCGGTAATGCTGGGTATGTGGTGAACAAAGGGATCTATGATACACTTGGTTCACCGCCGTTAGAAACACCTGATGACTTATATAATTATTTAAAATTGGTTCGTGAAGAATTCCCAGATGTTACCCCGTTTGAAACTCATGTCGATGGTCAAGGTGTTAATATTCTTTATTCTGCTTTTGCTGAAGCACAATCGCCAGCAAACATTAATAATCAGGCGGTTCCTGTTGGTGATGAAATGACTTCGATATTTACAAATGAAGAATATATTGAATCGATGAAATTTGCAAGTAAATTGTTTCGAGAACGATTAATGACACAAGATGCTTTAACACAGGATTTGGATATGGTGACGGAAAAAGTGGCAAGCGGACGTGTGGCGGTCTATGCAGCAGCTAGTCCAACTGATTTAGCAAGACAAGGTCATTATCATTTAATTGAGGATGATCCTGATAGTGGATATTTTATGATTTGGCCTATTGCAAAAGAAGGCTATGATCGAAATGAAATATATCCAGGATCATATAATCAAATGGGCTGGAATGTAAGTGTGATTACGACTTCAGCAGCAAATCCAGAAGCTGTATTTGCTTTTTGGGATTGGTTAACGGGTCCAGAAGGGCAAGCAGTGACGTATTTTGGACCTGAAGGTTTATATTGGGATGGTTGGGATGATGAAGAATTGCCGCAATTTACTGATTTATATTTTGAAGATCCACAAGGTTTAGAGGAAATTGAGCAAGGTTCAGCTTCCTTTCATTTCAATGGAAACTCTAATTTCTTAGATACAGCAAAGGCGAAGTTTGAAGCGACACTCCCAGAGGAACAACGCAACTGGACAACTCATTGGCAGTATACGATTACGTGGGATACGCAGTATGATGCTACTCAATTTTTAAATATAAATCCATTACCTGAGAGTTCAGAAGGAAGAGCGCAACAACGAATTGGGGAAATCTTTGAAGAAGCACGGGCACGCGCTTTGTATGCGGAAAGTGATGAAGAGGTTGAAGCTATTTTCGCACAGGCAGAAGAGGACGCTCAATCGGTCGGGTACAGTGATGTACTAGCCTATCAAACAACGAAATGGCAAGAAAATTTGGCGACAATGTCAGGGGAATAAGTTAACTTAAATATAGTTATAGGATGACTCTTATTCACATAGGGTAGCGCTGATAAGAGTCATCCGCTTTAAGGGGGAGTAAAGCAATGATTTTATCAGGTATGATAGGGAAGTTTTATAGTCTATCAGAATGGCTGTTCAAATTGTTAATTGCAAATGGAATTTGGGTATTTTTTAACTTTCCAGTTGCTTATTTATGTTTAAGTCTCTTTTTCGTACCAACAGTGGAAGATGGATATGTCACGTTGACTGTTATTTTTCTATTACTCCCCTTTATTAGTTATCCTGCTACAACCGCATTATTTGGCTTAATGAGACAATGGATTGTAAAGAAAAAATCCGATAAATGGTTATCTTTCTATTGGACTGTATATAAACAAAATTATGTTAAAAGTGTGATGGGCGGTCTCTTTTTTGTATTATTATGGGGGCTTTGGATTGTTAATTATTCATTAGCGGCGGTTGAAATGAAATCTTTACTTTTTTATTTCTATCTCATTTTGACAATGATTTTACTGACATGGAATATGCATTTCTTTGCTGATACGGTCCATTGCGAAATTGGCTTTTTTACATCAATTAAGAAAACATTTTTTATGGCTTTTGGGTTTATTCATTACACAATTCCTATGCTGGGGTTAGCTAGTATAGTTGCATATAGCTTATTTCAATTTCATCCAATGGTGTCAATTATGTTTACAGGGGCTATTGTCGCATATTGCTACTTTTTTGGTTATGAACAAATTATTCAACGCGCACTAAGAAAATCAAAACATAAAGAGATGATGCTTGAATAGGGAGGAGAAAATGTGGCTAAAAAACCAGAGGTTGTTGCTATTTATATGGAGAGAGAAATTGGTCTGTTGACGAAATAGAAGGAGACGCTTTAACACAAATTAATTATGCATTTGCTGTTATTAAACAGGGCAAGATCATTCATCAATTACATGAAAATAATTTATCTTTTTTGCAAGATGTAAAAGCGAAATATCCCCATATTAACATTGTCATTTCAGTTGGAGGATGGGGAGCTGATGGTTTTTCAGAAGCAGCTTCTACAGATGATAAGCGGGCAGTGTTCGCTAAAAGTATTGCATTGTTTGTTCGAAAGCATGGCTTCGATGGAGTCGATTTGGATTGGGAGTATCCATGTATAGATGTTGCAGGAATAGAAGCGAGGAAAGAGGATCGAACTAATTTCACTAAGCTACTTGAGGCAGTGAGAGCAGAATTAGATGAATTAGAAAAGGTTGAATCTAGAAAATTAATGATGACAATAGCCGTTGGTGCAGGGGATTGGTTTGTTGACGTCGTAGAAATTGCAAAAATTGAACCCCTTCTAGATTACATGTATGTCATGACCTATGATTTCTTTAATGGAGGGTGTCATCGTACAGATCATCATACTAATCTGTATGAAGGAGATAAGACAAGGAATAGTGTTGTTCAATCGATAGAGCTTTTTTATCATGCAGGGGTACCGAAGAATAAGCTTGTAATCGGAGCTGGGTTTTATGGAAGAGGATTTCAAAAAGTGGCTTCTAGTGAAAACAATGGTTTATATGAGCAAGGTGAAGGAGCATTCAGCATTAGCTTTGAACAGATTATGGATCAATATACTAAAGAAAATGGGTTTAAACGTTATTGGGATGATAAAGCGAAGGCAGCCTATTTATTTAATGGATCTACTTTTATTTCGTATGACGATGAAAAATCGACCTATTTAAAGGGAGAATATGTACGTGTGAATAAGCTTGCTGGTGCTATGTTTTGGGAATACGGGCAGGATAGAACAGGCAGGTTGTTAAGAAGCTTACGTAAGGGGATACTCGGATAAAGAATGAAAGAAGATCTTCGTCATTCATTTCGAAGACCTTCTTTGCTTTTAGTCTAATTGTGAAATAGCCTTTTCAAGGAAATCAATGATATTAGCTACGTTCTCACTATCGAAACGAATCGTGACGATCTTCTCTTCTGCGATGATATCGACGGAGTCGAATATGGTACTCCCAGAAATATCTACACCATATAATTGTTCTTCCAAATCGTTTTCACCTTTGTAATAATGGAGTCGGCTATTGTCTATGTCTGCTAGTAAATCCTCGGATAATCCTTCAATTGGTTGAAATGATTCCATTTCTTTCATCAAATTAAAATGATGTAAATCAATAATATATATATCTGGTTCTTCAGTGGCAAATATAATCTGCCTTCTTTGTAAAGCGGCCATGTCTAGCTCATTTCGAGCTTCAGAAGGCGCATATTCAAATTTAACGACAGTTCTTTCCCATGCAGGAAAATGATCAAGGAGAGAGTCTTCTAATGGTGAAACATCCTCTGTATGGTATTCGCCTATTAATAGAATCTCTATATCAGGAGCTGGGAGATTAGCTAATCTGGCTTCTTCAATACGATAGTCAATAATACTATATAAGATAGATCCGATAATTAAGGCAAGAACGATGCCGAAAAAGGTCTGAAATTTATAATGGTATAGGAAATGATCCAGCTTTTCACGAAAGCCCATAGGTTGGTTCGTCGCCTCTGGATCAATACCATTTAAATTGTTTTTAATGGTATTGTAGGCAACAGTAATTTGATCCATATTAACCAATTTTTCTGCTGAGATGGAGTCTTTTAATTGCTCCTGTGATTTTGAAATACGGATCCATACCATGTATTTATCTTCTAATTCATCAATTGAAACGTTTTCAGGAACTTCCATGATTTTATAGGCTTGTTCGAGTTTCATTCGCTCATTCGCATCCTTTAGCTAAAAAATATATTGATTTTAAGGTTAAAAATGAACCTTGTATATTGCTAAAAGTAACATTCGATAAGAGTAGGCGTCAAGGGTTTCGGTAAATTGTACGTAGTTTGTAAAGAATATATATTTTTAAGAAAGCGTTGACTTTCTGTAATTGCGATTGTATCATTGGTATAGACAACTGGTCTTTATGTTGTCATAAAAATATAATGGGGGGATTTGTTTGAAAACCAAATGGAGAAATGGTTTCTTGTTTTTTATTTCACTTGTGGTGATGTCTGTTGTTGTAGCATGTGGTGACGATGCTACTACTGATGGTGAAGAAAATGACATGGCAGAAGAAGACTCAAATGGCGATGAAATGACTTCTGAAGAGCAAGGGGAAGTAGTGTTACGAGTGGTTACTACAATGGCAGGCACTGATCCTGCTGGAGAAGTATTTGAAGAGTTGATTGATGAATTTATTGAAGAGAATGATCATGTCATCATTATTAATGAGTCTCAGTCAGCAGATGCTGGAACGATTAGAACGAAGATCAACACTGATTTTTCCTCAAATAATGAGCCAGATATTATGTTTTATTTTAATACAGTCGATGCTGAAGGAATTATTGATTCCGGGTTAGTCATTGATTTAGAAGAAGAAGAAGAGGGAATTAATTTAGATGGTTATAATGAGATGCTTGAGCAACAAAGACATGAAAATGGACATATATATGCAGCGCCTCAAACTGGATTCTATGAAGCTTTATTTGTCAATACTAGATTGTTTGAAGAGTATGATGTGGAACTCCCAACAACTTGGGAATTATATGAAGAAGCTATTGAAAAATTTGCAGCAACAGATATTGTTCCAGTCGCAGCTCCGTTAGAGGAATCTTATTATTTAGTCGAGCACTATATACTTGCGGCAGGTGGTATGGATCATTATCGAGCTAACCTTGCTGATCAGAATGAAGCTTGGGCTGAAGGGTTAGATATGATTGCTAAGCATGCAGATATGGGAGCATTTCCAGCAGATGCAGCTACAATTGATTTAAGTATGGCTTCACACTTATTCCGTGAAGAGCAAGCAGCAATGATGTTTGAAGGGTCATGGACATGGGGTGGACATCCAGAGGAGATTCTGGAAGATCTATTAGTATTACCGATGCCTGTTTATGGTGAAGGTGGTCAAACAGGAGACTTAGTTGGAGGGTCTTCACAAGGTTGGTTTATTAGTACAAAGGCATATGAAGACGATTCAGTCCGACCTGCTGTGGTAGATTTCTTTAATTTCGTTACATCTGAGGAGTCTATTTTGCGCTTGGCAGATGCAACAGGTCAAATTCCTGCAAAAGGGCAGTTAACCGATTTGCCTGAATATATTGCAGCTGGCCATGCACTTGTAGCAGATGCTTCAGCAGTAGAAATGCCAATAAATGACCGAATTTTACCTGAAGCATTCACACATATACGTACGAGCGTCCCGCAAATTGTTAATGGATCAAAAACAGGAAAAGAAATTATAGAAGAAGCTGCTAGCTTAGAAGAGTAAATCTTTGTTATGACATTACTTAGAAGGTGGGACAAAAGTAAAAGGTTCAATAATTGACTCTAAATGCTTGAAGCGACACATCATTTACTTCTTAAACAGGGGAGAAGGATATCAACATATGTAAGGTAGCAGTAAGTGAATCAATTTTCAAAGGAATACAAAAATAAGAAACACTTTTGTCCGGCTTCTCTGTAACGTAAAACGTAAGTAGCAGTTTTTTCCTTACTTCACTATTATTTAAGACTAGATAAAAGGAGTATTTTATGAAAGGTGATAAAATTTATGCGGTCCTTTTTTTAACTCCTGCCTTTCTCATTGCGGCAATTTTTTTATACTATCCTTTTTTTGATAATGTACGGCAAAGCTTTTATCGAACGGATGGTTTCTTTAATTCTACGTATATTGGGTTTAACAACTATATTCGCCTCTTTAATGATGAGATTGCAATTGGTGCTACGCTAAATTCATTGGAGCTCATGCTGTACGTCGCTATTTTTCAAGTGGGTATCGCGCTTGTATTAGCTGTAATGGTTGATTCAATTAAGCATGGTGCACGTTTTTTTCGAACGGCCTTTTTCTTTCCAGTTGTCATATCTGGGGCAGCGATTGGATTATTATTCACACTTATATATAACTATAACAATGGGTTATTAAACGAAATTCTTGTTCGGTTTGGGTTTGAACGTGTTTTATGGTTAACAGAACAATCTTCACTTTATATGGTAGCTATTCCAACGATATGGAGTTATGTAGGTTTTTATTTTGTGATCATTTTAACGGCTATTGCCAAAATACCAGAAGATTACTATGAAGCAGCAAAACTTGAAGGAATTACAGAGATACAACGAATGTTTAAAATTACACTTCCTCTTATTGTCGGGGATATGAAAACATGTTTAGTACTAGCCATAACTGGTGCATTAAAGATTTTTGAGCTAGTGTATATCATTACTAGAGGTGGTCCAGCACGGTCATCAGAAGTTCTAGGGACGTATATGTATCAAAAAGCATTTGAAGATATGGCTATAGGCTATGGTGCAACACTAGCTGTTTTAATGGTTACAATCGGATTGTCTCTTGCTTTTATTACAAATAAATTGATTAAGCGTGAAGAAGTCACATATTAAAAAAAATGGTGATAACATGTCTAAAAAGGAACAAGTACAACTGACTTTTTGGGAGAATTTTTTGAGTACTTTCTTGACAAGGTCGAGATTTGGAAGGGTGTTTGTTTACATTCTCTTATCCTTGTGGGCGATCTCAACAATATTTCCACTTGTTTGGGTTGTGCTTAACTCATTTAAAACATCAAGAGAAATTATTAGTGAAACGTTCAAAATACCAACAAACCCGACATTGGAAAATTATATTAATGCTTTTCAAACAATTGATATCGGAAGAAGCTATATGAATAGCTTGGTTATGTCGGGTTCTGTTGTACTTTTAGTTCTATTCTTCGGAGGGCTAGCAGCATTTGCAATGGCAAGAATGAACTTTAGACTGAGGGGATTGTTACAGACTGTGCTTATCATGAGCCTCCTCATACCAGCATTTGCAACGATCGTACCTGTCTATAGAATGATGATTAGTTTAGATTTAGTGAATACGTACTGGGGGTTGATTATTCCTCAAACCGCTGGGAATCTTCCTTTTGCCATTCTTGTTATATCGGGATATATGGCGACCATTCCAAAGGAAATAGAAGAAGCAGCTGTGATGGATGGGTGTAATCGTTGGAAAATGTTTTATCGAATTTTCTTTCCTATTTCCTTGCCTTCATTTGCAACAGTAGGAACCTTTGTCTTCTTGTGGTCTTACAATGATCTCTTTTCCTCCTTAGTATTTGTTGAGCATGCACATGTAAGACCAATTGTTGTCCTGCTTGCACAAGTTAGCTCACAATATGGAACGGACTATGGTTTAATGACAGCTGCGATTACAATGGTTGTAATACCAGTTATCGTCTTTTATTTACTAGCTCAAAAGACGTTTGAGAAAGGGGCTACGGCAGGTTCTGTAAAAGGCTAGTCATTGAGAGAGGCGGGACATACCCAAAGTGTTTAGCTGAGATTCCGAAAATTTAGAGAAAGTAGTGAAGTATATTTCAAGAGCGGTGAATGTGCTCTAACCTGTTCTGTATTTGTTCGGTTTCTCATTTATTCATTTATTAAAATACTTTT
>NZ_BAUU01000037.1 GCF_000513115.1 Halalkalibacter hemicellulosilyticusJCM 9152
CCCCCTTTCTAGTAACTCAAAGAAGAGTAATGGCTCCGCTCGTTGCGCGACTTGCTATGAGGAACTCACTCATAGCAAGGTTTTCAAAATCGGGCAACGGCCTTAGAATAGCAAGGTCATTGAAAAAGTTTATTTTTCAATGACCTTCTTCATATAAGATTATGTTACACAGCTTACGTTATGCTATAGTCACCGCTTTTGCCGCCGGTTTTAGATAGTAGCTTTGTTTCCTTTATGACAATCGCTTTATCAACTGCTTTACACATGTCGTAAAAGGTCAGTGCAGCAGCTGATACGGCCGTTAGAGCTTCCATTTCAACTCCTGTGTTCCCTTTGCAAGATACACAAGCGTCGATCATTAACTGGTAACCGTTCTCTCTTTCTTCATATTGAAAAGTGAAATCCACACCTTGAATGGCAATTGGATGACACATCGGAATGAGGTCGGATGTTTTTTTAGCTGCCATAATTCCGGCAATTTGTGCAACTTGAACAGGATCGCCCTTTTTTAATTGTTGTCGCTTTATCGCATCATATAAATCAGAGCTAAATTGCACATAGCAACGAGCTATGGCTGTCCGTTTCGTTTCATTCTTTGATGAAATATCGACCATTTTTGGTCGCCCTTCTTCGTTCCAATGGGAAAACTCACTCATTTTTGTATCGACTCCATTCTGTTTGTGTGTTGATATTAATAAAATCTTGATTAGATTCATGAAATGTGACGTGGTGAACAGGGAACTGTTCAAATAAGAGCTTCATGCTTTTTTTTTGTTCTGTTAGTAGCTTTTTTATAACAGGTAAGCAGCTCGCTGGGTAGAGGCTATGTAAAGGCTGCTCAAAGTTATTGGCAACAGGTACAATGATGGCTGATTGATCGCTTCGATAAGAGAGCAGGTTTTTAATAAAAGTAGCTGTAACAAAGGGTGTATCAGCAGGTAACGTAAAATACCAATTTGCCGCTTTTTGTTTAACCATTGCCTGATAGAGTGCATGTAGCGGTCCTTCATATGGAGGGTTTTCAATTAAAACAGACGCACGAGAAGAAGATACGTTGAAATGAGCAGCGAGAGCTTCATTTGTCACGATCGTAATCGATTTAATACCAGCATTTTGAAAAGCAGTGATGGCATGCTCATAAAAGCGCTTCTCTTTGTAGTGTTCAAACATTTTAGGCTTGCCAAAGCGAGATGATTTTCCCCCAGCTAATAAAACTCCTTCTACGTCCATAATTCCCCTTCTTTCTTTTTCAAGCGTGCCTCTTTATGCTAGAATAAAGTACAATTCATTTATTATCATAACATTTCGACATTATAAATTATACAAAACCGATAAACAAGAATGGAGTGAGAGGATTGGTTGAGAGGCGAACACCGATTCAAGTAAGGGAAGCTGTACAAAGGGTGATGGGATTTTCGTTAGAACCTACGTTTGAACGAGTAAAATTAGAACAGGCGATGGGGCGTTTTTTAGCGGAGGATTTAATTGCTACACATGATGTGCCATCCTTCGATCGATCTCCGTACGATGGTTTTGCGATTCGATCAGAGGATACCGTTGGAGCGACAGCTGAGACACCTGTCACGTTTGAAGTTGTTGGTCATATTGGTGCTGGCTTTGTCTATGAGGCAGAATTAAAGGCTCAACAGGCTGTACGTATCATGACGGGAGCTCCGATTCCAAAAGGGTCTGATGCGGTTATTATGCTAGAGCTTGTGAATGAACGATCAAATGAAATGATTGAAATTAAACGAAAAGTAAAAAAGCATGACAACATTTCATTTCAAGGTGAGGATACGAAAAAGGGCACCGTATTAGTCGAAAAAGGAACACAAATTAACCCTGGAACCATCGCTTTATTAGCGACGTTTGGATATAGTGAGGTAGCCGTTGCAAAGCGAGTGAAAATGGGTGTAATGGCAACTGGAAGTGAGCTGTTAGATGTTGATGAAGAACTCGTACCGGGAAAGATCCGTAATAGTAATACGCCTATGGTGATGGCACAAATTGAGCGAGCGGGTGGTGAAGCTGTTTATCTTGGAAAGCTAGATGATGATTTTGATTCCTGTTATGAAGCTGTTAAGAAGGCTTTACATGAAGTGGACGTGCTCATTACGACAGGCGGAGTTTCTGTTGGTGACTTTGACTTTATTCCAGAAATTTTAAAGAAGCTTGAAGCGAACGTACTCTTTAATAAAATTGCCATGAGGCCTGGAAGTGTGACGACAGTAGCACTGTTACCAGAAGGAAAGGTGATTTACGGTTTATCTGGTAATCCATCTGCTTGCTATGTCGGTTTTGAGCTATTTGTTCGACCTATTTTGAGGAAAGCGTTCTATAGTAAGAAGCCTCACTTACGAAGGGTGACAGCTACGTTAAATGCTGATTTTCCTAAACCGAATCCATTTATGCGTTTCGTTCGATCACAGCTGATTTTTCAGGAGAATACATTGTATGTGGAGCCATCGGGGCTAGATAAGTCTGGCGTTGTTAGTTCGCTTTCAGGAGCGGATGCTCTAATGCTATTGCCTGGCGGAACGAGAGGGTATGAGCGTGGAATGAAAGTGGATGTTCTATTACTTGATGATCATATAGGAAGTGAATGGCCGTGGGACCAGATTGTCGCGTCTTACAAATAGTTGGCTTCTCAAATAGTGGAAAGACGACGTTAATGGAAAAAATCCTTGAACGGTGTAAGGAGGAGCTTGCATGGAATGTAGTAACCATTAAGCACCATGGCCATCGAGGAGAACGACTATATGATAGTCGAGAAGTAAAGGATAGTGATCGTCACTTGAAAGCCGGTGCAATGATGACGGTTGTCGAAGGTGGAGGAGACTTCATCCTTCATAAGCAAAACCATGTTGAAAGCTTGGCGCAGACGATTAAGTTACTCCGGTACTTAGAGGCAGATTTCATATTAGTGGAAGGGTATAAGAGTGAATGTTATCCAAAGGTCGTCATATTGAAAGGGCATGGCGATCAACGTCTATTGGACGGAATGGAAAATGTGCAAGTGATCATTACGTGGGGGAGACCTTTTGAAGCAGATGTACCTGTGTTTTCCATTTATGAGGAAGAAAAGTATGTACCATTTATTGTGAAACGAATAAGGAGCTTATAATGAAACAATCAATGTTTGAAATTAGTCAAGAGCCGTTATCGGTAGAGGATTTAGTAGCAAAGGTAACTCGTCGAGAGTGTGGTGCGATAGCAACTTTTATCGGAACTGTTCGAGAATTTACACAAGGAAAGCAGACGCTCCAGCTGGAGTATCAGGCATATGAATCGATGGCTATAAAAAAGTTGCAGCAAATTGGTCAAGAAGTGGAGGAAAAGTGGCCGGGAGCAACAGTCGCAATCTCTCACCGAATTGGCTTGCTGCAAATTTCCGATATTGCCGTCATTATCGCCGTTTCTACCCCGCATCGTAAAGCAGCGTATGAAGCGAATGCATATGCAATGGAAAGAATTAAAGAAATGGTTCCAATTTGGAAGAAGGAATATTGGCACGATGGTACGAAATGGATTGGCGATCAGGCTGGTGAAACACCTTACCCTTTAGGTGAACCGCATGGTGGAGGTGAGTCTCATGATTAAAGTATTATTGTTTGCACAGCTACAAGAAGAGAGCGGTCAGAACGAAATCAACCTAGAGCTAGCACCGATCACCATTAAACAATTAAAGGAGCTGCTCATACGCGATTACTCGATACGTACGTTTGATAATGTCATGGTTGCTGTAAATGAGGAGTTTGCCCAAGAGGAAGAAGTTGTGAAAAATGGTGATATAGTTGCTTTCATCCCTCCGGTTAGTGGAGGCTAGAAGAGCAGGTCATAATAGATTAAGAGAGTATTGAGAAAAATGCTTCATTAGGTTAAAGCCTATTGGAGCATTTTTTGTTTATTGAAAATATGCATGATTACGTACATTGCTGATAGGACATTGAAAAAGGTGTATGTATAGATCTTCTTTTGTAGTCGTATCGTTCCTTCATACTTTTTTAAATATGATATGTTGTTTCTATATGTAGCATGCAATGAAACCTTTGTTATCCTTAAGTAAGCGTTATCAAAAAAGAGGTGGAATTTAGAATGTCTAATCGCTGGTTTCGCACCTTACGTAATCAAATATTGGTTGTTTTTGTGATAGCAATGGCGATTGTCATGTCGTTTGTTGCAGTGATGACGTACAATATGGTCGCATCGATGTTAACAAATAATGCAGAAAAGCAAATTCAACAAACCGTCACACAAGCGAGTGGTCGCGTAGATGCTCTCTATCATCAGCTTGATATGATTACAAATCAAGTTGCAACAAATGCTTACGTTCAAGACCTTTTGTTAGAAGAAGTAAACGGACAAACAACGCTGTTCCATCAACGCCAATCACTAATGCAAATCGTCGATTCCTTTCAAGTATATTCGAATGGGATTGATGCTTTTGAATTATATTTGTCTAATGAACGTCGGTTGTTTCCGTTGAATGAAGCTTCACTTTCAGAACGAATTGACGATAGATGGATACGAAAAGCAGAAGAGGAAAAAGGACGACTTGTTTGGATCGGGAAGGATCGGGATAAACCTGGTTATTTCCTTGCATTGAGACAAGTGAATTTAATGAATAAATGGTTTTCGAAAGGAGGATATTTATTAGTTCGTATCAAGCCTACTTATTTTGAAGTGCACGATTCAATGATGGAAAGTGAATGGATGATTGTGGTCGATGAACAATATGAATCAGTTGCTTCAAACTATCCGGGTCATGAACAAAAGCTTCTTAGTCAAGATGAAGCAACGTTTACTATGCATCAACAAGACTACATAAAAGTTTACCATGAATCAGTTGAAACGGGATGGCGTACGTATATGTTTACCCCTGTTCAAATGATTACACGTGAAGTTTCTGCATTACGACTAGCTCTTATTCTTTCAGCAGGGTTGGGTTTCTTTGTATTTATGTTATTTTCTTATTTGTTAGCAACGTATGTAACAAAACCTCTTATTCGATTAACAAATACGATGCGACAAGGAAAGGATGGTGAATTAAAAACGATTCCTGTTCGTACAACGACGGTGGAAATGAATGAGTTAAATCAATCGTACAATCAAATGGTGGAGACGATCAATCATTTAATTGAAGCGGTGTATGCAAAGGAGATTGTCCGTCATCGATCTGAACTGAAAGCTTTACAGGCACAAATCCACCCTCATTTTCTGTATAACACTCTTGAAGCGTTGTATTGGGCATTGGAAGAAAAAGACGAGGAGGAATTAGCTGAGTATGTTATTACATTATCAGAATTGTTTCGCTATACGATAAGTGATCAAAAAAAGGATGATTGGGTTTCCTTAAGGGAGGAGCTCGATCATGTTGAACGGTACTTGTATGTAATGCAGATCCGTTTTGGAGATCGAATCTCTTGGCATATTGATGCTCCTAATGAATTTAATCAATGTATGATACCGAAGCTAACGATTCAACCATTAGTTGAAAATGCAATCTTGCATGGTATTGGTAATCGAAGTGAAGGTGGCGTAGTTCAAGTGCGAATAGAGCCATCGGACGTAGTAAATCGCTTAAGCATCTTCATTAGTGATAATGGTATTGGGATGGATCAAAAAACAATTAACGATGTGTTTCAACAAGCGTATAGCAGTCAAAAAGGAATGGGAATGACAAATGTGAACAAACGCCTCCAATTATATTATAAAGAAATTCATCATCGAGCTTAGCCATTAAAAGTGATAGTGGGAACGGAACCTGTGTTTATTTTGACATTCCTATGGGAGAGGGTGTTCACGATGAATAGAACGATATTAGTCGTAGATGATGAGCCGAGAACGAGGGAAGGTATTAGTAAAACGTTAGAGCAATGGGCTCAATATTCGATTGAAGTTATAAGTGCGAGCACGGGACGGGATGCTATTAAAATAGTAAGTGAGAGGCCAATTGATATTTTAATTACGGACATTAGGATGCCAGAGATGACAGGCTTAGAAGTTATTCAGCTTCTAGCGGAGATGGACGTGAAACCGATCGTATTAATTATGTCAGCTTATTCAGATTTTCATTATGCCCAAGAAGCCATTCGACATGGGGTCATTAATTATCTGTTAAAGCCAATTAGAAAAAAAGAGTTAATTGAAGCCGTTGAGCGTGCAATTGCTAAGAAAGAGGATCAAGAACAAGGACAGCGATTAACGAAAGTCATTGATTTACAGCTGTTAGAGCAAGCGGATTTTAATAACGAGAGATATGAACCGGCGATTGAAAAGGCACTAAGATATATCGATGATCACATTAAAGAGAAGGTTAGCTTACAAGATGTCGCGAACGCTGTCCATTTAAACGGAAGTTATTTTAGTACATTATTTAAAGAGGAAGTTGGGATCAATTTTAGTGAATATGTGACAAGAAAAAGAATTCAAAGTGCCAAGCATTTGTTGCTACAGTCCGATATGCCGATTTCGCTAATTGCAGAGGAAGTCGGTTATCAAACACAAAAGTATTTCAATAAAATTTTCAAGGAGTACGAAGGTGTTACTCCTGGCTATTACCGAAAAACATATAAATGAATCATTTAAAAAGGCTATTTTAAACAAGGAAATGGTTTTGTTTTTTGAATAGCATTAAACATCCTATAAAGCAGATTCTAAAAAAAGTGGAAAATGATACAAACATCGTGCCCTTATACCAATGCTCGTTCCTTGTTACACTCAAGAGGATTAAAAAATAGTAAGGGGGATATTCATTTGAAAAAGAAAGCGTATTCACTATGTGTCGTATGGTCTGTGTTTCTTTTGTTCGTATTGGCTGCTTGTGGAGGCACAGATTCAGATGGAACGGCAGATGAACAGCAAGGAGCGTCAAATGATGCTAATGACTCGGGTTCAGAAGAGCAAGCAGATGTAACGATTGATTTCATGCATCTTTGGCCTGCCGGTACTTCAGCTGGTCAGAATCGAATTGTCAATGAGATTATTGATCAATATATTGAAGAGAATCCGCATGTAACGATTGAGCAGGAAGTTCTAGAGAACGAGCAATACAAAAATAAATTACAAGTTGTATCGTCTTCTAATCAGCTACCTGATGTTGGAATGACTTGGCCAGCTGGTTTTATGGAGCCTTATGTCAAAGGGGAGTTATTTGCGCCGTTAGATGATGTGCTTGATGGTGGACTTCAAGAGTCATTTGTTGCCGGAACATTAGAGGCTTATGAAATGGATGATACGTTTTATGCGTTACCACTTGAGTTGAATATAGCTCCAGTGTATTATAACAAAGCTATTTTTGCTGAGTATGATTTAGATGTACCTGAAACGTATGATGATTTTCTTCATATTGTTGATACGTTAGTTGAGAATGGAGTTGCTCCTATCGCACTTGGAAATAGAGATCGTTGGACGGGATCGCTTTGGTATATGTATTTAGCTGATCGTTACGGTGGTCCTGATGCGTTGAATTCAGCGATTGATCGTAGCGGAACATTTGAAACTTCGGAATTAATTGATGCTGCTGAAAGTGTAGTAGATCTCGTTGAAAGAGATGCTTTTAATCGTGGCTTTAATGGGTTGAATAATGATGAAGCGAAAGCAGAATTTTTAAATGAAACAGCTGCTATGTATTTGATGGGGTCATGGGAATTACCGAACTTCACTACAAATGATGAAATTCCACAAGAGTTTAGAGATCAGGTCGGTTTCTTTAAATTCCCTACCATTGATGGTGGAGCAGGTGACATAGACAGTTGGGTAGGTGGACCTGGTGTTGGCTTCTTTGTTGCAGAGAATTCAGATGTGAAAGATGAAGCAAAGGATTTCATTCGTTTCTTCGTTGAGAAGTGGGGTGAACAAGCAGTGACAGGAGCGGGTGTTATTCCTGCCACTCAGGTTGATACGGATGCTGTTGACTTACCAGATCTTTATATTGATGTATTAAGTGAATTGAATCAAGCTACGAATATTACGTTATTTGCAGACGTTCAAATGAGCGCTGGCGTAGCAGAGACTCACTTAAATATGATTCAATCTCTATTTGGCCAAGAAGTGTCTCCAGAAGATTTTGCGAAAACACATGAAGAGGCACTAGCAGACGAAGAATAATGGGTGAGTGAAGAAGGAGATGTCTCCATTTCGGAATGCGAGACACCTCCTTTCTTAAAAGAAAACAGCTTTTAAGAAAAGACCGCTACTGCGGTTTTTTTTACAGAATACATAATGTATATGTTCATTCTATTTTAAAACAAAGTACGAAAATACCTTTAGAAGGTTAATCAAAGAGGGATGAAGGAGCCAGTTCGTTACACGTTGAACAATTTGTCACGACTACACAGATGAAATTTATAAAAATGGAAAGGAGATGGGTGAAAATGAACAGAGTTATGTCAGATAAAAAAGTGATTGCTTTATACGTTCTCCCTGCATTCATTCTTTTGTTAGTCCTAGTATATATTCCTATCATCATGACAGGATATTATGGATTAATGGATTGGGATGGTATAGGGCAAATGACGTTTATTGGCTTAGAAAATTATATACAGCTTTTCAGCGATAATATGTTTTGGCAAAGCGCTTGGCATTCTTTTTTGCTTGCTTTGTTTTCTGTCTTGAGTTTGGGATTGTATTTACTTGTATCAATTGTTCTATCCGGGAAGGTCAAAGGTGCTCAACTATTTCGTAAAATTTATTTAATCCCAATGCTATTGTCATCGGTTGCTATTGCTCAGCTATGGATGCGAGTGTACCATCCTTCAAACGGAATTATGAATCGATTTTTGATGTCAATCGGTGTGGAACAGCCACCGCTTTGGTTATCAGATACGAGTATTGTGTTATATGCCATCTTTATTCCGATTTTATGGCAGTACGCTGGATTTTACATACTGATTTATTATGCCGCGTTAAAAAATATACCCGATTCTCTAGTGGAGGCTGCTCGAATTGATGGAGCTTCCCCATGGCAAATCGCTTACAAAATTAAAGTGCCGCTCATAGCTGGAGTGATAAAAGTCACGGTTGTATTAGCGGTCGTAGGTTCTTTAAAATATTTTGATTTAATTTATGTGATGACAGATGGTGGACCTAATGGAGCAAGTGAAGTGATGGCTTCATATATGTATAAGTTAGCCTTTCGAACAAATGACTTTGGATACGGCAGTGCAGCTGGTTTTCTATTACTTCTTATTTGTCTCATTGTTACATGGCTCATTAGAAAGCTAACTGAATCAAAAGATTCGATTCAATATTGATGAAAGGAGGATGGTAACGATGAATGCATCCACACAAATGAAAAGTAATCGTTCTTCTGTTCAAAAGGAAACGAGATCGATGCTTTCAAAACTAAGTATGATCGTTTTGTATGTGATTTTAATAATTGTGGCGATTTTGCAAATTCTCCCGTTAATATGGTTACTCTTATTTTCTCTAAAGGATAATCAGGAGGTCTTCCAGCTTGCCCCATTTGCGATTCCTTCTGATCCGAAGTGGGAAAACTATGTAAAAGTATGGACAGAGGGCAATATAAGCCTTTATTTTTTTAATAGTGTTTGGATTACAGTGACGGCTGTTGTTTTAACGGTTTTACTAGCAAGCTTTGTAACATATGCAATTACGCGTATGAGGTGGAAACTTAGTAAACTCGTATTAGGTTTATTTATGGTTGGTTTAATGATTCCTGTGCATTCAACGCTTATTCCGTTATTTAGCTTCTATACAAATATAGGATTGATGAATCATCCTATGTCGATTGTTTTAACATATACAGCCTTTAATTTACCTCTGACGATTATGATTTTACTAGGCTTCTATCAAACGCTTCCACGTGAGGTGGAGGAGGCGGCTGTGATGGATGGGTGCTCTGTGCATCGGATCTTTTTCCAAATCATGCTGCCAATGACAACACCAGTGCTTGCAACGACAGCTATTATTAATATGATTTATAATTGGAATGAATTTGTTTTTGTAAACACTTTTATTAGCTCTGATCGTTATAAGACGCTGACAGTAGGTATTCAAAATTTTATAGGGCAATATACTACTGATTGGGGAGCCATTGGGGCAACCTTAATGATTAGTATTATTCCTATTTTGCTCTCTTTCTTATTTTTAAGTAATCGTATTGTTGAAGGGATTACATCGGGTTCTGTAAAAGGGTGAGCATAACTGTCCGGTGGGAGGAAGCGAATGCATGCGATCCCTCATTCCTCTAATTCGGCTATTCTAACACATGTTGCACACTTTTTGTTCAATTAGAGGAATGGCGATTCCCTATCATTCCTTGTTATCGCTGTTTCACCCAATTAGCAGCAGGAGGATTACTTATGGGTTCTCTTAGGCGCTTTGAGGATCTTTACTATTCAAACATGAGAGCACTGAAAAATACGAATCATTTTTTTTCAGTGCTCTTTCCAATGGCTCCACTCGTTACTCGCCTAATACGAGAACCCCACTCATATACATTGGCTCAATCGTCCTCTTTATGCTAGGATTTAATAGTAGCTTAGCTCATTGATATAAGGGGATGTTGAGATGAAGGATAAACAGTTTGATACGAGGGCGGTTCATTTTCAATCTAAGGAGCCGGCGCGAAATACTAGTAAAGCAAAGCCGATCTATCAAACATCAGCTTTTGTATTTAAAGATTTAGATGATATGGAAAGTTTCTATGAAGGAGAAAAGGAGTATTTGTATTCTCGTTACAGTAATCCAAATACAGATGATCTAGGAAAGGGAATTGCTTTATTAGAGAATGCAGAAGATGGAGTAGCGACTTCTTCAGGGATGGCAGCTATCCTAGCGGGAATACTAGTAGTAGCAAAGCAAGGAGATCATATTCTCGCATCGGAGGATTTGTATGGTGGAACATATCAGTTGTTTGCTGATGAGGTGACTTCTCTTGGTATCGAGGTAGAATTTGTTTCCTTTGAGGACCTAGCTAATGTGAAGGGAGCCATTAAATCGAATACGGTTCTTCTTTACACAGAGTCAGTAACAAACCCTCTATTGCGCGTTGAAGATGTAGAAGGGATTATTCAATTAGGTAAAGAATATCGCGTAAAGGTGATGATTGACAATACATTTGCAACACCGTATTTATTACAGCCCTATGTGTTAGGAGCGGATTTGGTTATTCATAGTGCTACGAAATATATTGGAGGGCATAGTGATGTGACCGCAGGCGTATTAGTCGGACACGAAAGCTTAATTGCAAAAGCTCGATCGAAAATAATTACAATGGGTTGCAATTTAAGTCCATTTGAAGCTTGGTTGGCGTGTCGAGGGTTAAAAACGTTAAGTGTTCGTATGGATAAGCAGTGTAGAAATGCCCAAGCGTTAGCGCATGCATTGGAAGAAGATCCTAATATTCATCGAGTCTATTACCCGGGGTTTGTTTCAGGAAAAGGAAACGGCGCAATGGTAAGTGTAGATTTGGCTGATCATGTCGATGTAGAAGTCTTTTTTAAATCATTAGATTGGATAAAGATTGCTCCTACTCTTGCAGGAGTGGAAACGACGGTTTCGTATCCGTTAAGAACGTCACATCGAACGATTCCTGAAGAGTTGCAAAAGGAGCTAGGGATTGGTAAGCAGCTTGTGCGTATTTCTGTTGGAATTGAAGATGAGATGGATATCGTTGAGACGTTTAAGAAGGCAATACGATTAAGTTAAAGACGTTGCATTAAAAAAGAATGTATAAAAAAGAATAAACTGGTTCATCCTTATAAGGAAATCGTCATTTGCAGGATAGTAACATATAGTTAAAGCCTGCACGAACCAACGGCAAGCTCCCCCACTTGTCGAAGGTTCTTCTTTTTTTGAAGAAGAATTAATAAAATTTTGGGAAGAAAATGTGTGAAAAGCATAGAGGATGTTGGCAAACTCAAAGGAGAACGCACGCCGCTTTAAAGAAAAGACGTTGTTACGTTTTTCTTATCTAATTTTTAAAAACAGTTGCTATTGAATTTTATTCATGATACAATTGATCTTGCTTGTTAATAAAGAAGTCTGGTGGCGATAGCGAAGAGGTCACACCCGTTCCCATGCCGAACACGGTCGTTAAGCTCTTCTGCGCCGATGGTAGTTGGGGGCTTCCCCCTGTGAGAGTAGGACGTTGCCAGTCTTCTTATTTTAACACGACGCATGAAAGCGTCAAAGAGAATCGAGAAGAGGATATGTCCTCATCGAAGAAAAAGACATCATCCATATACTATGAAACGACGCGGGGTGGAGCAGTCTGGTAGCTCGTCGGGCTCATAACCCGAAGGTCGATGGTTCAAATCCATCCCCCGCAATACCGAAAAAAAGCCGAAACGTATATGTTTCGGCTTTTTTTAAGAATTAGAAAGCATAAAATTTGAGGAAGTCATGTGTGAAAAGCATAGAGGGTGTAGGCAAATTCAAAGGAGAGCGACGGCTGCGCACGTTTAGCAGAAGCGTGAGGCAAAGACCACGTGCTCTACGCGGTTCCTCATTCCTCTATTTCCTCCCTCATTCTATGTTTCATGTCGTTACGGTTTCTCATTCCGCTATTTAAGCTGAATGAGTCCAAAAGGAGTCATAAAAGCCAAAATAGCGGAATGTGAACGACATTTTCTTTCCAGAAGCGTTTTTTCTCTGATTTAGAGGAATGAGGATTACCTTTGTTGGTTGCGTTGTGCAAGTAGGTTCGCAAAAGCTGTTCCCTACGCTTGATACTCGTATTTATGAGCTAAACTCTATTAACGACTCCGCACACTGCTTAAAATAAAAGACGTTGTCGCGTTTTTCTTTTAAAAATTAGAAGGTTAATCAAGCGAACTCGAGGGTGGCGTCGAAGAAATGCTGTACGTCATTTTTCTACGACCTGATTGAGGAGTGGTATCATGAAGGATGAATTTGAATTTATTGAATCCATTACTCCACGACAGACTGACCAGGCCTCCCTTGTTAAAGGCATAGGAGACGATGCAGCGGTTTATCGTGGTTCAGACGAATATGATGAGGTTATTTGCGTTGATACGATGGTAGAAGGCGTACATTTTCGCCGAGATACACTGACTCCGTTTCAAATAGGGAAGAAAGCATTAGCCATTAATGTGAGTGATCTAGCAGCAATGGGTGCCCAGCCTATTTATTATATCGTTTCAGTTGCAGCGTCTGCTGATTGGAAGCAAGAGGAGCTAGAAGATGTGTATAAAGGTATGTTTGATTTAGCTCAAGAATACAAAATGGATTTAATTGGTGGAGATACGGTATCGACACCTGATACACTTGTCTTAACGGTTACGGTAATTGGTCGAGTGGAACGTAATCGCGCAGTCTATCGGCATACAGCTAAGCCGGGAGATGTTGTGTTCATAACGGGTTATGCTGGTCGGTCAGCAGCCGGTTTAGATTTGTTGTTTGAAAAAGGTGTAAATGGATCTTTCTCCCTAGAAGAGCAAAAGCTTGTTAAAGCACATCAGGAACCTCAGCCTCACGTAAAGGCAGGTCGGATTTTATGTCAGACAGGCGTTCGAGTATCATTAAATGATGTAAGTGATGGAGTAGCAAGTGAGGCAAATGAATTAGCAGAAGCGAGTAATGTGAGGATACATATTGATGCGCGACATATTCCAATTGATGAAGCGATGTCTAGCTATTCACGAGAACAGCAATTAGAGTATGTGTTTTTCGGAGGGGAAGATTTTGTTTTAATTGGAACGGTTAAGGAAGAAGATTTCAGTAAGGTTGAGGAATTCTTTAAAGAGGAAGGGTTATTCATAACGAAAATCGGACATGTTCTAAGTGGGGAAGGTGTCTATTTGAAAGAAGAGAATCAATTAACGAGACTTGAAAAAAAAGGTTATAACCATTTTCAAAAGCGTGGGTGAAGTTTAATATGGAGACATGGTCAATACGAACGATGGCACCAGAAGAAACGATGGTATTTGCTGAAAAGCTTGGAGCGCTTGTCCAACAAGGTGATGTTATCACACTTGAAGGGGATTTAGGAGCTGGCAAAACGAGCTTTACAAAAGGCCTGGCTAAAGGTTTAGGAGTAAAAAAAGTGGTCAATAGCCCCACTTTTACGATCATGAAGCAATATAAAGGGCGAATCCCACTTTATCATATGGATGTTTATCGTCTTGAAAATGAATATGAAGATCTTGGATTTGAGGAGTATTTCTATGGAGATGGTGTGACCGTTATTGAGTGGCCTTCAATGATTGTTGCGCAATTACCACAAGATCGATTAAAGATCACGATTGAATATAAAGGTGAAAGTGAACGACTTATTATGATCGAAGCAACAGGATCACGATCGAGTGAGTTAAGTAAGGAGTTAGCGGTATGACAAAGATTTTAGCGATTGATACATCCTCTTATGTGATGGGCGTTGCTGTGACAGAAGATCAATCGGTTCGTGGAGAATTGATTACAAATATAAAAAAAAATCACTCATTACGCTTAATGCCGGCTATTTCCCAATTGATGAAAGAAGTAGACATGCATCCTAGTGAGCTTGATCGAATTGTTGTGGCAAATGGACCTGGGTCGTATACAGGGGTACGAATTGGTGTGACAACTGCGAAAACACTCGCCTGGTCATTAAAAATACCAATTGTCGGGGTTTCTAGTATCGCTTTAATGGCACAATCGGGCCGTTATTTTAATGGAGATATTGTTCCAATAGTAGATGCAAGAAGAGGACAAGTATATACTGGCTTATATTCGTTTGAAAAAGAAGTTTACACGACAGTTAAAGAGGATCGACTAGTCATGCTAGATAGTTGGCTAGAAGAATTGGCGCAACGAGAAAAGCCGATCTTGATTGTCGGTCAAGATGCAAAGCTACATCGTGAAACGATAAGTGCTGCGTTAGGGGATAACGTATTATTCTCTCCTGCCACGTTAGCGGTTCCGAGGCCTTCCGAATTAGCGTTCATGGGTAGAAAGCAAGAAGTTAGTCAAAATGTACATCAATTGGTTCCTAACTATATTCAGCTAGCTGAAGCGGAGGCCAAATGGTTACAAGCTCAGACAGAAAAGAGCGAGTCTAAATGATTGAACAAGAAGAAAAGGAAGAAAAATATACCTTTCGATTTATGACGCCTGAGGATATTGAGGATGTCGTGCGTGTAGAACGTGATGCGTTTCGTGTGCCTTGGGATCCAAGCGTATTTATGCAAGAGCTTACGTTGAATCAATTTGCTCATTATATTGTATATGAAGAAAGTGGAACTATTTTTGGTTATTGTGGAATGTGGGTGGTTATGGAGGAAGCACAAATTACGAATGTCGGTATTCACTCGAGTCACCGTGGACAAGGACATGGAGAAAGGCTAATGCGCTATGTGCTCGCTTTCTTACGACATCTCGGTGTTGTCAAGGTTTCCTTGGAAGTAAGAGTGTCCAATGAAGTTGCTCAGCGGCTATATAAGAAGGTTGGCTTTCTGAAAGGCGGCATTCGAAAAAATTATTATGCGGATAATCAGGAAGACGCATTAGTCATGTGGGTGGAATTAGATGATGAATGATGAGTTAATATTAGCAATTGAAACAAGCTGCGATGAAACATCTGCTGCTGTCGTACGAAATGGACGAAATGTGTTAAGTAATATCGTGTCTTCTCAAGTGGAAAGTCATAAGAGGTTTGGCGGAGTCGTTCCTGAGATTGCGTCAAGGCATCATGTTGAACAAATAACGATCATTGTAGAAGAGGCAATGAAAGAGGCTGATGTATCATTTGCTGACTTAGATGCAGTAGCCGTAACGGAAGGTCCAGGGTTAGTAGGGGCATTACTAATTGGTGTACATGCTGCGAAAGCAATAGCCTTTGCTCATGACTTGCCTTTAATTGGTGTCCATCACATTGCAGGACATATTTATGCGAATCAATTAACAATGGAGTCTTTTCACTTTCCGGCAATTGCACTTGTCGTTTCAGGTGGGCATACAGAGCTTGTTTACTTAAAGGAGCACGGAGCGTTTGAGATTATTGGAGAAACACGGGATGATGCTGTAGGTGAAGCATATGATAAAGTAGCTCGTACCATTGGATTGCCTTACCCTGGGGGACCGCATATCGACCGGTTAGCAGCGGAAGGTGAACCAACCATTTCATTACCACGTGCATGGCTAGAGCCTGATTCATATGATTTTAGTTTCAGTGGATTAAAATCAGCGGTCATTAATACGGTTCACAATTATAAGCAACGTAATGAACAGCTTCCTATTAACGATTTAGCAGCAAGCTTTCAGGCTAGTGTGATTGATGTATTAGTTCAAAAAACAAAGAGAGCTGCGAGTGAGTATGAAGTGAAGCAAATCGTATTAGCAGGTGGAGTTGCTGCTAATAAAGGCTTAAGAACGGCGTTAAAAGATACATTTGCTGAATGTGATGTAGAAGTTAGTATTCCTCCATTACATCTTTGTACAGATAATGCGGCGATGATTGGGGCCGCAGCAAGTTTAAAGCTACGAACAAAGCAATTTTCAGGATATGATTTGAATGGAAACCCAGGTATTGATTTAGAGCAATGGTAACGATATATCGTCGTATAAGAAAACACTTATTGGAGAATATAATCCTAATAAGTGTTTTTTTGCCTAGAAGTAAAAATAGGGGATAACTTACCCACATACAATGTGGATAATGTGGATAATGTGGATAATGTGGAAAAGAGTGAAAAAGCTCCATTTTATCACGTTATGAGTGTGGTTAATGATTTGTGGGTAAAAGTGTGGATAATGTGTATAAGTTGCTTTGAGCAAGCTTTTACACGATTTTTTCTGTGTATAAACCTGTGTGTAGTGTGGATATATCGAATGTTTATGTAGAGGCTGGTGAGTATGTGGAGAAAAGTGATCATTTTTATGCTTATTATATGTTTAAGTGTTCAACCACTAACAGGTTATGCACATTCTACTGATGATTCTCACGACGTTGTCGTCATTGTTGTGCCAGCACTCTCTTTTTTAGAAACACCATTGTTGTTTCAAAGTGAAAACCCTATTTGGAAAGATGCTGCATTTGCAGCAATGAATGTTCGACCAGATGGTCCGTACTCGTATTTAAATAATATGGTGACAATTGGAACAGGGCGAAAAGCTGTCGGGGTTCAAGAATGGAACAGCTTTGAAGACAGCGAATACATAAAAGGAATTAGAAGTCGTGATTGGATGCAGCAGCTAACAGGTAAGGCATGCTCAGATTGTATCATACAGCCATTGTTTCATCGTCTTGTAGATAAAAATAAACAAACCACTCATAAGGCCGTACCTGGGCGGTTTGGACAGTTGTTCATTAACAATCAAATTGTTAATCGAGTATTTGGTCATAGTGATACATATGATGAACAGCTTCGTTATGCCTCATTGCTCACGATGAATGAGGAGGGATATGCAGAAGGAGACATATTACTTGCGGTTAAGGATGACCAGCAATTCCCTTATAGTATGAAGATGGACAAACAGTTCCTAATCGATAAGTTATCCACAAAAGATTCACAGCGTACATTTTCTGTGATTGAATGGGGAGATTTTTATCGACTTTTTTCTTTGAAGCCTTTTATGGAGAAAGAGTATTTTAACAAACAGCTGTCAATTTTACTACAAGAATTAACTCTATTTGTTGAACAAGTAACCGCTGAGAATGATGTTTGGTTGATTGCTCCGATGATGCACCAAGAAGCATATGAATTGAGATATCAGTTAGCACCTGTTTTTTACTGGTCACCTGATCATGCTGGAGGTACATTAACATCAAAGACAACGAGACGTCATGGACTCGTATCAAGTATCGACTTCATTCCCACTTGGCTGCAATCATTTGAGGTCGACTCTGATTCTTATTGGGCAGGTCAACCTATGCAAGTGATCGATCCATCTGTTCACTCTCGTACGATTCATGATCGTGTCGATGATATGGTGCTCATTTATAAAACGAGAGCATCGGTCGTCTCGATCTACGTCACAGTTTTGGTTATTTCGCTACTCGTAGCTGCCTTTTTTGGTTGGTTTCATCCTCATCAGCGAATCGTATGGCAAAGGTGGAACCGAGTGTGTTTATTGGTAGCTTTAATGTCGCCTTTTTGGTTTTTGTCACTTGCACCATTAGTTAGCTACATCGGAATCATTGGCTTTGTTTTTGGATTAATCATTGCAACGTTTCTATCTGGCTTTTATTTGGAGCGATATAGTCGTTATCCAATCGCATTCATCGGTGGCTTGACAGCGGTTGTCATTACGCTTGACCTTTTTACAGGTTCATGGTTCATGCAGCGATCATTTTTAGGGTATGATCCGATCATTGGTGCTAGATATTATGGAATTGGCAATGAATTTGTCGGTGTTTATATGATTTCGGTTTTAATGATGATTAGCCCGTTTGTGTATAAGAAAGGATTCTATTCAGTCACTAGTCTTGGGCTACTGTCGCTATTTATGTTTATCGTATTAGGTAAAAGCTCACTTGGAACGAATGCGGGAGCTTCTTTAGCTTCGGCAATCGTATTTGGATTTCTATTTGTTAAATGGTTTCATCTTCGAATGGGGAAAAAGTCGCTTATTCTTATTACGTTGTTTACTGTTTTGGTGATGCTCGGATTATTTAGCTTGCAGATCGGCGATCAGACCCATATAGGTGTTGCCTTTGAACGTCTAATGGCTGGTGATTTATCCTATATTACTGATACGATCATTCGGAAATTAAAAATGAACGTTAAGTTAATTCGACATTCTCATTGGACACAGCTATTTGTGACTAGCTATGTTCTTGTGGCGATTATTTTATGGAAAAAGAGAATGCAGCTACGAGATAAAAGGAAGCAGCTCTTTTTGCAAACGGGTGTGGTAGCATCGTTTGCGTTGTGTGTATTTAATGATTCGGGTGTAGTAGCAGCAGCCATTTCGATGTTCTCTGTTGTGTCAACTCATTATTATTGGTTGGCCAAATGTAAGGAGCGAAAGGAACTAGCTCCATTTCACTCGCCTAAATCATCTTTGCCGATAGAGGATAAAACTTGAGTGGTGGAGGTCAAGAGTCTAGATGGTAATGGGTTACGCGTAGGTGAGCCTGATACGGATAGGTTCGTCGTATCAGGCCTTTTCATTGCTTATGATTCTTGAAGCTGCTCCCATTCGTCCATGAGTGTCTCTAGCTCTTCATTTCCTTGATCAATTTGTTCTTGTATGTGTTGAGCCTTTTCGTGATCGGAATACACATCTGGGTCACACAATGCCTCTTCATGAGTGGCTAGTGCCTGTTCAATCGCTTCAATTTGCTCTTCAATCTCAGCAATGCGACGATTTCGTTGGCGTTCTAGCCTCTTTTTTTCTTTGTCAAATTCATAGGACTGTTTATCATTTTGAACATTTGTCGGTTCATTTGTGACTTGATCTTGCTGTTTTAAAAGCTCTCGTTGTTTCGTTTCTTCTTTCTTTTCGACATAATAGTCATAATCACCGAGATAATCGGTTATTTGACCATGATCTAGCTCGACCATTCGAGTGGCAAGTCGATTAAGGAAGTAACGATCATGGGATACAAATAGCAACGTTCCTGGATAATCGATAAGGGCGTTTTCAAGCACTTCCTTAGCGTCAAGGTCGAGATGGTTCGTTGGCTCATCCAAAATGAGAAAGTTCGCTTTTTGCATCATGAGCTTTGCTAATGCTAATCTAGCTTTTTCCCCACCACTCAATGTTGAGACCGGCTTGAGAACATCATCGCCGCTAAATAAGAAGTTACCTAATACAGTCCGTATTTCCTTCTCAGGGAGAAGGTGATGCTCGTCCCATAGTTCATGCAGGACAAGCTTATTGGACTTTAAATGGGCTTGCTCTTGATCATAATAGCCGACTCGAACATTGCTACCTAGATGTATCGTTCCTTGTTCTGTTGGAAGTTTGTTCGTAATCGCCTTTAATAATGTCGACTTCCCAGCACCGTTAGGTCCAATTAACGCGACACTTTCTCCACGATTGATGGCAAGGTTCAATTGACTGAAAATCGTGTTTTCATCATAGGAAATATGCAATTGATCAATTCGAAGTACTTCATTCCCACTTTGACGTTCGATCGTAAAGGAAAAAGAAGCTGACTTCTCTGAACCAGCAGGACGCTCAAGCTTGTCCATACGTTGAAGCTGCTTTCTTCTACTTTGTGCTCTTTTTGTTGTTGAGGCACGTGCAATATTACGTTGAATAAATTCCTCTAGCTTAGCAATCTCACCTTGTTGCTTTTCGAATTGCTTTAGCTCCAGCTCAAATTGTTTAGCCTTTTCATCTAAATAAGCACTATAGTTTCCGGTGTATTTCTTTGTTAATGTTCTTGAAATTTCAACAACTTGAGTAACGATTCGGTCTAGGAAATACCGATCGTGGGAAACGATTAATATAGCCCCTTTATACCCTGCTAAATACTGTTCTAACCATGTGAGTGTGTCAATATCTAGATGGTTTGTTGGTTCATCTAAAATGAGGAGGTCAGGCTTCGTTAATAGTAGTTTCGCTAGAGCTAATCTCGTTTTTTGTCCACCAGATAAATTCGAAATTTTTGTTGAGTAATCGAAGTCGCCAAAGTTCATGCCTGCTAGCACACTGCGAATGTCAGCTTCGTATTGAAAGCCACCTTGGTCTTTAAATTGAAGCTGCTTTTCATCGTAATCTTTAAGGAGCTTTTCGTATTTCGTGTTGTTATCTAGTATGGATGGATTCGCCATTTGTTCTTCCATTGACCTTATATGGCGCTCCATTTCTTGTAAATGTTTAAAAACCGTAAGCATTTCATCCCAAATTGATAGGTCTGATTCTAAGCCAGTATCCTGCGCCAAATAACCAATATCGATTCCTTTTGGCATCATTAAATCGCCGCTGTCATAAGAAAGCTGTCCAGCAATAATTTTTAGTAATGTCGATTTGCCTGCACCATTACGCCCAACTAGCCCAACGCGGTCTCCAGTTTGAATTTCTAGCTTTATAGATGATAAAATCGGTTCAACGCCGAATGATTTTGAAAGGTTGTTACATTGTAAAATGATCATTTGAATATTCCTACTCTCATCTCATCATAGTTACTTGTTATTGTCTTATTTAGTGTAACGTAGAATGAATCTTTCAACAACTTATTGAACAACGATGTAAACGAATGACAAGTAATTGTGAAATAGTGTACAATGGCTAAGAAATGGTTTAGTTAAATTTAGAAGGGGGAGGCATTGAATGAATACGGATCATACAAAAATTCCACAAGCAACAGCTAAGCGTCTCCCACTTTATTACCGCTTTCTTGAGAATTTACAAGCTTCGGGGAAGCAGCGAGTGTCGTCTACGGAATTAAGTGAAGCTGTGAAAGTAGACTCTGCGACCATCCGTCGAGACTTCTCTTATTTCGGTGCTCTAGGGAAAAAGGGATATGGATACAATGTAAACTATTTGCTGTCCTTTTTCCGAAAAACGTTAGATCAGGACGAATTAACGAAGGTCATTTTAGTAGGGGTCGGAAATCTAGGTACGGCTTTCTTACAATATAACTTCTCCAAGAATAATAATACACAAATTGTGATGGCCTATGATGTCGATGAATCGAAAATTGGCACAGAGGTAGGCGGTGTGACGATTCGTCATTTCGATGATATGAAGCATATAGATCCAAATGAAGTATCGGTTGCCATTTTAACGGTTCCAGTTGCGGTAGCCCAAAAAATCGCTGATGAGCTTGTTGAGATTGGCATTCAAGGAATATTGAATTTTACTCCGGCACGACTAGATGTGCCAGACAAGGTACGAGTGCATCATATTGACCTTTCTGTAGAATTACAAGCGTTGGTTTATTTTTTGAAGCATTATCCTGTATAATAGGATGGACAAGGAGGTGTACCTATGGGATTAGGTGCAGGTAGTATCGCATTAATTGCTATTGTCGCATTAATCATTTTCGGTCCGAAGAAGTTACCTGAGCTTGGAAAAGCAGCGGGAAACACGTTACGTGAATTTAAGAATGCAACAAAAGGGCTTGCAGATGAAGATGAGGATAAGAAGAACAACAATAATGACAAAGCCTAGTAGGAAGGGTATATAGATGAATCGAAGAGACATGTCGGTAATGGATCATATTGTGGAGCTAAGACGAAGAATTGTCATTACGCTCGTATTCTTCACAATCGCTCTCATTGCCGGCTTCTTTTTAGCTACTCCGTTAATCACATATTTACAAAGTACACCGACAGCACAAGATTTGCCTATGAATGCTTTTAAAATGACCGATCCGATCCGTATTTTTATGACGTTTGCCTTTGCTGGCGCATTGATCTTAACGTTTCCGGTCATTTTGTATCAGTTGTGGGCATTTATTAAACCAGGGTTACATGAGAATGAACAGAAGGCGACGCTTGCTTATATTCCTTTTGCGTTTTTCTTATTACTTACAGGTATTTCGTTTGCCTACTTTGTGTTGTTTCCTTTTTTAGTACAGTTTATGAGCAACCTATCGGAGAGACTAGGAATTACGGAACAGTATGGAATTAATGAATATTTTTCCTTTTTGTTTCAAGTGACATTACCATTTGGCGCGCTATTTCAACTGCCAGTCGTTGTGATGTTCTTTACACGACTTGGTTTGTTAACACCAGATTTCCTAAAGCAAGTTAGAAAGTTTGCTTATTTTCTATTGCTGATCGTAGCTGGATTTATTACGCCGCCTGAATTTATCTCTCATTTGATGGTGACGCTACCACTGCTGTTATTGTATGAATTCAGTATTTGGATTTCGAAGATTACGTATCGTAAGGTGCTAAAGGCCGAGAAGGAAAGAGAACAGGCAGAGAAAGCGAATAAGGAAACCGTATAATAAAAAGAGATTGGGAAAAAGTGTTTTCATTTAAGAAATCCGAACAAATACAAGGCGGTGCACCTAAGCCGCTCTTGAAATATGCGTCGCTGTCGACGGGAAGCTGGTGAGCCTTCTCGTGCAACGCGTGGGCACCAAAAAAGTATGTATGGCTTTGGTGCCCTTTAAACAATGTGCTAACATTTCAGTCGCCTTAATTTGATTATACAGCGCGTAGCTGATGGCTTCGTTGTGGTCTTCTCATTCCTCTATTCTTTCTCTGCTTCGCTTTTCGCGGCGTTTTGGTTTCCTCATTCCTCTATTTCTACTATTCTCACTCAATTTGCTCTTATTTTGCTCGAATAGTGGAATGAGGGTTACCTTTACTTCTCTAGCAGCGAGGGTTTCACCTTTTAGCGGAATGAGGATTTCTAATTGTCTCTCTTTTGAGCACCGATGCTCGAGTGACGGCAGAGACATGGTGTTAAGGTCTTAACTTGTTTAATAAAGAAACTAAACATTAGTGAGTTTGTGAAATATTGAACAAATCTTGAACAATGCTTATATGTGGTAGCCAAGATTATTACAATGAACTATACTATAAGTGTAAAGAGATTGTGAACAAATTCACAATATTATGTGAAATATTGAGCAAAATAAAAAGGAGGAATAAACATGTTTGGTCAATTTTTAAGAGAAAACAAAATTGCTGCTGGAATTATGATGTTCTTACGATTATATTTAGGGTGGTCTTGGTTAACTGCAGGGTGGGGAAAAGTAACTGGTGACTTTCATGCTGGGGGGTATTTACAAGGTTCTGTTGCAAATCCAGTTATGAGTGGTGAGGAAGTCGTTTATCCTACTTATGTCGCTTTCTTAGAAAGCTTTGCAATTCCGAATGCGGATGTATTTAGCGTTGTGGTTGCTTGGGGTGAATTACTAGTCGGTTTAGGATTATTACTAGGGGTACTTACTTCTGCAGCTGCTTTCTTCGGAGTTGTGATGAATATGTCTTTCTTGTTTGCCGGAACTGTATCTACTAATCCATTAATGATACTAGTGGCGATGTTTATTATGGCTGCTGGTGCGAATGCTGGAAGATACGGAGGAGACCGTTGGGTGTTACCATACTTGAGAAATGTTTTTCGTTTCCGAAAAAATGACTTAGATCAGCGTAAGCAGCCTTTGCAAGAGGTATTAGAAAGGTAAGAGTAGGGGGAGGCTGTAACATAACAAAAGTGTTCATTTGAGAATTCGAACATTTAGAAAGCGTAGCGGATAAATAGACGTAGACTCCCTCAGAGAAAGTTGATCTGACAGGGGTCTTCGTCTTTTATTGACCTCTCAAAAAATTTTTTAGAGCAGTCCTCCGAGCTTTAGATACACATAATGTTAGTTAAGTAATAATATAGGTCTAACTTTGACGCGTTGCGTTGGAAGTGTGTGAAATACTACCAACGTAACGTATTTGCACGAGTGGTGACAGTACTTCACTTTTAGAAAAGCTCAACCACTTGTAACGGCTTAGAACGACGCATTAAGAAAAGACGCTACTACCGCGTCTTTTCTTAATTTATTTATTGTCCTTATCCTTTTTATTTTGATCTTGGATTTGTTTAATGACTTTTCGTAAGCGGAAAAAGCGAAAAGCAATCATAAAGTCAATCGTCGCAAATCCAATAATTAAGTAAGACCAGAAGTTCCATCCTGCTGTATTAACGTATTGAATCGCAAAGAAAACGAGTAATACACCAATCATAAAATAAACGACGGCCATAGTCATAGGTGAAGCTCTCATAATAATCCCCCAATAAATAATAATACTTGTTGCTGAACTTCTTCAAATTCATTAATCATATCGTTGATTTGGTCTGCAAAAACAACTTGGACGAGAGCGACGAATAAGTTGATAGCCACATGTGCAATGATTGGTACGATAATTCGTTTCGTTTTAACATAAAGGAAAGCAAATGTAAGCCCCATTGCGGTGTAGACTAATAAATTTTGGAAATCACCATGCATAGCGGCGAAAATAAGTGAACTTAATATTCCCGCAATCCAAAAGTTAAATCGTTTGTATAAGGATCCGAAAATAACAAGACGAAAAACAATTTCTTCTATAATAGGTCCAATGATCGCAACAACGATTATAAATAGAGGAAAGGCTTGTGCAAATTCAACGATAATTTCTGTGTTTTCTGATCCCGGCTCAAATCCTAGAATTACCATTTGAACGAAGGCAGCAGCATATTGTGCAGCAAATGCCATAAATATCCCGATAATAGACCAAATGAGAGCATCTCCTCGGCTTGTTCGATCTCTAACTAAATGTCTGTCCTGCATATCTTTTCGGAGTAATAGCAGCATAATAACCAATCCGATTGAGAAGGCTATCACATTCCACATTCCGAAAATACGTTCGATTTCTACTCCAAACCAATATAAAATATATTGTCCAGGTAAAATTGAAAATTGAATAATTAGAAATGTAATAATGATCCACCAATAACGTCGATTCAATGTGTTAGTCTCCTTTTTATCATGTTCCACTTTCATTGTGTTATGTAGGCATTTGTTAACAACTTTTCTTATTGTATCATATGAGTGAATGAAGTATGTATTAGGAAGATTTGAAAAATTGATGAATGAGCTAAAAAGGTGGATAGTGTACGGAAAGTTGGGAAAAATAGATGCTGTTGTGTAAACGTAAGAATATGTTGAGATATACATAAAATAATAGCTGAAAATGACGAAAAATTTTTTATGTGAAATACTTGCAAAATGAATTAGATATGATTATTATAATAAATGTGTTAGCACTCAGTGATGATGAGTGCTAATAAAAAATATAAATAATAAAGAATTTTGAAGGAGGGTGTTTTCCTTGTTAAAACCATTAGGTGATCGTATTGTTATTGAATTAGTTGAATCTGAGGAAAAAACGGCGAGTGGGATTGTACTTCCCGATTCTGCAAAGGAAAAGCCTCAAGAAGGAAAAGTCGTTGCTGTTGGAACTGGTCGTGTAACAGATAATGGCGAACGAATTGAGCTTGAAGTAAGCACAGGAGATGCAATTATCTTCTCGAAATATGCAGGTACAGAAGTGAAGTATGAAGGGAAAGAATACCTTATCTTAAGAGAAAGTGACGTTCTTGCGATTATCGGTTAAGGAAAAGAGCTACATATAATATATTAGGAGGTTGAAATTATGGCAAAAGATATTAAGTTTAGTGAAGACGCGCGTCGTGCAATGCTTAGAGGTGTGGATGCATTAGCTGATGCAGTGAAAGTAACACTTGGACCAAAAGGACGTAATGTTGTTCTTGAGAAAAAATTTGGATCTCCCCTCATTACAAATGATGGTGTAACGATTGCAAAGGAAGTTGAGCTTGAGGACGCATTTGAAAACATGGGTGCGAAGCTTGTTGCAGAAGTGGCTAGTAAGACGAATGATATTGCTGGGGACGGTACAACAACAGCAACGGTGCTTGCTCAATCAATGATCCGTGAAGGGCTTAAAAATGTCACTTCTGGTGCGAACCCAATGGTCATTCGTAAAGGAATTGAGAAAGCAACGAATGCTGCTGTAGAGGAGCTTAAGAATATTTCTAAGCCAATCGAAGGTAAGCAATCTATTGCTCAAGTTGCAGCGATTTCATCTGCTGATGATACAGTTGGTGATATTATTGCAGAAGCAATGGAACGTGTAGGAAACGATGGAGTTATTACAATTGAAGAGTCAAAAGGATTCTCAACAGAGCTTGAGGTAGTAGAAGGTATGCAATTTGATCGTGGATATGCATCACCTTATATGGTAACAGACTCTGACAAGATGGAAGCTGTTCTTGATAATCCGTATATTTTAATTACGGATAAGAAAATTACGAACATCCAAGAAGTTCTTCCAGTACTAGAGCAAGTTGTTCAACAAGGGAAACCAATCTTAATCATTGCTGAGGATGTTGAAGGTGAAGCACTTGCAACGTTAGTTGTGAATAAGCTTCGTGGTACATTTAACGCAGTAGCTGTCAAAGCACCAGGCTTTGGCGATCGTCGTAAAGCAATGCTTGAAGATATTGCTGCTCTAACAGGTGGAGAGGTTATTACAGAAGATTTAGGTCTTGACCTGAAATCAGCAACGATTGACCAATTAGGACGCGCTGGTAAAGTAGTTGTAACCAAAGAGAACACAACAATTGTTGAAGGTTCTGGTGATACAGCTGAAATTGGTGCTCGTGTCAACCAAATTAAAGCTCAAATCGAAGAGACAACATCTGAATTCGATAAAGAAAAGCTTCAAGAGCGCTTAGCTAAATTAGCTGGCGGTGTAGCGGTTCTTAAAGTCGGTGCTGCAACGGAAACCGAAATGAAGGAACGTAAGCTTCGTATTGAAGATGCTCTTAACTCAACTCGTGCTGCGGTTGAAGAAGGAATCGTAGCCGGTGGTGGTACAGCGCTGATTAACGTACTAAAAGCGGTTCAAGCGGTAGACGCTGAAGGCGACGAAGCAACAGGTGTTAACATTGTCTTACGTGCACTAGAAGAGCCAGTTCGCCAAATTGCTCACAATGCAGGACTTGAAGGTTCTGTTATCGTTGAAAAGCTAAAAGGCGAGCCTGTTGGTAGCGGATTTAACGCAGCAACTGGCGAATGGGTAAACATGGTTGAAGCTGGTATCGTTGACCCAACAAAAGTAACTCGTTCAGCTCTACAACACGCTGCATCAGTTTCTGCGATGTTCTTAACGACAGAAGCAGTTATCGCTGATAAGCCTGAAGAAGAAGGCGCTGGCGGCGGCATGCCTGATATGGGCGGCATGGGTGGAATGGGCGGTATGGGCGGCATGATGTGATGACCGACCGCTCAACCCCTTGATATATAAGGGTTTTGAAGTGATTTGCTAACAAAATGCTAACATAATGTTTAAATTTGAGACTTCTCATTAGTTCTTTTAACTTTTGAGAAGTCTTTTTCTTTTGCTTAAATAACAAGAAGTTATTTCAAAAATTTCATAAAATTAAGTTTTTAAATTCACAAATACATTTTCATTTATAGTATCATAAACAAAAGGAAAATAATGGTTCAGTATGATGGGAAAGGGACTTTTTGACCAATGCGTTTCGAGACAAAAGGAGGGGATTTATTAACAGTGAAAAGCCTTATTGATAACTATGAGAAAAGGTGCTTTGATTCATTATCAATTTTAGCAAGAAGTATTATTGATATGGACAAAGCTTTTAAAGAAGAGAATCTTGAAGGATTTCCTAAGTTAATGATTAAAGCCACGGGGGAGTTACATTCAATAGGACTCGAGCTAGGACTCGATTCCAAAGATATATACCCTTTGACATTAGATGAACAAATTGTATGGTGGGAAAAACCTCTACATTTGTGGCCGTATCCTTCTTTTGATGAGTGGTTTTTTGTTGAAGAGGACGAGTTAGAGCAAGCGGTATTATATGACTATGATGTAACAGAATTTTGTATTTCAATTGCACAAGGTGGTCATGATCCAATCCACGAACAAGATACAAAAGAATTCATCTCTATTCGTAACTTACTAAATAACGATTCTCATGATTACTCAAACATTAGGAAGTTCCTTATTGAGAATCCAATATTGAATTTAGATAGCCCTACATACATGAGGAAAATTGCTCATATGCCACCTAATATACAAGAAAAGCTAGTGAATTATTTATATGAGGCTGTTCCAAAGCATTATTACAATGAAGGACAGGTCTATGTATGTCCAAGGTGTGGATGGACGCTATCAATCACCGATGATGGTGATGCAAATTGTGATACGAATAAATGTAAAAAATTAAGCAGTGGATGGTATTTTAAGAGCATTAAGCTAAACAGCCATAAATTATTGCGAGTTCGTAGAGGGATTCGTCGCTACATTGTAGATCCCGGTCTGCTTGAATTGAATCTATTTAAAAGAATTGAAAAGCTTCCGGGACTTAAAGATGTCATTCTTTATCCCAACAATGATGAATATGATTTGGAACTCATATTTGAAAGTGGTACTTCATGGGTAGTAGATGTAAAGGATTGGGTTAATCCGTATATGTTAAATCACAACCTAAAGCCATTTTCAACAAATGTAATTCGAGAAAAGGCCTTTATAGTTGTACCATCGTTTCGAGGAAGTACATATGTAAAAACATTACGGAGTATTTGTAAAAAAGGCTATGAAGTTTTAGATGATAAACAGTTTGTAAAGCTTGTGCAGAAGGAGGGGGCACAGTTTGAGAGTCAAATTTGACCAGCACTTTAAATCAGCAATTGATGATGTGAAAGATATCTTAATAAATCATAATTTTAATGATGATGAAAGTGAGGTTTACGCAAAATTAATAGTTGAGGTTGAAGTTGCCTTTTATGTTTCAACTCAATTGCTACCTTCCGATAACAAGCAGCGCTCACAATTAGAATACCTATATTCAGGTACACACTTACCACAATTCCAACAGTTTACACCTACTCAAATGGAGTTGTGGATGAAAGTTAGGGTGTTATTGCCAGCTTGGAAAGCAAGAACCATTGCTTCTAGTAAGATTGAGGATTATATTGAGATACCCGTCCCTTCGAACTTATGCCATCTAACATTCGAAGAAAACACAATAGAATGGAAGTCTCTTATTCAATATCCTGAAAGAACGAATCTTTATAAGGATTTATTATCAATGCCAATTCCTTATTTAGAGAATAAGAAAGGCTTTGCTTCACCAAAGTCAGAGGTTTCCTATTTTGATAAGGAACTATTCAAAAGTGAATATTATACAATTCCAGAACACATGAAGCCTTTTCCAACTTTTAATGAGGGAGTTTTTCTAACTCCTTCGAAAAAAGGAAAAGATATGACAATTAGTAAAAGTGACTTATTACAATCAGCTGAACGTATGGATATGATAATCAATCAAGATTGGTATGAGCGAATAAAAGAATTAAATTTTCATGAAGTTGTTGGGGAAACTCTAATAAAGTCTGAAAGATTAAACATAAGTGGTACTCAACACTGGGTTGGGACGCTTTCCGCTGGTAAATCAACAATCATGGATGTTATTGCATTCCATCAGTCATTACAAGAAAAAGTGACGGTGTTAGTTGTAGGAGACGTTGCTACCGCTTTACAAAAAGTTGATTTGTTTCATTCTTTAGGAGTTAAAACTGTACCGATATTAAGCTACCGACAACGAAAAGACCATATTAAACAACATTTTCAATCTATAAATGAAAATGTTAAAAGCCTATCAACTTTAAAAAAGCGTTCGTTCCGTTATTTATCTGACACATGCATAATTAAGACCTCGCAAGAGAAGCTTACAGACACAGCTCCACCATGCTTTAGTTTAAAGGAAAAAGGAAAAACAAAAGTATGTCCATATTTTAAGCAATGTTCCTATCATAATGCTTATCTCGACTTACCAAATGCCCAAATTATTGTTGCTACTATTCAGGGGCTAGTATTAAGTGAGCTACCTCCTATCCTAGTAGGTATTCGGATGAGAATGCTTGAGTATGTTAGCAAAAGTTCGGATTTAATTTTAGTAGACGAATCAGATAGGGTCCAATCACAGTTGGACAGTATATTTGCTCCTAGTGTTGAGATGGCTGGCACAGAGGATAGTTGGTTAGAAAAATTACAAAACAAAGCGTTTCAATCTTTTGTTCGCTCAAAAATACCTTTAAGCAAAAGACGTGTCGAAAGATGGTTTATTGCTCTTCAGAATACAGTTACAGCATCTTACATTGCATTTGGACAGCTACAGGATCAAGATATATTAAAGATGATAGGGAAACAGTACTTTACTGGATATAAGTTAATAAAAATGTTTCTGCTTAATGCTTTTGGTGTAACTCCAGAAAATGAAGAAAAGATTATAAAGAGTAAAGAGTTTCAAAAGCTATCAGAACAGTTAGAGTCATTCATTCATAGCTATAGAAAAGATGAGTATGCTCATGAACCTAATAATGCTTCAAATGAAGAACTTAAACGAAAATTAAGAGGGGGAATTGATTCTATCACTCAAGACAATGATGATATACGGTTTCTTTTAGATGAAATAATATCCATAATTCAACCTATAGCGAAGTTTCCAGACCATAAACAGTCATTACTACAAAAACAATTAAGATTTTCTCTATCGATTCTGTTTATAGAAAAGAATCTATTTACCTTAATTCAACTCCTGCCATCAGTAAGAGATGAATTAAAAGGATTAGTAGAAGATGAGGTTATGTCAATTTTTACTGGAACACCTGAAGATTATGATGGATTAATTCCTATATCGCCTACTGGTATTTGGATGGGATTCCGGTATGAGAGTGACCAACAATCCAATGCTCAAAATGGAAAGTTAAATTTTATGCGTTATGTAGGTGTAGGTAGATATATATTAACGAATTTAGATCACCTTTTTGAAGGTATCGACCATTACAAAGGAGCACCAGTGGCACTATTGTCAGGTACTAGTAGTGCTCCTTATTCTTCAAAGTACAACGTGCAGCTACCTGTTTCATATTTACTAGAAAAAGAAGATGAAGATTTGCCAAATATAAATATGTCTTTTAGACCGTTAATGAAAAGAGATGAGTTTATCATTATTTCTGGAAAACACGGAGCGGAAAGGAATATTGCTTTAAAAGAAGCTACAAGAATACTTTTTCAACAAAATATTTTGCAAGATTCACTTAAAAGATCTAGTAGTGGGAGGGAGCGGGTACTAATTGTTGTAGGCTCCTATAAAGAAGCGAAAATTGTAGGGGAGTATTTAATGGATATTTGGCCAGACCCAAATGAAGTTTACCATTTAGTAAATGATGAAACAAAGTTAGGAACAAAAGGGGAATGGACAAGACAGAAAATATCTTCTTTTCCAAAGGTACGGGGATCAATCCTTGTAGTACCACTTCTAGCATTAGAGCGAGGTCATAACATAATCACTACAATAGATGAACAAGTGGTAGCTGCTTTTGAAACCGCAATATTTTTAGTTAGACCATATCCAAAACCATTTGACGTAGATCGAGTTGTGAACCGACTTAATGAGTTTTCAATTGATATGCTTTCAAAACAATATAATGGTAATTATGATGTGAAGGAAGAAGTGCTATCGCTTCGAAACAGAGCATATGTAATTCAGAAAGAATTACTAGCTAATCAAGTGTGGTTCCGACACCTTGATGAAAAAGAAAGGTATCATCTTGTCATGGATATGTTTATTAGTGTTTGGCAATTAATAGGGCGACTAATCCGCGGAGGGGTATCTGCCAATGTCTTGTTATGTGATGGCAGCTTTGCTCCTGAAACAATAAAAGGGAATTCCGACTCTTATGAAACTAGTATGATTCTGTCTTGGAAGAAAGTATTATCAGAGGTTTTAGATACACCTAAAACGTCAACTATTGCTTCAAAACTTTATAGCCCCATCATTAATGGCATACAAAATGTGGAGGGAGTAACAACATATGAAAAAAAGAAATTATAATACCGACAGCATTGAAGTGTTTTCAATTCCTATTAAAGAAGAAAGTATAGAAGGTTATGCAGTTTATTTTCCAAAAGCATTGCGTGAGTTACTTCAGGTTAAAAAGCCAAAACATTTTTATATGTCTCCTATACGCTCTCTTCAAGAGACAATTAAGATAATGTTTTCAGATTTTCTATTCTTTAATTCCAATGCAGAAAAATTTTTAAATCAGCCTTGGTTATTTTTTCGAGCACCCTTTGACATTGAGTGGCTAAAAGAAATGATTCAATCCTGGTATAAAGTTCACTTTAATGAAGAACTACCAGCATCAATCCTAAATGATTTGAGTATTCAAAAAGAAAAAAGAATCGTAGATATTACTATTAATGAAGCTGGAAATCCAATCATGAAGGACTTTTTTACTTTTCAATATTTACCGAAACATTATGCGGATAAAATAAAGAATCCCTTATTTGTAGAGTCGCTCGGAAAATCATTAAATTTTATACCAATTCAATCTGACCAAAAAGGTGAACTGGTAAGTTGGCCTCCAGAGCGCTATGAACGAAATGAAAAGAAGTATTATTTTTCATATAAAATTACATTTAGTTTGCAAACTGTTCCATTTAGTGAAACCCCTCAAATGTATTTACATATTGGACTTGTTCGTTGGAAAACAGATGGAAATGTTGTGACGCGCAATCGTAGGTTAACCGTATATATAAGAGGTAATTTCCCGTGGATTGTAGGAAATGGGGACAAATTACCATTCATACCAGCTAAAATAAAACGAGTAAAAACGGAAGGGAAATACACTTATTTTTGGGACCAAAAAATAGATCAAGTTATTGAAGGCATGAATATACCGGCGAGAATTTCATCCTTAACCGAATTAGAGAAGGATGCTGAGAGTATTTTCGAGGGGATAAATGATAGCAATCGTTTTTCGGTTTCTATTCCTTATAGTACCCAGTTGTTTGGATATCACCCAATTAGTGATGGAGCTGGTTTTAAGGAGCGCTATGAGATAGCAAAAGCTGCAGCAAATGAAATTGGACTGACAGGAAATTTCTTGAATTATCCAAGAGTTGCTGGTGCTTCTAAGGTTTATTCCAAAGGACTTGAACTAAGCTTGCCTAAAAACTTTACTATATATATGTATTATTCAAGCCAAGAATGGTTGGAAAAAGCAGAAGAAGCGATTCTTCAGAATTTAAAAGTAGAGAAGAATGAAAATAGTACCTATCAATTAAATGATACTCTTATTCAAATTAAGCCAATACGCATTTCAGAAAATTTATTTGTCGATGAGAGCAATAAAATGGAGCTTTTAAATCGAATTGAAAAAATGGTTGCACCAACTACTTTTGTATCTGGATGTTTATTTGAACTTCATGATAAGGAACAATTTAAGAGTTGGATAGACCCAAAAGATTATATTAGAAACTTATTTGCTAAGAATGATATATTGACCCAATTTATCACACCTGATAATCCAAATGATTCGGATAAGAAATTTGAGAAAGGTACATTAGATTTATTTAGACAGGTGGGCATTCTTTCTTACCGGGTAATGGGACTGATAAAGGAAACAACACAGTATATTGGTTTCCTATATATAGAGAAAAACAAGAAAACTAGCAAAGATAAAATTGGGTTCCCTTTAATGGTAAGGGTTTGTGCATCTGGTGTAATGATGGCTATACCAAATGAAGGATGGGTTTCATATTCTGAGGGTTTGTTGCTGTTGACAAAACACTCAGAGAAATATTCACGGAATTATTCAAAACAGGATATTAATAAGTTTATATATTCGTTGTTAGCAGAGTTGGAAGGGGAGCATATCATTCTATTTACACATAGCCAAAATAGTCGAAGAGTGCTTCCTTCCTTAAACAATACAAATTTGCGGGCGGACTACTTTGAACCAATGTATAGTAATTTGTCTGTTGTTCGTATTCGCGATCAAAAAGATAATGAAACACCAGAGTGGTGTGCTTATCGACATGAAAGTGAGGGTTATTCAGCGGGAGCTATCCCTGAATCACTGCCAACCGGTGTGTATCAGCTGAACGATAGAGTATTTTTTAGTATTGCAGGAAAATCAACAACACAAAGTCAAATGAATCCCAACAAGACCAAACTAGAATCACCAACCAGTTTGTTTCATAAACCGGTAGCTATTGAAGTAGCTGTCCCTGTTTACCATAAAGACTTTTCACCAATTGAGCTTGCAAAGATAACACATGATCTACGCAAAAATACTAGCATTCAATACGATAAAGATATGACAAACTTTCCATTGCCGATTCATTTAGCGTTAAAGGCGAAGGAGTACGCCTTTACTATATAGTTAGGAATTTAATAATGTTATAACGATAACTTTGGACCACACAATTGATGAAAAAACGGAAAGATACTAAGTTGAAAAGGTACTTATGCTATCTAACTATAAAATGTAAATAACACATGAAAAGTGAGCCACATGACAACTAAAAACTGAATCACTTAAAGCTTGTGAATTATATATAATACTCTATCCTACATCGGCTTTATATGGAGAGGCGGGCATGATAACCTTGCAGGGATGCGAGATCCCTACCTACTGCATGCTTTCGCAAAGAAGTCATGTCCGTAGAGGCTCCATGTCAAGCCTGTCCTCATCACAAAAATTCAGCTGTAAGTTTGTGAAATCCGCCAAATTTAAGTGGCTTAAAAAAATGTTGCGAAATGGTTCACTTTTCAATTGCGAAATACAAAATGCCTAACGTACTAAAACTTAGATATTACTTGTTGTAGTCTAAAAATGCTAACATATTTCAGGATAATATACTATGAAAGGAATTAAAGTCATTGATTAAATACATTACGAAATATAACTTTACTGATGTTCCAACCTTATTTAGTCAAATTATTTTAGATTTTGAGTTAATAGAAGATCCTCCATTTTACATCATAATTACGAATGATGAGCAAAATTGCTTTTTAGGATATATAGAAGGGTTTGCAGAATATATATCATGTAGAGTGGTTTCAAGAGTCATTAAAATAAATCACGTTTTAAAAAATTCAGATGATTATATCTTGGATCACGAGAAGGAAATTAAAGAGATTAGTGTAGGCGACTTTAAAAGTATTGAATTAAATATCAGAAGTTTAAAAGAAGCTCTAGAAGTCTCTAGTATAATAGTTTCAAATAAAAACGATTTTCTATTTAGAGGGCAAGCGAATAAAGAATGGAAAATTGAGAGTAGTTTATTTAGAAAAGGATATGATCGAAGTAAGGAAGCGCTATTATATTCGGAAATTAGGCATTTAAATCATGACCAATTTAATTCAGATGATTTTAATCAATTAAGTAGTGATATGCAGCATTATGGAATTCCTACTAGACTAGTGGATTGGACAAGTAATATTTTTAATGCAATCTATTTTGCTTGTGTAAGTGGTAGGGAAGATTTAAGTAAAGGTGGAATAGTCTTTGTAATGGATTGTCCAGAAATGTTAGATGTGGATTCGGAAACATATAAAGATATTCAATCTTTCTTAGAATACAGATATGGTTACACAGATGATGTCGAAGCAATATTCCCTATACTCTCCAAGATATATGAGTCAGATAAAAAATATAAATTCTTAAAAATTAGATACTCTAACGAGCGAATAAAACGACAAAATGGTTACTTTTCTATATGCTTTGAAGCTAATGAAGACGAAGCGAACGGTTTTTTAAAATATAAGTTAAATGAATATCTAAAAAGGAATAATAGTAATGTTCCAGACAAACATTTAGATAAAGTTGTGGATATAATCAAAATTCCTCTTGATGCTTCCGTTATGGATCGTATTTGCCAACAGGTTGAAGGTTATAATGCTATAGCTACAGAGCATCCAATTGACTTGGAGGGGTTAAAAGAGGCTTTAGATAGATATAGAAGTATTAAACCTTTTGATCATATTATGAATGATATTCAAAAGTATGACCAGCATATTAAAATAATAATCCCTGCTACATATAAGAAAGATATTACTAATGAGTTAAATAAGGTTGGTGTTAATAGTAGTACTATATATCCAGATTTAGAAGGTATGACTAAGTTTATTAGAGAAAAGTATTCTAATTAAAAAGGAGGATTTAGAATGGAATACAGTGAAGCTCGAAAAAGAAATCTAAAAATAAAATTATATAAAGTGTCACTTTCCAAAGGTAAGGCATTAGAACAGTCTTATAGTAAAGAAGCTATTCATAAGAAATTATTTTTCAAAAAGTCTGATATAGAAGAATATATTGATTGTTTTTTCGATACTGGTAATGAGAAATACTTTATAAAACCAGAAATCAAAGAAGAATTTAATAGTTATTTTGAGAAGTATGATCAGTATTCATTAGACCAACAGGAACTTGAGGGAATATTAAAAACTAATTATGAGGATATAAGGGAAATCTACATGAATTTCAAACCAACTGAAGAGGCCTTTGGGATAATTCAGAAAACAAAAGAAATAGCTGCCAAGTTGCATTGGATATATTTACCTATATATCCTGAGCAAACTATAATTAATTCAGAGATAATTCCCGAAGAAAATACTGAAGAATATTATAATCACTTTCATACTATTGAAGATTTGTACAGAGTAATATTTGAAAGTGGTGAAATAGAATGGAATAGTATAGAAGGAGATATTAATTTAAATTCTCCACTAAAGATGAAAATTTACTCTTCTAGATGGGAGCATAATGATATTTACTTTGTAAAAAGAACTATGACTGGTTGGAATTTCAAGCATTTATCATATGATGTTGATTGTTCTAAAGATGGAACATTAAATAGCATGAAGAATGACGGATTTTATAGCATATTAGCCCATGATTCTATTCAATACCCTTATGATGGAGTTAAATATGCTCTAGAAACTTTATGGAAAACGGCGGATTCGACTAGTATGACTACTAAAGAATTGGAAATTAAGCTACAAGATATAGGAGATTGGATTAATGCTGTAGAGAAAGCAACGAAAAATAATCAGCCCAACTGGGTAGGGTATTATTAAATTAAACATCTATTAAGGTCACTCATGTATCAATGCTAACATTTTGCTAACGCAATCAAATGAAAAACGATAAACCCCCGTTAAATATGTTACAGTAAAAATTTAGAAAAACCTTGATATACCGCACTCTACGCACATCGCGTTAAAGATATTACACACTCTCACCATAGGGGCGGCATGATGTAAGAACCACCCATGAAACGTTGATTTAAAAGGTTTTTTATGGATTATCGGACGGTTAAAACGTAAGAAAATCACATAAAAATTACATTTTAATTTATTTTGTGTAGGATGTCTCCGTAAAGGGTATTTAATTTTGCGGATGCATCCTTTTTCATTTTGTTTGTAATGTATGTGTACACCTTCATTGTGGTTTTTACATCGTCATGACCTACTTTATTCATGATCGTCGCTATATCGACACCTGCTTCAGCAAGCATACTTATATGAGTGTTTCTAACGATA
>NZ_BAUU01000036.1 GCF_000513115.1 Halalkalibacter hemicellulosilyticusJCM 9152
CCCAGTATGACTAATAGACATCCCTCCGACTGCAACTATCACTTTTTTAGCTTGTAGTTGTTCCCCATTTTCAAGGAGTACGGAATCAACTTGATTTTCCTTAAATATTAAATCTTTAACAGGTGTATTTACTCTTATTTCTACTCCAAGTTCTTTTACTTTCCGGAGTAATGTTTCAACAACTGTTTTTGCTTTGTCAGTAACAGGAAACATACGCCCGCGATCTTCTTCCTTTAACGAAATGCCAAGCCCTTCAAAAAAAGCTATGATGTCTTCATTGTTGAAAACAGAAAAAGGACTGTGCATAAACCGACCATTACCTGGGATGTTTGCAATTAAAACATCAATTGGACTACGGTTTGTAACATTACAACGACCTCCTCCGGAGATCGCTAGTTTACGACCTAGACGATCTCCTTTATCTAATAAAAGAACCTTTGCTCCGTGGCTTGCAGCTCCAATTGAAGCCATTAGTCCAGATGGACCTCCACCAATAACAATGACATCTTGCATATTGAACACCTTTCCGCTATCTAAATTTAAGCTCTTTAATTTCAACACGGTCAATCAATTTTTTAGCTTCTACTTTCTCAATAACGATTCGATCAACCGTATTTTGAATAAATGTTTTCTTTTCAATCGTACTCATTTCTTCCCAATTATCCTGAATATAAGTACTAATAATGTTAATTTTGTCTGAATCTAGACTATTTGAGGAAGACGCAGTTAATTGATTTATTTCTAAGGTGATTTCATCTTCCATTTGATTCTCCTCATTAATTCTACTCATATATTCTGCGTCTGTCATTAATTCATTTGCCCAAGCATATTGCCATTTTTTTCGCCGGTTTTTGATACGTTCTAATTCGTTGGTCAATTCCTTAACTCTATATACCTCTTTTTTCTTTTTTTTAGGAGTAGCTGTGTTTTGTATTTTTATTTCTTCGAAGAATTGAACAAATACTTTTTCAAGTATCTTTTCGGATATCATTGGCATGTCGCATTTTTTTTCGTAGCGATTAATACAACGATATGAACGATAATGTACACCTTTTTCATTTGTTTTCTTGTGTCCCTTCATTGAGGCTCCACATCTAGCACAACGAAGAGAGCCACTAAAGACATGAGAGCTTGTTGCTTGACGTGGATGAACTCTGGCTCTACCTTCACGAATCTCTTTAGCTTTTAAGAATGTTTCTTCATCGATGATTGAAGGTACCGCATTTTGAACCTCAAAATATTGTTCTTTATTTACACGATAGTTCCAACGTAAGTGGCCACAATAAGTTGGGTTTGTTAGTAAGTATCTAATACGATTTTCTCGCCAAACTCCTGTGTTTTTCTTAGTATCAATACCCATATCATTTAATTTAATGGCGATTTTCCTATCACTTAATCCATCTAGGTACCACTTGAATATATTTCGGACTGTAGTAGACTCTTCAGGTTTATAACAAGTGACCCGTTGTCTAATTGATATCCATATGGAGGGGTGCTTCCATGCCATTCACCTTCACGTACTTTTTGTGTCATTCCCATTCGGACACGTTCACCTAGGTTTTCTCGCTCCCATTGAGCCAATGCTGCTACCAATGTTATAAATAATCTACCGATAGCTGTAGTCGTATCGTAAACCTCGGTTGCTGATTTAAAGTGACAACCGTTTTTTTCGAAGGATTCGAGAAGTTGATAGAGATCCAACACAGATCGCGTTAAACGGTCAAGTCGATAAACCAGGACAACATCAATAAAACCTTCTTCAATGTTCTTTAGCATCCGTTGTAACTCTGGTCTGTTCGTATCTTTTGCAGAAACACCTTCATCAACATAATAACTGACAAGTTCCCAACCTTGAGACTTAATATAGGCATCTAATCGTTCTTTTTGAGCGGATATAGAATAGCCTTCTTTTACTTGTTCTTCTGTGCTAACACGTACATATACAGCAGTTTTCATACACATGCTCCTCAGTTTTGATATCATTGTAATAAACGCTTAATGTCATAACTCAATTTCTCTTCTCCGACTTGCTGTTTTAGTTGTTTTAAAATTGATAATGTAGAGTTATAAACTTTACCTGGTTGCAAAGATTTTCTTGGTGTCGTCTGATAAAGCTTGTGTTGATACATTTCTAGTCGTCTCAGTGCAAAATCATAATCCACGTTGAATGTGTTCATGATTAGATGAATTGAAATATCAGGCAGATCGTCTAACATAAAAGTAGGCACGCAAAAGTGATAAGCGAAATAGTCAGCTTGGTATTCTTGGAGATCTCTGAAAAGGTAGTGCATATTTAATTGCATTCCGCTATGTCGTAAATAGTGACAAACTTCATGGCCAAACATCATCCACTCTTCGATCTTAGTGCCTTTGGTCAACAAAATTTCATTATCAAGACGGTATGCTCTACGTTTATAAAAAATATCAACACCTAGCTTTTTTGCTATATACATCATGTCTAAATCGCTAGGATGTTTAACTCCGATCGTTTTATATAGTTCATAAATATAATCTTCAATGTGCGTGTTCAACAGCAAGACCCCCAAATACAGAAACGTGTGTTCGGTTTAGTTTCAAAAAATATAAAAGTGTATCTAGTACACCTTTATAACCCTAGCAATTCTTTCTTTTTAGTTTTATATTCTTCTTGTGTGCTAGCGCAAGTATTGTCTGTATTTTATTTATTCAATATAACTACCATAATAATCCCAAAACTGACTGTCATAACTTTTTGACTGTCGCCCGATTTTCTCCTGAGTTTCATCATCTAATTTATCCCATACATTCCCTCTAATTAAAAAGGCATCAGAATATCTATAAAACCTTTGTGGAAATTTACTTTTTTCTTCTTCCCACTCTTCAAAGTCAATTTCTTCTATACTTTCTTTGAGAAATAATGCAGAAACTTTTGTCAATTCAGTGGATGGCTCATAAGATGTGATTACTAATTCATCCATTTCTAAAACTTTTAAATGTTCAACAAGCGTCATTGCTAAATTAGGAAAACTTTCTTTACTGTCGTCAAGCGCTAACCTGTCATCAGATATATATTCAGCAGGGTAAACAATGGCAACAGAGCTACCATCAATTATTAATTCATATTTATCTTCTATTAGTTCGGTATTTTCAATAATAGAGTTAATTTGCTCATCTAATGGCATACCTTCAATTTCTTCATAAGAAAGTTGTGTTGGTTCATTATTTGAACATCCAGTTACTATTAATGAAATTACTAGAATGAAAAATAAGCTAACTTTGTTCAAAATTGGTCTCCCCTTTATTCTTTGTTATCTTTTTGGCTCTTCTTAAATTTAATATACTCATACACTTCTTTCAGATCCTCGGCTGTCATTGATTCTAAATCGTTAAACATTAGGTCAATGTCAGGAAATTCGGTTGCTATTTTATTTTTAATTTTTTCGAGCTCGTTGTCTGGACTAGTAATATCATTTGTTCGCCCTAACAAATAATCAGTACTGACTTTGAAATGATCCGCTAATTTTCTTATCAATTCTATGTCAGGTTCTACATGATTGTTTTCATAGTGAGAGTATCGAGCACGAGAAATGCCAATAGCTTTTCCTACCGTCTCTTGATTTGTTCCAGTTCGTTCTCTTAATTTCTTTAACCTTTTACCGAAAATTTCATTTTTATTTTCCATTAATAGCACCTCTAATCACCTCCCATTATAGACTATATGCGATAAAATTTTTATCATTGATAAAATTATTTTCAAAAAAACTATTGACGATAAAAAACTTATCATGTATATTTAGTTCAGTGATAAAAAACTTATCAAGAAACGAGGTGATGCAAATGGAAAGAAAAGAAATACTTCAACTGAGAAAAGAGAAAAATTTAACTCAACAACAGCTTGCCGAAAAACTAGGAATTTCAACTATCTATGTACGAAAATTAGAAAAGGGTGTTGTTAATCCAGGAAGAGAAACTCTTGTTAAATATGAGAATTTTTTTGGCGTCGATATGAAATCTTTGTTTCCGGATCTTTTTTTTAGTAATTATGATAAAAAACTTATCAATAATAAAGATGATACAAAACAAGCCATCTAACCCCGGGAAGGAGGTGTGATTGATGATAATCAAACAAAAGTTAAATCCGTATCTCGTAAAAGAAATCCTTGTTCAGTTAGACGGCGAGATGATTTGTAGCGAAGGTGTTTGTCAACTCAATGGTTTTCAGGTAGAAAAGGGGATTGGAACGATTGAGATACGACTATCCCCACAACGCAAACCAGAAATCTTTGTAGAGTATGCACCTTCAGTTATCACTAGAGAAACAGCATTGATGCTTGATCTAAAGAAGATAAGCGACTTAATGAACACGGTCGAGTCAGAAAAGTAAGGATTGTGCCCCCTCGAATGGCGGTTCGAGAGGGAAGAAAGTGTTACTTCTCGATTTCAATGGTTGCGTACTTAGCGTGATCAATAAAAGTATCTCTAATGACTTTAGGATATTTCAGGTGCAGCCTATTCACAGTATCAACTACATCTTGTTGTTTGAAATCTTTTAAATGATGAGAGCTGACACCTGCAGGAGCTTTTTCAACAAGTTTTTGAATTTCAACAGCTATTTCTTCTCTATAAGCCATATATAACACCCCCTTTCTAGTACCAGTTTACTAGAAAAAGGAAATAAGAAACAAGCCATCTAACCCCGGGAAGGAGGTGTGACCAATGTCAGCACGACACAACCTTGAAATCAAGAACAACACAATGACGCTAGATGGATTGGATTTGAAAGGTATTGTAAATTATCGAATCTCAAACTCTGCGCCAAATAAATACGCAGAGCTCGAAATTAAGATGCATGTAAACTTATCCAAGTTTGTTTCTCAAGAGAGAACTAACTAACCCCAGTAAGGAGGTGTGATTGATGTCTTTAAAAGATACTCTTATTAAATCTAATGAATTGATGGATTTTGTTGAGTCAAAAGGGTGGAGTGAAGAAGAACTCGCCAAAGTTGTTAACCTTCTTCACTCTGAGTTAGGGCCTTATTCTTTTTCAGCTGATTTGCCGCAATTTTCTACAGTTGAGTAAAAGTATTTAAATGTTTTAGAAATACTTTCTGCATTCGCATGAGAACCAGTAATAGATTTACTTTTTATTCTTTCATTTAAATGCTCAATATAGGACTTCGTTAATTCCAAAGCAATTTCTTTATCTGTTAAGGACATATGTAACACCCCCTTTCTAGAACCAGTTTACTAGAAAAAGGTGGAACTAAAAACCAATAAGAAGTTGTTTAAGTACCCCGATAGGAGGTGATTTAACTAATGCCAGGAAACAAACCAATCATTGTTCAACCAAGCCAAGAGACTTGTGATTGGATAAGGTGGTACTTCGAGAGAACCACTATCCCTCGAATGTCACAAGAGAAAATTCAGCGTATCCTTGCTGACCACGAACAAAAACAAAAAGCTAAGAAGAACAAGGAGACAGGTTAGCCTTAACTCAATTTTACTAGTTACCTAGACATTTTGTTGTTAATGCCTTGCAAGTTATGTGCAATATCTGCACATCGAGGGGGTGAGAAAGGAAATGCAGTTTGGATCAATACTCAAGAAAGTGAGGTTGAACGCTGAATTAAGCCAAGAAGAATTAGCAGAAAAGATGTTTTTGTCTCGCAGCGCAGTCTCAAGATTAGAAAACGACAAGCTTGAATTGAAAGCATCCGATTTGATCAGGTGGTTTCAGGTAACGAATGCACCAGAGATAGCAGCAGCTGTTATATGCGGTGTCGACATTGCAGCACTCATGCAATTGTTATCAAGTTTATCGTTAGTAGGTTGGATTAGCTTAATTCTATTTTAAAAATTGGAGGCGAAGAATTTTGAAACTAAAAGCGTTAGAAGGATTTAAGCGAGCAGAAATACAGATGGTGATCGATACGTTGAAATTTAGCAAGAAAGGCAAGGAAGAATCGTATAAACGATTGATTGATATTGCACTTAATAAAGTGATTACATATCGCACTCAGGCAGAGCTAGATGGAATGGAAATGAAGATCATGACTCACGCACTAATGAATAAAGCAATGATGTTACGCGCTCATTATGGTATGGACAAAAAGAGTACGGAGAGAAAGCATATGTACAACTTAGCTTGCACGATTGCAACTAGACGTCTTCAGTTCCAAAAGAAGTATGGTCCATCAATTGAAATAGAAGAAGCGCAAACTGCTGGCACAGTTCACGCTTCATAAATTTGAAAATTAACTTATGTAAATAGTTTATCAACTATATGTTGATTCGGCAAGCATCAATTGTTGGCTTTGCCGAGGGAGCCATGACGATCCATGTCCATCCCAAAAGACGTTGCTTATTGATCCTCCTATCTCTCAACGTCGTGGCTCCCTCGGTGCAGCTGGCACCAAGTATTTGATCTTTGATAAAAGAATAGGAGGCGTATGTAGTGGAAGAAGTAGCAGGGAATTTAGCTGTTAAAACGTGTTTGAATGCTGATCAAATGAACAAGTGGCTAGAAGATCATGGTGACGTGGAAGTATTAGATTTTAAGTTAAGTGGCATTGGCCAAGTGTTAGTAGTTTATCGAAAGGAGGATGCATGATGTCGCAGTTACAACCAGGTGATCAGTTAGAACTGATTAAACCACTCATGTATAGGGAGCACAATGAAGGTGCTATTTCAGAGTTTGAACTGCCTATTGGTCGTAAAGCAGAGTATTTCGGTACTGTCAGAAGTAGGCGATTAAATGTTGAAGATTTGCATCCAGAATATATCAACGGTGAGTTGATGCATTATGACTCTATTGATCTACCAGGTGGACACAACGTTCGTGTGGATGATGGTCATGGGTTTGGGTGTTATTACACGTTTAAGGATTGGAACGAAGTATTTGAGTACTTTAGGGTTTCAAGAACAAAAAAAGATCACCAGAATGCCGTCTGATGATCCTTGGATTACTTATACAATAACTCGTAACTAAAGTATAGGTAATCCTCCAATAAAAATCAAGGAGGTTCTATGAATGAGCGAGGAAAAAGTTACAGATTTAGTACCAGATCAAAATAGTGATGAGCTTGCCACTACCACTGGTTCATTGCTTCATTTTTCATCGGAAAAAATCAAAGTCATAAAGAATACTGTAGCGAAGGGTGCTACCGATGATGAATTAGAAATGTTTATGCATCTGGCAGAACGGTATCAATTAGATCCTTTTGCAAAAGAAATTTGGTTTGTGAAGAGACCCAAAAAAGTAAAAGACGCTCAAGGGAATTGGGATTATAAACGACTTCCTAGTGGAGAAATTGATTATGAGGGTGTAGATCCAATCATCATGACAAGTCGTGATGGTTATGTAAAGGTAGCGCAGAGCGACGAGGACTTTGAAGAGTTAAACAGTTTTGAAATCAGATCAAAAGATAAGTTTCACTTTAACCCAATGACCAAAGAGATTCAGCATGAGTTTGGTGCTGATAGAGGTCAAATAACAGGTGCTTGGGCTGTGTGTAAAAGAAAAGGAAGAGAGCCTGCCATCATTGTAGTCGATTTTCAAGAATATAAGAATGCTGCAGGTAGAAATCCTGTGTGGGATAACTACCCAAGTTCTATGATCCGTAAGGTTGCAGAGGTTATTGTGCTAAAAAGGCAGTTTAATATTAGTGGTTTAGTCACACAAGAAGAAATGCCAATGCGTGAGGTAATCGAATATGATGATCCGAACATTAAGCGCTTGGAGTCTAATCATGGAAATAAGAATAAGGCATTAGAAATTGATGATGAATGGAAAAAGTTATCTATTCGTGTGAAAGAGTTAAGTTCGAAACTCGGACTAGGAAAAGAGCAAATGGAGTCAATTGCTTTATTTGATTTAGAAATTGATGGTAACCCAAAGAATTGGAGCCTTAGTGACATGAAGAAAATGGTCGAATATTTAGAGGGGAAAGCTGATGAATATGTAGGAGATGATGAACCTAATGCTTAACCGAGTCGTGTTAGTTGGACGTTTAACGCGTGATCCTGAACTGAGGTACACGCCCAATGGAGTTGCTGTTGCAAACTTCACGCTTGCTGTAAATCGTACGTTCACGAATCAGCAAGGGGAACGAGATGCAGATTTCATTAACTGTGTCGTTTGGCAAAAGATCGCTGAAAATGTAGCAAACTACTTGAAAAAAGGTAGTTTAGCAGGAGTTGACGGCCGCATACAAACCCGAAGCTATGATAACAACGAAGGACGTAAAGTTTTTGTTACAGAAGTTGTGGCCGAAAGTGTGCAGTTTTTGGAGACGCGTCGTTCAGAGGGTGGACAAGCTCCTGCAGATTCATTTGCCAATGAAAGCCAACCAATTGATATATCAGATGATGACTTGCCGTTTTAGAGAGCGAGGGGGATTGTGATGGAACATAAAATACCAATTCCTCACGACTATAAATGGATGACTGAGGGTTATGAGAATCGTGCAGCCTTATTCAAAAAGTATGTCTTGGGATACTTAGCAAAAAGTCATCCTGAGCTCACCCTGATCCGAATAGAAGGCATGACAGCCATTTGTGAGAGGAAGGAGGGATTCAAAGTTATGAAACAAGGAAAACGTCCTACGAAGCGTCAAAAGCTGTTAATGGAGCAAAATGGGCTGAATCATAGTGAGTGGTTAGTGGTGAAGTCGCTTAGAACAGAAATACATTTGGTTCATCGAGAGAAAGAAGACCAGTTGGTTATTCATTTGTAATGAGAAAGGGAGGAGGTACGAGTGCAAGGCTTTATAAAGGATTATCGGCAGGAACTTGACAGCGCTATATGGCAAATGCCTCCTCTTTATCATCGTATTTGGCAGTATTTAAAATACATGGTCAATCACCAGGAGCAACAAATCCCAATGCGAGACGGAAGCTTTATGACGATTAAGAGAGGACAACATTTAACGTCTGTAAGAGCTATTGCTAGAGCTGTGGGTTGGTATGAAAACACCAAGTGGGATGAACCTAATCCAAAGAGTGTAAAGAATGTATTGGATTGGTTAGTTAATCAACAAATGATTCAAATTGACAATGGAGAGAACGGTAAAAAATATACACTTGTTACCATTTTAAGTTGGGATAAATACCAACAAACAGAAAATTCAGATAATAACAAAAGTAGTGTTTGGGGTAACACAAAAGAAACAGGCGAAAGCCATACAGGAGAAGGTATTCAAAATCAAAAAGGTGTTTCTAGTAACACGAGGGAAACACAAGGGAAACAGAGCGCGGACATAAACAAGAATGTAAAGAATGATAAGAACTATAAAGATGATGATAAAGAAGACGCGCATAACGCGCATCGTTTTTATCAAGAGAACTTTGGTGTCTTAAACCCATTCATGTCACAGAGCATTTCAGCTTGGTGTGAGGATCTTGATGATGAAATAGTCATAGCGGCTATGAAATTAACACTGAGCAATAACACTCGGTCTTTCAAGTACACTGAAGCGATTTTAAAAGATTGGGTGTCGCTTAATTTGAAATCTATCCACGCCATTAGGAGTCATGAAAAACAGAAAGCGGAAAAGAAAAAGAGTAACGTTGTCCATCCTAAGAGTAATCATTGGAGAAGGAAAGATGTTAGGAGAGACAAAATGCCTAAATGGTACGAGGAAGAAGAACAGAACGGACAAGCTCCTCCTACGCCTAAATCAAACGAAACGGCTCAACCGGAAAAGAGCTTTACAGATTTGCTAGAAGAACGCAAGAAACGAAAAGAACAAGGAGTGATGACATGAATCAGCATGGATTGCTGAGATCGGCCATTGATGCCAAAAGAGAAGAACTGATTGACCATTTAACTACTAGTCGCGATATAAACCGTAATGAGATTGCTAGTCTGACACTAACAGAATTACAAAGCATGTTACGAAAGGCAGGGGTAACCTATGACCGAGATAGTGCAGTGTAAACGTTGTGGAAGAGCTCTTAAGTCAGAGAGTAGTCGAAAAAAAGGATATGGCCCCACCTGCGCTAAGAAGGCAGCAGAAGAGCCACAAGAGTTAGATTCAATTGAATTGCTAACCCAAGCTAACAAAGACCAGGAACAGAACTTTATGGATGAATTGAATGAGGAACTAGCCGGATAAGGGAGGGATATTGATGGGATACGGTAATCGAGGAATGGCCTTTGAGCATTTAATCAATGTCACGGATCAGCAGTACGCGAGTAAGGGTATGGCCATTATCAACAAGCGTCCTACTCCTGTTAAAGTGCTTAAATCACAAGGGAAGCGAGTGATTAGTGGCTTTTTTGAAGAAAAGTCTACCGTCGATTATGACGGTATTTACGAAGGGAAATCGATAGTATTTGAGGCAAAGTCAACAGGGGAGAAGCGCTTCCCTTTATCAATGCTTTCTAAGCATCAATACGATTATTTAGAACTCGCACATAAGAACGGAGCTATCGCCTTCCTGTTGGTGGAGATACGACCTTTACATCGTGTATTCCTTTTACCAGTTGAAACGATCCGTCATTACATGGAGAAAGCCAAAAAAGGTGGGCGCAAAAGCATTCCGTTAGATGATCTTGATATCTATGCATTCGAAGTGAATAGAGGCAGGGGAGTGCCATTAGATTACCTTGAAACGGTTGATAAGTTGGAGTTTGAGAAGGTGATCAATCAATGAGGGCGACTAAGGTAATTACTTATCAACTGGATCCGGTTGAGGTTCAAGATCTCTTGTCAAAAAAGAGACAGTATGAAGATATCATTGCCGATAAAGAGCCAGTTAAGCAACCTCGATTCTATGCTAAAAAATTAGATTTAAAGACGTATAAGCTAATGCGTCATGAAGGGAAGCTAGATTTTGAAATAGCAAAGTATTACGGGATTAAGATGAAGGATCTTGCTAAGAAGAAAATGGCTTGGGGCGTTAAGGAGAATTATTCTTTTTAATGGGACTTAGGGGTGAGTAGACATGAATCTAAAAGAAGTCAAAGCAAAACGATTTAAGGATGAAGAAGGAATTAGTAATTATATGCATGTCTCAATCGAGAATTAGTCAAGCGATTGAGGATGCGTTGGAGTGATGCACTGTAGAGAGATATTGCGAAACAAAGGAGGAGAAATTTGTGCCAAAAGTTTTTATTACTGGAGAGATTAAGGAACTTATAAGTGATGGAGCTATTTTCTATGTGTCTCACTCTGGGGGGAAAGATTCGCAAGCTATGTACGGATTATTAAAAAAGGTCTTACCTAGTGAGCAGATTGTTCTTGTCCATTCAGATCTGGGGAAGGTCGAGTGGAACGGAGTCCAGGATCATATTAAGAAATATTCAGATCATAAGTTGAATGTTGTTAGAGCTAAAAAGACTTTTCTTGAAATGGTTGAACGGAGAGGAAAATGGCCAAGCGCAGCTTACCGACAATGTACCAGCGATTTAAAACGTGGTCCTATCTTTAAATTTATCCGTAACGATCTAAAAGAACGTGGTGGAACTGTTGCTGTTAATGTCATGGGTTTGAGAGCACAAGAGTCCACGGCTAGAGCAAAGAAAGTACCGTTTTTTTACAACAAAACGCAGAGCGTAAACAAGAGAGTTACCAGACACGTTTATGATTGGCTCCCTATATTCTATTTCACCACAGAGGAAGTTTTTCAAACAATTCGTGATGTAGGAGAAAAACCTTTCTGGGCATACGAAAAGAACGAAAGATTGAGTTGTGTATTTTGTATTATGGGTTGTGTAAATGATTTAAGACACGGCGCTGAGCAACGTCCAGAACTATATAAAGAGTATGTTGAACTTGAAAAGAAAATTGGTCACACGATGTTCATGAAAGGGAAAGAACCAATCTATCTGGAGGATCATGTTGGAATTAAAGTTGGTGCGTAGTATGTAAAAACCATGATGAAGGAGTGAAGAAGATGAATCAACTGCAGAAGGTATTTGATTATGAGAATCAAGCTGTACGTACGATCGTGATTGATGGAGAAGCATGGTTTGTGGCAAAGGATGTATGTCAGATACTCGATATCAAAAGAACAGATAGTGCATTGCGACGATTGAGCGATAAACAGAAGGGTGCTCATCACGTGAGTACCCCTGGCGGAAAGCAGTTGTTATCTATAGTTAATGAAGCTGGCTTATACAAGTTGATTTTCCGTAGTGATAAAGAAGAAGCGGAAGTATTCACGGATTGGGTGACAGAGCAGGTATTACCTACGATTAGGAAGACTGGTCGTTTTGACGTACAGCCTTCTTATATGATTGAGAACCCAGTGGAAAGAGCTAAGCAATGGATTGAGGAACAGAAAAAGGTGCAGTTGCTTGAACAACGTGCAGCAATATACGAAGAGAAAGCTAATTATGTTGATGAAATACTTAAATCAAAAAATACAGTAACCACGACTCAGATCGCCAAGGATTATGGTATGTCAGCGAGAACATTGAATCAAATTTTAAAAGAGGAAGGTATCCAATTTAAACAGCGTGGTCAATGGCTTCTTAAATCTACTTACCACGATAAAGGATATACAAAATCTTATACGGTGGATATCGAACGTTCTGACGGGACACCAGATGTGAGAATGAATACGCACTGGACACAAAGAGGAAGGCTGTTTATCCATCGAGTACTCGAAAAGAGAGGAATTGTTGCGATGATGGACCAGGAGTTAATGTCAGGGTAATAAAAAAGCCATCCCTCTCGGAATGACTAAGTACTGGTAATACTTATTATATCATCCGGGAGGGGTACTATGAAACAAGAAACTAATTATATTATCGTAGTAAAAGATGGAGTAGAAACAAAGATAGAAGCCCCTGAGTGTGGTCATGGAGAATACACCGCTATATGGAAAGATGGAAAGGTGCTAGATGTCATTAAAAGTGAACGATTGAGAATTAAATAAATGGTCTTACGGAAGAACCGAGGACACTGATTGATTACGGATTACCCGTATCATTTGGTGTCCTCTTTTTATGTGAAAGGAGAATTGTCATGAATCAAGTTAAACAGAAAAAGACGAAAGCCGTAAAGAATGAAAAGAAAAGCAGAAGAGAATGGCAAGAGTTAATGGGGGCGAATCGCCCAACATATAGCCGCCGTCGTGGCTCATTACGTCAACGTTAAAGGGGGAATTAAAATGTCGACATGGGTAGAGAAGATGATTGAGGAATATTCAGAGGCGGAAAAGAATTTAAAAGGATATAGGGAATCATTAAATAAAGAGGAAAGTGAACCTGTTGAAGGTTGGACAGAGCTTGAAGAGGAGTTTGATGAAAAGAGTGTAGTCGGTGGGATGGTGTCGGACCTTAGCTACTCCTTGCAATGGCTGAAGCGCGGAAGAAGACCAGGTAACCGTCGTGGCGCTGATCGTCGCTCTGTGTATCAACGGACTGCCTTACTGGACATGGACTTATTCCCGTCGCTACAGCTGGATGAGGGAGAGCGATCGTTAGGTGATCATGATAAGAGAGCGCTAGTTGATATATTGTGGGAGCTTTCTAATAGGGAGAGGCAGTGCTACATCTTGCATATGTGCTATGGGATGAGTTATGCGGAGGTTTCTAGGGAATTAGGGATTACTCGTTCATCTGTTCAGAAGTTTGTGGAGCGTGCAAAGAACAAAATAAATAAAAAAATCTCATAGCTTGTCATGCAAGTGTCGTACACGTGCCATATATAGATAGAAAGCTCTTTTAAATAAACATTAATTAAAACAGGCAATAATATTTAATAATTTTCACAAAGTTATTGCTTTTTGTGATAATATGCCATAAAATAGTAAATTATTACTACTGTTATTAAAGGGTCGATAATATGAGATTGTTATTATCTGTCTTCAGGGCAGCTATAATACTTATAAATATCACATTAATAAGTTTTCAACCAGCAACTGATATGGAAGTTAAAATTTATTTTGCTTCTAAGTTAGTTTTTTTCTTAATGCTTATCATCGATTACACCAATGTTGCATATTATAACAAAGGCATAGAAAGGATAATTGGAGTTTTGGGCGTAACAATTGCAATTATTCTAACAAGTGTTGATGCAGCTGGATTCTTTGGGTTAATGGAATTGACTGAGACAACAGATGGTTATACATTATCTGGGGTTGAAGGCAATTTTATCACTGGGATGATACCAGAATTTAATGCTGATATGTATTATTCGGTAAGTTTTTTGGTACTGATCTCTATTTTGGGTTTAGAAGTAATCAATAATGGGAAGAGATATATACCAGTTATTGCTAGTGAATTAAAACAAAAGCCAGCTTAAAAGGGAGTGATAAAAATGTTAATTGACAATTTCTTTGTTTATGCGATTGTTGTTTACATCATCTCTATCCTTGTTGGCTTTTTACTGAGGGTATTCTATAAAACCATTTCAAAAAAAGATTACCATATTAGATTGATGAATGTATTAATCTTAACATTTTTTATGCCGATCTACGCTTATAGAGATATAATGAAACATAGAACAGAAATAATTAAAGAAATTAATAGTAATGCAAATATGAATGAAGATCGAAAAAGAAAAATGAGAAAAATGCTAAATTCAAAATTTCAAGTAATGTTTAGGGTTATCTTGATATCAATTTTAAACTTTAGAGATATCCTAGATAGCAATATTGAAGGGTTAAATTCATTTAAAGATGAAAAAGGCAAAGAAGCAAGGTTATTTACTATTAGAATAGAAATATCACGTTCTCATGGAAAACAATTATATAGAGACATTTTTGTTGATAAGTATGCTTAATTAAAAGAAATATAGCTGATATGAATTCTTTCTTGAAGGAATCCCTGTCCTATAAGGGATATAGTGAATCGTCTTTGTCATACAAGGGATAAAAATTAAAAGAGCTATGTTGAAATTATAAGCACCCAATGTGGGTGCTTTTTTTATATTCCCAAAACAAACATAATACGTTGGAGGTGGCAGGTGATGTAGCATGGCTGAAAAACATATACAAGCCGAGAAAGATTATGTCAAAGGGATGAAATATAAAGATATTGCCGAGAAGTACGGCGTATCGCTTAACACCGTTAAGTCGTGGAAGAAGCGGTATGGTTGGAACCGCACAAGGGGTGCACCCAAAACAAAAAGTGTGCACACAAAAAAACGAGGTGCACCTACAGGTAATATTAATGCTAAAGGTAACAGAGGAGGAGCGGCGCCTCGAGGTAATCAGAACGCATCGACTCATGGTCTGTTTTCTAAATTCCTCCCTTCTGAGACGATGGAGATTATTGAGGTTATGCAGGAACGATCTCCTGCGGATCTCATATATGATCAAATCGAGATACAGTATGCTGCTATTATCCGTGCTCAGCAAATCATGTTTGTTGAGTCCAAGCAAGAGTTAGTGAAAGAAATCAAGAAGCAAAAGTTTGAGAATATCCCTACAGGTGAAGGTATTGAATCTGTGCCGACAGAAACAGAATATGAGTATCAATTCGCGTGGGATAGGCAGGCAACATTTCTTACTGCGCAATCCAGAGCAATGAGTGAGCTGAGGAACTTGATTAAACAGTTTAACGATATGGCAAATGAAGACGATGAGAGAAGACTTAAGCTCGAACAGATGAAACTTAATGTGGATAAGACAAAGGCTGAAATTGAGGAGATACGAAATAAAGATGATGGCGGAGGTCCTGTAGCTATCAACATCGTGGACGAGTGGGCTGATGAAAATGAGTAAACCGACCATTGATATACAAAAAGAGATAAACCCCCATTTCAAGCGTGTATGGAAGACGAAAGAGCCATACAACATCTTGAAGGGTGGGCGTAACTCCTTCAAATCATCTGTTATAGCCTTGCTGCTTGTTTATATGATGCTCTGGTATTTACGAAAAGGAGAAAAGGCTAACGTCGTTGTTATTCGTAAAGTGGCCAATACGATAAGAGATTCTGTGTATCTAAAAATACAATGGGCTTTAGGTAAGTTTGACATTTTTAATCAATTTAAGTGTACAGTCGCACCGTTCAAGATAGTTCACAAGGCCACAGGGTCCACTTTTTACTTTTACGGCCAGGATGACTTCCGGAAGCTTAAATCAAATGATATTGGCCACATTATTGCTGTGTGGTTCGAGGAAGCAGCTGAGTTCGATAATGTAGAGGACTTTGACCAATCAAAAGTAACATTCATGCGCCAGAAGCATCCACTAGCCGATATTGTACGCTTCTTTTGGTCATACAATCCGCCACGTAATCCGTACTCATGGATCAATGAGTGGGCTGACAGCATGGTAGGAGAAGATAACTACTTGGTACACTCTTCGAGTTATATGGACGATGAGCTGGGCTTTGTTACAGACCAGATGTTGCAGGATATCAATCGTATTAAGCAAAACGATTATGAGTATTATCGGTACTTATACCTCGGGGAGCCGGTTGGACTCGGAACAAATGTCTACAACATGAATTTGTTTAAAAAGTTGGACGAGCTGCCTAGTGATGATAGGATCATAGCGATATATTATTCAATGGATACAGGGCATTCAGTTTCTGCAACTTCATGTGGGTGCTATGGTTTAACAGCAAAGGGGAAAGTGATCCGATTAAATAGCTATTACTACAGTCCAGCTGGCCAAGTGAGAAAGAAGGCGCCTAGCGAGTTGTCGAAGGATATACATGAGTTCATTACCGCAACATCTACCTGTGAACATTGGAAAGGTGCAAGAATCCAGAAAAGGACCATTGATAGTGCAGAAGCAGCTCTAAGAAATCAGTATTTTAAAGATTACGGACAGCATTGGCACCCTGTAGCCAAGAAAAAGAAAATAGATATGATCGATTTAGTACACGACCTGTTAGCGCAAGGTCGTTTTTATTATCTCAAAAAGCCTTTTTCAACTGGATTAAAGCATGCTGATAGCAACGATATTTTCATTGAGGAACACAAGAAATATCAATTTGATGAAAAAACGCTCAATTCAGAGGATCCTCGTGTAATTAAGGAATCGGACCATACTTGTGACGAATTCCAATATCTATGCACTGCAAACGCAAGAGACTTTAGGTTAAAGATTTAATTTGATATAATAGTAATGAGGGCTAGGGTAGCTCCTGAACGATAGTTTCCCGACTATCTGCCCTCTTAAAATAATTCGGGAACAACTACGGGAGGTTGTTAATATGGGAAAGGCTCTTGATTTGACGGGTAAGAAATTCGGGAGATTGACCGTTATAAAAAGGGAAGGGTCTAATAAGCACAAACAAGCGATATGGAAGTGTTTGTGTGAGTGTGGGAATGAAACAATGGTGGTAGCTTCCAAGTTGAAAAGCGGGTACACACAAAGCTGTGGATGTTTACAAAAAGAAAGAACGTCTGAAGCGAGTATAATTCATGGACATAGTAGAAAATCACCAGAATATAAAATATGGGCCACTATGCTACAACGTTGTGACAACCAAAACTATAAAGATTATGAGTATTACGGTGGACGAGGAATTAGAGTTTGTGATTGCTGGAAATCCTTTGAAAAATTCATTGTAGATATGGGTAATAGACCGAGTTCAAATCATACTATTGAACGAATTGACAATGATAAGGATTACAATAAAAGTAATTGTGTGTGGGAAAATAGAACCGTTCAATCAAGAAATCAAAGGTTAAGAAAAGATAACACTACTGGCATAAAAGGAGTTCAGTGGGATAAAGACCGCAACAAATATAGAGTAACAATTTCTCATAATAAAAAGAAAATATATATCGGTTTGTATGAAAGTTTAGAAGATGCTAAACAGTCACGTAAACAAGCCGAATTGAAGTATTGGGGAAAGTCATTCTTATAGGGTGGCTTTTTCTTATGCTCTTTTCTAGGAGGTGAAGCCGTGAACGTTATCCAACGAATCAAAAATCTATTTAAGAGAGGAGGTTACGCTTTGTCTGGGAAGGATTTAAAATCAATCAACGATCACCCGAAGATCAACATCGATCCTAAAGAGTTAGCTCGAATTGAACGAAATTTAAAACAATATCAAGGTGATTATCCGCAGGTTGAATATATTAATTCGCATGGCCATCTGCAGACGCGCGATTATATGTCACTTAATATGCGGAAATTGAGCGCTGATGTGTTATCTGGATTAGTCTTTAATGAACAATGCGAAGTTACTATTTCGGATGCAAAAGACGAAGAGAAGAAGGAAAACAGTTTTAAATCAGCGCATGAGTTTATCGAGCATGTATTTGAGCATAACAAATTCAAAAAGAATCTTGCTGATTACCTTGAGCCTACGTTTGCTCTTGGTGGACTGACAGTTAGGCCATACGTGAACAATGAAACTCGCGAGATTGAATTCTCATGGGCACTAGCCAATGCCTTTTTCCCGTTACGAAGCAATAGTAATGGCATTTCAGAGGGAGTCATGAAATCTGTTACGACAAAAACAGAAGGCAACCGAACCATTTACTATACGTTATTGGAATTTCATGAGTGGGAGAAAGACAAGGAAGGTAATAGCATATATGTAATCACAAATGAGCTTTACAAGTCTGAAAGCCCTTCTGAAGTAGGTAAGCGTGTGTCACTAGATGAGTTATACAAAGGTATGGAGGAAGTTACGCATATTAAAGGGTTATCGCGTCCTTTGCCCAATTACCTTAAACCATCCGGATTTAATAATATTAATCCACACAGTCCGTTAGGTTTGGGGATTGCTGATAACTCAATATCTACTCTCAAAAAAATCAATGATACCTACGACCAATTTTGGTGGGAAATCAAAATGGGCCAACGTACAGTGTTTGTTAGTGACCAAATGCTGAACACTTTACCAGATGAGAGTGGAAAGCCTCCTGTTCAAGTGTTTGATCCTGATGTGAATGTATATAAGTCAATGCGTATGGGTAGCGACGAGGAATTTGTTAAAGATGTCACCAATGATATTCGAACCGAGCAATATATCGCTGCCATTAATCAATCGCTTAGGACGCTAGAGATGGAAATGAAACTGTCTGTAGGCACTTTCTCTTTTGACGGTAGAAGCATGAAAACAGCAACTGAGGTTGTAAGTGAAAATGACTTAACCTACCGCACTAGGAATGATCATGTTTATGAGGTTGAGCAATTTATTAAAGGATTAGTTGTATCTGTATTGGAATTGGCCAAGACATTTAAATTGTTTCACGGCGAGATACCGACCTTTGAGCATATTGGCGTAGATTTTGATGACGGAGTATTTCAGGATCGCGCAGCATTGCTCAGGTTTTATGGTCAAGCGAAGACATTTGGTTTTATCCCTACGGTTGAGGTCATACAACGGGTGTTTAAAGTGCCGAAAGAGACGGCAGAACAGTGGGTCGATGAAATTGAAAGAGAGCAGTTAAGAATTGATCCTACTGAGATTAATGAGCGTACTGCAAGGCGAATGTTTGGTGATGAGGAGTGATTAAATGGATCCTAAACGTCCAAGAATCACACCCGATCATTTAGACTTATGGTCCAGCAACATGTCTGAACTCTATGACAGTCTCGAGGGTGAAATAATTAGGAGTATGATCAAGCGCTTGAAAGACGGTTCAGATGATATCACCTACTGGCAAGCTCGAAAAATGGCCGAGTTAAGGTTGTTCAATAACGATGTGGCTCGTCATCTATCTTCGGTTACAGAGGTGGCAGAATCAGAGATCAATAGAATGTTTGAGGAAGCTGGAAGAGAGATGATACAAGACATAGATCGCGCTATGCCATATCCTACTAAGCCAGTGCCTAACCAGTTGGATGACATTATGAGGGGCTACTATAACCAAGCGTGGGACAATATTAATAATTACGTCAATCAATCTCTTATAACTTCCAACTACGGAAGAGGGACAGCTGCACTTGCATATCAAAATGTATTGAACCGTACATCTGCACTATTTAATACAGGCATCTACACATTCGAGGAGTCAGTTGAACGTGCTATTACAGAAATGGCTCAGAAAGGAATCAAATCTACTTTTACAGATAGTAGAGGTCGCTCATTAAGCATTGAAGGCTATACACGCACTGTTTTGAAGTCAACACTAGGAAACACTTTCAATGAGGTTAGAACGGAGCGTATGGCTGAATATGGCGTATATACGGTTGTTGTTACTAGCTTAGTAGGTGCCAGGGATCAGTGTTCATTAATTCAAGGTCATGTGGTGGATTTAAGACATCCTAGTGAAATACCGGAGGGTAGCGAGTACAAAAGTATTTATGATCCATATTGGAAAGCTGAGTATGGAACAGCCGGAGGCCATAGGGGAGCAAATTGCAGACATTTGCACATTCCTTTTATTCCAGGTGTCAACACCAATAATCAACCGCATTACGACAAGGAGTTGAACGAAAAAGTCGCAAAGGTTAGAGATACACAGCGTCGCATTGAGCGAGAGATCGTAAAGTACAAAAAGAACCTTATGATCGCTGAAGAATTGGGCAGTGACAACGCTGATCATTGGCGGAGAATGGTCAGAAAAAGACAAGCTGCTATGAGAAAACATCTAGAAAGCAATGGCAGATATTTAAGAAGAAATTACAAAAGAGAAAAGGTTTATACTCCTTTAGCTACATTGCTAGAGGATTTTTCATATAAAGAATAAGTGAGATGATCTTTATCTCATTTGGAGCACATTAATTAAAAAATTAACAAGGAGAGGATAAAAATGAGGGAATTAGAAACAGTACAAAAACGAGAGAAATTAAATCGGGTGTTTGCAGTAGATGAGAAAGGAAATGGTGGTGCGAATCACGAGTATTTAATTGTAGCTGATGCAGGGTTGCAAGTTCCAAAAGAAACTGTAATTCAATTTCAGAATGGTGCTAGAAAGGAGAATGGTTCTATCCATGGTGTCATTGATAGCGATTTGCTAGAAATAGTTAAAGATAGAATCAGTTCATTTCAAAATGGACCCTTCTCTTCAAAGGAGAATGAGAAAGTCCTATACCATGTAGAACAAGCTTTATATCACATGAATGAGCGTGTTGAAAATCGGATTAAAAGAAATGTGTTAGGAACTAACCAAAAGTAAAACTCGTCTTTAGCCAATAGACGTTATAAACAGGGCTTTTTATTATACATTCTTTTCGTTTGCACTAACGTAAAAAGTGCTATTCCATCGTGGACTCTACCACGTAAAAACAATGTAGGAGGAATGAAGCATGAACAGAGAAGAATTGAAAGCATTAGGTTTAACAGATGAGCAAATCGATAAGGTCATGGCAAGTCACGGTAAGACATTAAATGATGTGAAGGCAAAGGCAGACAAGTTGATGGTCTTGAGAGTCAAATTAATGATTACAAGCAACAGATTGCCGATCGTGACAAACAGCTTGCTGATCTTGGTGATAAGGTAAAGGACAATGAGGAATTAACTGCCGAAATTGATCGATTGAAAGGAGAGAATGAAACAACTAAGACTGAGTTAGAGAAAAAATTAGAGCAACAGGCATTTGATCACAAGCTTGAAAATACTTTGTCTGGGGCTAAGGTCAAGAATACGAAAGCACTCAAAGCATTACTTGATATGGACACGATTAAACTTGATGGAGACGTTTTAAAAGGTTTAGATAGTCAGCTTGATAGTTTGAAAGAAAGTGATCCTTATCTATTCGATTCAGAAGAAAGCCAAAGTTCACCGCAGATCGTTCCCCCCGGTAATCCGAACGGTGGGAGTAATTCTACAGAAACCGATCCGTTCGCTGCGAAATTGGCTAAATATAACGATTAAAAGAAAGAGGTAATGTGAAATGAAAAAGAAAATGCGATTAAATCTACAATATTTTGCTGAAGGTACAGCAAACCAAAACAAAGCGGCTCGTAGTTATCAAATGCAATTCAAGCAGTTGCTTCAAGCTGTTTTCCGTACTCAAGCGTATTTCCGCGACTTTTTTGGCGGAGAAATTGAAGCGCTTGATGGTGTGCAGCATAATGAAACAGCGTTTTATGTAAAGACGAGTGACATTCCTGTAGTAGTAGGTGCTGAGTACGACAAAGGTGAGGATACTGCCTTTGGATCCGGTACAGGAAACAGCACACGCTTTGGTCCCCGTACTGAGATCATCTACAAAGACAAGCCAGTTCCTTATACTTGGGAATGGTTATATCATGAAGGGATTGACCGTCACACAGTAAATAACAATTTTGATGCTGCCGTTGCTGATCGTTTGGATTTGCAGGCCCAAGCTAAAATCAAGAAGTTCAATGCACAGCACAGTAAGTTTATTTCAAGTACGGCTGTGCGCACTGAAACCTTGTCAGGATACGAAAATGACCCAGTGCTTGAACTATTTAACAAACTGGATGAGTATTACACAAACATTGAAGCTATCGGAACAAAGGTGGCTAAAGTTAATGCGAAATTGTATAACGCTATTGTAGACCATCCACTCACAACCAGCGCAAAATCATCTTCAGCAAATATTGATCAAAATAGAATCTTAAACTTTAAAGATTTTGATATTGAAAAAATTCCAGATGCAATGTTGCAAGAGGGAGAAGTAGCTTACACATATATCACTAATATTGGTAAAGCCTTCACTGGTATTAATACTTCTCGTGCGATTGAATCGGAGGACTTTGACGGTGTGGCATTGCAAGGTGCCGGAAAAGCTGGGGAATTCATTTTGGATGACAACAAAAAAGCAGTTGCTAAGGTTGTTCTAGGTGAAACAACTCCAGAAATTCCAGAAGGGTAAAGGTGATAAAAATGGCAAAGTATAAAGTGCTAAAACAATTTAGAGACATTCATACGAAAGTTGCATATGAAGTAGATACTGAAATTGAAATAACAGAGGAACGTGCAGCAGAGGTTCATGAAAACCTCAAAAAGAAAGGCACCTTCATCGAGTTAGTCGCTTCACCCAAAGATGCTGATTTTGACCGCGAAGCTGCCAAAGAAAAACTTACGGCTCTTGGGGTTGAATTTAAAGGGAATGCGAGCAATGACACTCTCAAAAAGCTACTTGAGGAACATGAGAAAGGCGAGTAAACGTCTTTCTCTTTTTATTGGGAGGTGGACGAGTTGGCTTATCTCACGTTTGAAGAATTACAAGGGTTAACTAGTATCGATCTTGATGAACAGCAGTTTGATAAATTATTACCTAAAGCTTCTGCCATCCTTGATAATGTCACAAGTCATTTTTACCAACGTTATGACATTGAAAAGGATAATGCTTGGAGAGTGCGTCAATTCAAGCTAGGGTTATGTGCTCAAATTGAATATTTTAATGATTTAGGAGCAACAACCTTTGAATCTATTAATAACTCTCCACAGACGTTTCAGGCAGGTAGAACGAGCGTGTCAAATGCGAGTAGGTATAATCCTAGCGGCGCTAATGAGAGCAAGCCATTGATCGCTGAGGATGTCTATATTTACTTGGAGGGCACAGGTCTTTTGTATAGTGGGGTGCGGTCATGGTAATGCCTAAACCTCCTAAAGACTTTTGTATTGACTCGTTTGTTTATAAAGAATACACGGGAGTGAACAATTGGTCTGAGCCGATATATGACACTCCTGTCTTGGTTCAGAACTGTAGAATAGACAGAGGGTCAGAGTATAGCCAATCAACTAGCGGGAAAGTTTTGCTCTACAACGCGGTTGTTTTTTGTTATGAGGGAATCACAACACCATTGCCAGCATTTAAGGTACAGTCTCTGCTTGTTTTCGATGATCAGGATCATGTTGTGACAAAAGTGATACCAATCTATGAGGCATACGACAAGACCATCTATTCATACGAGTTGGAAGTGGTCTGATGCGATTGGACATTAATTTACAAGGAGCTAGGCGGAAATTAAGTGATCAAGCAGTTATAAGAGGACGTAGAGCATCAGCCAATCAAGCTGCAGCAGACATGAATCCATTCATTCCCTTTAAAGAGGGTCCTTTACGACAACAAATGACTGTTGCTTCGGATGGGTCGAGTATTAATTATCACGCAAAATATGCAGGGGTATTGTTTTATATGCAAATGTATAATTACACCACACCTGGAACGGGGCCACGTTGGGACATGAAAGCCAAGCCGATCTTTATAAGCGATTGGATAAATGCATTTAAGAGGGGAGCTGGTTGGTGATGGATTTTATTGAACGTCTAGTGGAGAGAGTAAACCATATACCGTTGCCTTCAATTGAATGCAAAACAGGCTATTTAGGGGAAGAAGAATCATTTGTGGTTTATCCGTTGCCTGGGTCGCGAGTTGTTATGGAGTATATGGACGGCACTACTGATCAGCAGCTAAATTTTGAATTTGCAATGAAGTCAAAGTTACAGAGTCAGATACATCAAACGCTATGGCTCGTACAATCTGAATTGGAAAAGCTGAAGGAATTAGAAAGTAATGACGGAAGTTTTGAGTTTGATGAATTAGTTATAACCAACAAACCATTTATTAATCAGAAAGATGATCAAGGATGGTTTGTTTTTTTATTGGATGTGCAAGCAACTATAACAGTTTTTAAGGAGAGTGAATGATCATGGCAAGAGCTAAGAACGCATTACGAGGGCATTTTGTACAAGAGTATACACCAGGACAAGAAGAACCGGGAGAAGAGTGGTTGGAATTAGCGAAATATATATCTACTATCGGTGATGATACGCAAGAAGGAACCGAAGAAGAAGCGTACTATGATGGGGATGGAACGCCGGAAACAGACGTTGTATCCGTCGCAGGAGCTTATACACCTGAAGGAGTATATGATCCAGAAGATCCAGCACAAGCGTTTATTGCTGGCTTGAAATATAAAACAGGAGAAGGTCGTAAGGTTTGGCACAGGGTTGTGTCTGCCGATGGAACAAAAGAGTGGGTTGGTCGTGCGACAGTGACGGCCATTGTTGCTGGAGCTGGTGACGCAAGCGCTTATGAAACATTCTCTTGTAACATCCGTTTTGACCGAATTCCAAAAGAAACAGATTTAACTCCTAATGATCCCCCGGGTGGGGGCGATGAAGAACAAATAGAGGAAGGATAAGAGGGGCCTAGAGCCTCTCTTTATTTATGAGGAGGGTTATGATGACACAGGAAGTGAAAATTGATATTAAAAGAACGGGGTTCCCTGTAAAAGTGGGAGAGGTAGAGCTATGGTTTGATAGTTCTATCGAAAATTTACGTCGTTTTTTTAATGTGGAAGAATTGGCGCAAGAAAAGTTAAAAGAAGCACAAGAGAAAGCAAAACATATTCACTTTCCAGATGAAATTGAACATATTGATGATATCGAAATCGAAACAGTTGATGCAGCCTTAGACGTTAATAAAGAGTTTATCGCAGCTCAATACGACATTGTTTTCGGTGATGGTACGTTCAAAAAAATCTATGAATATTATCCTGATATTGCAGCACTTGAACAAGCATTAGACCCTATTGGGTTAGCCATCGGCAAGCGGATTGAAGAATTAGAGGAAGCGCGATCAGAGCAAGTGGAAGCAAAGAAATCTGAATACCTTAACAAAAAAGCTAAAAAGAAGTAGGTGGCGCTTATGAGGTTGAATGATCCTCTAGTCACTAGCTTCGTATTTGAAGGCATTAAGTATCAAATTGATTTAGCTTTTGATAATGTGCTAGATGTGTTTGACGTACTAGATGATAAAGCCCTACGAGATTATGAACGAGTAGAGGTATGTCTGTCCTTACTGTTAGGTGAAGAACAATATGATCAGTCATCCACAATCAATTTATGGAATTACGTTTATGAACAGTTTATCCACATAAAAGAAGAGGAGTCTATTTTATATGATCGAAAAGGTAATCCTTTGCCTGTAAAAACAGATGAGGAAAAAGAGAAACTGATTGATTTAGAGAAAGATGCTGAATACATTTTTGCTTCATTCCGACAGGCCTACGGAATGAATCTTTTTCATGAGCAAGGGAAATTGCGCTGGGAGGAATTCCAGGCGCTTCTTAATGGCTTGCCGAGCAATACGATTATGAAGCGGATCATTGAGATACGTTCATGGAAACCAAGTAAAGGTGATTCGGCAGAGTTTCGGCAGAATATGAAAGATTTACAACGGAAATTTTCATTAAATGACAAGGAGGTGGACGACGATGAGTGATGGTGTCATTAGTATAGCCATCGAAGTGGATGGTAAGCAGGTTAATGTTGCATCAAAAGAGTTGGACAACTTAGAATCATCAGGGCATAAAGCTGGTGACGGTACAAAACAGGCAGAAGATGGTCTTAAAGGTGTTAACAAAGAAGCGCCGAAAGCAGGAAGTAATATAAAAAAGTTTGCGACTGCACTTGGTTTGGTAGCGATTGGTGCGGCGGCTTTTAGGACGTTAAAGGCATCGATGGATGATGCGATAAAACGATTTGATACGCTCAACCAATTCCCAAAAGTTCTTCAAGCGCTTGGGGTTTCAGCAGAAGACTCTGAACGTGCTATGGAACGATTGTCAGATGGAATCGATGGTTTACCTACCAAGTTAGACGAGATTGCTTCTACTGCTCAAAGGATGTACAGTTCTTTTGGCGATATGGACAAGGCCTCTGATTCTGCGATTGCTCTTAATAACGCTTTGTTAGGTTCTGGTGCAAGTGCTGATCAAGCCAGACGTGGAACCGAACAATATTTACAGGCGTTACAAACAGGGAATATGGATATGCAACAATGGCGTACGTTGCAGGAAACGATGGATGTAGGTCTTATAAAAGTTGCTGAAAGCTTTGGTTTTGCTGGTAAAAGTGCAAAAGACGATCTTTATCAAGCCCTGCAAGAGGGTACCATTACAATGGATCAGTTTAACGACAAGTTAATTGAAGTCGGTACTGGAACAGGTATCATGGCACAGTTGGCCAAAGAGAATAGCTTGGGGCTTGCTACGTCATTGCAAAACGTTAGAACAGCTGTCGCTCGTGGTGTAGCGGATATCATTCAGAGATTCGATCGTTTGTCAAAAGAGGTAACAGGTAAAGATATTGCCCAAAACATTGATAGTTTAAAAAATATTACGAACGCATCTTTTCAAGCGATTGGAAATGTCATTGATAGGACTACACCTTTTGTAAAAGCATTTGCTTCTGGCGTCCAGGTAACATTACCAGTTGTAAAAGCTCTATCTCCTGCATTGATTGGATTGGCCACAGCATACGCCATGCATGCGGTTATATCCGCAACGGCTTCGGCAATTCAAAAGTCCAATACAATCATGCAAGCTGGAGCATTAATAACTGATATATTGACAATCGCAAAAGGAAAAAGGAATCTAGTCGAGGCACAGAGTACAGCCTTAATTTATGCATATATCGTGGCTGAATCCGCTAAGAATGCCATTATGAGAGCTACGTCAAAGGCAATGTTACTTTATACAGGCCAAATGACTTTGTTATCAGCAGCAAAAGGTATAGCTACTGCAGCAGCTACTGCTTTAGGTGTTGCATGGCGTTTTTTATTAGGCCCAATTGGATGGGTTACGGCTGCTATTGGAGTATTGGCTGGTATTGTAGTAGGAGTAGTTAGGTGGTTTAAACGGTCCAGTGATGAAGCCAAAAAACTTAATGCTGAAACAGAAGCTTTAGGTGAGTCGGTTCAATCTTTGAATGATGAAATGCAGAGTTCCACTGACGCTTTCAAAAATAATCAATCAGAAATTAAAGAGTCATCTAAAGCGAATGAAGAGTTAGCTAAAAGGATAGATGATTTAGCCAATAAAGAAAATAAGTCAGCCTCAGAAAAGAAAATACTAAGCGAGTATATAGATCAACTCAATGATCGAGTTGATGGATTGAACTTGGCATATAACGAGGAAGCGGATGCACTAAGTATGTCATCTGAACAGTTGCAAGCACGTATCGATTTAATGAAAGAGGAAGAAGCTGGGCTTTCCGCAAAAGAACGTATGCTAGAGATCGAAGAAGAAATATTTGAAGTAGAATCAAAGCGTGGAGAAATTAACGACTTACGGGCAGAGTGGAACGAATTACAAGAAGAAGGGGGCAGGAATGCTAGAGAGGCAAAGAAAGCGCTTGAAGAATTAGATGAACAAGAGCAAATACTGATAGAAACAGAAGAAGAATTAAAGAATCAGAGAGTAGAGACAGAAGAACAATTTGTTGCATCTATGGAAGCTATTACTGAAGCAACTGAAAGCGGAGTAAGTAATCAAATTATAGCATTTGAAGATTTGTCTGAATCACAGCAAGCAACGGTCGAATCAATGAAATCATCCTGGGAAGATTACAAGGGTGCAGCTACGGATATGTTTGACACATTAAGTGATGAAGTAACGATCACTGTAGCTGAAATGGAAGAAAACATGTTAGAGAATCAACGTGTTATGAGCGAATGGGCTGATAATATCGCAATTTTAGCAGAACGTGGAATTGATGAAGGGTTACTAGAAGAGATGCGTCAAGCTGGCCCAGAGTCAGCTGGACACGTTAAAGCAATGGTCGAAGCATCTGATGAAGAACTAGCTGGCTTAAGTGAAGTTTTCGCTCGAGGCGGAAATACAGCAACAGGTGTTTTGGGTAAATCATTAGGGATTGAAGAATCAGGTATTATAGAAGCGATTGGCCATTTAGTAACCGATACAGAAAAAACTCTAGCGGAACAAATAGAGGCAGCAGATTTTGAATCAATCGGTAGTGCTTTACCAGAAGGCATAGCAGAAGGGACTGAAAAAGGCACTCCAATAGCAGAAGCAGCATCTAAGAAATTAGGCGATGAAACAGCAAAATCTGCTAGGAGAGCATTAGGGGTTAACAGTCCATCAAGGGTGTTTAGAGAGATTGGAACAAATGTCACAGAAGGCCTAGTCTTGGGAATTAGTAACGGTACCACAGCAGTGATTCAAGCAGTCGAGAAAATGTTTGAACATGTTATTAGAAGTTCAGACAGAAGCTTTCAATCGATTACGAAAGGCCATGATCGATCGGTAAATGATATTGAGAGATCACTCAAGCGCTTGCCAATTATCACACAAACGTCTATGCGTAATATGCTGACGAGGTTAAGAAACGGATCGAATACAAATGTAAGCACTATGCGTAAATTAGCTGTCGATTTAATCAGACCTTATAGCAGCACTCCAAGTCAGTTAAATTCGGTTGGCCGTAATGCTATGGCTGGACTAAATCAAGGTTTATTAGCTGGTAGAGGGCAAGTAATGTCAACGGCTAGGAATATAGCTAATAGTGTGGCCAGTACGATGAGGAGTGCATTAAGAATACACTCTCCATCAAGGTCGATGCGTGACGAAGTAGGGCGATTTATTCCTGAGGGGATTGCGTTAGGAATTAGAGAAAATGCGAAATCTGTTTACAAGGAACTTGAAAAACTATCAGACGGAATGATATTGACATCAACACCAGAGCAAGCGCTAGGAACATCAAGAATGGCTCATGCCAGTGCTGCTACTGCAAGCATTGTCAATAATTATAGTGGATCAAATGTGAGTATGAATCGTGTTGAGAGGTTGCTAGAAAAGATCGCAAATAAGAGCGGTGACGTTTACCTTGATAATAGAGCTGTTGGTAAGATGCAGTATAAAGTGGTGAGTGAGTTTATGGATCGGGATAAATCAACAAAGGGAAAGTTTAGGGGGTGATGTGTTGATAGTAAACGGTATTGACCTAAGCGGACTAGTTCGTGTTGGGTTAAACATTAGAGGTCGAGGGATAATGGGGCAAGAAAATACCATTATCTCTCCACCAGTTATGGAAGGTGGCTATTTATCCGCTACGAAACGACATGGGCGACTGTTAGAAGTGCCTATTACCATCTATGGAACAAATCAAGAGGAGATCATAGGGAAGGTAGATCAGCTTAACGCATTACTAGATTTTAAAGAGCCTAAACCTATTATTTTGCCTGGTGAACCTAATAGAATATATTACGGTCTTTTGGATGGAGAACAAGACTGGAACAATCTAGGGACGTTAGGTAGAGGGGTTTTATACTTTTATTGCCCCGATCCTTACAAATACGGTACCGAAACCACAGCCGTATTCCCATCTGATTCAGTCTCGCTCACCAACGACGGAACAGCAGAAGCAGAGCCGATCTTTGAGTTTGAGGTAACGGAGCCTGTCACCTTTGCTATGATTCAAAAGGGAGAGGACACAGGCGAATATCAAATGATCGGTATACCTGCCGATGATGATGTCGAGGTTGTAGACACAAGAACGAGCGTGTTGTACGAGAATGGAAGCACAATCGACACTTGGAGTCCTGCTTCTATAGACATGGTAGACGTCAATGTGGATAGTGTGGACGGTGTCATGGGTACAGATGGAGCAGGAATACGCCCAGAAAATTATGGTACTCCAAGAGAACAGCAACGTGGTCCAGCTGTTTTTAAAGAATTGCCTAACGCTATTCAAAATTTCGAGATTCAATCCACATTCGATATTATCTCTAGGCGTGAAATAGAAAATTTTCGAATGGGTATCTATTTCCATGACGAAAATCTGAATAATCTTGGCCATTTAGGATTGAAAGATAACTCACGTAATCATAAGCGTAGGGTGCCACTTGGTCGAGTAGGACATTACCGTGGTGGTGGATTAGCCAATGGTAATTTAATTGGAGATGCTGACAGCTTTGATAACGCAAGGGAAACGACACTCTTTTATTTGCGAGTAAAAAGGGAAGGACAGAAATTTTCTTTTTACATTGGCGAGTGGCAGAATCAGCGTCATATCAGACATTGGGAAGGAACTTACCAAGATGTCAATAACGAGTGGCAAGGTCGATTGAAGTACATTACCTTGTTTATTGGTAGTTATCAAGATCGAGTCATACCTGCTAGATTACGGATGAATAGTGTCGAGGTATTTGAGTTGAGTCAAGTTACTGAGGATCACACGCCTTACATCGCTTATCCTGGTGATATTATTACATTTGATCACAAGCTCGATGAACTGCTCATCAACGGTGAGGATCGGACGGATATAAAGGATCTTGGTGGACAGTATTTTAAATTGGATAAGGGGTCTAACGAGTTATATGTGTTGCCTGACAACAGTTTTAACACGAGTTGCAAGTTTAGGCGGAGGTATCGCTAAATTAAAATTTGGAGGGGTTATTGTGGAAGAGAGAGTGAAGAAATTAGAAATGGAAATAGACGTATTGAAGGGTGAATTATCAAGTATTCAAATACAATTACATCAACTAAGTTCAGATGTGGATCAAAAGAATTTAGAGTTAGAGTCTAGGCTAACAATGATTATCGGAGGATTAAAAATGTAAAAATAAACAAGGAGCTCAGTCACCTGGTAAGTGACTGAGTATAAAACTAGCTAAGTCTCAAAAAATGTTCTCTGCGTTCTTCAACTTTATATCCTTGTTTTTCTGCTTCAATTATAATTTCTTCTTTGGTTAAGGAGAATTGACGTAAATCAATTAAAAGACCTTCATCTCCTGGAACTTCGGAGTTTAGTTGAAGGGTTCGATTTAACTCTTTCCAAGAATATAAAGAACCTTTATTTTGAGGTTTAGGATCTAATTTAGACATATGTATTCACCTCCCTCCTACAGTCACTATTCGACAGAAAAAGGGAAAATCCTACCAGAAAGGAGTTGGTGCCATTGATCCACATTACAGATGGGCAACAAGATAACATAATTGGAGTTATTACACCTAGACACATCATTGATAATACGCACCGTCAATCGTTAAAAGATACGCTAGAAACGTTTGAGTTTACAACATTTGCAGATCAATCTTTTAGTGAGTATTTAGGCAAGCACAACCGTGTGATTATTCCTGCTGAGGATGAAGGGTATAAAGAGTTTGTCATTAACGAGTCGATTAAACGACGGAATGCGGATGGATTAGAGGCAGAAGTCTATGCATCAGCAACATATCTATTGCTGAAAAAAGCAAAGGTCATTGATCCTCAAACACTGTCGGAATATACACCGTCGATGTATCTAGGTTGGGCGTTAAACGGGACAGAGTGGCGACCTGGTATTGTCGAGGGAAGTGGCTACCGTACATTGATCATTGAATCTCACACAAATCCTTACGCATTTTTAAAACGAGTTGCTAATGAGTTTGATTTAGAGCTACGCTTTAGAGTCGAGACAAATGGTAATCGAGTAACCGGTCGTTATGTAGACTTGCTCGAACGTGTTGGGCAGTGGCAGGGGCGTGAGGTTGAGCTTGGTAAGGACTTGCAAGGTATTCGACGGATAGAAAAGACGGATAATATCTACACAGCTTTGCGAGGTATTGGTCCAGCAGATGAAGACGGTACACGACTAGAAGTTTTAGTTGAAGATGAGGAAGCTCTGCAACGTTGGGGGCGTCCGAATGAGCAAGGCGAATTGCAGCATTTAATAGATGTGTATGAGCTCAATCAGATCGTATGGAAATGACAGAGGAAGAGTTGATACAGTACACTCGCACCGAGCTTAACAAGCGTATTAATGAGGTGGTGGAGTACGAGGTTGATATTGCTGATCTAGAACATGTACCCGGTTTAGCTAACAAAAAGATACGCTTTGGTGACACGATTAAGATCAAGGACACAAAGTTTAATCCTCCGCTTTATTTAGAAGCTCGCGTCCACACCCAAGAGCGCAATATCATCGATCAATCGCAAAAACGAGTCGAGCTTGGTGATTTTATCGAATATACCGAAGAAGAAGTGCAAGCGATTTGGCAACAGCTTCAGGCTGAAATACGACGTAAAGTCAGTATCGTAGATTTAATCGAGTATACGTACGATAAGATCACGATTGATAATAAGGACGAGTACGTTTTTGAAGAAGGAAAAACATTTGCCGAGTTGATTGGTGTTGACGCTAAGGATCATGCGGACATTGTAGCCATCGATGCGGAGAATAATGCGAAGATATATGCAGAAGATCGATCAGCAGAAGCGTTACTGGATGCGATGATTTATGCTGTCTCTCAAGAAGCCTACGACAATAAAATGCAAGAGATTGCTGATGATCTAGCCGATCGGACTACGATCGAGTATGTGGACGGTCAACTAGTCGATAAGGCAAATGTAGGTGACGTGTACACGATCGAGGAGGTCGATACACGTCTATTAAACTATGTTGGTATCATCGAGTACGAGACGGATATGGATGGTGTGGTGCAAACACTAAGCAACCATAATACGTTGATTGCTCAAAACGAGGAAGCGATTGGATTTAAAGCGAATCAAACGGACCTTGATGCTGTAGCGGATACGGTAAGCGATCACTCAGCGCAAATGATTATTATGGCTGACGAGATTAGTCAGAGAGTGACTCGGACGGAGTTTAATAATTTGCAAATTGGTGCAAGAAACTTGTTATTAAATTCCGGAGTTCCGATAGAGGGAACTGACTATCTGGTGGGACAATGGTCTTTATCAGAAGATTTTATAACAGGTGAAACCTACACAATGGTTTTGGAAGGTGATTGCGAAGAACCTCCAACTTTTAGAATTTGGCAAAATGGAGGAAGTAATGCGAGGTCGACATTTGAAAGGGTTGAGGGGACAAACTATTGGGTAGCGAGTTTTGTGTCAGTTGAAACCACAGAAGCAGGGAGGAGGTCAGTTAGGGTGTATTGTGCACCTAATAGCGCACCTAGTCCTTGGAATGTTGATTGGATTTGTCTCTATAGAGGGAATGTAAAACCTCCATTAGACTGGACACCAGCTCCAGAGGATATAGAGTATCGTATGTCCCACGCTGAAACGGAGATTATCCAAAACGCTGAGGCGATTGAGTCAAGAGCTACTAGAACAGAGTTAGATGCTGTAGAAAGTAGAGTTTCGACGGCCGAGAGTAGTATTAGTCAGCAAGCGGAACAGATTGAATTGAGGGTGACGAAAACGGAGTTTGTAGATAGTTTGTCAACTGTAAATGCTGGTAGTGGTGAATCGAGATTTGAGTCAATAGGACACTTAATATTTTCCGGTGGGATGGTGGAGCTACCCAATAGTTTAAGAGATGCTCTTGGTAATTCAGATGAAGCAACCATCGAAGCGTGGATAAAATTAGATAGCAATAGTCCTTCAACTGGCAATGCTGGATTATGGTCATTTACCGGACATAACGACTCAAACGGAAATTTATACCCATACAGTAATAGCAGAATCTATCTTAATACGTTTAGAACAAACAGAATAGGTCCAATTTATTATGATGAGTTTAACTTTGATTTGACAGATTGGCACTTGCTAACAGTTAGTACTAAAGAAGGTTCAAATGGCTGGAATGTTTATCTAAATGGAGTATTAATTAGATCAACTAGTGGTCAATCATCTATCAGTTTGGATTATGAGACTTTAATGTTTGGAAGAAATAGTAACAGGACATTAAGAGGAAAAGTGGGGGAGTTTAGGTTATGGAGTAGTGCACTTTCTCAAGAGGAAGTAATTTCGAATATGAATAGGTCTTTTACTGCCATTCCTTCGAACATGCTTGGGTTATGGAGAAAGATGAACGATTCTGGCAACCTTCTAATTGACGAAACAGGCAATGGATACGATGGAATAGTAGTTGGTTCCGTCACTTACCAAGAATCCGTTGGTTTGCGCGTGACAAACGCAGAGTCAGAAATCACCCAACTAGCGACTGAGATAGACCTAAAAGTATCAGAAGATGACTTCAACGGAAACGAAATCATCGGACGTATCAACCTTACGTCGACCACCGCTCGGATACAAGCCGAAAACATTGAATTGGTGGGTGCTGTGTCGGTGTTATCGGATATCACGGGGGATCTCGGTACGATTAATGCAGGGGATATTAACGGGGTTAATATATCAGGTAGTGAGTTTACATCAAGCTACTTTGATCCGAATGACAATAGCGGTGAGCATATGTGGTTGAGTGAGGCTAGACTTGAAATGGCACGAATTTCTTCAGGGGGGGTACAAGAAGGAATTGTTTCTTACAGAGCGACAGGAATTTCTTTTCAATCATCACCGCAAGTGCCGGAATTTGAAATAGATGCTTTTCGTGTGAAGTTTACAGGAGATGTTTTAGTTGACGGAGGTTCTGTTGAATCAATCGTTAGCCAAGGGTCAAACGCTGACGGAAGGTGGATACGTTACAGTAGCGGTAAACAAGAGGTGTGGTGTAATCCGGTGAGTATGAATGCAACTGTGTCCAGTGGAAATATATTTAGGTCAGATACAGAGTTTGTAAGTTTTCCACAGTCGTTTAATACGAATTTTCCAATTGCAGTAAGTACCCATACGACTAGTAATTTAAGATGGGCGGACGTTGCAGGGACTCCGGGAGCAAATAGTGTCTCTATACGTCAATGGTCGAGTATTAGCGGAAGTAGTAACTTATCAACTTTTGTTTATGCAGTAGGATTTTGGAGGTCACCATAATTTCAAAAAGGAGAGGTTTTCTGATGAAACAACAATTAAACTATGATTTTAAAGAGGTACAAGCCAAGCTTGCGAACAAAATCGCTATCCTAGAGGTTCAATTGGCTACTGAACAAGCTGCTAAACAAGCGGTGATTAAGTATGCTGAGGAGTTGGAGAAACAAGTTGAGGATTTAACTACGAAAGAGGAGAGTGACGCGCAATGAACTTTGAAGTCCGATCAGTAAATACGAGGTATAGTGACGGGGAAATGGTAAGTGTACAGGTTTCCTATGCAGCAAGGAATAGTGATAGGTCTGTAAGTGCGAGTGGGAATCTCGTTTTGTCGGCAGAGGAATATGAGGGGAACGAGTCGATTGCCCAATTAGAGGAGATTGCGAAAGATCATTTATTAGAGGAAATCAATAAAGATTTTGAGGGAGAAATAGAGGAAGAAACAGAAGTCGAGTAAGGCTTTTTTATTTTGGTCAAAAAACGGAGCTGGCACTTGTGCTAGCTCTTTTTATATTAAAGGAGATGGAAATTTTGATGAATATTAACTTGGAACACTTAGAAGTCGTAAGAATGTACTTATTTGGAGATGTGAAGTTTTTACATTTGCTACTTTTGCTGATGGCATTAGACATTTTAACAGGTGTCTTTAAAGCCATTAAAAAAGGTAATCTGTGGAGTCGTAAAAGTCTTTTTGGTTATGCGCGTAAGTTAATGATTTTGGTCGTGATCATCTTGGCCAATGTAGTGGATCAAATATTAGGGATGGGCGGTGCAATTACTTACGCAACCGTTCTTTTTTATATTGCAAATGAAGGATTATCCATTTTAGAAAACATGGCTGAAATTGATGTATTAGTTCCAGCCACTTTAGCTGAAAAATTGAAAGTGATGGAATCGAAGAAGAGTCCGACCTTAACACAGGAAATTAAAAAAGAAGTCATTGGATCAGATGTGGATGAAAAATTGAAGGGGGAGGATCAATAATGAGTACATTTATTTGGCCGACAGACACAAAACGAATCACGAGTGGGTTTAGAACATCGAGCAGACCGGATCACCACGGTATCGATATTGCGGAAGCAGGAGCACGACCGATCTTTGCTGTAGCAAACGGCACTGTATCACGATCATATGTATCAGAGAGTTATGGAGAGGTTATTTTTATCACGCATCAGGTCAATGGACAAACGTGGGAAACGGTCTATGCTCATTTGCGTACTGGATCACGAGGTTTTTCAGTTGGACAAACCGTTCGCAAGGGTCAGCAAATTGGAATCATGGGCAACACTGGTCGATCTTTTGGGCAGCATCTACATTTTGAGTTACATCGTGGACGATGGAACATTGAAAAGTCAAATGCTGTGAATCCTGTTGATTACTTGGAGAAAAATCTCACTCCTTCGACCTCATCTAATGTTTTACGTAAAGGTGATAGTGGAGTTGCTGTAAAAGAACTTCAAGAAGAGCTAATATCATTGGGATATGATTTAGGTAGATGGGGTGCTGATGGGAAGTTTGGTGACGCTACTGAAAAAGCAGTAAGAGCTTTCCAAAAAGATGCACGTATTAAAGTAGATGGCGTACCTGGACCACAAACGTTCTCTGCACTTGAAAAAGCTTTATCTAAAAAACAATCAAAGACATTATATCTTCCTGGTAGTGCTGCGTCATGGAGAGTGTATCCATTAGACAAAGCTCCAACGGTAGGTAATGAAAGTGGACGATTAAACCCTGCTAAGTTTGGTGGATTGTCCTATGAAATTTTAGATAATCCTCAAGCTCACGTTTATACTATTCAGACAAGAGACTTTGGTAAAGTTAACATTTACGCTGGGCCAGATACGTCAGCAACAATTAAGTAAATAAAAAATAGCCCTCACGCTTGTGGGGGCTTAATACTATCTTTATGTAGATCATAAAACTCAACAAGTTTTAACGCTGTATCTAATGTAATCCTCCAATGTTAATCTTTCCTTGTCTCATCCTCGAAATGGTACTTTGCTGAATTCCTGTCTCCTTACTAATGATGTAGGATTTAATATCAGAATCCAGTAACAGCCTTATTTTTTCTTTCATGTTCAGACCTTCTTTTCTTTTTCTTTTATTATTGTAATTTTGCTGGAATTATATCCTTTGATGCCTATGTTTACTAATATATCGGATGAAATTCATATAAATAAAATGAAATTATTTACAACAAAACTATTCCTCTTTGAGGTTAGGTATGGTATAATAAAGATAGATCAAAGGAAAGGAGGGGAAAACATGCTAGACGAAATAGAAAAAGTCCTTCGAGTCATCTTCTACATCGCTTCGGTTAGTTGGATAACCAAGCAGTGGTTAGACAAAGATGACAAGAAAGACTAAGACAAGAGGGGCTTTGCCCCTCACCCTATTTCTATTATACACGTTTAGCATAAAAATATGAAGAGACTAACTTTTGGTACCATCATTGTCACTTTTGGTTTGATCATTTCACAGGCGTTTTACAGTAATATCTTTACGACTCTTTTGACCATTGCTGGTATTATTACGAGCATTGTCTTGATCATGAAGAGTTGGAGAAAGGGGTAGTCATGCATCATTTTTCTAATGAAAAGGAGCTTATTGACTTCTTAGAAAAAGAATTGGTATCTGTGACGGAAGCAGCGGAAATATTAGAACTGACAACGCGACGTGTAAACCGGTTGGAGAAGGATGGGAAGTTGAGAGCGGTAAAAGAAAAACCAAAACTGTTTTTACGTTCAGCCGTGGAACGAAAGAAAAAAGAGCTTGAGGAGCTCCGCAAAAAGTACCGTCCGTATGATTGAAAAGAGCCCTTCACTTGTGTGAGGGGCTTTTATTGTATTTTGATAAATTGTAAAAATTAAGAAGGGAAATGAGGGATTGTGTCGAATAGGTTCAGTAAAATTAAATTATTGAGGTGAGTTCATTGACTGCTCAAATAGCAATTCTTAATAAGCACGGTATAGCTTTGGCTACAGATAGTGCAGTAACTATTTCAGGAGATGTAAATGAAAATAAAAAAGTATATAATAGTGCTAATAAACTATTTTCGCTTTCTACAAAAAATCCAGTAGGAATTATGATATATGGTACTGCACAATTTATGAATGTACCTTGGGAAACGATCATAAAATCGTATAGAAGTTATCTTGGAGACAGAACATTTGATTATTTAGAGGATTATTGTAATGATTTTGTGGAATACATAAAAACGAGTGATTTACTCATTGATAATTATCCTTATGATGTTATGTTAAATAAAACATTATCAACGTACCTAACAATTATATTGAATCAGGTTAATAAAAAGTTACGGCAAATTGAAGAAAAACATAGAACAGACCAAACAATTTCTGAATTAATCTATAGCGAAGCTAATTCTACTTTAAAAAAATTAGGGAATGTAAAATATATTGATGGCTTCAATAAAGGTTTTATTGAAACATTATTAGAGGAAAAAGAGGATTTGTTGAATAATGTAATTGATGAAAATATTTATATCGAAGTAACGAGTGATTTGCGGATATTATTAAATAATCTTTTAGGAACGTTATTAGCAAAAGATTTTTTCTCAAGTATATCAACTGGGGTAGTAATAGCAGGATATGGAGTTAAAGAAATATTTCCGAGATTAAATGAATATAAATTTGAAGGGATTTTTCTATCTAAATTAAAATACAAGTTGCATTCATCAGTTAAGATAGGTTCACATGTAACTACGGAAACGCCAACTGCTTCAATAAAAGCATTCGCTCAAAGGGAAATGGTACACACTTTTTTATCTGGTAGTGATTCAAGTATAATAAATCAGATTTTAGGTTCTGTTTACGATATATTAAAAAACGTATACCCATCTGTTTTAGAGGAAAAATTAGGAGTAGAATTAAATGAGGAAATGAAAGATCAGCTAAAAGGCATCTCTAGTTCAATCCACAGGGAAATAAGTAATAATGTCCAAACGTACCAGCGGAAAAATTTTAGCATGCCAATACTTGATACGGTTCAGTTAATGCCAAAGGAGGAAATGGGAGTCGTAGCAGAAACATTGCTAAACTTAGCATCGCTTAAAAAGAGAGTGACACTGGAAACTGAGTCAGTTGGCGGTCCTATAGATGTTGCAATTATATCTAAAACTGACGGCTTTATATGGATTAAAAGAAAGCACTACTTTAATCCAGAATTAAATTATAGATATTTTAACAATAATAATTCTTAAAAGGAGGCGTTATATTGTGTTAATGGCCACGTATAATGATTTGTTTAATACTGATAAAGACTTAGGGGATTTCGAAAAGAAAGAAGATACAGAATTAAAAGAACAGATATTAAAAAGTATTAAAGAAGTAATTGATAATGAAAAGGAGCAAAATAAAAATTCTGATCGAAGAAGCCCCTGATTTTTACCTTAGGGGCTTCACTACTATTTTATACTCTTTCAACACTCATCAAACAATCAACCTTAATCGTTAAAATATCATCCTCTGTACGCAATTTTATATATTTCTCGTATCGATCCACCCGCTCCACTACACCAACGACCTCACAAAAGTCCCCATCTTCCCAATAAATCACATTAACTTCTAACTCGTGCTTAAGGCTATCCATGACCACATGACCAATCTCCATTAGTTCCTGTTCATCCAGTGTAGGCTTAGATATTTTGTCTTGTGCTTCCCGCCATTGTTTCAGAGCAGCAGTGTGTTCTGGAAGCACAAACTTCATTTCCCACAATTTATTGCCTCTTTGTAATTTTTCCATGTGATCACCTCACTCATATTATATACAAACATTTGTTCTTATTTCAAGTTGATTAGGAACTAATGTTCGTATATAATGAGTGTGAGGTGAACATACTATGAATGAATTAACCAACAAGCAAAGAAATGTAATAGTGAAAATTAATGAATATGTAATTAAAAACAAGTATGCTCCGACCACTAGAGAATTAGCCGATTTACTTAACCATAAATCCACATCTACTACGCATGGGCATTTAGTTAAATTGAGAAAAAAGGGTTATGTCGATTGGGTTGAATCTAAACCAAGAACATTACGAGTGTTGAGAGGAGAAGAAATATATGAAGGGACTTTTGCAAAGGGCAGCTCAGTCGAAAGAAAAGGTGCAAATCGTTTATTTGACAGATGAAGGGAAAATGTCACAAAGGTACGTTAGTGTAATTAAAGTAAATGAAACTCATCTTGTGTGTTATTGTCATTATAAGAAGCAAAGAAGAATGTTTAAGTTGGAAAATATATTAGCGGCTGATGTTTATAGGAAAAGAGCAAAAGCTTTTTGAAAGAGGAGTGTAAATCATTTCTATTAATCCTACTGGAGA
>NZ_BAUU01000035.1 GCF_000513115.1 Halalkalibacter hemicellulosilyticusJCM 9152
GCCAGTGTGTGGAACTGATATTCCTCCTGTTGCGATAATAACTGAGGAAGTGTATAGCTTATCCCCTGTTGATAGTTGAACGTAATCGACAGCGCCTTCTACATATTCAATCGTTTCAACGTGAGTATTTATCCGGATCGTTACGCCGAGTCGATGAACTTCACGTAAAAGCGTTTCGACGACTGTGGTCGCTTTATCATTAACGGGAAACATACGCCCGCGGTCTTCTTCTTTTAACGCGATACCAAGCCCTTCAAAAAAAGCTATAATGTCTTCATTATTGAAAACAGAAAAAGGACTGTACATAAATCGTCCATTACCAGTGATGTGGGCAATCAGGTGGTCGATTTCCATTAGATTTGTCACGTTGCAACGCCCTCCACCAGAAATCGCAAGTTTGCGTCCGAGTTTACTTCCTTTATCGATAAGTAGTACTTTGGCACCGTATGTTGCAGCGGCAATAGAGGCCATTAGACCAGATGGTCCACCACCAATGACAATGACATCTTGTTTCATTTCTACACCTCATCTCATACAAAGAATAAGGAAGTATACCAATTTATAAATGGGAAAGCAAGCACGTAATATAAATTGATTACAAAGAATGTTAGAATTTTGCAACCTTTTAGTTAAGCACTAGCCTTGACTCTATGGTAAAATGCAAAGGAGTCTTTAAAAGTAAATGTCAAGATGGGCGTTATGTTTTTTTAAAGAAGTTATTTGCGTTTTTCTTTAAATATAAAATTCTTAGAAGTTTAATCAAAGTGGGTGTAAGTGAATTCAGAGAAGGACGTTGGCTTCGCACGTTACACGTTAATCTAGAAAGAAGTTCACTTTCCGAATGAACTCAAACCCGGGAAACGGCTACGTACGAAGCAATTAAGGAAAGACTGCTACGCAGCTTTTCTTAAAGAAAGAAGGTATGACGATGTCTGATCAAAAGTTATTGCGCGGCACAATGATCTTAACAGCTGCGACAATGATTTCAAAAGTACTTGGTCTTATTTATATTTTTCCTTTTACAGCTATCGTAGGCTCAACTGGGGTAGCATTATATAATTATGGTTATCTCCCATACATGGTTTTACTAAGTTTGGCGACTTTAGGAGTCCCTTTAGCGATTTCAAAATTTGTTTCAAAATATCATACATTAGGTGATTACCGTACAGGTCATCGCTTGTTTAAGTCAGGAATCATCGTTCTATCTATAACAGGCTGTTTCGGTTTTCTCTTATTATTTCTGTCTGCACCATCTTTAGCTCCTCTTATCGTTGATTCTTCAGACCCTGGCGGAAATACACACGATGATATTGTTTTTACAATTCGAATGGTGAGTGTTGCCTTAGTGGTCGTTCCTATTATGGCTGTTATCCGTGGTTATTTCCAAGGCTTTCAATCGATGGGGCCAACTGCTGTCTCACAAGTGATTGAACAGCTCGTTCGTATTTTCTTTATTCTAGTTGTGACTTTCTTTATTGTACAAGTGATGAATGGTGAAGTGGGTACGGCAGTTGGATTTGCAACATTTGGTGCATTTACAGGTGCGATTGGTGGCTTAGTTGTATTAATGATGTACTGGTTTAAACGAAGACGGTTTATATATGAGCAAATTGATAAAAGCACAGTCGACCATCAGCTTTCCTATAAGGAGATGTATAAAGAGCTAATAGCGTATGCTCTCCCTCTTTCGTTTGTTGGTTTAGCTTTGCCTCTCTACCAAATAATTGATTTATTTACGTTTAATCAAACACTAATGGCAAATGGGATGGACCAGGTTGTATCTGAGACGTATTTTGGTGTGTTTTCAGGGACAGCCCATAAAATTATTCTCATCCCTATGGCTTTAGCGACTGCTTTATCTGTGACGTTGATTCCAACGATCACTAAATCATTTACGAGTGGTGATCAACAAACGTTACAGAAGCAGATCACGCAAACTTTTCAAATCATTCTCTTTTTAACTATACCAGCTGCAGTAGGGCTATCCGTACTTTCTTATGCGGTGTTTGGGTCTTTATACGGCTTGGAGGATCTTGAAATTGGTGGCTATATTTTACGGTATTATGCACCAATCACTTTATTCTTTGCTCTATTTGCTGTAACAGCAGCCATTTTACAAGGGCTTAATAAACAAAAATATGCTGTCATCGCGTTAGCAGTTGGTTTAGGAGTGAAGCTGTTAACAACTCAGCTGTTACTTTCTTGGCTCGGCCCAATTGGAGGAGTGTTCGCAACCTATTTAGGATATATCACTTCGCTTGCTGTTACAATCTCAGCGATTGGAAAGTATGCTCAATTCCATTATGGATTTGTCGCTAAAAGAGCACTCCTAATTTCGATCTTCTCGTTTATAATGGCTATAGGTGTGATTGTCATAAACCTTGGGATGCGACAAATGTTGGGAGAGGTGACACGTTTAGCTGAGTGGGGTATTTTACTTTTAGGGGCAGGGGTAGGTTTTGTTATTTTTATGTTCCTATCTTATCGCTCTCATTTAGCAGGACAAGTATTAGGGAATCGATTTCGTTTCTTGAAAAGAGAAAAAGCAAAACAGCAGCAAGGTAATTAGTGAGCATTCGACAAGTGTTGCTAATGATATCCTCTTTTGCTCTTTTTTCGCCTTTGATATAATAAAAGAATAGATCACAATAATCATGAATAGAAATGGTAGAATAAGGGTGTAGTTGGAGGATGCGATGAAATATTCATTTCGAAAAGATAATGACTGGTTCTTAATAATAACAGTATTCCTTCTTGCGATATTTGGCCTTATTATGGTCTTTAGTGCAAGCTATGTATTTGGAATCGCAATGGAAACACCAGACCCTTACTTTTATATAAAACGACAATTACAATGGTTTTTTCTTGGAACTTTCTTTTTTCTTGTCGTCATGCATATTCCTTTTCGATTTTATAAAAAGCTATCACCATTGCTTATTATCTTATCACTCATAGCATTGGCACTTGTCCTAGTACCTGGAGTAGGCTATACCGTAAATGGAGCAACAAGGTGGATTCGGATTGGATCATTTCAAATTCAGCCTTCAGAAGTTGTTAAAATTGTGATTATTATTTATTTAGCACAAGTGTATTCGCAAAAGCAAGCCTATATCGATCAATTTATTCGCGGTGTTATGCCACCACTTATTATTGTAGGCTTTATATTTGGGCTGATAATGCTTCAGCCTGATTTAGGTACGGCGACGTCCATTATGCTTGTAGCTGTCATCATCGTTTTCTTTTCAGGTGCGAAATGGTGGCATTTGCTAAGCTTAGGAATTGTAGGAGGCTCGCTGTTTGCTGTCTTTTCAATGTCTGAGGATTACCGTATAAGGCGTCTAACTTCTTTTGTGGATCCTTTTGCTGATCCACTAGACTCAGGATTACAGTTAATTCAATCGTATATAGCCATTGCACATGGTGGTCTTAGTGGTACAGGCTTGGGGCAAAGTGTTCAGAAGCTATTTTATTTACCTGAACCATTTACGGATTTTATTCTAGCTATTATCTCTGAAGAGCTAGGTCTTCTAGGTATTGCATTTGTGTTAGGCGCACATGCTCTGATTTTGTTTCGTGGAGTTATGATAGGAACACGATGTAAGAACCCATTTGGTAGCTTGTTAGCATTTGGAATTGTCTTTCAAATTGCGATTCAAGTCGTGTTTAATGTTGGTGCGGTCACGGGTTTATTACCTATTACAGGTATTCCTCTTCCGCTCGTTAGTAATGGTGGTTCATCCTTGTTTGTCACTTTAGTCTCTTTGGCGATTTTAGCAATATTTCTCGCTACAACATTCGGCAACAACGTTTAAATGAAAATAAAGATGACGTCCAGCTTTCTGCTTCATAAAGTAAGATTGCTGCTCTATAGATGGAGGGTCACATGGAAGAAAGAAAGACACCTTTTCAACAGCTCGATTATACGCTGCTGTTTTTAATGTTTGTTTTAATGTGTATAAGCTTATTAGCGATTTATAGTGGGGTTTCTGGCTCGACTCAATATGCGTTGGTCCCTTCCGCTGTCGTGACACAACAATTAGTGTTTTATGCAGCGGGTTTTATTATTATGATTGGGATGTTATTTGTTGATTATGATTTGTTTAAGAGCTTCTCAATCCCATTATATTTCCTTAGTTTAATTGCTTTAATATTAGTATCTTTTACACCTTTAGGAGTGCATAGAAATGGTGCGACCCGCTGGCTGGACTTAGGCTTTGCAGAACCACAGCCATCAGAAATTATGAAGATCGTTCTTATTATCATTTTGGCACATATGTTATTTAACATTACCCATCATCGAGTGGAAAAGGATTTGAAGTCAGATCTTGTTATTGTTTTTAAAGTGTTAGCGGTCGGGTTGCCACCTTTTTTCCTTGTATTGCAACAACCTGATTTAGGAACGGCTCTTGTTATTGCTAGTGTGATTGCAACGATGCTACTATTGTCAGGAGTCGCATGGCGAATTTTGTTTGCTCTTGGGCTTTCAGCAGTTGCTGGTTTACTAGGGCTCATTTATCTTCATAATACGAATTATGAATTATTTTCAAAATTTATTGCAGGTCATCAATTAGAACGTATTTATGGTTGGTTAGACCCTTATGAATATCAAGGGAGTTTTGGGTATCAGCTCGTTATGGCGATTCGGGGAATTGGCTCGGGACAATTGTATGGAGCTGGCTTCATGCAAGGGGTGCAAACACAAAGTGATATAGTTCCTGAAATTCATACTGATTTTATTTTTACCGTCATTGGAGAAGAATTTGGGTTCTTTGGAGCTGTTATTTTGATTGTAACGTATTTCTTATTGTTTTATCGGATGATTATAATTGCCCTTACGTGTAACAATTTATTTGGAACGTATTTAGTTTCAGGAGTGATCGGCTTACTCGTTTTCCAAGTTTTCCAAAACATTGCGATGACGATCGGATTAATGCCTATTACTGGCTTGGCATTACCTTTTATAAGCTATGGGGGAAGTGCTCTCATGACGAATATGATTGCAATGGGAATTGTTTTGAATGTTAATATGCGAACGAAGCACTATATGTTTGAATCGGATGAAGAAAGTTTGTCATGAAAAGAGTGAACGTACATTGATACGGGTATAGATAGAAGAAGCTGTATGAAGGAAAACATGAGGAGGGATGATCATGAAAGTAATCATTGGTTCTGGAAGGTTAGCGACATTACTTATTGATCGATTCAACCGTTCAGAGACGATCGGGGTGTATGGTCGAAACGAGAGTAAGGTACAATCGTTATTAACAAGATATTCTCATTTAACGAATGTCTCTATCGAACAATTAAAAGTAGCTGATGATGTCTTTCTTTGTATCCCGGCCTCCAGTTATCAAGATTTTTTTAAAAAAGCGAGCCCTTTTTTAAAAAAAGAAGCGACGTTTTACCATATGGCAACTGCGTTAATGAAGGAAGATGTGGAAGAGATGCTGCAAGGGCAATCTGTGATTCCATTAAAGTTTGCCGGTCATGCGATTCAAGCGAAATATGATCAAGGTGGTACGCTCGTTCTAGAGAAGCAATGGAGTGAAAAATGTGATTTGATTAAGCAGCTATTTCCTCTCATGCAAGTTGTCATTGGGACAGAAGAAGAGGTTTTGATGGCTAACACGCTAGCGACAAAAGCAGCGATCGAGATGGCTATGACTGTTGAGAAGGAATTAAAGAAAAAAGGAATCGCAGATGATATCTCTTCACAAATGCTCAAACAAGTTGTACCTGGAGTGTTAAACAGTTATTTATCAGGAGATCTTGGTCATTTTGCTCGTACATTTGTGAATGAAGTGCAAAAAAAGGTGGATCATCAATGAGACTTGATAAATTATTATCTCATACAGGCTATGGGACACGGAAAGAAGTGAAGAAGCTTCTGAAAACAGGTGCGATAAAAGTGAATGAGATGTGTGTGAAAGATGCGAAAACGCAAGTAGATCCACAAAATGATACAGTGAGCGTCTATGAAGAAATGATCCATTATCAACCGTTGATTTATTTAATGTTAAATAAACCAAAAGGGGTTATTTCGGCAACTGAGGATCAGCGTCACAAAACTGTCGTCGATTTATTGGAGAGTACTTATCAGCGTTATGAACCATTTCCGGTAGGACGCTTGGATAAAGACACAGAAGGGCTATTGCTGTTAACAAATGATGGTCAATTTTCTCATTCGCTTATGTCCCCTAAGAAACATGTTAAAAAGACGTATATAGCTGAAGTAGCTGGATTAGTAACAGATGAGGATCGACTCCTTTTTCAAAAAGGCGTGAAATTAGATGACGGTTATTGGACGAAGCCTGCAGAGTTAATCATTTTAAAAGCAGGTGAGGTCTCTACTGTACAATTGACGATTACCGAAGGAAAGTTTCACCAAGTCAAAAGGATGTTTGAAGCAGTGGGGAAGAAAGTAACGGAATTAAAGCGAACACAGATTGCCAACTTACGGTTAGATGAAACGTTGAAATTGGGAGGATATCGTGAACTACGTGAGGATGAATGGCCTCTCCTATTTAATGATCCTACTAGCCAATAAAAACCAGAGGATTTTCGCTCCTCTGGTTTTTATTGGCTACGATACGCGGATCTTCTTATTCGTGACCGTCCATTTCCCACGACTGGGGCTCTCAACGAGCTTGTTGTATTCAAGGACATTTAAATCTCGTTGATGGTACGTTGAGTCGTTCCGAACTCTTCAACTAGTTCATTCGTTGTGACGGCCCCCTTTTGTTTGATGTAAAGGTAGATAGACTTAATTCGAGTCAGCATACGATCAGTTGAAGTTTTCAAACAACCACTCCTTCTTCTTAATCATGACTTTGTTAAGTAGAGTCTATGTAATAGAAGCTCCTTTCATGACGCTTATTACATGGACGAGTGAAACAACATCGACATTTAGGGACAGTTGCAATTTACATTTAAGAAAGGTATCGTTAAGTGGTTCTTTAATGGATATACGTGTAGCAACCTTTCATTAATTACATTTTACAATAGACAGGATAAATAAGCAAAGTGAAGCACTAATAATTGTTTAAATGGGGGGATACGATGTGAATTGGCAAGAAGAAGTGAACAAACGGAAGGAACAAATTGTCGAAACAGCAAGAGCATTTTTGCAAATTGAAAGTGTACTTGATGAAGCGACTGCGACTGAATCGTCTCCATTTGGCAAGGGGATTGACAAAGCATTAACTTTTTTATTACAACGAGGTAAGGAATTCAACTTATCAACAAAAAATGTTGATGGCTACGCTGGGTTAATAGAGTATGGTCATGGAGAAGAAAGTGTCGGTGTGTTATGTCATATTGATGTCGTACCAGCTCAGTCAAATGGTTGGCTAACGCATCCTTTTGCCGCAGAGGTGAGAGATCAAGCTATTATTGCTAGAGGAGCTATGGATAATAAAGGTCCGACGATTGCATCTTTCTTTGCCTTAGTGTTATTAAAGGAATTAGGGCTAGAGGTGAACAAGCGAGTTCAATTAATTCTTGGAACGGATGAGGAAAGCCATTGGCGTTGTGTTGAGCATTATTTTAAGCAAGAAGAAATGCCAGTGATCGGTTTTGCTCCTGATGCGGATTTTCCGATTATACATGCTGAGAAAGGGATCATTGATGTGATGCTATCACAGTCTAGGCAAGCAACGAATCAGCCTAACTCTATTATTAAGTTAGTTCGCTTTACTGCTGGTGAGCGAATGAATATGGTGCCTGATGAAGCAGTTGCTTTACTTGAAGGGAACCTTACACATTTAGAAATGATTAAAGAGAAATATGAGCACTACTTGCAAAATGAAGGATTAGATGGAATGGCTCGACTGAAACAGAGCCAAATTGAACTCACCTGTTTTGGCAAGGCTGCTCATGGATCAACACCAGAAGTAGGAGTAAATGCTGGAGTTGAGCTTGCATCGTTCTTGGTACATCAAGGAAATCTCCAAGATGCAATAAGTCGATTTTTCTCATTTGTTTCAACGATGAGACATGACTATACCGGGAAATCCTTTGGCATTGATATGAAGGATGAGGTCTCAGGAATGTTAAGTGTGAATGCAGGCTTAATCACATACGAAGAGGATGGAGAAGCGCAACTAGGCTGTAACATTCGCTATCCTGTAACGAAAAATGGTGATGTTCTTATCAATAAGCTCGCAACGCTTGCACAAGAGCATCGGCTCCATTGTCGGATCATTGATCATATGAAGCCAAGCTATGTCGAGAAAGATGATCCTCTTATTCAAACGTTACAGGCCGTTTATGAGCGTCATACTGGTGAAAAAGCTGAGCTTTTAGCTATTGGTGGTGGAACGTATGCGCGATCATTGAAGAAAGGAGTTGCATTTGGCCCATTATTCCCTGGACGAGAAGATCGTGCTCATCAGAAAAATGAAGAAATTTTAATTGAGGATCTGTTGAAGATGACGGCGATTTATGCCGATGCTATGTATGAACTAGCTAAGTAATACCAAAGCCTCCAGAAAGTCGTAACATAGAAAGTGTCTAGTTCTGTTCTAACGTTTAAAAGCCTAATGAGAAGTGTACGACTTCTCATTAGGTGTTGGTGCTAGTAATGGTTTGATGTTAATAGTGCTAGCTTTCGAAGTCAAATAAATCTGTGGATAAATATCGTTCTCCAGTGTCACAAGCAATGGCGACGACAGAATCTTGTGGAGTGAGCTTCTTAGCGATTTGTAGTGCTGCAAAGCAAGCTGCTCCTGAGGAAGGGCCGACAAGGATGGCTTCTTCTCGTGCTAGGCGAAGCGTTATGTCGTAGGCATCTTCGTCTTCTACTTTATGGATCTGATCATAGACATCTTCATTTAAAATAGGTGGTACAAATCCTGGACTAGTCCCTACAAGCTTGTGAGGACCAGGCTTTCCTCCTGAAAGAACGGGAGAGCCTGCGGGTTCAACGACATGGATCGTTGACTGTGGGTACATTTTCTTTAATTCTTCGCCTGTACCTGTAATGGTTCCGCCTGTGCCAGAAGCTGCGACAAATGCGGAAAGGGATTGTCCAATTGAATCAAGACTGTCTTTAATCTCAACTGCTGTTGTATGGCGATGGGCATCTGGGTTTGCACTATTTTCAAATTGCATCGGAATAAAGCTATGTGGGATCGTTTTAGCTAGTTCATTTGCTTTTTGAATAGCACCGGGCATCTTTAGATCACCATCTGTCAAAACGACGTCCGCACCGTAGGCTTTTAATAAGTTAATTCGTTCTTGTGACATCGTATCAGGCATGACTAGAATGGCTTTATAGCCTCGTGCAGCGGCATTCATCGCAATGCCAATACCAGTATTGCCGCTAGTTGGTTCAATAATTGTGGAATTAGGCTGTATGAGCTTATCCTGTTCAGCTTGTATGATCATTTGATAGGCAGCGCGGTCTTTAACACTTCCACTTGGATTTTGCATCTCCATTTTTAAATATACAGCTGCCCCATTTGGATCGGTGATGCGGTTTAAGCGAATTAATGGAGTTTGTCCAATTAGATCGGCTATATTATTTACTACTTTCATGATGGGTACACGTCCTTTCCTGTCAAGAAACTTTCTATAGTGTATCATAATCGCGCTTTTAGAATAAAGATATCTTTTCGCTATAAATTCGGAGGAAATATGAAGTATTTACAAATCACTTTGCAGTTATTAATTTTTATTGTTATTTACTATTTGGGTGTTTGGATACAGCAATTATTGTCATTGTTTATTCCAGGGAGTATTATTGGGATGACGCTATTATTCTTAGCTTTATCACTGCGTCTCATTCCAGCAAAATGGATTGAACAGGGTGCGTCTTTAATGCTTAAGCACTTACCTTTATTATTTATACCAGTAACCGTTGGGGCATTACCGTATTTACCTTTGTTTAAAGGGAGAGCGGCTCTCTTATTATTAATTGCTCTTATAAGTACAGCTATTGTTATGACTATTTCTGGACTCATCTCGCAGCGAATGGTAAGAGAAAAAGGGGATGAGCTAGTATGATTGTAGGTATGACGTTATTTGGTTTTAGTCTGACTTTGTTAGCATATGTGCTTGCAAAAGCATTGTACAAAAAGATTCGTATTCCTTTTTTGTTACCTGTGTTAACGGCGACAGCTAGTATTATGATTCTTTTAACAGTTTTCAATGTTTCCTATGAAACGTATTATTTGGGAGCACAGTGGTTTGACCATTTGTTAGGGCCTGCTGTCGTGGCATTAGCATTACCGCTTTATCGACAGCTACCTTTAGTTAAGAAATATTTGAAGACAATTTTAGTCAGTGTTAGTATAGGAGCAGTTATTGGTGTTAGTACGGGACTTTTATTAGCTGGTAGACTTGGAGTCACAGAAGAGTTACAATTATCAATTGTCCCTAAATCTGTTACGGCTCCTGTTGCAATGGATGTTGCTGTTTCACTCGGAGGAGTACCTGCATTAGCTGCGGTCTTTGTTGCGGTAGCAGGAATTGGAGGCTCCGTTATTTCCTCTTATGTTTTTCAATTAGCTCACATTCATCATCCTCTTGCCCGTGGAATTGGGCTGGGTTGTGCTTCTCATGCTATTGGAACAGCAAAAGCGTTAGAATATGGTGAGCAGGAAGGAGCCATTAGCTCCATTGCGATGACGATAAGTGCAATCGTCGTTTCCATTATTGCTCCTTTTCTTGTCTTTCTATTATACTGAAGAAATATTCAATCATAGTGTCATGTAAGGGTTTAGAATAGATGTGGGGTGGGGGATAAGTAAGTGGCTCATTTAATAAAGCTGAAGGATTATTCATCGCGGTATCAATTTGATATTCATCGATATCCTAGTCAGTATACTCGCTATAAGAAGGAAAGATGGTATTATTTAAAAACAGAATGGGATCAACTCCAATTTGATGGGGATAGAGAGAAGCAAGAGCAAGGAGTGGATCATAAGCATCGACTTCGCTCTTTTTTTACAAAAATTATAAGATGGGGACAGTCTATTATACCAGACGACTATTCTTCCGAAAGATCTTTTCAAACGTTAGATGATGTGAAAAAGCAGTACGCCCGTGAATTGTTCAAGATGCAAATTAAGTGGGCGACGTCAATGAAAACAGGAGAGTTACATGTGGATGAAGACTTTGAACAGGACCATTGGCTACGGTTTTTTGCACAACAAATTCCAGATAGCTATTTCTTAATGTATCATCCAGTGTTTCTTTATAAAAAGGCTGAAGTTGATTTAGATATTGTTCTTATTAGTCCTTCAGAAATTTGGTGTATTACGATTCTAGATGGGAAAGAACATAGTATATTTGAAGCACGGTCAGGTCGTTATTGGTTTGAGTATATTGATGAAACGAAGAAGCAACGGATTAATCCACTAATTACATTAAAACGAATGCGTGCAGTTATTGAAGAGCGTTTAAAGGAGTCTTCAATGACATTTCCGATTAAGCAAGTAGTTCTTTGTCGTAACGGAATGATTGATTATCAATTGCAAGGAACGAATGTGGAGGTTATTGATAAGCGTGAATTTAATAAGTGGCTGGAAAAATTACAGAACCATCCATCTCCGATCAAACATAGTCAAATGCAAGTTGCTACATTATTATTAAAAGAATGTGTTGATAAAAAAGAGAATGAAGAAGAAGAGAGAGAGTAGGGGGAAGTTTGGTTGAAGTATAGACCGAGTGATTTTCATTGGAATATACGTAAAGTTTTGAACTGGATGGGACAAAGGGAGATTATGATTGAAATCGTTGATCTTGATGATTGTGTTTCATTTGGTCGAACTGTAAAAGATGCAAAAAATGATTTAGAAGAGGCGCTTTACCAATGGATTAGAAAGAATGGTATTGATCAGCTTCCTGAAGTAAGAGAGACGGCTCAGTTGATTTATATCGAAAAAGAGATGGAGAAAGAAGAGTTCGATCGGATTAACGAGGAAATTAAAGAAATGAAGCTATAAGAGGCTGGGGGACTTTCCCAGCCTCTTTATTAAATATTAGTTAAGCTCAAGCAATTGAAGAGCCATTTTAGAATATGACCGTCTTATTACCATATACGATAATTTGATCATTTAAATGCCATGTAACGGCTCTAGCAAGCGCGATTCGTTCGACTTGACGACCGGCTATTTTGAGCTTATCGGTTGTGTAGCGATGATTTACACGTAAAACATCTTGCTCAATAATGGGACCTTCATCTAAATCATCCGTTACGTAATGAGCGGTTGCACCGATTAATTTCACGCCTCTCTCAAATGCCTTTGCATAAGGATTAGCTCCAATAAATGCAGGTAAAAAAGAGTGGTGAATATTAATGATACGTTTAGGAAATGTTGAGACAAAGGTTGGTGATAAAATTTGCATGTAACGTGCTAGTACTATGAAGTCTATTTCATATTTATGGAGAAGCTTGATCGCTTCTTGTTCTGCTTCTGCTTTGCTTTCTTTCGTAACAGGAACATAAAAGAACGGAATTCCATATGATTCAACTTCATTTTGCAGATCCTTATGGTTGCTAATAACTAACGGGATCTCTGCTTTTAGTTCTCCAGCTTTCCACTTCCAAAGCAATTCAAGAAGGCAATGGTCTTCTTTAGAGACGAATATGGCCATTTTTTTCTTCCTAGAAGCAGGTTCCATACGCCAATCCATCGAGAATTCACTCGCAATTTCAATGAACGAATGACGAAGATCCTCTAATTGATAAGAGCCATATAGGTCAAATTCAACACGCATAAAAAACATACCGCCTGAAGGGTCGGTTGAATACTGGTCTGATTGAAGAATGTTGGCTCCATTTTTTTGTAAGAAAGCTGAAACAGCTGCCACAATACCTGGTTTATCGTGACAAGAAATTAATAAACGAACTTGCGTCGATAAGCTATTTACTGTCATTATAAGTCCTCCACATTTGTTACTATCCATTTCATTATACGAAAATACAATATACAAGTAAAAGGGATCTTACATATTGAAGCAAATTACTAGGTTCTTTGTCAATGAATCATATTAGAAAAACGATTTTGCCGATGAGCGTAACGTTTAATTTGTGAATACTAAACTCATGGAAAGAAATAATAGTAACTATAGATTGACTGTTCATAGGCTTCTCTGATAGGATAAACTATATTAGGTGTCGTATGTTTGTGAGCAGAGCCTGGCGGTTGCAGCTCTGCTTTATCACTTTATTAATAAAACGAATGAGTTGATAAATAAAGTCTAGGTTATTAATGATTGAGTGATCTTTTCTTACCATCATTGTGATGATCATTTTATTAAAATAACCGATTAACGTGAGCTCAAGCCTTTTCTTAGTAGAATACTGATGATTTTACTTGAAGGAAAGATAGCGATGTAGCGTTCGGCTTCGATCTCATATAGGAAAAGACAGTGAATGAAAATGAGGGTGAATCGGGTGGAACAATTATTAGGTGATGGCTGGAAGGTATTGCCGGCCGGAGGAGTGACAGGAGAAGCATATATTGCTCAACAAGGTGAGCAAACCGTTTTTTTAAAGCGGAACTCGTCCCCATTTTTAGCTGTTCTTTCGGCAGAAGGTATTGTTCCGAAGTTGCTATGGACGAGAAGGCTTGAAAATGGTGATGTTGTAACAGCGCAGCGCTGGTTAAGTGGGCGAGAATTAAAAGCCTATGAAATGAAAGAAAATAGGGTCGCAACACTTTTAGCAAAAATTCATAATTCTAGTGAATTACTCGATATGTTTAAACGAATTGGAAATGAACCGTTAACTCCTTATCGTATAGTAGAAAATTTACGATTACAATTACAAGCCCATCACCTCGAAGATCCTACAATTGAACAAGCAATGACGTATCTAATTGATAAATTAGAAGCTGTTCGTTTTCATCATTATGTCGTATGTCATTGTGATATTAATCATAATAATTGGATGATTGATGAAGAGGAGCATTTGTATTTGATTGATTGGGATGGAGCTAAAGTAGCAGATCCAGCCATTGACTTAGGCTTGTTACTTTATTCTTATATTGCTGAATCAGATTGGACCGTTTGGCTAGAGCAATATGGAATGGTGTTAGATCAATCTTTGCGTGAGAGAATGCACTGGTATGTTGTATCGCAATCCATTTCTGTACTGATTTGGCATTATGAACGTGAGCAATTAAATGAAGTGGAACAGTTGAAGGGATATTTAAACAGTTTATTACTAAGTTAAATATAGCGAGGGTGCTTTAAATGGTTTTGAACCTTTTAAGGCACCCTCTAATTAGTAGTGGTTGTTCATTTAAATCATTCTTTAAGAACCACGTGAACAAATAACAACGACTGATTTTTACTACCTTATTTCCGGGGGAATGGAGAGTAGACTATTCGATGTTTAGCGAGTTCATCCATTGACTAACCTCTTCGTCAGGAAAGGGCTGGTGATTAAGGGTGTGGAGCTGTTTAATTGATGAAAGCGTCGCACGTAGTTCTGGTTCTAAGGAAGTATCATTTGAAAGGCTAGACACTAGCCGTTCAATTTGAGCTGCCTCATCAGTTGTCATATAATGTTCATTCGCCTGGTTTTGCAAGAGGTCTTTTAATAATTGAAGCTTCGTTTGTGACGTGATCGGCATGTTATAAAGACTCCTTTCAATCTTATGAATGACGTAAAAATGTTCATTGTTATCGTAACCGAATGTAAACAATATATACTTATCTAGTTATTTTCACGTTAAGGAGTGTGCACAGATGAGATTAAGAAATAAACCGTGGGCGAAAGAAGAATTAGCCAAATATCCTGAAATAGTGGTTCAACGACCTGATTTGCACAAAGGGAAGTGGCAAGAGCTTTTTGGGAATTGTCATCCAATTCACATTGAAGTTGGCACAGGAAAAGGGCAATTTTTAACCGGGATGGCTCAGCAGTATCCAAATGTAAACTTTATTGGAATTGAAAAATACGAGACTGTACTATTAACGGCTTTAGAGCGAGCAAAATCATTAAAGCTTCCTAATCTGAGATTTTTAAATGAGGATGTTATTGATTTGCTACAATTCTTCGAAACGGATGATTTAAGCAGAGTGTACATTAATTTTACCGATCCTTGGCCAAAGAACCGACATGAAAAGAGAAGATTAACTTACAAGGATTTTCTCGCCTTATACGAGCAATTGTTAAAGAGTGATGGTGAAATTCATTTTAAAACAGACAATCAAGGTTTGTTTGAGTATTCGTTGGAAAGCTTCTCAAGATTTGGATTAATTATTAAAAATGTTAGTCTTAATCTACATAAAAGTCAGTTTGAAGGAAATATCATGACGGAATATGAAGAGAAATTTTCAAAAAAAGGAATGCGAATTTATCGCTGTGAAGCTTCTTTTAAAGAAAAATAAGTAGAAAAAACATCTATCGGTGTCATTCGTTTAGTTGAATTTAAAGATGTTATTATTATGAGTCTGGGACAAAACAAAAGTGTTTAGCTGAGATTCCGAACATTTAGATAACGTAGTGGATGAAATATACGTAGACTCCTGCGGGATGAAAAGCAGAGGTGAGACCCCGAAGTGCGTAGCACGAGGAGGCTCACCAGCTTCCCGCGGAAAGCGAAGTATATTTCAGGAGTGGTGAATGTGCTCCACTCTAGATTTGTTCGGTATCTCACTTATGAAAAATACCTTTGTCCCAGTCTCTAAGGAACATTCAGGTTACAATGGCTTCAACTCGATGATTGTGCCACTGTTCGTAGCAACAAGAAATTCATATTGAACAGTTCCAGTATCGGTAGCTGTCGAGATTCCACCACGGTAGACATGATAGTCAATTGATTGACGAGTAACTGTTTCAGGAACCATATGAATCCATGAGCCGGAAATGTGATGCGTTGGTTGCATCGCTTTTTTGACTTTTTTTAATGCGGTTTCAGGTGTTATATTTTGAGGTCCTTTTTTATTTTGAAGCCATATTCCTATTGACACCCCTACACCTAATCCAAGTAAAAAGCGTTTTATGGTCATTTTCTTCTTCCTTTCTTCTCATTGAGTCCAGTTCTTCCTTTTGTTCAATTGTAGTATACATAAAAAAAGTTATTTGACCAAGCTGAGCAATCAAAGTAGCATCCTTTTTAAAAGTTAGCTAAAATGAATAGAAGTGAGTGGAAAGAGAAAGGAGATAGGTATGAACTCAAATACATTGTCGATGTTTCAAACGTTAACAGAATTACAAGGTGCTCCAGGATTCGAACATTCGGTGCGCCATTATGTTCGAACGCAATTGGAGAATTATACAGAAGAAATTATTCAAGATCGATTAGGAAGTATCTTCGGGGTGAAACGTGGTGATGAGTCAGGCCCAAATGTAATGGTAGCTGGACATATGGATGAAGTTGGGTTTATGGTAACATCTATAAGTAAAAATGGACTCATTCGATTTCAAACGTTAGGTGGATGGTGGAGTCAGGTTTTACTTGCTCAACGTGTTCAAATCATAACGGCAGAAGGACCCGTGATTGGAGTTATCGGTTCAACTCCACCTCATTTATTGGACGAAGCACAGAGAAAAAAGCCTATGGCAATAAAGCATATGTATATTGATATTGGGGCAGATGACCAGGATGATGCTGTTAAGATTGGAATTAAGCCAGGCCAACAAATTGTACCAGTCTGTCCATTTACTAAAATGTCTAATCCTAAGAAGCTTCTTGCTAAAGCTTGGGACAATCGTTATGGCGTTGGGCTTGCCATAGAATTGCTAAAGGAATTAAAGGATGAAAAAATCCCTAATATTCTTTTTTCTGGAGCAACTGTTCAAGAAGAGGTTGGATTAAGAGGAGCTGCTACTGCTGCAAATATGATAAAACCTGATATTTTTTATGCATTAGATGCAAGTCCAGCCAATGATGCGACTGGCGGTAAGGATGCGTTTGGTCAACTAGGCAAGGGAGCGCTATTGCGTATTTTTGACCGTTCGATGATTACGCACAGCGGGATGAGAGAATTTATTTTGGATACAGCTGAATCACATGATATTCCATATCAATATTTCATTTCTCAAGGTGGAACAGATGCTGGACGAGTTCATGTGACAGGTGAAGGTGTACCATCAGCTGTCATTGGTATTTGTGCAAGGTATATTCATACATCAGCTTCTATTATTCATGTCGATGATTATGCTGCTGCAAAGGAACTGCTAATGAAATTAGTGAAAGCAACAGATAATACGACAATCCGATCCATTCAAGAGAGTGTATAACATTGGGATGAAGGAGGAATGAGATGATTATTGCAATTGGATCCAAAAATCCGGCAAAGGTTCATGCTGTTCAAGCTACTCTTATTCAAGAGGAAATCCGCTTTATTCCAGTAGATGCTAAATCAAGTGTGGACTCACAACCTTTTTCTGACGAAGAGACGATTCAAGGTGCACGAAACCGCGCAAAGAATGCTCTTCTACAATTGAGTGCTTCAACAATGGCCTTTGGATTAGAAGGTGGAGTCATTGAGACTCATTTCGGTCTAATGCTATGTAATTGGGGAGCGCTTCTTCATCAGGATGGAAGAGAATGGATGGCTGGAGGGGCTCGAATTCCTCTCCCAGAAGACATATCGAATCAACTTCGTTCTGGTCAGGAGCTTGGGAATGTTATGGCGGAGTATGTCGGTGACCGGGAAGTTCGAAAAAAACAAGGTGCTATTGGCGTATTTAGTCATGGACTTGTTGATCGAAAAGAAATGTTTTCTCATATTGTAAAACTCCTTTATGGTCAATACTTGTTGAGCGAAAAACATTAAATCCTGTCATGTTAGCTGTAAACGGTTCTTGTCAGCCTTATAGGATAAAGGTATGATAAAGAAGGAATCTTTAAGTTCTTTTAAAGGAGTGTCCTTATTTTGAAAGTGAACCGGTGGTTGACTCGAGTTGGAATTATTTTTTTGCTTTTTGGATCAATGTTGATTATAGGGTGTTCAGTATCAGACGAAGAAACGATTGAGTTAGGCTATGAGACGTATATGGATCTTATCCAACAAGAACCTAATGAGACGAACATGGAAGAAGAAGGCGTTGAATTGTATTTACCAAATCATTTAGTTGTATCTGAAAGTTCACCTTTTAATATGTTGATTGAGGATCAACAAGGTGATCAACTTTACTTACTATTTCATTATCCAGCAGAGCCTAAGACGAGCTCCTTTCACCTAGAACGTGATAGAGAGTTAGAAGAAGATGCAATTATCTTTGAGGTTGTTGAAACAGATGATTACCTTTCCTTCCTAGTCATTAAGAATGACGCTGATGTAGTGGATGAGGTTGAGGAAAATGTGCAAGAAATAGAAAGTGATGAAGAATTACAGCAAGAAGAACAGCTATTTGTTTCGGTTACGATAGGTGGAGCAAAAGTATCTACGCTTACCACTTATGAGGAGTTAGTAGAAGATATTGAGCTAATGACAAAAATGATTCATTCTTATCGATTAGTTGATGAAGAATCGTCATAGGAGGAGCATGCGTGAGGTCGTTCTTAAAAAGAAAAGGGATCGAATGTTCATGGCGAACATATTTTATTACAGGTCTTAGCTATATGGCATTAGGCTTGTTTGCCTCTCTTATTATTGGTCTGATTATGAAAACGGCTGGAGAGAATATTGAACCGTATATTCCAGCATTTTCATTGTTAGTCGATATGGGAGATTTAGCAATGGGCTTAATGGGTCCAGCGATTGGGGTGGCTGTTGCTTATGGTCTAAAAGCACCGAGGTTAGTCGTATTTGCTGCTGTTATTACTGGAGCTGCTGGGGCTGAGCTTGCTGGACCAGCAGGAAGCTTTATCGCTGCTGTAATGTCAGTAGAGATTGGAAAGCTCGTTTCCCAAGAGACAAAAATCGATATTATTGTAACACCTTTTGTTACAATTGTATCAGGGTTTCTTACAGCTTATTTTATTGGACCTTGGATTCAATTGGCATTAACTCAATTTGGAGAGCTGATAAAATGGGGAACCGAACAACAACCAATATTATTAGGAATTATTGTTGCTACATTAATGGGGTTAGCATTAACAGCACCGATTTCGAGTGCAGCATTAGCCATCATGCTTGAGTTAGATGGAATGGCTGCTGGAGCAGCGACAGTCGGCTGCGCAGCTCAAATGATTGGATTTGCTGTAAGTAGCTATCGTGAGAATCGTTGGTCTGGTTTGGTCGCTTTAGGCATCGGAACATCAATGCTACAAGTACCGAACGTGATGAAGAACCCACTTATTCTTATACCACCTGTTATTGCAGGAGCGATCTTAGCTCCTTTTGCAACTGTTATGTTTCAAATGTCAAACAGTGCAGCTGGTGCCGGTATGGGGACAAGTGGATTAGTTGGCCCAATTTTAACAATTTCCGATATGGGCTTATCAATCAATGTAATCGTTGCGATCGGGTTGCTTCATTTTATCGGACCAGCTATTATCAGTTTGCTTGTGTCAGAATGGATGAGGAAGAAGGGACTTATTCGTTTTGGTGATATGAAAATTGACCAATAAGGAGAGAAAAAGAGATGGAATCAATTAAATCAATAGAACAGTTTAAGGAACTATCAACTAAGGAGTCAGCTGTATTTGTCTTTTCAGCAGATTGGTGCCCGGATTGTAAGGTGATTGAACCTTTATTGCCACGAATTGAGGCAGATTTCCCGAGCTTCACGTTTTATTATGTTGATCGTGATGAATGTATTGACTTGTGTCAAGAATTAGACATATTAGGGATTCCGAGCTTTCTTGCATATGTGGATGGAAAAGAAGTCGAGCGCTTTGTTAGCAAGGAACGTAAAAGCGAGGAAGAAATTGTTGAATTTTTAACGAAAGCAGAAGCGCATATTGGTTGAGTTAAGAAGGTCACTCGTGATGAAATAAGAGTGACCTTCTTTTTATCAAATAAACCATTACACGTTTTTTCGAACAAGTTAAGAATGGATAAAATCCTTTAGTGAATTCAATGGTGACGCCTGCTTTTACGTTACACAAAGAGTACTTTCAACTAATCTAAAACCGTTGTAACGACTACACGACGCATTTAAGAAAAGGGTGCTGCGTTGTTTCACTTATATTAAGAAGAAAGTCGGTTGCGATTCTGTTTAAAAAATGATTGAATAAGAATTCAAGGTATAGTAGGAGTGATGGGAAATGGAAATGAGAGAATTCCGTAAAAAGATTGAACAAATGTTAGACAAAGACGGATGGACTCTTTTTTATGATCATAAAGAAGCAACATTACGAATTGAAGATAAAGAAATTAAAAAAGGGGTCACTTTAGCTCTGAAGCCATTGTTAGCAAAGTGGGAACGGAAGGAATTCGATTCTATTGATGAGGTCGTAAGATATGTAGAAGTTGGGCTTGAATCAATGCGAACAAAGCCTATGCTCGATGGGAATGAGAGCAACATCTACCCTATTATTCGTGCGACATCTTTCCCTACTGAGACAAAAGAAGGGCAAGCGCTTTTATTCGACGAGCATACAGCAGAGACAAGAATTTACTATGTTATTGATTTAGGAGAGTCTTATACTCTTATTCATGAGCAACTACTTGAGCAAACATCATGGACGAAGACAAAGATTAGAGAAATGGCGGCGTTTAACCTTCGCTCATTACCTCAGCCTTTGAAAGAGGACGAGGTGGCAGGAAATAAGTTTTATTTTCTGCGTGCGAAGGATGGTTATGATGCAAGCAGAGTCCTTGACCAATCGTTATTAGAGAAAATGAATCGTCAAGCGGTAGGACAGCTAGGCATTTCGATACCACATCAAGATGTGCTTGTTTTTGCTGATTTAGTAAACGAAAGAGGATATGATGTATTAGCACAAATGGCTTTGCAATTCTTTGGCGAAGGACGTGTCCCTGTAACAGCATTACCATTTATGTATGAAGATGGTGAGTTAGAACCTACATTTATTTTAGCGCAACGTAAACCAAAGTCATGATTTTAAAAAAAATCGGAACAGGATCATTTGAACATGATATAATAAGAAACAAAATATAAGTCTAATGATAAAGTTGGTCTGAATAGAAGAGAGGAGTTGTTCTCATTTAAAGAGCAACTCTTCTTACATGTCATTGAAAGAAAGTGGTGAACAAAGTGGGGATGTTACGTCACTGGGTTAGAAAAATAAAACAATTATTGGATGAAAAAGAGCAGATTACAGAAGAAGAACAGGAGCGTCGTACGTATCATTATTCAACTGAGCAATCAAATGCTCATGCTAGGGTGATGTACAATTATCCTAGAAAGGGGAAGTTCCGCTTTCCTGTTATTGAGGATGAAGAGCGAAAACAATCCGAAACCGTTGATCAAAAAGAACCTTTTGTTCCTTATGAAGCTCGTGAAACACCGACTCCAAAAAATGATTATAAATGGACGATCACACCATCTCCTGTATACGGCTATAAGGAGCAACAGAAATCTGTTGAGCAAAATAAAATGGAACCGAACATTGAGAACATTGAATTAGAACATACTGAACAAAGAATAGAAACGAACGACTTACTCTCTCGAAAACGCGAGAAACGAGTTGAGTCAATTGCTACGAAACAGGAGCCTGTTAAACGTGAAAAAATGAATGAGTCAGCTGATGATTTTGTTCATGAGGGAATAGCAGTTAAAGAAGAATCTACTGTTGATCATGAGCAAGTAAAAGATGAATTAACATTAGCAGCAGGTCGTATGGGAGATGAAGGAAGTAGTAGCAATCGTCAAGAACGAATGCGTCGCAAGCTTGAGCGGCAAAAGGTTGCAAAAACAAATCAAGAGCAAGAAGAACAAACAGTTCCTTATAATGTTATGATGTTACCAAAAGATAGAGTGTCAAATAACAAAGTAGAGGAGAAGGAAAGTAAAGAGGAAGGCACGACCACGTATACCTTTCCTTCGATCCAACTCTTGCGCTTCCCTGAGAAGAAGCAAACGGATAATCAAGATTGGCTGCATCAGCAGGCGTCCATTTTAGAAGAGACGCTACATAGCTTCAATGTTGAAGCAAAGGTTGTTCATGTCACACAGGGTCCTTCTGTGACACGGTTTGAAATTCAACCAGGAAAAGGTGTGAAGGTGACGAAGGTAACAGGACTTAACGATGATATGAAGCTAGCTCTGTCTGCAAAAGACATTCGAATTGAGGCTCCGATACCAGGGAAAAACACGATCGGAATCGAAGTTCCCAATCAGCAATCAGCTCCGGTTTTTTTAAGGGAATTGTTGCGAAGAGATTTATTTATTAGAGAAAGCTCACCATTAACGGTTGCGCTTGGTCTCGATATTTCAGGGCAACCGATTATGACCGATTTGCAAAAAATGCCTCATGGCTTAGTGGCGGGTGCCACAGGGTCGGGGAAAAGTGTTTGTATCAATTCAATATTAATTAGCCTTTTATATAAAGCGACTCCTGATGAAGTCAAGCTTATGCTCATTGACCCGAAGATGGTCGAGTTAGCTCCATACAATGAATTACCTCATCTCGTAACACCAGTCATAACGGATGCGAAACAAGCAACGATTGCATTGAAATGGGTTGTCGAGGAAATGGAACGGAGATACGAACTCTTTAGTCAATATGGTGTACGAGACGTGAAGAGGTATAATGACTTATACTCTGAATCAGCTGATAAGCCGGCACTACCGTATATGTTGGTTGTTATTGATGAACTTGCTGATTTAATGATGGTTTCACCACAGGATGTAGAAGACTCCATTTGTCGTATTGCGCAAAAAGCGAGAGCATGTGGGATTCATTTATTGCTTGCAACACAGAGACCGTCTGTTGATGTCATTACAGGTCTTATTAAAGCGAATATCCCTACACGAATTGCTTTTTCAGTATCGAGTCAAACTGATTCAAGAACGATTTTAGATTCTGGTGGTGCAGAACGCTTATTAGGTCGAGGAGATATGCTTTTCTACGAAAATGGCTCACCGAAGTCGATTCGTGTACAAGGAACATTTGTGTCTGATGAAGAAATCGAAGAGGTTGTATCATTTGTAAAAAAGCAACGCCAGCCAGAGTATTTACTTGAACAAGAACAATTAATGAAAGTAGCAAAAACAGACGATGTAGATGATGAGTTATTTGAAGAAGCATGCCATTATGTAGTCGAACAAGGTGGTGCTTCGGCTTCAAGTCTACAACGGAGGTATCGAATTGGCTACAACAGAGCAGCGAGGTTAATTGATATGATGGAGGATGCTGGTATTATATCTGAAGCAATGGGTAGTAAACCACGTCATATCCTTGTGGATTCGATTCAATTAGAAGAGGTCTTATATCATGAATCGACATAATTATTTTAAACTTGTTTTCACGATCAAGGTTCTATATGATATATAGATATGAAGAATAGTCGAGGAATAACAAGGAGCTCAGTCTTATGAAAGAAATCACACTTAAACTAAATGGAGAAATTAAACGGTTAACGAATGAAACGTTTAAATTTGATGAGCGTATAAAGGATGGTTGGTTTTCTGCCGTCTATTTCTTGAAAACACGAGAAATTGTGAAAAAATATCGCCCTGGTCGTGCTGTCACGATGCAGTTTTTTCAAAAGGAACATGCTGTTCTTTGTGGAACAGATGAAGTGATTGCATTGATTAAAACGTTTGCGAATAATCCAGAGCAATTAGAACTTCGATCTTTAGAAGATGGCGATAAAATAAAGCCTTATGAAACAGTGTTCACTATTACTGGTAACTATGAGGATTTTGGTTATTTAGAAGGAATCATTGACGGAATATTTGCGAGAAGGACATCTGTGGCAACGAATGTTTATAATGTTGTTAAGGCCGCTCGTAAGTCAGGCTTTCAAAAGCCGGTCATTTTTATGGGAGATCGTGATGATCATTTTACACAACAAGCAGGCGACGGTTATGCAGCGTTTATTGGCGGGTCAAAAGCTCAAGCGACTCATGCGATGAATGAAGTGGTGGGAAAAAGGGATGGGGACGATGCCACATGCTCTTATACAGCTTTTTGAAGGAGACATTGTTGAGGCAACGAGAGCCTATAAAGAAACGTATCCTGAAGATGACCTAATGGCACTTGTTGATTATAATAATGATGTTATTACGGACTCGTTAAAAGTGGCGAGAGAGTTTGGTGCTGACCTGAAAGGGGTTCGGTTGATACGTCTGCTATGATGGTTGACCAATTTTTCTGTCGAAATCCAGAAGTGATGGGAACGTTTGATCCTCGAGGAGCCAATCCAACTCTTTTATTTGCGTTGCGTGAAGCACTAGATAAAGAAGGCTTTCAGCACGTCAAAATCATTGCTACTGGTGGGTTTAATGCTGACCGTATACGAAAATACGAGGAGGCTGGTGTGCCTATCGATATTTATGGAGTAGGTGGCAGCTTACTGAAGATTAATATTGGGTTTACTGGTGATAATGTACGAATAGGTGGGGAACATGAAGCTAAGTCGGGCCGAAGATTTCGGGATAATCCAAGACTAACTTTAGTTGATTAAGACAGGATTAGCTGAAAAGGGTCTTTTCTGCTACTTTTTACATATACTATTGGATGAAAAGAAGTGCAGCGTATATGACTTGTTATTAAGCGCGTCGATTTGAAGGATGAAGTAAAGTGCGTCCATGGCGCAACAATACCATGTGAGTGACGGAGGTCCAATTATGACATATCATTTTATTGGAATAAAAGGTTCAGGTATGAGTGCATTGGCACAGGTACTGCATGATATGAAGCTTTCTGTGCAAGGTTCTGATGTCGAAAAGACATTTTTTACACAAAAGCCTCTCGAACAAAAAGGGATAGCATTACTACCATTTAATGAAAGCAATATTCAACAAGGACAACAGGTCGTTGTGTCTGCTGCTTATGGTGAAGACCATGAAGAGCTGAAGAGGGCACGAGAACTTGAATTGAATGTTCAGAAGTACCCTGAGTTTTTAGGGAATTTCATTCAACAATTTACTAGTATAGCTGTTACCGGATCGCATGGGAAAACATCTACGACAGGTTTATTGTCTCATGTATTAGGTGCAGCGTTTCCAACTTCGTATTTAATTGGGGATGGTACTGGAAAAGGAGAAGAGGATTCTCGTTACTTCGTATTCGAAGCATGTGAGTATAGAAGGCATTTTTTACATTACAAACCTGATTATTGTATTATGACGAATGTCGATTTTGATCATCCTGATTATTTTCAGAACGTAGATGATGTGTTCTCAGCTTTTCAGGAAATGGCGAAGCAAGTAAAGAAAGCGATTGTTGCTTGCGGTGATGATCAATACTTAGAAGGCATTCAAGCAAATGTTCCAGTCGTCTATTATGGTTTCGGTGAACAAAATGATTTCCAAGCTCGTCATGTTGAAACGTCTAGTGAAGGAACTCACTTTGACGTTTATATTCGCAATCATCTGTATGGGAAATTTACGATTCATCGCTTTGGGAATCATCATATTCTAAATACGTTAGCTGTTATTGCTCTATGTCACTATGAAGGGGTTCCTGTCGAAGTGACAGCGGAACACATTGTAACATTCCAAGGAGTTAAGAGAAGGTTTAGTGAAAAAGCAGTCGGAACACAAGTGTTGGTTGATGACTATGCTCATCACCCTACTGAAATTGCTGCAACCATTGAATCAGCGAGGCAAAAGTATCCGAATAAAGATATTGTAGCCGTTTTTCAGCCTCATACATTTACAAGAACTGAAATGTTTTTACAAGAGTTTGCAGACTCTTTGCATGCTGCTGATTATGTTTATCTTTGTGATATATTTGGTTCTGCACGTGAACAGAACAGTACGCTCTCAATTGAGGATTTGCAACGATTAATTCCAGGTGCGCAGTTAATTTCAGTTGAATCAATCGAAGTTTTACGTCAGCATGAAAATAGTATTTTATTATTTATGGGTGCTGGGGATGTTCAGAAATTCCAAAGAGCATACGAGGAAACTTTAGGAGCCAAACATTCATAACTCAACAGCATAATGATTTGAAAAAGGGTTCTGTTAAGGAGGGCATTGCAAAAGTTTGATTTTCAACTTTTGCAATGCCCTTTAAATAGTTGATTTGCCTTTTTCACAGAATAAGAAATGATAAAATTCGAGGAAGGAAGTGAGAAGAACTTAAGAAGCTAGGGAACCATTCAGTGAAGAGCGTTGGCTTCGCTCGTTACGTGTTTTTCTGAAAGAACGCTACTTTCATTAAAACTTAAACCCACTGTAACGGCTCCGCACAACGCTTTAAAGAAAAGACTTTGTCGCATTTTCTTTAGTGGCTTTCTGTAAAGGGAAATTTCTTTTAAGTTAAATTCTCAGGGTTTAAAGGTTGTAATAAGTTTGGAATAAATCGACCATCTTTTCGAATTAATTCTCCATCAAAATAAATCTCACCACCACCGTATTCAGGGCGTTGGATCATAACAATATCCCAATGAATAGCTGATTGATTCCCATTAGAGGCTTGTTTATAGCATTGGCCAGGGGTAAAATGGAAGCTTCCATCGATCTTTTCATCAAAGAGAATATCTTTCATCGGGTGTTGGATATAAGGGTTTACACCGATTGCAAACTCTCCGATATAACGTGCACCTTCATCTGTATTAAGTAATTGATTAATGCGATCACTGTCATTAGCTTGAGCCTCGATAATTTTCCCGTTCTTAAATGTAAATGAAATGTTTTCATAAGTGAACCCTTGGTAAGGCGAGGCTGTATTATAAGTAATTGTCCCGTTGACAGATTCTCTAATTGGAGCTGTGAAAACCTCACCATCTGGAATGTTGAACGTTCCAGCACATTTAATTGCAGGGATTTGTTTAATGGAAAAGCGTAATTCCGTCCCAGGTCCTGTAATGAATACTTCATTAGTCTCATTCATAAGCTCGACAAGTGAATCCATGGCCCGACTCATTTTTTGATAATCTAAGCTGCAAACGTTAAAGTAAAAATCCTCGAATGCTTCAGTGCTCATGTTAGCTAGTTGAGCCATTGAGGAGTTAGGGTAACGTAACACACACCATTTCGTTTTCGGTACGCGAATTTCACGATGGACTTTTGTTCCAACTGTTTGACTATATAATGCTAATTGTTCACTTGGTATATCGCTATGCTCAGAAATATTATCACCAGCTCTTAAGCCGATATAACCATCCATATGGCTCATCATATTTGCTTCGAAGCTTGCTTGTAACGTCAGTTGCTCATCAGTTGCTTGCATAAGAAGTGAACGATCTATTTGATAATCTTTTAATAAAACAAAGGGTTGCCCTCCTACCTTGTATACTTCTCGTATGATTGCTGTTACAAGCTCTCTTTGTAAGCCAAAGTTTTCAATTAGGATACGTTCTCCTTTTTGAACATTAATGGAATACGTAACAAGGTTATGGGCTAATTGTTGAATACGAGGATCTTTCATACTATTCTCCTTTTTTTATTGTTAGATTTATTAACATATTACTATTTTTCTTCTACAAAGTGTATCAAACTATTTATCATACAACTTCTATTTATATGTATGAACAGGAAAATAATGCATGGATTTCGAATTTATTGTTGTGATTCATGTTTAGAATGTTACAATTATGGGTATTAGAAATTATAACAATGCACTGTACAGGAGGTGAGAGACGAAGGTGATCATTTTGTACATAAGCGCATTAATTGTTGCAATAGCTTTTGCAGTACTTGTTATTTATTTAGTTCGAACGTTGAAATCAGCTAATCGTACGTTGGAGCATGTAGCAAATACTATGGCTGGAATTGAAGTTCAAATGAATGGCATTACGAAAGAAACGGAAGCACTCCTCCAGAGAACGAATCGATTAGCAGACGATATTCAAGATAAGTCGAATTCGATAAATTCTATTTTTAGTTCTGTCAATGAACTAGGGGATTCTGTTGGACAATTTACTCAAACGATTCGTCATATGTCAACGACGATTTCCAATCAAGCGAATAGGCAGTCAGATCAAGTTGCTCAAGTGATTCAATGGGGCAATGCTGCTCTTGATCTTTATACTAGATATAAGGAAAAGAAAAACGCGACAAATATGAAGGAGGAATAATCATGGGTGACATGAATACGAAGGATTTTTTAATTGGGACGTTAATTGGAGGAATTGTTGGGGCTTCAGCTGCTTTATTTCTTGCTCCTAAATCAGGTAAAGAATTACGTAGTGATTTATCAGAGCAAGCACAATTAGCTAAAGAAAAAACAAGTCAATTTACATCAACAGCATATGATAAAGGGAGTGAATGGGCCTCATATGCGAAGGATAAATCTTCCTCTATTGCAAAGGTTGTATCAGAGCAATCTAATCAAGTAGTAGAGAAAGTGAAGGACGTTGCCAATCAAGCTCAAAGTACGGGAGAAGTGCTTGCAGATGATTTAAAAGAAACAGTTGAGTCTGCACATGGCGAGGTCAAAGATCATGTTCAAAAAGAGGCGGAAGACGTTAAGGAGAAGGTAGAGAAAGAAGTAAACGAAGTGAAATCTTAATAGTGCAAAAGAGACTACGTCAACTAATGGTTGGTTGATTCGTAGTCTCTTTTTGTGTTTTCACTCAACATAGGAATCGATTGAAATCGTTGTTAATAAAATTATTTTATTTCAATATGATCACCGTGTTTTATTTCACTTGTGAAGGATGCTTTTTCATTATTAAGTAGAATGGAAAATGATTTACCAGACAAGCTAGATAGCTCAATATTCACAACTGAAAAAATATCTTGTAAAATAAACGGTTCAGTTTGCTGCATGGCTGTTCTGACTGTGTCCCCGTTTTCAAGCACATCGTCTAAAGAGAGCTTTTGGCCATTTCGCGTAAAGGATAGCAAAGGTTTAGCTAATTGGACCTGATTTTGGTTAAAGGAAACGGTTATTTGTTGCATAGCATCTAACTGATGAAGAGTGATCATCGTTTGAACTGTATAGATACAATTTTCATCTGTTGGATAGTCAACCTCTACCTTATCATATTGCTGCAGTATTGATTGTAATGCTGCAGCCTTACCATTTACGGTAATAGTAGGAATATGCTTATTAAATGATATCTTTTCACCATCCAATTCAATTTCGAATGGATGAAAGGCTTGTAATGAATGTCCACACTGTTCCAATAATTTTTGAACGGTCGTTACTTGTTCAATGACAATATGATCACGGTCCTCAACACGCTTTGCTAAAGATGCAGGGTGACCATTTTGTTTAATCTTTGCTAGTAGCTCCTGCTTTTCACCGTTTAAATGAACAACGACTGTAGGGTCTTCACCTACTAATTCAGCAATGGTCATTGTTGCCTCTTTCCCATCCTGTCCTTTTTCAACAGTTAGACAATCATTCGGCTTTAATGAATCATCTAAACTGGCACTCTCCCCATTTTTCAAAATACGAGGTGGTGTCCCATGTTCACCTGGTATTGAAATGAGTCGCCCTTGTATGGTCACCATTTTTGCTAATCCTGGCTTTCCATACAATTTTGCAATATCGATTCCAGCTGCAAGTAGTCCATCACCTACTGTTAACGTTTTGACATCAAATAATCGTAATGTGCGATCATTAATCGTCACACTTATATATTCAATAGGGTTCTCTTTGGCAGCTATTGCGATGCCAATCGGTGTAACTAGATCTGGTCCATATGTTTGTTGATCATTCTTTTGCAATTGCTTTATCGCATCTGCACCACGTATAGCAACTCGATTTGTTGGTAATCCGAGAATGGATGCAATGTACTCTGGGAGCTTCGGTGTTAAGCTTCCACCACCAACTAGCATGACTGCTTTTGGGGATCTCCCGTTAAGGCGGAGGATTTCATCACTAATGGATTGAGCTAACTGACGGATCGCATCCTCAATAGGTGAGACGACTTCATCGCGAGTAAGAACGGTTTCCATTCCGAGAATATCTGTAATCGTTACAGCTTCTTCAGTCGATAGTTCGCGTTTGACTCTCTCTGCGTCAGGAAAATCGAGTAAGAAGTGATCGCTAATTGCTTCAGTTATTTCGTCTCCTGCAACGGGAACCATTCCGTAAGCAGTGACGGTATTTTCTTCTGTTAGTGCAATATCAGATGTACCTGCCCCAATGTCAACTAAAGCGACATTTAGACGACGCATTGAATGAGGAATCAACACATTAATGGCCGCAATTGGCTCCAACGTCAATGCTTCTAGTTCTAAATTCGTTCGAGATAAGGCCGCGAGAAGAGATTCAACAACCACTTTTGGCAAGAATGTTGCAATGACTTCTACTGAGGCTTCTTTACCTGTTTGATCCATTAGGCTTCCAATTGGTTCATCGTCAAGTAAATAGCTAAAACGGAATAGCCGACACAATAATAATCAGTGCTAGAATCTGTCCGTTCATTCGCAAGTTCGTATTGTGCTTGTTGAACGGCACTTAATTCGAGGTGTAATAAATCATCGCGAGTCAGCATGGGCTTTGCGTCGATATTAATAGACACCTTTGCTCGAATGGTTTTCAATGAACGTCCAGCAGCTGCTACACAAACCTTCTTAAGTGGTCCGTGCTTTTCTTCTAGTTTCTGTTTAATCATTTCAATCACTCTAGCGACAGAAGGGACATCATGAATTTGTCCATCAAGCATGGCGCGCTCGTCATGTTCTTTTGTATATGAATCTAGTAGTGAAAAAGTTTCCTCTTCCTGTTGTAATAATAGTCCTACTACAGACCGTGTACCTATATCTAAGGCAAAAAGAGGAGAGTTTGTTTGATTTGTTGTCATGAAGATCCACACCTTCAACCGTATTTTGTCGATTATATCCTTATATTTTACTAGAGATTACAAGAAAACGTAAGGAAAAAGATATAAATAACACTTTAACGCTTAAAAGCGTTTAATTAATAAAGAAATAAATCGTGACATTCTTGTCGATTTCCGATATAATAACGTTAAATTCTAAAAAGAAGCCAAAGATAAAGGGAGAGTGGAGTATAGTGAGTAACGAGAAAGTAGATTTGTTGAGATCAGAATTAGATGAGGTGAATCTGAAGCTTCTTGATTTAATTAATGAACGCGCACGCCTTGTTCAAGAGATCGGAAAAGTTAAAGGAACGCAAGGTGTCAATCGCTTTGACCCTGTGAGAGAACGCAGTATGCTTGATCATATTGCTGCTAATAATAATGGTCCATTTGAGACTTCGACATTGCAACACATTTTTAAACAAATTTTCAAAGCTAGCCTTGAGCTACAAGAAGAAGATAATAGTAAAGCATTACTAGTTTCTCGTAAAAAGCATCCAGAAAATACGATTGTAAACTTGAAAGGTGAGACAATTGGTGACGGGGAGCAACGTTTGATTATGGGACCTTGTGCTGTAGAAAGCTACGAGCAAGTGTACACCGTTGCTAAGGCATTAAAAGAGCGTGGCATTACGTTATTACGTGGAGGAGCTTTCAAGCCTCGTACATCTCCTTATGATTTCCAAGGTCTAGGAGAAGAAGGATTGCAAATCTTAAGAAAAGTGGCTGATGAGCTAGGTATGGTTGTCATTAGCGAAATTATTAATCCAGCTCATGTAGAAATGGCGTTAGATTATGTTGATGTTATTCAAGTAGGTGCAAGAAACGCCCAAAACTTTGAACTATTAAATGCGGTAGGTTCAGTTGATAAGGCTGTTTTACTTAAGAGAGGGTTATCAGGAACCATTTCAGAATTCATTCATGCAGCAGAATATGTTGTATCAAAAGGCAACAGCCAAGTGATGCTGTGTGAGCGTGGAATTCGTACGTATGAAACAGCAACACGCAATACCCTTGATATTTCAGCAGTACCAATCTTAAAGCAAGAGACACATTTACCAGTACTAGTCGATGTAACGCATTCAACAGGTCGTCGTGATTTGTTACTTCCATGTGCGAAAGCGGCACTTGCAATTGGGGCAGATGCGGTTATGGCTGAAGTCCATCCAGATCCAGCTGTAGCTCTTTCTGATTCAGCACAGCAAATGGATATTGAACAATTTAATACGTTTGTAAATGAATTACAAGCTTCTGGATTGTATAAGCGCTAATTGGTTCATCATAAATGCCAAAGGGGATATCGAAAGGGCACTGAAAAAATTTTAACTTGGTGCCCTTGATAACGAATCCTTTTTGGCATTTTATTTATTGTGCTGCCTTTCAATTTTTTTTTTTGAAAGGTCCGTTAATTTGTTCGCATGGAAGGATATACTATTGAAAAAAAATGAAAATATAATGAAAATATTTTCATTCCTTGTCGATATAAGTAGTATAAGACATTGCGAACGTCTACTTAGTGTCGTATGATAACTATAATTAGGAATGAAAAATAAGGAGGATAACAGTGAACACGACTATTTATGACGTAGCAAGAGAAGCAGGAGTATCCATGGCAACCGTATCACGTGTTGTAAATGGTAATCCAAATGTAAAACCAACGACAAGAAAAAAGGTACTTGAGGCAATTGAGCGATTAGGATATCGTCCTAATGCTGTAGCAAGAGGTTTAGCGAGCAAGAAAACAACGACTGTTGGGGTCATTATCCCTGATATTTCAAGTATCTTCTTTGCTGAGTTAGCGCGAGGTATTGAGGACATTGCAACGATGTATAAGTACAATATTATTCTATGTAATTCTGATCAAAATAAAGAAAAGGAAATTCATTTAATTAATACATTGCTTGAAAAGCAAGTAGATGGAATTGTCTTTATGGGAAGTCAGATAACAGAAGATCATGTAACAGAGTTTAAACGTTCACCTGTTCCAATTGTATTAGCTGCTACATTCGATAAGGAACTGGAAGTGCCATCCGTTAATGTTGACTATCAACAAGCTGCATTTGATGCCATTACTCATTTGATTGAAAATGGGCATGAAAATATTGGTATGGTAACAGGGACCCTAGATGATCCTGTTAATGGATACCAAAAATTCACAGGCTACCGTAAAGCTATTGAAGAAGCTGGTTTAACATTTAACGAAAATTTAGTGAAAATTGGTGATTACACGTATGACTCTGGGATTGAGGCAATGAACCAATTCCTTGATTCTGGTGAAAAGCCAAGTGCTATTTTTGTTGCGACTGATGAAATGGCTCTCGGTGTTATTCATGGTGCTCAAGACCGTGGTTTGAACATTCCTGAAGATATTGAAGTGATTGGTTTTGACAACACAAGACTTGCAACAATGATTAGACCAACACTATCGACCATCGTTCAACCTATTTATGATATAGGCGCAGTTTCTATGCGTTTATTGACTAAGTATATGAATAAAGAGGAAGTGAGTGAACATACGGTCGTATTACCTCATCGTATTGAGCTTAGACAATCGACAAAATCATAAGTAGATACGTTTAGAGAGATAGGGAGAGGAATATGAAGAAATTTGATCTGATGACAGTAATAGGGATCTTTTTGGGGATTTCAGTCCTATTACTAGCTATCTTTAATAATGCTGGTGCTGGAGGAGTTGTCTTTTTTATCCAGATTGCTTCCATACTAATTGTTGGTGGAGGTACAACAGCTGCGATTATTATTTCGTTCTCATTACAAGAACTCAAAGTTATGCCGAAAGTATTAAAGGAATCATTTCAATCTCACAATCATGATTTAAATGATTTAATTGATACATTTGTTGATCTTTCAGGTAAGGCACGTCGAGAGGGGTTGTTATCTCTTGAGGCAAGTGCTGATGAAGTAGAAGATCCATTTATTCGTAAAGGTGTATTACTAGCTGTCGACGGAATTGAACCAGATGTCATTAAAGATATTATGATGGCTGAGGTCGTTGCGATGGAAGAGCGTCATAGAAAAGGACGAGCTTTATTAGAAAAGGCAGGGGAGTTTGCACCAACTTGGGGAATGATTGGAACCGTAATTGGTCTTGTCCTCATGTTACAAAACTTAGATGATCCTTCAACATTAGGGCCTAATATGGCGGTAGCTTTGTTAACGACTTTGTATGGAATTGTTCTTGCTAATTTAGTGTTTATACCAATGGCAAATAAGCTAAACAACAAAACCGATGAAGAAGTATTTGTTAAACAAATTATTATTGAAGGTGTTATTGGCGTACAATCAGGACAAAACCCTAAGATTTTAAAAGAAAAGCTCAGTGCTTTTATTAGTGAAAAAGATAAAAAAGAAGAAACAGGAGAAGAAAATGTTGAATCGTAGGCGAAAAAAGGAGGAAAAAGGCGCTCCAAAGTGGATGGTTACTTTTTCTGATTTGATGACGTTGATTCTCGTCTTTTTTATTCTATTATTTTCAATGTCAGTTGTCGATGCACAGAAATTTAGAGCGATTGCTGAATCCTTTCAACAGCGTCAAATTTTTGATTTCATGCCGTCTGCCATTGAATTTCAAGATCCGAATGAAATAAGAGACCACGAGTTAAGAGATGCCGATGTAGATACGGAATCTGACGAGCAAGGTACTGATGACCCTCAAGAACAAGATGATGTTCCTAACGAGGCTCAGATGGACGAGCTGTTAGAGGAAGTCAATGAATTTCTTAATGAAAATGATTTAAATGATCTGATATCAGCAACAAGAGATGATCGTGGTGTTGTATTAGTCTTGCAAGAACGTACGTTATTTGAATCAGGTGAAGCAGATCTGTTAGATGAAGCTCAGCTTATCTTAAATAAAGTTGGAACATTATTAGAAGCTATCCCAAATATCGTGAAAGTTGAAGGGCATACAGATAGTAGACCAATTTCAACTTTCCGTTACCCATCAAACTGGGAGCTATCTGGTGCAAGATCAAGCAGTGTAATTCGGTATTTAATTGAGGAATATGATTTAGAACCGAATCGCTTCATATCTACTGGATATGGTGATACTCGTCCAGTAGTTGATAATACGTCGGCAGAAAATATGAGTCAGAATCGACGTGTTGTCATTGTCATCTCAGATCCGACTTACGATGATGGCTATACGTATTAATTGATAGAGATGTCCTATGAGGCTTATTAAAGAACTCATAGGACATCTTGTGTAAGGAGACGATTTAAAGTGAAAATTGCAATTATAGGGGCAATGGCAGAAGAAATCATAGCTTTAAAAGAAGAAATGACGATACATAAATCAACAGAGATTGCCCACGTTCAATTTTATGAAGGAAAAATGTCTACAAAAGATATTGTCCTTTGTCAATCGGGTGTCGGAAAAGTCAATGCGGCTTTGACGACACAAATTTTAATTGATCATTTTCAAGTAACGCATATTTTCTTTACAGGAGTAGCGGGAGCTGTTGAAGAACAATTAGAAGTTGGCGATATTATTATTTCAACGAGTGCGATGCAACACGATATTGACGCAAGTCCATTAGGCTTCAAAAGAGGCGAAATTCCAATGTTTCCTAGCTCATCCGACTTTAAAGCAAGCACTGAGCTCATCAAGCTAGCAGAAGAGAGTTCCATAGCAAGTGTTCACCGTAAAGTATTAAAGGGGCGTGTCGTTAGTGGTGATCAGTTCATTGCAAATACGGAATTGGTTAGCGATTTAAGAAATACGTTTAATGCAGTATGCGTTGAAATGGAAGGATCGGCTGTAGCTCAAGTGGCGACATTAAATAACATTCCGTTTGTTATCATCCGTTCTATTTCTGATAAAGCGAATGGTGAAGCTTCTATGAGTTTTACTGAATTCACTGAACTAGCGAGTGAGCAATCTCGTTTAATCGTATCAAATATGATTAAGAACATGTCATGATCTTCGTTCGTTAAGAGTGACTGAAAAGTGAACTAAATAAGGCCACGGAAAAAGTTTAGTTTTTATCTTTTCCCGTGGCCTGTTATTATGAAGCTCCTTATTCTTTTCTCTTGTTTTCGTTTCGAATGTGATAAAGCGCCTGGTCGAGAATGGTTGAATTTTTTTCTGTTATAATCGCTCGACGTGGTATGTCTGGAAACGTGTCAGAAGTGTCCATCCATGAACGGAGTAAAGGTGTTTTTGCCTGTTGCTTCCAACGTTCAATCCATTTCTCTGGTAGTTTTTCTGGTAGATTGTCCAATTGGTTAGTCATTGCTAACCAAATGTATGACCAAGCTCGTGGTACAACATTCCAAATGTCATAACCTCCACCTCCAACAGCAATCCACCTACCGTTGCAAAATTGATGAGCTAACTCGTGTGCAATTTGTGGAATTCTTTTATACGTTTTCATAGAAGAGCAAAGGTGAGTAAGTGGATCAAGAAAGTGGGCATCGGCTCCATTTTGAGTGAGTATGACATCAGGCTTAAAAAAATCGATCACTTCTCTAAAGGCTGTTTCGTACAATGTTAAAAAAGATTCATCTTCCGTAAAAGCATCAATAGGTACATTAATGGAAAAGCCGTACCCTTGACCACTTCCTTTTTCATGGACTTGACCTGTACCTGGAAATAAGTATCGACCTGTTTCATGGATGCTTAGCGTACATACATTTGGATCATCATAAAAGGTCCATTGAACACCATCACCATGGTGAGCATCTGTATCTACATAGAGCACACGTGCCTGATAGTGTTTACGCATATATTCAATCGCAATGGAGCTATCATTATAAATGCAAAAGCCAGATGCTTTCCCTCTAAAGCCATGATGGAGGCCACCACCTAAATGTAAGGCATGTTGTGCTCTTCCTTCCATAACCTCATCAACAGCTTGTAACGTTCCTCCGACGATTAAGGCTGCAGCGTTATGCATGTCAGGAAAAATGGGAGTATCCTCGGTGCCTAAACCGAATGGTTCTCCTATTTTTAATTCCCCTTTACTTGCTTTTTTAACAGCTGCGATGTAATCTTCTTGATGAATCAAAGCAATTTCCTCATCTGAAGCTATTCGAGGTGGGATGACGTCGTTCATGTGTATGGCATCCATTTGTTGCAATAAATCAAATGTTGATTCAAGGCGAATATGATTGAAAGGATGATCCTCATTAAAACGATAACCGAGCTGCTTACTTGAATAAATATAAATACTATCCTTTTTCATTAAGCTCACTCTGGTTCTTTTGGCCAAATGACATGGTAGCCACTTTTCTCAATTTCGCCAATAATACGCCTTGGGTCAATCGTTTGTATTCGAAAAGCTAATACTTTAAATTGAGGATCAGGATAAGGATAGACGAGTACACTAGTAATAGGAACATTTTTTTCTTTAAAAATGCTAGCGATATCAGCTAGCTTCCCTGTAATATTCTCCACTTTTACTTCAATGTGTGAACTAGGCTGATGGGCTCCCATTAATTGAACAAGTGTATGGAGGATATCCGTTTCTGTAATAATGCCTACTAGCTGATTATCTTGAACGATTGGTAGACAGCCGATATGATGCTCGTAGAATAAAATAGACGCCTCTGCTACAAAATCGAGAGGGTGTGCGGTAATAACATGACGTGCCATGATAGAAGAGAGTGGTTTTAGAAAATCTTCCAAATGATCAGTTGAATGAAAAATAGAAGGGCTAGCATCTCGTATATCTCGATCAGAGATAATTCCAACAAGCTGATTGGATTTATTTACGATCGGTATGTGTCTAATTTGTTTTAACTCAATCGTTTGCATGGCATCTTTTATCGTAGCATCTTCTTCTAACGTAATGACGTTTTCCTTCATGATTTGCTTAATTAACATTGAAAACAACCTTTCTTTCTTTATTCTTACATTGCTACGCGTCTTAATACATAAAGCGATTCTGAAAGCGAATCTGATCAAATTGTTGCATCGATTCTTGACTGACACGATTACCGACTCTGGCCATTAAACAGTTCGCTGGATGCGAACAGATTTCAGGATCGTCCGTTGCATACCATATGAGGCCACCAGCGTTCATCATCTTCTCCATCATATTTCGATATTCCCATACATCAAGTCCACTACCTTTTAAATCCCAATGCCAATAATATTCAGTCGTCATAATAATATAATCTTCCATAGCTTCATCTTTCATTGAAAATTGTAGTAAATGCTTACCAAGCTTAGCACCTCGGTATTTTGGGGCTATTTCAATCGCCCCAAGCTCAATTAAGTTCTCCATTTTCCCCTCTGACCAGCGTTCAAGGGGATCCGGATAAACAAAAGTGACATAGCCAACGATCATTTGATTATCACAAATGACATTAATTCGACCTTCAGGAAGCTCGGCAATTTCAATTAGTGCCTCCTTCTGCTCTAATGGCGGGCGAAAGGATGTTAAGTCTTCATGAAAATCTAACTCCTTTATTCGATTGGGTGAAATGGGCCCTTCAATTAGGACTTCGTCTCCGTGGAAGGGGAGATTCATAGAAAAGTAGGTTTTAAAATGCTGCATGTTTGTAACCACCTTATTAACAACGAGTAAACAACGGTATTTTGAGAAAAGAATTTCAGGAATATTTTCTCATAAGAAGTTAAGGTTTACAGTTTGAATTTGAATGCGTTTTCAGTTACTATTATAATGTAAATTGAAAACTTATCAATAGAGGGGAAGATGTGTGATGAAAATGCAAGCGCTTCCGTCTGAAAAAGGAACATTTAATCTTACAAACTATGAGGATACGAATCAATCCTTTAATTGGAAAGACGTTGAGGGAACATTTAGTTGGGCTAAAACAGGACTTGTGAATATGGCTTATGAAGCGATTGATCGCCATGTTGACAATGGAAAGGCTGATCAAATAGCTCTTTATTACAGTGATGCAAAAAGAGATGAATCATACACGTTTAAACAATTAAAAGAACAGTCAAACAAGGCTGCAAATGTATTAAAAAGTGTTGGGGTGGAAAAGGGCGATCGAGTGTTTATTTTTATGCCACGTTCCCCAGAGCTATATTTTGCTTTTCTAGGTACGCTAAAGGTCGGGGCCATTGTTGGACCGCTTTTTGAAGCATTTATGGAAGGCGCAGTAAGAGATCGCTTGGAGGATAGTGAAGCGAAAGTGTTAGTCACAACTCCTGCATTATTAGAGCGGGTGCCAGTAGCAGATCTGCCTCATCTGGAAACGGTTTTTATTGTAGATGACGAGTTTACTGAGCAGGGTTCTTATTTGGATTTCAATAAACGATTAAATGAAGCTAGTCCAGAGTTCGATATTGAATGGGTAGATCGCGAAGATGGACTGATTTTGCATTATACATCTGGGTCAACTGGAAAGCCTAAAGGTGTTCTGCATGTACATAATGCAATGATTCAGCACTATCAAACAGCAAAGTGGGTATTAGATTTAAAAGAGGATGATATATATTGGTGCACAGCAGATCCTGGATGGGTAACAGGAACATCCTATGGAATTTTCGGCCCTTGGTTAGCAGGAGCAACGAATGTCATACGTGGTGGTCGATTTAGTCCACATGATTGGTATGAAACGTTGGAACGGTATCAAGTCACGGTATGGTATAGTGCGCCAACTGCATTTCGGATGTTAATGAGTGCCGGTGATCAAGTAGTGAAGAAGTATAACCTATCTTCATTACGGCATATTTTAAGTGTCGGTGAGCCATTAAATCCAGAAGTGATCAAATGGGGAAAAAATGTTTTCAATTTACGAATTCACGATACATGGTGGATGACTGAGACGGGAGCACAAATGATTTGTAACTATCCATCGATGGAAATTCGACCAGGTTCAATGGGGAAACCAATTCCAGGTGTTGAAGCAGCTATTATTGATGACCAAGGTAATGTATTACCTCCAAATCGTATGGGGAATTTAGCCTTAAAAGTAGGTTGGCCGTCCATGATGAGAGCGGTATGGAATAATAAGCCGAAGTATGATAGTTATTTTCGATTAGAAGGCTGGTATGTTTCAGGAGATTCAGCTTATATGGACGAGGATGGTTATTTTTGGTTCCAAGGCCGTATCGATGATGTTATTATGTCGGCTGGTGAACGTGTTGGCCCATTTGAAGTAGAAAGTAAGCTTGTTGAGCATCCGGCAGTCGCTGAAGCTGGTGTCATTGGGAAGCCGGATCCCGTTAGAGGAGAAATCATTAAGGCATTTATTGCTTTACGTGATGGGTATGAAGTGACAGCGGAGCTAGAGGAAGAAATCCGTTTATTTGTAAAGAAAGGGTTAGCAGCACATGCTGCTCCTCGTGAAATTGAATTCAGGGCCAAATTACCGAAGACGAGAAGTGGTAAAATCATGAGACGTGTTTTAAAAGCATGGGAATTAGACTTGCCAACCGGTGATTTATCGACAATGGAAGATTAATCATAATGATGAAAAAGGGGAGGATATAACTAGCGTCTAATAGTGGAAAAGGTGAATGAAAGTAGCTCAAATTTACCTTTTCCTATTTTGTGTGTAATTCTTCTATTCCTTTAGTTGTTGGCAGTGTTTTACATTCACTGCCATTAACGCGAAGCTTTTGTTTTCGGTGGGTGCCTTCTTTTGCTTTTGAACGGAATAGGCACCCTGAACAATCTTCGCATTATAGGTTGGAGCTTCGTCGGAAATCTGTTAGATCGGTACGGACTTGATGATTGTGAAATTCAAGTCGTTTTGATTAGGGAATGTATAGGTATCTATTTCGCCATTAAATAAATCCCCCCATTCCGGGTGTGGGTTCGAAGCGCTAGATTGTGGAAAATTTCTACCAAAAAGCCTAACAAGTATAACTTGTTAGGCTCAGACCGTAGACAAAACGGCTTTGAGATATGACTCTCAAAGGCGTTTTTGTATTTTTCGTATGGTTTTTCGGT
>NZ_BAUU01000034.1 GCF_000513115.1 Halalkalibacter hemicellulosilyticusJCM 9152
GTCTGTATAGAGCAGTAGTTTTTTTGTTAACAATAAAACAAAGAGCGCCTTCTATAGAAAGCGCTACATTGTGAAGTTGACACAATTGTTGAAATTAAGTTATTATAAATAGGTAAAATAGAGTTAACGATAAACTAACGAAGTAAACTGATTGTTAAGGAAGGTTGAATGACTATGATTCATGAAAAGTATTTTGATTTATTAGAAAAGCAAAATGAATACCTTGCAAAGAAAAATAAAAAGAAGGAAGATTTTTATAACGGTATTTATGATCGTTACGAAGACCCTGTCTTAACACGACATCATGTTCCTCTTCATTGGAGGTTTGATCTTAGTAAGCAATCTAATCCATTTTTTATGGAGCGTTTAGGCGTAAATGCTACCTTTAACCCTGGGGCTATTTATTTGAACGGGAAGTATTATATGGTCGTTCGATTAGAAGGGGTTGATCGTAAGTCTATCTTTGCGATAGCAGAGAGTGACAATGGGGTTGATCAGTTTCAGTTTATTGGTACTCCTATTACTTGGGAGAATCCTTATGAAGACGAGACGAATATTTATGATATGAGATTAGTGCAGCATGAAGATGGTTGGATTTATGGAATCTATTGTTCCGAGAGCAAGGATCCTGGAGCACCTCAGTTTGACACATCCAGTGCAGTTGCTCAAGCTGGTCTTGTTCGAACGAAGGATTTGAAATATTGGGAGCGCCTTCCAAATATTGAAACACCCTCACCGCAACAACGAAACGTAGTACTGCACCCTGAATTTGTGGATGGAAAGTATGCCTTTTATACAAGGCCACAAGATGGCTTCATCTCTACTGGGAAAGGTGGGGGAATTGCTTTTGGTGTATGTGATGACATAGAAAAGCCGATTATTTCCGAAGAAACGATCATGGATGAAAAGGTGTATCACACTGTGTATGAGGTGAAAAATGGCCAAGGGCCTGCTCCGATCAAAACGGATAAAGGTTGGATTCACATTGCACATGGAGTGCGAAATACAGCTGCTGGGTTACGATATGTACTTTATACCTTTGCAACTAGCTTAGAAGCTCCTGAGAAGATTATTGCTAAGCCAGGTGGACATTTTATTGCCCCGTATGATGAAGAGCGTGTCGGTGATGTTTCAAATGTGATTTTTTGCAATGGAGCAATTGTAAATGAGCAAAATGAAGTATTTATTTACTATGCTTCAAGTGATACAAGGATTCACGTAGCGACAACAACGATTGAAAAGCTAGTAGATTATACGTTCCAAACACCTGAGGATCCGTTACATTCGATCGAAAATGCTAAGCAACGTAAAGAATTGATAGAGAAAAATCTGCATTTACTTAAAAATATTAAGTAAGTCATAGGAAAAAATAGTTGCAACCTTTTGATTCGCTTAGTATTCTTAGTATGTGATAGTGCAAATTTAGTATTGAAGAGGTATCACAGAGGGTCAAAGTTGACTTTTTGCGATACCTTTTCTGTAAACAGTTGAAGAGTCGGTAAGGAGGTGCGCGCAATGAAAAGTAATATAACGATGAGAGATATAGCTGAACGTATTGGAGTGAGTAGTGTTACGGTATCAAAAGCGTTAAATGATAAAGAGGGAGTAAGCGATGAGCTGAAAGCAAAAATTAAAGCGCTTGCGATTGAAATGGGTTATCGATTTAATGCAGTAGCGAAATCGATGAAGGAAGGTCTTTCTTATAATATAGGGATTATCATTCCGGAAAGATTTTCTGGTGGTAATTTTTATTTAAAATTCTATCAGCACATTACGACAATGCTTGAACAATATAGTTATTATGGGATCTTGCAAGTTCTATCGGCAGAGGATGAACGGAACTTACAGTTACCGAGAACATACTATGAAAGTAAGGTTGATGGATTTATTATATTAGGTCAAATTAGTAGTAAGTATATTGATTTGCTAACTGATAATAATATCCCAAAAGTTTTCTTAGACTTCTATACAGATCACTCTGATATCGATTCTATTATTACAGATAACTTTTATGGAGTGTATGAATTAACGAATTATCTAGTGAAGGAAGGACATAAAGACATCGCTTTTGTTGGTAATATCCATTCAACGAGCAGTATTCAGGATCGATTTCTTGGGTATTATAAATCGTTATTAGAACATAATCTAAGCTTAAATGAGGGCTATATTATTAATGACCGTGACGAGAAAGGAACTTATATTGATCTAGAAATACCTAATCCACTACCGTCTGCCTTTGTATGCAACTGTGATCAAGTTGGTTATAATTTGATGAACAAGTTACGATCAATGGGTTATTCAGTTCCAGAAGATTGTTCAGTTGTAGGGTTTGATAATGATATTTATTCCACTCTAACAGAGCCTCAGTTGACAACGGTTGAAGTAAATATTGAAGAAATGTCAAAAGTAGCTGTAGAATTTATTATTGAAAAGATTAAGAACGAGCACAAAAATTCCGGTCGTGTTCTTATAAAAGGAACGATTATTCACCGTGATTCAGTCAAAAAAATTTAAATTAAATAAGAGAAAAAGATGTTGAAGGGGGATAGACTTCAACATCTTTTTTATTGTTTGGGGTCAATTTAATAAGTATTTTGAACGAAAAAATGATCAAGATAAAAAAGAGAAATGTATTGACAAGTAAGCGGTGTAAAGGTATTATACGTTATGTAACTTAAACGATAAACTCATTTGATAGGTTCGGGTAAGTAATTTTAAATTGAGTTTGAATAAGAATCATGTAATTAAGCGGTCGATTTGTACGAATATCAGGCCATATGAAAATCTCGGTCGTTACTTTATTCTTGGAAAGAGGTGTTCGTGTATGAGTCAAGTGAAGATCATTGGTGAGTCGTTATCTAATATGCTTGGCAGGAAAAGCCAAGTGGCTATCATGGGCCTGTTTGGAGACATTCAGATAATCCAGTAATAAGGCGAAACCCTGTTAAAAATGTTGCGCGTATCTTTAATAGTGCTGTTCTCCCTTATGGAGAGGGATTTGTAGGTGTGTTTCGCGCAGAAACAACGAATGGCCGTCCGCATTTACACTTAGGCTGGAGTGAAAATGCCTTAGATTGGAATATAGAGGAAGAAAGAATTCATTTTGTCGATGAAAATGGTGATGTGTTCCAACCGAACTATGCGTATGATCCACGTTTAGTTAAGGTTGAAGGTACGTATTATATTATTTGGTGTACAGATTTCTATGGAGCATCAATTGGTTTAGCTCAAACAAAAGATTTTAAACAGTTTATTCGATTGGAAAATCCTTATTTGCCTTTTAATCGAAATGGAGTCTTATTTCCAAGGAAAGTAAATGGTCATTATATGATGTTGTCGCGTCCTAGTGACAGTGGTCATACCCCATTTGGTGATATCTTCTTAAGTGAAAGTCCTGATTTGACTTACTGGGGTAAGCATCGCCATGTTATGAGTAAGGGAGGCGAAGGTTGGTGGCAGGCAGTAAAGATTGGTGGTGGACCCGCGCCGATTGAAACAACAGAAGGTTGGTTAATGTTTTATCATGGAGTGACTGGAACGTGTAATGGATTTGTTTATTCAATGGGTGCTGCCATTTTAGACCTTGAGAATCCATCTAAAGTGAAGTACCGTTGTAAAAATTTCGTTCTTACGCCTGAAGAATGGTATGAGGAACGAGGGTTTGTTAACAATGTCATCTTCCCATGTGCTACATTACATGACGCTGACTCTGGGCGCATCGCAATTTACTATGGTGCGGCTGATACGTACGTTGGGATCGCGTATACAACAGTTGAGGAAATTGTCGCTTATACAAAGGAATACCATGAAGTGATTGGTGAGGACCCTTTAGAAGGGAATATGTAAGTAAGGAACTTGTTTCAGCCCGCTATGGATGGTTGGTCTCATAGCGGGCTTGTTTATCTAAATGAAAAGAAAAAGGAGAAAGTTGAGATGATTCCACAATTAGAACTACGTCAACAAATTGAAAAGCATCTTACGAGTGATATTTTACCTTACTGGATTGATCATACGATAGATGAAGAATATGGTGGGTTTTATGGTTATATAACAAATGATCAACAAATTAATAAAGAAGCAGAAAAAGGGTGTATATTAAACTCTCGTATCCTTTGGAGCTATTCAAAAGCTTACCGAATGTTCAAGGAAGAACGTTACTTAAAAGTTGCTAATCACGCATATTCATTTTTAATTGAATCATTTATAGATCCTGAGCAGGGCGGAGTGTATTGGATGGTTGATTATAAAGGGCAACCAGTAGAAGATCGTAAGCACATTTATAATCAGTCTTTTGCGATTTATGGTTTGTCCGAGTATTACATGGCAACTGGAAATGAAGAAAGCTTAGAAATAGCAAAAGAGCTGTATGAATTAATTGAGAAGCATGCGTATGATCAGGAAAATAAAGGGTACTTAGAAGCTTTTACTCGTAAATGGGGGGAGATGAAGATTTACGATTAAGTGGTAAGGATTTGAACACTGCAAAATCAATGAATACTCATTTACACATTCTTGAAGCATACACGAACCTATACCGAGTATGGAAGGATGAAGGTTTGAAGAGTCAGTTAACCGAGTTAATAGTAGTGACGTTGGACCATATTGTTCATCCTGATACGTACCAATTTATATTGTTCTTCAATGAACAGTGGCAACCTGCGTCCAATACGATTTCTTATGGTCATGATATTGAAGGAAGCTGGCTGCTATATGAAGCGGCAGAGGTTCTTCAAAATGAATGCTTATTAGAAAGAGTAGAAAAGGTATCGTTAAAAATGGCCAAAAAAGTGTTAGAAGACGGAATAGATTCAGATGGAAGTGTCATGAATGAGTTAGAGGACAACGGACATTTAGATAAGGACCGTGTATGGTGGGTACAGGCTGAATCAATGGTTGGTTTTTATAATGCATTTCAGCTTACGAAGGATCCAGCATATTATACTGCTGTCGAAAGCTTATGGAAATATACAACCAAATATGTCATTGATCATAAAAATGGTGAATGGTATTGGAAGTTAGATAAAGATAATCATGTATATCAAGATTTTCCGAAGGTGGAGCCTTGGAAATGTCCTTATCACAATTCAAGATTTTGTTTTGAAATGATTGAACGTATTAGTGAAGAACAGCGTTAATGACAAAAAAAGGGGCGTTTGTGTAATGAATTTTATTAAAGGAATGACTTGGGGTTGGGTAGGTATCCGTGGTCAATGGGCGACGGAGGAAGCGAAGCACTCTATGAAAGAAATGAAGGAGCGTTTAGCTGTTAATTGGACGGCGATCGCATTTCAAGGGTTACAAGAAACAGCACATTCGACAGAAATTAACTATAAAAGCGGCACGGTCGTAACAGATGATGAAGTGTATTGGGCTATTAATGAAGCAAAAAAGTTAGGCTTGTCCGTTTGCTTAAAGCCTGTTGTTAATTGTTCTGATGGCACATGGAGAGCACATATTAATTTCTTTGACCTTGATGTTCCTTGTGAACCAAAATGGTCAGAATGGTTTGAAAGCTATACGAAATTCATCTTGCATTATGCGAAGATAGCTGAAGAGACGGGCTGTGAAATGTTCTGTGTAGCTGTGAAATGGTGCAAACCGATCGCCGTGAGCAGGAATGGCGAGAACTTATTCGAAAAGTACGTGAAGTGTATTCAGGTGTCGTTACTTATAATTGTGACAAGTATCAAGAAGGCCAGGTGAAATGGTGGGATGCGGTCGATGTCATCTCATCTAGTGGCTATTACCCTGTTGATTCTTGGGATGAACACATTCAACGTATTAAAAAAGTCGTTAATCAATGGGAGAAGCCATTTTTCTTTATGGAGGCTGGCTGTCCCAGTCGGTTCGGTTCTCCGATGGTTCCGAACGATTGGAACTTAAATAAAGGGCAAGTGAGTGAAGAAGCCCAAGATGACTATTATAAGGAAATGTTTTCTAAGTTAGATGATGAAGAATGGTTTGGCGGGTACATGCTTTGGGACTGGCCTGCTCGTTTGTATGGACGAGATCAAGCTTCTTCGAATGATGATTATTGTATATACGGCAAAAAAGCAGAGAAAACCGTCCATAATTATTATTCATCTAAATAAGCATCCTAAAAAATGCCAGATCAGAGAAAAGGCTGGTGATCTGAAGGGCACTGAAAAAGTTTTGTTTTTAACTTTTTCAGTGCTCTTTCAGCAATGTGCGAAATCGTTGCCTTTTTGAAAAGTTTGATACGAGTGGGTTTCTCCTATTAAGCGGGTGACGAGTGAAGCTAGTGTTAGTCAAATTAAAATGGACCTCTTTCATTCTGTCCTTTATTTCAAAGTCAGAAGTGCTTTCTCGACGCACGAAGGTTCTTGAAATGTCGTTGTACATTTCTTATAGTAAAGTGAGCGTTAAGGAAAAAATTAAGTAGAAAGTAGGGGGATGTATTGTATTTAATTGGAGTTGATTTAGGAGGGACGCAAATACGAGCAGGGCTTTTTACTGAATTAGGCGATTTGATAAAAAGAGAAAGCACGCTAACTCAGGCTGAAGAAGGACCGGATTCTGTTATTAAACGTTTAATTTCATTGGTTGAGCGAGTGAGCGATGAAACGGTTAAAATAGAAGGGAAACAAGCGATATTAGGAATTGGGATAGGCTCTCCAGGACCATTAGATGTGTTTCAAGGAACGATTCTTTCGCCACCTAATTTACCTGGTTGGGTAAATATCCCTTTGAGGAAGATTCTTGAGGAACACTTTAATGTACCTGTTTATCTTAACAATGATGCTAATGCTGCAGCCTTGGGGGAATATTACTTTGGGGCAGGAAAAGGAAAAAGAAATATGGTGTATATGACGATAAGTACGGGGGTAGGGACAGGGATACTAGATAATGGCCATTTGCTATTAGGAGTTAACGGTAGTTCAGCAGAGGTTGGACATATGAGCCTAAACCCTGATGGTCCTGTATGCGGTTGTGGGAATCGAGGTTGTCTAGAAGCATACACCTCAGGTACAGGAATTATGAATAGAACGAAAGAGCGATTACGAGAGAGTTCAGTTGATAGTATTTTAAGAGAAAAGAGTACAATTACGTCTAAAGATGTTTTTGATGCAGCGAAGAGAAACGATGAGTTAGCATTAGAAATTGTTGAAGAAACGAGAACATATTTAGGTGTAGGACTTGTTAATGTTATCCATTTATATAATCCAGAATTAATCATTTTTGGGGGAGGGGTGAGTAAAGTAGGTGATTACTTGTTTAACCCTTCAATTGAGTTTGCTAGAGAGAAAGCGATGAAACCACTGGCTGATCATTTGCAATTCAAAATGGCACAGTTAGGTGACGATGTTGGGTTAATTGGGGCAGCTGCATTAGTGAAATATAATGAAACACAGTCATAGAAATTTCTGGATTTCAAATATTGAGCAGGAGGATGAAGATGTATAATGAACCGATTTTTTTAGAACCAGAATTTAAAGATCGTATTTGGGGTGGAAAGAAACTTAGGGAGCTATTTGGTTATATAATTCCGACTGAGACAACAGGTGAATGCTGGGGGATATCGGCGCACGAGAATGGTCCTTCGACCATTAAAAATGGTCCTTTAGCTGGTCGGACGCTAATTGATGCTTGGAACGATCATCGCGAGCTATTCGGAAATGAAAAGGGAGAGCAATTTCCACTTTTAGTGAAGATTTTGGATGCGAATAAAGACTTATCTGTTCAAGTTCATCCTGATGATGATTATGCCCGTGTAAATGAAAATGGTGAGCTTGGTAAAACAGAATGCTGGTATGTTATTGATTGTGAAGAAGGGGCAGAATTGATCTTAGGCCATCACGCTCATACGAAAGAAGAATTCGTAACAATGATAGAAGAAGGGGCATGGGATAAATTGTTAAAGAAAGTACCCATATCTCCAGGAGACTTCTATTATGTACCGAGTGGTACTGTTCATGCCATTGGAAAAGGGACTCTTATTCTTGAAACACAGCAAAGCTCGGATACGACTTATCGAGTGTATGATTATGATCGTATTGATGATAAAGGGAATACGCGTGAGTTACATATTCGTCAATCAATTGATGTAACGACTATCCCGCATCAGGATACATATCCAGAACAAACGGAGTTAAGCGATCAAGGGTTAACAAAGAAAAAATTAGTGTCACAAGAGTACTTTACTGTATTTCATGGAACGTTAGCAGGGGTTTATGAAACAGAGCACACAGAGAATTATTTATTAGTTAGTATTCTAGCTGGCGAAGGTGAGATTGTTGTTAATGAAACATCTCATTCATTTTCAATGGGTGACCATTTTATTATTCCTGCGACTGTTGAACGTTATGAATTAATAGGAAATGCTGAAATGATCTATTCATATTCGTCAATTAAATAGAAGAAGCGAGGGGAATACGATGCCAATGATTGATATGCCTTTTGAAGAGTTAGTTGAATATAAAGGAAGAAATCCGAAACCGAAAGATTTTGATGAGTATTGGGAAAGAGCATTAGCAGAAATGAAAGCAGTTGATGCTCAATTAGAGCTTGTTCGTAGTGAATTCCAAGTCCCTTTTGCGGAATGTTTCCATTTATACTTTACAGGCGTGAAAGGGGCGAGAATACATTGTAAGTATGTGAAGCCGAAAAATGCTTTAGAACCTCATCCAGCAGTTATTCAATTTCATGGATATACGGTTAACTCAGGAGAATGGGCTGGCTTATTAAGCTTTGCTGCATTGGGGTATTCAGTTATAGCGATGGATGTACGTGGACAAGGCGGATACTCAGAGGATACGGGCGGAGTGAAAGGGAATACTCATCATGGTCATATTATTCGTGGACTCGATGATGAAGGAGCAGATCATTTATTGTTCCGTCATATTTTTTTAGATACAGCTCAAGTGGCTAGGATTGTGATGGATTTACCTGAAGTTAATGAAGAAAAGGTTATTGCAACAGGATGGTCACAAGGTGGCGCATTAACGTTAGCTTGTGCTGCATTAGAGCCAAGAATTAAAAAAGCCGCTCCTGTTTATCCGTTTTTAAGTGATTATCAGCGGGTGTGGGAAATGGATTTAGCGAAGGATGCGTATCATGAGCTGAAAGAATACTTTAGACATTTTGATCCTCAGCATAAACGTGAAGAAGAGATATTTACGAAGTTAGGTTATATCGATATTCAGCATTTAGCACCTCGTATAAAAGCAGATGTGTTAATGGCTGTTGGCTTAATGGATACAGTTTGTCCTCCGTCGACACAATTTGCAGCCTATAACAAAATTACATCTTCGAAACGTTATGAATTGTACCCAGATTTCGGACATGAGCAATTGCCAGGTCATCCTGATCGTATTCTTCAATATATTTTAGATATATAAGATAGTAATGGGTGTCTTGAAAGAAGGACTTTTGAGACACCTTCAGTTATTTTAGGATTTCTCTAAGGAGTGGATTTTATGGGGGAGAAGAAAAATCAATCCTTTAATTATGAACCATTATTTAACGGAGATCAGGTGAAGCAGGGGAGAGCTTTGCAGACGTTTTTACAGTTATATAAAGGTCAAGTAAGTAATATTGTTCTATCTTTTATTTTCTTTTTGATGAAGCATTCACCTGTCTGGGTGATACCTGTTGTGACAGCTAATATGATTAATATAGCTAGTGCCCCTGATGAACGAAATGTAGCAGAGTTGTGGATCAATTTTGCTGTTGTCGTTTTAGTTATTGTGCAAAACATTCCTTCTCAAGTGCTACATGTTAGTTACTTAAGCAAAGCTTCAAGACATGTTGAAGCAGGTCTAAGAAGTACGTTAATTCGTAAGTTACAGCATTTATCGATTTCCTATCATAGTGAGTTGCGCTCAGGGAAATTACAAGCGAAGGTGCTTCGAGATGTAGAAAATATTGAGGTTCTCTCTAAACAAGTGATGTTTACTTTTTCTGCTGCGGTTACAAATGTGGTTGTAGCCATAACAGTAACGGCCTTTCGTGATGGAACGATGGCTTTATTTTTTATTTTGGTCATTCCTCTTGCGATTGGTTTAGTTATCCTCTTTAAGAAAAGATTGAGACAACGTAACCGGGAATTTAGAACGCAAATTGAAGTGATGTCAGGTCAGGTGGCGGAAACAGTAAATATGATTCCTGTAACAAGAGCTCATGGGCTCGAAGATTTAGAAATTAAAAAAACAGATTCGACGCTTAAGGATTTAAAAGGGAAGGGGTATAAATTAGATATTGCTGAAGCGTTCTTTGGGGCATCAGGTTGGGTCGTTTTTCAGGTGTTTCAAATGATTTGTTTAATTTTCACGGCGTACCTTGTGTATCGTGGACAAATGCCAATTGGTGATATTGCTTTGTATCAAGCATATTTTACAACGATACTAATGTCAGTTAATCAGATTATAAATGTGTACCCACAATTAGCGAAAGGGTATGAATCCATTATTTCAGTCTCAGAAGTGTTATTTTCAAAAGAAATGGTAGAATATCAAGGCGAAAAGCGGCTTGGACATTTGAAAGGGCAGTTTACATTTGATGATGTAAGCTTTCATTATAAAGATACGAAGAAGCATGTTCTTAATCGTTTTAACTTAACTGTGAAGCCAGGAGAGTGTATAGCCTTTGTCGGGGAATCAGGTGCAGGAAAATCAACGGTTCTAAGTATGGTTGTAGGTTTTTACCGCCCGACAGAAGGCAAGATTTTGATCGATGGTGTCCCTTTTGATGACTTAAATATGCAGGCCTACCGGCAAAGAATTGCGGTCGTTCCTCAAAACACGGTACTATTTTCCGGATCAATCAGAGACAATATAACATATGGCTTAGACCATGTATCGGAGGGGCAGCTTCAGCAGGTCGTACAAATGGCCAACCTTCACGATGTTATTGCGGAAATGCCAGACGGTTTGAATACGTTAATTGGGGAGCATGGAGGAAAACTATCTGGGGGGCAACGACAACGTATTGCCATTGCTCGTGCTCTCGTCCGAAACCCTGAAGTGATTTTATTAGATGAAGCGACTTCTGCATTGGATAATAAGTCTGAATTCCATGTGCAAGAAGCGATTCGCGAGCTAATTAAAGGACGTACGACGTTTATCGTCGCACATCGATTATCAACGATAAGAGATGCCGACCGCATTGTTGTCATGAAAGAAGGGCGATGTGTGGAAGTCGGAACGTACGATGAATTAATGGAAAAACAAGGTGAGTTTTATCAGTTGAAAAAAATGCAACATTAAATTAATAGAGGCTAGGACATAACGAAAGTGTTTAGTTGAAAATCTGAACATTAGTGAATGTAGCGAGAATATTTCAGGAGCAGTTACTGTGCATTTCTGTGTATTTGTTCGGTTTCTCTTTTATAAAAATACTTTTGTCTTAGTCTCTATATAAGTAGGTGTTTAACCATGATGGACATGGCATTTATAACAAGGGTTTATTATTATATTCAAGCAAGTATCCTTTTTTGGTTATTTGTTTTAAGAGGGTTTGTTGTGTATGGATTAGTACCAGCTACAGCGGGGTTGTTTGCCGTAATAGCTGATGTGAAAAGTGGGCGAATGGACGAAGAGGACGTGTCAATTGCTCAGATGTATAGGAGATATTATCGGGCGTATGCTACTTATAAATGGGGGTCGTTTCTATTTGCATTAGTGTTTGCGTTGCTGTATATGACAACATTTTTATTAAATGAATCAGCTACGGAATACTCATTAATAGGATTAATTGTCATGTTATATTTATTAGCAATATTTTTATTGCTTTTTACTTATACGTCCTATCTTATTACAGAAGGGAAAGGGCATTCCTTTAATCAAGCTGTCGGAATTAGCTTTGTCTTAGCTTTAAAGAACCTTCTAAGGTCCGTTTTTATGCTCGTAGGTATGTTTGCTTTGTATTATATTGGGACGCTAAATCTTTTATTATTTGCTGTAAGTGCACCGGCTTTGTACAGCGTCATGGTTCGGGCATTAATGACGAATTTAAACAAATAAGTTAACTTATTTATTCATGGTTGACACGTAAACGTTCTCATAATAAGATAGGGTTTAGATGAAACTTTAACGATTACTTAATTAAATACTTTATCATATTAATGTTGATTAGAAATGGAGAAAATAGTAAGCATTTTAAGGGGAATGTATGATGGTGTCGGCATTTGATCTGTGAGAAAGCGATGTCATATGTTTGATTCCACGCTATTAAGTGATCGATGAACTAATATTCGAGGAGAGAGCGTATGTAAGAAATGTAACATTATGAAAAGAAATATAGGTCTTAACTAGCTTGTTGTGTATGAACCGAAAAGGGAAGGCTACTATAAAGCGTAAAGCTGAAGTTCTTAAGGGGGTTTACTGATGGCAAATGTGTCTGAAAGTGTGAGCGATAAAAAAAAGGGTGGTTTAGGACTATCTAATCTTAATTATCGCACACAACGAATTATTATTATTATTGCTTTTTCTCTTATACCAGTAGGGTTGCTCGTAACGTTTTCGTACTTACCATTGTTTAATATGATTGTGTACAGCTTTCATAATTGGAATGGAATGAGTCCAACTATGGATTTTGTTGGGTTCAGTAACTATGTCACGATTTTTACAAGGCCGGAATATTTCTCGGTGTTTGTTGTTAGTTTGTATTACTTTGCTGCTACTTTTGTGCAAATGGGCTTAGCACTTTATTTTGCTACACTACTCAGTTTTGAAGTAAGGTTGAAGAACTTTTTCAAAGGTGCTATTTTCTTCCCCTACTTATTAAATGGTGTTGCTATTGGCTTTATTTTCTTATTCTTTTATCGTGAAGGTGGGACGTTAGATAGCTTATTGGCTGTATTGGGTCTTAGTGAGTATACTCAATTGTGGTTAGGAAACCCTGATTTAATTAATATTTCTTTAGCAGGAACGTCTGTCTGGAGGTACATGGGTTTTAATTTCATTATATTTCTAGGAGCAATTCAGTCAATTTCAAGTGAAATCTACGAGGCTGCTGAAATTGATGGTGCGAATAGATGGCATCAATTTGTATACATTATTTTACCTAGTATTCGTCGAGTTGTTGAATTGAATCTTATTTTAGCTGTTAGTGGTGCGATTAGCGTATTTGAAATTCCGTTTATTATGACAGGTGGAGCTAACGGAAGTAGCACATTTGTTATTCAAACTGTAGATACGGCCTTTAAGTTTAGTCGAGTTGGACTGGCTTCTGCCATGGCGGTTGTCCTCCTAGTCATCGTTATTTTTGTTACGTTGCTTCAGAAATTTCTCTTTAAGGATAAGGAGGCTTAATAATGAGTTTAAGTGCAAGGTTTTTTTCAGTTGTTAAATACGTTTCATTAACATTAGGGGTTGCTGCTACAGTTATACCGATTTTAGTTGTGTTGTTTGCCTCCTTTAAAAGTAGAGAAGAATATGTTTCGACAGGTGCGCTAGTTCCACCGCAAAGCTGGTTGAATTTCGAAAACTATACTAGAGCCTTCACTGAAGGGAAAATGTTACTTGGTTTTTTCAATACGTTCATTATTTTTGTGCTTGCCGTATCGAGTGCTATACTGCTCGGATTAATGATTTCATATATATTAAGTCGCTTTCAATTTAAAGGCAGTAAGCTTATGCTAGGCTTATTCCTATTAGCGACTTTAATTCCTGGCGTAACTACTCAAGTAGCAACGTTCCAAATTATTAGTGAATTAGGTCTCTTTAATACGAGATGGTCAGCGATTATATTATTCATGAGTACAGACATTATTGCAGTTTTTGTTTTCTTGCAATTTCTTGATCGTGTATCTGTATCATTGGATGAATCAGCGATGCTTGATGGAGCGTCATATTTCACGATTTTCAGGAAGATAATTGTTCCACAGCTAAAACCAGCTATAGCAACGATTTTCATTATAAAAGGTGTAGCGGTTTATAATGATTTCTATATACCGTACTTATATATGCCGAAAGCGGAATTACAAGTTATTTCTACGGCCTTGTTTAAATTCCAAGGCCCTTATGGAGCGCAGTGGGAAATTATTTGTGCAGGTGTCATCATTGTTGTGATTCCGACATTGATTATATTCCTTGCATTGCAGCGTTATATTTATAACGGATTTTCAGAAGGATCGGTTAAATAAAACAGTTCGTTTTACTATTAGGGGGCACAAAGGATGACGACAGTCTTCTTTTGAAGCCCCTTTTTTAGAAGGGAGAAGCAAATAACGATCAAGGTGATTGATATGTAGGGTAGATTGGAGAAATTGCAATAAGGGGGATTATAAATGGGAATTACATATGATGGGCAAACAAAGACATTTCACTTACAATCGGAAAGAACGAGCTACATAATCCAAGTGTATAACGGGTATTTGGCACATTTATATTGGGGTAAGAAAATGGATTCCTACAATCATGGGACGAAGCTACGCTTTAAGGATCGATCATTTTCACCTAATCCAGACCCTGATGACCCATTCTTTTCATTAGATACGCTGCCTCAAGAATATCCTGCATTTGGGAATACTGATTTTCATATACCTGCTTATCAAATTCAATTAGAAAATGGCACAACGGTGACTAATTTTCAATATAAGTCACATCGCATAGTGCAGGGAAAAGGTGAGCTTGATGGTTTGCCTGCAACATATGTAGAGTCAGACAGTGAAGCCCAAACACTAGAGCTGACTTTATTCGATGAGGTAATAGATGCTGAAATTGTTGTGAGCTATACGGTGTTCACGACGTTTGATGTCATGACACGTACGGTTCGGTTTGTGAATAATGGCAGCCAAAAGCTAAAGCTCTTAAAAGCGGCAAGTGTTAATGTAGATTTCCGTGAATCTGAGTTTGAGCTAATCACGTTGCCTGGAGCGTGGTCCAGAGAGCGTTATATGGAAAGAGAAAAATTACGATCCGGTATACAAATGATAGAAAGTCGTAGAGGAGCAAGTAGTCATCAATTTAATCCATTTTTAGCACTTGTCCGACCTGAAACAACCGAAGAATTTGGAGAAGTATTTGGTATTAATTTGGTTTATAGTGGAAATTTTCAAGCTTCTGTTGAAGTAGATCAGTTTCATTATTCACGTGTAACGATGGGAATAAATCCATTTGATTTTTCATGGGTGTTGGATCCAGGACAAACGTTTCAAACTCCTGAAGCTGTCATGGTCTATTCAGATCAAGGATTAGGTGGGATGTCTAAGACGTTTCACCATTTGTATAGAGAACGATTATGTCGTGGGAAGTATCGTAATCAATTACGTCCCATTCTTATTAATAATTGGGAAGCGACTTATTTTGACTTTAATGAAGGAAAAATAGTCGATATTGCAAATGCAAGTAAAGAATTAGGTATCGAATTATTTGTACTTGATGATGGTTGGTTTGGGAAGCGTAATAGTGATAAAGGGTCTTTAGGAGATTGGTTTGTTGATCGAAATAAATTACCGAACGGAATTGAACATCTAGCTAATCAAGTTGTAGAGAATGATATGCAATTTGGTTTATGGTTTGAGCCAGAGATGATTTCTGTAGATAGTGATTTATATCGTGCGCATCCTGATTGGTGTATTCATATTCCAGATCGTTCACGGTCGGAAGGGCGTAATCAATTAATACTCGACCTAACTAGGAAAGACGTGTGTGATGAAATAATAAAGCGAGTATCAGATATTTTAGCAAGTGCTCCAATTAGTTATGTGAAATGGGATATGAATCGTCATATGACGGAGGTCGGTTCAATTTCACTTCCTGCAGAGCGACAAAGAGAAACAGCACATCGTTATATTCTTGGTGTGTATTATGTTATGGATCAGATCACTAGTACATTTCCGGATGTATTGTTTGAAAGTTGCTCAGGAGGTGGGGGACGATTTGATCCAGGTATCCTATATTATATGCCTCAAACGTGGACAAGTGATAATACGGATGCAATATCGCGTTTGAAAATTCAATATGGAACAAGTCTCATTTATCCTATTAGCGCGATGGGATCACACGTTTCAGCTGTTCCGAATCATCAAGTGAATCGTATGACTTCATTAGATATTCGAGGCCATGTCGCGATGTCTGGTAATTTCGGTTATGAGTTAGATGTATCAGCATTAAGTGAAGAAGAAAAGGCGAAAATCAAGGAGCAAGTTAATTGGTACAAGGGAGTTAGACCGATTATTCAATTTGGAGATTTTTATCGATTGAAAAGTCCTTTTATCCAATCACACACATCATGGATGTTCGTTTCCGACGATCAAACGGAAGCAGTCCTTGCTTATTTCAGTACATTGGCAGAAGCGAATGTTCCTTTTACGAAAGTGAAGCTAAGAGGACTTGATCCAAATAAAGTATATAAAATTGTTGAGTTAGATCAGGAGTTTACGGGTCAAGAGTTGATGTACGCTGGTGTAAATATTCCAGAACTCCATGGTGATTTTCAAAGTGTCATGTGGACGTTGCAAGCGAAGAGTTAACAAAAGGAATAGGGGGTAAATGTTATGAAGGATCTTTTTATTAAAGGTATGACCTACGGCTGGAATACAACAAGAGGTGCATATCGTACCGCAGAAGCGGTTGAATCAATGAAAAAGCTGAAAGAGACTGGAAGCGAGTGGATCGCTCTATCATTTTTTACTTATCAAGAGACGTTCTCATCAACTGAAATTATATTTGATTATGGCTTTACAATGACAGATCGCGATATTGAATTTGCTGTTAGACAAGCGAAAGAGCTTGGATTAAAGGTTTGCTTAAAGCCTGTCGTAAATTCTAGGGATGGTTTATGGCGTGCGCGAATTGGATTTCCAAAAGATGCAGATGAGTATTGGGAGAAGTGGTTTGGCTCTTATACGAACTTTCTGCTTCATTATGCGGAGCTTGCTGAGGAACTAGAGTGTGAAATGTTCTGCATTGGTTGTGAGATGATCGATACAGAATCAAGAACAGATGAATGGTATCAGGTCATTAAAGATGTTAAAGCTGTGTATAATGGACCTTTAATTTATAATGCTAACCACGGTAAGGAAGAAGGGGTTGACTGGTTTGATAGAGTCGATCTAATTGGCACAAGTGCGTATTATCCAGTAGCAAACGTACCAGGTGATTCAGAAGAAAATATGATAAAAAACTGGGAGAAGGTAAGGGATAATCTTAAAAAGCTGCACGAGAAATTTAATAAGCCGATTGTATTTGTTGAGATTGGCTGTCGAAGTGCAAGAGGTTGTGCGACGATGCCTTGGGATTTTGAACATACTGAGTTACCTTTTGATGAAGAGGAGCAGGCGAGATTCTATAGTTCAGTATTAAAGGTTTTTTGGGATGTTCCGTGGTTCGCTGGTTTCTTCTTTTGGGACTGGAAAACAAAGTTATACCCTTTAGAGAAAGCGAAGGAAGATGTTGATTTTGATATTTATGGGAAGAAAGCGGAATCTGTTTTAAAGCAATGGTATAGTAAAGATAACAGGTGATTATAAAATATATAAAGATCCAAGAGGGAGTTGGTTGAATAAACAGCTTCCTCTTCTTTGAGTAGTATTCAAAAAATGGGTGGGCACTAACGTACTCTTTCGGTATATTCGTATAGATAAAAATGTGTTTCAATATAATAAAATGTGTTATGATGATAACAAAACTAACAAAAATAACACTTTTGTGTTAAATCGCTCTAGAGGTGAATGCTTTGGCGAGGAAAAAAGTAACTATGCAACAAATTGCTGACGTAGCTGGTGTTTCTAAATATGTTGTTTCAAAAACGTTAAATGGAAAACCAGGTGTAAGTGATCAGACGAGAGAGAAAATATTATTTATAGCAAAGCAACTTGGTTATCATTCTGATTTGTTGAGATCGAATAAGACAGAGGATGTTAATGCTAGTCATTCGTCGTTTATTATAGTCGTAATTGAACACCAAAGCCATCATGATTCCCTTTATTGGGGGAAGATTATTGATGGTATTTATGAAGCCGTTAATGAAGTGAAATTAGGGATGATGATCGTAAGTGAGGACCAGCAAGTTAAGCAATTGGTTAATACGGCCAATTTGCAAGGAATTATTGGAGTTGGGCACGTATCGTCTGAAGTATTAGTAGAGCTACATCAGTTAGCGGTACCTATAGTTCTAATAAATCATGAGGATAGCTTGGTTCCTGCTGATTCTATTTATGCAGATAACATGGATGGGTTATATAAAATGACTAATCATCTCATTGCAATTGGTCATCGTTCAATTTCATTTGTAGGGGATACGTCTTTTTCAAAAAGCTTCTATGAACGTTGGTTAGGTTATCGAATGGCGATTGAAGAAAATGGCCTTCAAGATGAGATAATAAAACAACCACTCTCCATTCCTTATTCAAGTGAATTCCAATTATCATTTCAACGATGGGTAATGGAGCGTGACGAAATACCGACCGCTTTTCTTTGTGCTAATGATGATATAGCTCAAAGAGTGATTATGAGCCTTAGGAAAGTAGGTTATAATGTTCCAGTTGATTGCTCCGTGACTGGGTTTGACAATATTGATTCTAGTGCATTAATTAAACCTAGTCTATCGACTGTGCAAGTATTGAAAGAGTCGATTGGTCAACGAGCTGTATATAAATTAATTTGGCGAAGAGAACATAGGCAGTTTCCTCCTGAGAAATTACTGATCAAAGCTGAAATTGTCATGCGAGATTCTGTAGTTCCAATGAATTGAATGATGAGGCATTAGAATAGTTAAAAAGCGAATTTAATGGATGAAGCACTTTTCAGATACGAGGATGAGTTGTAATAAACGATTCATCCTCGTATCTTTTTGTGAGCTCAGAAACGAGAGTGGCGCGAAAAACTAATCATGGAAGATAAGGAATTTGGGAACTAGTGCTGTCTTGCTCATTGTAGAATAAGAAGCCTTACAATAGGTTTCTTATTTGCGTTTAGTTAAATACATTGCTATATTAGTTAGGTTATAACTAACAAATAAAATAACAAAAATAACAAAAGGTGGAGAGGTAAATTGGGCACATTAGAAAAAGATAAAGCTTTTTATAAACGAATGATGGCATTAAGTGTCCCCATAACGATTCAGTTTTTGCTGACGTCATTTTTAAGTATGGTAGATTCTTTGATGGTTGGTCAGCTTGGAGAAGTTAGTATTGCATCTGTTGGGGTAGCAAATAAAATCACGATCATTTTAATTCTTATTACACAAGGTTTTGCAAGTGGAGCGGGGATTTTTGCTGCTCAATATTGGGGGAGAAAGGATAAGGTAGGTATAAGCAAGATATTGATGATTACGACAACGATTATTTCTGGATTTACAATAGTCGCTTCTTTCTTCGTTGTTGGATTTGCTAATCAATTGATTAATTTATTTTCTCCAGACCAAGCTGTTGTTGAGTTAGGTTCTTCGTATATAAAAATTATAGCAATTAGTTATTTTTTTACGGGAATAACAATAATTCTAACGGTCATATTAAGGTCAATGGGGGAAGTAAAGGTTCCTATGTATTTCAGTGTCTTTGCCATTTTACTTAATACACTGTTGAACTATTTATTCATTTTTGGGAATGGCGGATTCCCTGAATTGGGAATAGAGGGGGCGGCTATTGCAACGGTAATTGCTCGTGTGTTTCATTGTGTATTAATGGTATTGCTCATTAGACAGTTTAATTTATTTTCAACCTTTCGACATATTGATATGAAAGAGGTGTTCGAGAGTGGTTTAATTAAAAGTTATTTTGTTATTTCAGTGCCTTCAATTTTAAATCATATCTTTTGGACGTTAGGTGAAACTAGTTATTTTTGGGTGTTTGCTCGTATGGGTACGAATGAATTAGCTGCAGCCACCTTAATTGATCCATTAATCTTTTTGTTTATGGCTGTATTTATTGGTTTAGGGGATGCTGCCTCTGTAATGATAGGGAATAGTATCGGTAGTGAACGGTTTAAGGAAACTTATCAATATGCCAAGAAATTTCTTTGGATAACATTGGGTCTGTCGATCGTGGCATCTGCTGGTGTTTTATTAGTCGCTCCATTTTTTGTTAGCTTTTATAATATTAGTTCGAGTGTAGCCGAATATGCGACTTCGATCTTATATGTATATGCAATTATTTTACCGTTCAAAATGCTGAACCAAGTAAATAATATAGGCATATTACGAGCGGGCGGAGATACAAAGTTTGTTATGTATTTAGACTTAATAGGTGTATGGTTTGTAGGGTTGCCTTTGGCTCTTATAGGCGCATATGCGGGTTTCCCGATTTATATTGTATTTGGTCTAGCCAACACACAAGAAATCGCTAGGATCTTATTTGGATTGAAGCGTACATTGTCACGAAAATGGATGAACGTTGTTGTCAGAGAAGAGAGTAAATTAAATGTAAGTTAAATTAATTAGGTAGGGGCTAGGACAAAAGTGTTTTAATAAGTAGGAATCTGAACAAGTATACAAGGATGTAAATAAATGACTCCATTGCATACGCACAATGTTCAGATTCTTAAATAAACACTTTTGTTATGTTCCAACCTTTACTTTAAAAAAAGTATAAAAAATGAATTAACTGAATTTACCGTTTACTTAATTAAAAATAAATGAAATGACGAAACATCTGGTATAAAAGGGTTTTTCTATGTTTAAAAAGTTATAAAAATCTCTTGACTTGAAAACGTTACCACTATAAAATGAAATTGTTGAATCTTGTAACGTAATTTTTGATTCAACGATAAACTAATTAATGTGACTTAGGGGGTAAGTAGGATGACAAAGAAATTTTGGTTAGCACTTGCGTTGGCTGCATTGGCAATGTTCATAGTAGCTTGTGGCGGTGGTGACACCGATGATGAAGGTACAACAACAGACGAAAATGGTACTGAAGAGGCTGATTCAGTGACAGCTCCTGAAGATATTGAAGGAGATATTACCATTCTTCATCAGCGTACTGATATCAATGATACAGTATTTGAGCAAGATTACAGAGAACGTTTCAACGAAATTTATCCGAATATTAACTTAAGCTTTGAAGCTATAACAGATTATCAAGGTCAAGTACAAATTCGTATGAATACACAAGATTATGGTGATGTTTTACTTATTCCAGATAGTGTTGTTCCTGGAGATTTACCACATTTCTTTGAACCGCTTGGAACAGTAGATGAACAGCTTGAGCAATATTTGTTTGCCGATGATTTTGCTTATGAAGGTTTGTCTTATGGTATTCCGATTGTCGTAAATGCAAATGGAATTGTTTATAATACCGAAGTTTTTGAAGAAGCGGGAATTACTGATATCCCAGCAACTCCAGATGAGTTTATCGAAGCATTGCAAGCAATTAAAGACAACACGGACGCGATTCCTTTATACACGAATTATGGTGATTCGTGGCCACTCGATCAGTGGGAGCCGAACCGCCTTGCGATTGCAGGTGATGAACAGTTTAATAACCACTTAATCGATACAGAAGCTCCATTCTCTGAAGGAGAACCACATTATACTCTTTATAAAGTGATGTATGATGCAGCGAATCAAGGATTAATTGAATCTGATCCGTTGACGACTGATTGGGAGCTTTCAAAACAAATGTTAGCTGATGGAGAAATCGGTACGATGGTTTTAGGTTCTTGGGCGATCATTCAAATGCAAGAAACGGCAGAGGTTTCAGGTCATGATCTAGATGTAATCGGATATATGCCATTCCCTTATACTCAAGAGGATGGAACGGTTTATTCAGTAGTAGGTGGAGACTTTAATCTTGGAATTAATGTAAATTCTGATCATAAAGAGGCTGCTAGAGCTTGGGTTGATTGGTTTATCCATGAATCTGGTTATGCATTTGATCAAGGTGGAATTTCACCGATTGTAGGTGAAGATTTCCCAGAAACACTTGCTGCATTTGAGGAACTAGGTGTAGAGTTTATTTCAGATGCAACTCATAGAGAAGGTGAAGAAGGCTGGCTAGATGACATTGATAATATTTCAGAAGTAGGGTTTTGGCAAGCAAACTTCAAGCAACGTATTATTGAAGCTGCGATTGGTAACCGTAATGAGTCATTTGATGACATTATGGATGATTTAAATAGTAGATGGGCTCCAGCTCGTGAGCAAGTTGTAAATCAATAATAAAACGATATCGTTAAAAGGTAAGAGCGATAGTGCTCTTACCTTTTTTTGAGCATTGATTAGGTATAAAGTTGTATTAAATTAGTTCTGTTATTGACGGTCTATCGGTCGTCAGTTATAGTTAAATTATAAATAATTAGTTATAAAGAAATAAATCTTTTGTATGATATGGAAGCGTTATCAGCTTTCGTTAAGAGTATAGTAATGAACAAACTACTGACCTAAGTATTAAATCATACAAAATGAAAGCGGATTATTAAGCCGAGAGAGTAGAGGGGGATACATATGAGAAAGCTGCTTAACCGTTTTAGGAAAGAAAATAATCCAATTTTTTCTAACAGGGAGAGTCGGTTTCAACGGATTAAAGAAAAATTCCAACTGCGTTTTTCAAGAAAAACGAGTGGTGAGCAAGCGCAGAAAAAGAATCGTTTTTCATTTTTAAAACGAAAACAACAAGAACTAACGAATCAAACGGATGGAAAAGTTGAAAAACGAATGACATTGAAAATGAAATTAATTGTATTCTTTATTTTATTTAGTGTTATTCCGAGTGTAGTTGTTGGTAACTTTGTTTATTACATATCAAAAGAAACGATCTTTGATAAGACTGCTACGATGAGTGAAGAAATAGCTGGTCAAGTTACTTATAGCGTGGATACAGTTATAGCAGAAGCAGAAAAGGTGACAATGCTTCCATTTTCCAATGCTGATTTAATGGATACATTAAGCGAGGATTATGAAGACCAATTCGAACAAATGAGGGCGCAATCAGATGTAAGCACTTATTTTTCATCTTTAATATTTTCTTATAATCACTTTAATAATTTCTTTTTTGTAACAAATGATGGAACGGTAATGGGCTCGAGAAATTCAGAGTTTGATACTGATGCCTTTATCGAGAATGATTTAGAGAGATTGAGTGAACAAGCATCCAATCGAGCGGTTTGGTTGACAGGATATCAGGATCACTACGGTCATATGTATGTGCTAAGACGATTAACGGGGTCTTTCGGGAATGATTTAGGGTTTTTGGTTTTAAGTGTAAATCGTTCTGCATTTAGTGGGATTTTTGACCAATTTGATGCAAGCTCAGGGCAAAATATATATGTTATCGATAGTGAAGGACAAATTGTTTCAAGTAATGAAAGAGAATTAGTTGGAGAGAACTTTGAGAATAGTGTAGAAACAGATGGTCAGCTCGTTTCAGAAAATGAAGGCTCAACAGGTTGGACGATTAGTGTTACGACTCCTGAAGAATTTTTATTAAGAGAAATGAACAGTGTGTATTACCTTGTTTATGTTGTAATCGGTATATTTGCTCTCATTTCGATCGTCGTCGGTTTCTTCTTAACATTAACGATTACGAAACCTTTAAATCAGCTGATGAACTTAATGAAAGTTGCTGAGAACGGTGATTTAAAGGTTGAATCCAAATACTTATATTCGAATGAAATTGGACAATTAGGACGAAGCTTCAACAAAATGGTAGCCAATTTTAAAGCGATCATTTATGAAAATAAAAAAGTATCAAAAAGTGCCGTTGATAGTGCGGAAAACTTAAATAAAATTTCATCGGAATCGTCAGAAACAGCAGAGCAAGTAGCTGCTGCTATTGAAGAATTAGCAAAAGGTGCCGTAGAGCAAGTAAATTATTCAGAGAATACAAATAAGGAAATGAACGTCTTGTCTGAAGAAATTGAAGGCGTAGCGAAATATGTGCAAAATGTTTCGAGTGCTACAGTGAAGACGCAAGAATTAAGCCGAGACTCCCTACAATCCATGCAAGGGCTAACCGATAAGAATTCGGCTGTTGGTGAAAATATTAAGAGTGTGGAATCAACTATTGTGAAATTAAGTGGAGATGTAGCAGAGATTCGTCAAATTATTGAATTAATTCGAAATATTAGTGATCAAACGAATTTATTATCGTTAAACGCAAGTATTGAAGCAGCCCGAGCAGGTGGGTCAGCTGGACAAGGCTTCGCAGTAGTAGCTGCTGAGATACGTAAACTTGCTGAAAAATCAAAACAATCTACGATTCAAATTGAAAAAGTGATCTCAAATATTTTAGGTGTAACAGATGAATCTGTGGATCTTGTTAATCAATCAATCGTATTATTTGATGAACAAACGTCTGCGATTGATGAGACAAGAGATTCCTTCAATAAAATCATTGAGGATACAGGGTCAATTATTACAGAGATCCAAGATATTGAACAATCGATTCATAAAATTAATGGAACAAAAGACCGAGTTGGTCAAGCGATAGAAGAGATGGTGAAGGTTGCAGAAATCTCATCTTCAACTACGGAAGAAGTGACAGCGACTACAGAGGAACAGGCTGCTGCAGCGATCCAACTTGGTCACTTGGCTCAAGATTTAGCCGAAACAATGAGCGATTTGGAAGAACAAATTAATAAGTTCAAATTGTAAGAGTCTCATCTTAAAGGCTACTGAAAAAGTTAAAAAAAGTAATTTTTTTAGTGCCTCAAGAGTTGTCCTTTTATTGGTTGAATTTCGTTTTAGTATTTTGTTAAAAGGGAGCGTACGCGAAAGATAAAGCGATGCTTCCTTTTTTCTGTTTCAATCGATGAAAGCATTGCTTCAACCGTGTCGTAATCCATGAGTATGAATTTATTTGCTCTCGCCTCTTTCTTTGCTTCATGTGAGAAATAGTGATTTGTTATAATAAAGCTTTGATGGGCATTTAATGCTATGCTATTCTCCTGTATTTGTTTTAATTGGCTAGCAGAAATGAGCTCTTCACTATTAATAAGATGTACGGCAGCTTTTAATCCTTTTTTTCGTAAAATAAAATCAGCGATCGGTGGTTGTCCTTTTACATTACTAACAGAATAACCTTGCTTTTTAAAAAGAAAAGCAAGCAGTTGTTTAAAATCTTCTTTCTTTAATGTGTTTTTTGCCTCGTGCTTCTCTTTTGTTATGTGAAGGCGTAGCTGTTTTTGGAAAAAGGATATAATAACGAATAGGCTAGCAAGGAAGAATGGTATACAAATTAGGAGAAAATGAACATGATATAGTTGTACAACTAGGTATGTAGTGAGAAAAAGAAGAATGGGACTATATGACCACTTTTTCTTATCGGTTTTTTTCATGATTATGTCACTCCTTATTTTTAACATTCCCATGTATATGAAAACTATGCAAAGTTAGGAGGATGAGATGGGTCAAGAATGGCTTTGGGATTATCGTATTTTGTCAATCATTGCGGTTTTCATCATTTCATTATTAATTGTTTTTTTATTTCGAAGTAAAAAGAAAAGATATGATGTCAGAAAAATAACAATGAAGGATATTGATCGAATGACTGGGTATGAATTCGAGAATTATTTATATGTGATGTTGGCAAGTATTGGATTTGAACATACATCCATTACGAAGAGTAGTCGGGATTTTGGCGCGGATCTTATTTTTACGAATCTTGATGGTGAAAAAGTAGTTGTACAAGCAAAGAGGTTATCTAATAAATTAGGGCTCGATTCTGTTCAAGAAATTTATGCTGCAAAAGCCTACTATGAAGCAGATATTGCTCTTGTAATGACAAATACAGATCATGTGTCATTACCTTGTAAAAGGCTAGCTAGTGCGACAGGTGTAAAAATTATAAGTAGAGATCAGCTTCAAAAGTTTGTATATGAAGGGAAAAAGGGCAGGATTGATGAAGTGCAGGAGATTATGAATCAAGCGGATGAATATGTAGCATATTGCGCGGATGAAAGTATTGAAAGGATAGAACATAGAAGAGGAATGATTGAAGCAGGTGATTATTACATGAAATTGTAGCTATGGAATGGTGTTATCATAATAGATATCAACCAAGCCCTCCATTACATAAGTTATATGAGGAGGGATGTTTATGCTAAAAGTAATTGATTGGCAGCTCGTTATCTTTGTTGGGGGATCTCTGATTCAAGAATGTCATCCTTTACGTATACCGCGAATGTATTATTTTCGATGAGGCTTTATAAAAGTGTTTAGAAAAAAACTAAAGCCAAACGCGGAAAGTGTTTGCCTGAAGCGGCGATCAGAGAGAGAGGATCGCTCGCATGTTTGATATTTTCTTTAGAAAGGAACACTTTACTTATGTTCAACCTCATCAAGATAGACCATTTTATTCTCTAAAAAAGGAAATCTATGCTTGTATGTTGAATAGTAACTATTGACCTGATAACGTAAAAATCATTAAATGTAAGTAGAGTGTTTTATATTTTGGAAGGAAGTGTAAGGATGAGTTTTCAATTTGATGAAGTCATTGATCGACGTGGTACGGACTCAATGAAATGGGACATGACAAAGCAACGGTTCGGTGGAGATAATTTATTGCCGTTATGGGTAGCTGATATGGATTTTCGGGCACCTCAAGAAATATTAGATGCCTACATAAAAAAGTGGAGCATGGTATTTTTGGTTACCCTGCTCATTCAGATAGAGTAGATCATGCAGTTGTCAATTGGTTGAAGCGTCGTTATGATTGGGAAATTCAGAAAGATTCAATTATTTATACTGCTGGAATTGTTCCGACGATTAGCTATATTATCCAGGCTTTTACCGATCTGGAAGATGAAGTGATTATTCAAACTCCAGTCTATTACCCTTTCTATGATGTAGTGAACAAGAACAATCGTAAGCTTGTGAGAAACCCTTTATCTTTTGATGGTAATACGTATACAATGGACTTAGAACATTTGGAATCGGTTATAAATGATCGAACAAAGATGATTGTTTTATGTCATCCGCACAATCCAGTAGGTAGGGTTTGGACGCGTTCAGAACTAGAAGCACTCGCTTCAATTTGCCAAAAATACGATCTTCTTGTTGTTTCTGATGAAATACATGCAGATTTACTGTTTAAAGGACAACGGCACATTCCGTTTGCGTCATTAAATGAAGATGCTGCACAAAGAACGTTTTCGTGCTTAGCACCTAGTAAAACCTTTAACTTAGCTGGCATTCAAACATCTTATGTTGTTATTGAAAATAAGGACATGCGAAATAAATTAACCCAGCATTTAGCAGCATCATTTGCTAATATGACTAATTCTTTTGCTGAAGTTGCTACAGAAGCTGCTTATAATCACGGTGAGGCCTGGCTTGATGGACTAATGGAGTATGTTGAGGCTAATTACGTTTATATCAAACAATTTATTGCTGAACATATGCCGAAAATGCGTGTGCTTCCATCAGAAGGAACGTATTTAATTTGGATTGATTGCTCTCAATTGCCGTTTACACCACAAGAGAGAAAAAGTTGGTTAATCAATGAAGTCGGGCTAGCGCTAAATCCAGGGTCAATCTTTGGGGAGGAAGGGAACGACTTTGAAAGAATGAATATTGCTTGTCCAAGAGCGACCATTCAAGAAGCTCTTGAAAAGTGGAAGAAATCGTATGATCAGCTATGGAAGAGTTAGAGTTTACTTTTTTAATCGAAGCCTATGAACGTGCAATAGAGTGGGATTTGGATGACATTTTTATCGTTTTATTAAAAGAAGCTATTATTTTGCGCCAACAAGAGGTTGTTCATACTCATTCATTCAGAACTATGTAAGGACCACTATTTTTAGAAAAGAGGTTTTATTCCATGGTAATGAAAAGTCTGTATTTAGAGATGTTAATGGATTTCCAGAAAAAATTAGGTAGGAAATTAACAAACGAGGAGAAATCATTGCTACAGTGGGCTGAAGAAAAAGAGTATGAGGAATTTTATCGAAGAATGAAAAGTTCATAAATGCGCTTAGTAAAGGGTTGTTACGTACAATATTGTATGATTAAGTAGCAACCCTTTTTGCAATCAAGAAGGGGATGAATATGAAAACGTTTAAATTGATTTCATTATGTGTACTTGATGGTAAAAAAGGACAAGTTGAACAGAAAATAGTACCAATTGAAGATGGATTAATTATAAATATGGCTAACCCCCATGCTTGGTATATTGAAGCAATTGTGGATAAAGATCAGGCTAAATATTTTCAAATGATCTATGAGAGAAGGGGAAATATCCTTGTTGATGTTGTGATTACGAGTAAGGATAATCATCCGGCAGCGATGATCACTAATGTTGAATCAGTTACTCCTCTATCAGGACAAATGAGTATTTTGCTAAAGGGTGAATTGGCCTTTAAAAAGGATGATCTATTGGCTGATGTTTTAGAGGACATTGTGAATGAAGGCTTTAAAGGACAAGAGCTACTTGAGGAGTTTGGAAACAGACGGCAAAATTTAATTGAGTATTCGCAAAGAACGCTTGATGAATTGTATCAATCATTGCGTAAAGGTGGTCGCTATTCGTTAGAGTAATGGTGAATAGAATGTGAGAACCTCCCCATACTAAAAAGGTTAATATGCTTGTAGGATGGAGGAACTCATTCATGGAAGAGAAGAAAACGTGGGATATTATATCGATTTCATCGATCCCACTAGTTATGACTTTAGGAAATTCTATGCTGATTCCCGTTCTTCCGCAGATTGAAAGGGAGCTACAAATTTCATCTTTTCAAGTAAGCATGCTTATAACGGTTTATTCGATTGTGGCGATATTATGTATTCCCATTGCCGGATACGTTTCAGATCGAATTGGGCGAAAAAGAGTGATTATTCCAAGTTTAGTTATAACAGCGATAGGTGGTGGTATTTCCGCTTTCGCTAGCTGGAAAATGAATGATCCTTATTCAGTTTTAGTATTCGGCAGGCTTTTACAAGGAATAGGTGCTGCTGGAGCTGCTCCTATTGTCATGCCTCTTGTTGGAGATATGTTTACGGAAGAGAAAGATGTTAGTAGGGGTCTAGGAATTATAGAAACCTCTAATACATTAGGAAAAGTGCTAAGTCCTATTCTAGGGGCTGCTCTAGCACTTATTGTTTGGTATATGCCTTTTTTTGCAATACCAATTTTTTGTTTTATTTCGATCATCGCGTTAAGCTTATTGGTGAAAGAACCAAAGATGAAAGAAAAACCATTAGCTTTTAAAGCGTTTATTAAAAGCTTGATTCTTATTTTCAAACAAGAGGGTAAATGGCTATATGCTGTTTTTATCATTGGTGGAATTTGCATGTTTGTGCTCTTCGGGGTACTATTTTATTTATCAGATTTATTAGAAAAATCTCATCAGATTGATGGAATAAAGAAAGGAATTATATTAGCAATTCCATTAGCGGCGCTTTGCTGTGCATCATTTGCAACCGGGAAAGTGATCGGACAAGATAAACAAAAAATGAAATGGATGACGGTGTTTGGAGTTAGTTTATTAACGGTTGCTTTATTTACGATGTCATTTTCTCAAGATATTTATTTATTGTTAACAGCTTTATTAGTAAGTGGAGTAGGTATTGGCATTGCTCTTCCTAGTTTAGATGCCCTAGTAACGGAAGGGATAGAGATGGCTCAGCGAGGCTCGATTACTTCACTTTATAGTAGTATGCGTTTTGTAGGAGTCGCTTTAGGTCCGCCCATTTTCTCTATTTTAATGAAAACCACACATGTTTTCACGTTCTTACTCAATGCTGGGATTTGTATACTTGCATTAATTGTCGCACTGCTAATGATTAAACCTGAACAAAAAATAAATATTACGTGGGATTGAAGAATGGGTGTTACTTACAGTGAGATGAAATTTTATGAAGAATCAGAATCTATAAGTGCAATCAATTAAGAAAGTATAAAATTCGAGGAAGACATGTGGGAAAAGACGCTGTCGCGTTTTTCTTAACCGATATTTAAAGAAAAACTGCATTTGCAGTTTTTTTTCTGTATTAGACGTGATAAAATGCGATGGAAACGAAGAACACCGTATTTTTAGTGGAAGGTGGTAACGTGGAGCATGATTCAATGTATGGATCAAAATGGATGTCTCGTTCAATTACGACTTGGTGAAGACTTTATCGTTGAACCTGAACATGTTTTGGTCTTTTGTCGATTTGAACAAGAATGGTTAGTAACGAACCATTGCAATAGAGGGTTAGAATTTCCAGGTGGTAAGAAGGAAAGAGGAGAATCACTTGAAGAAGCAGCATTTCGTGAGGTATGGGAAGAAACGGGTGCTATCTTATCTCAACTAAAGTATTGCGGATTTTATGTTGTTAATGAGATTGATCATGAATTTCATAAAGCTATTTTCTTTGCTGAAGTTATAGATGTTGAACAAAAGGAGGATTATGGCGAAACGACAGGACCGGTTTTAGTAAAGCAATTTCCCAAGACTATTAAACATGACAATCGATACAGTTTTATTATGAAGGATGATGTGCTTCCGGCTACACTAAGTTGGTTAAAGAGGGAAGGCTTGATAACATGATTATAAGTCAGACGAGTTTGAAATCTCCTCATTCTGCTATTGAGCTTTCGGAAATAACATATTGTAGTCAAGAATTACGTGTGAAGGCTTATTTAGCTATTCCTCGTAATCAGAACAAGCTTCCAGGTTTACTTTATTTACGTGGTGGCATTAAACGTGTCGGTATGGTTAGGATCGAACGTATCATCCAATGGGCTTCAGAGGGAATGGTCGTAATGGCGCCATTTTATCGTGGTAACTTTGGTGGGGAAGGCAGAGAAGATTTTTGCGGAGAGGATCGTCAAGATGCGATTTCAGCATATGATGTTTTAGAATCGTTAGATACAGTTGATCGCCATTCTATTCATATTGTAGGCTTTTCAAGAGGTGGTGCAATGGCATTATTAACGGGAATGGAGCGAACGAATGCGAAAACGATTACGTGCTGGAATGGTGTTTCAGATATGAAGCTAACATATGAAGAACGTGTTGATCTAAGAAGAATGATGAAACGTGTTGTTGGAGGAACTCCGACTAAATATCCAGAGAGATATGAATGGAGAACTCCGTTAGGAAAGCTGAAACAATTACAATCACCTGTATTAATCATTCATGGCATGTTAGATGAGCATGTATCTGTAGAGCATGCATTTCGCTTAAAAAAAAGCTGTGATCGATTTAAAAAACAAGCTGATATGTGGTTATATCCAACTTTTAAACATCAATTTCCATATGAAGCACAAAAAAAAATTCTTACAAATGCAGCTCAATGGATGAGGCGAGCAATTCATGACTAAATTAGGTTTAGTCATGAATTTTTTATGATATATAGTTGACAGTTTACGATGATGTGCGATATGATATGCCTCGAACGGATACTCTTATCCCGAGTTGGCGGAGGGACAGGCCCGACGAAGCCCAGCAACCATCACTTAATAGCCAAGAGTGAAAAGGTGCTAACCTGCAAGGCATATGCCTTGAACGATAAGAGGCAAAAGGTAAACATTTACACCCTTTTCCTCTTGATAGGAAAAGGGTTTTTTGTTGTATTTGTATGAAAACGCCTTTGGTGAGATACTCTTGAAATGGAAAAGTGATACATCAATCTTATTCATATATTCATGGCACACGTATGTGTATAAAAATGAATGATTTGCTGTTTTTCTTATCGTTTCGTGTAATCTTATGAAAGAGATTCCCTTACTTTTTTTGATGGGAATGAGTGCCGTCTCAAAAAAAGCACATGCTATAAAAGGAAATGTGCGAAGGAGGATATGAAAAGATATGTCAGAATTACAAAGTCGTCGTTTATTTACGTCAGAATCTGTAACAGAAGGTCACCCAGATAAGATTTGTGATCAAATCTCAGATGCCATTTTGGATGAAATTTTGAAAAATGATCCCAATGCACGTGTCGCATGTGAAACAACGGTTACAACCGGACTAGTGTTAGTTGCTGGTGAGATCACAACAAGTACTTATGTTGATATTCCAAAAGTTGTCCGTGAAACGATTAAAGGAATTGGTTACACACGAGCAAAGTACGGTTTTGATGCTGAAACGTGTGCGGTATTAACATCTATAGATGAACAATCTCCTGATATAGCTCAAGCAGTTGATGAAGCTCTAGAGGCACGTGAAGGTAATATGACAGATGAGGAAATTGAAGCAATTGGGGCTGGGGATCAAGGCTTAATGTTCGGTTATGCGAATAATGAAACGAGAGAATTAATGCCCTTACCGATTTCACTAAGTCATAAGCTAGCACGACGCTTAACGGAAGTACGAAAGGAAGAAATTCTCCCTTACTTACGTCCTGACGGCAAAACACAAGTGACGGTTGAATATGATGAACATGATCAGCCGGTTCGTGTTGATACGATTGTTATTTCAACACAACATCATCCTGAAGTAACGTTAGAACAGATTCAACGTAACCTTAAGGAATATGTCATTAACCATGTAGTACCAGCGAACTTAATTGACGAGAAGACAAAGTATTTCATTAATCCAACAGGGCGCTTTGTTATCGGTGGTCCACAAGGGGATGCAGGTTTAACAGGACGAAAAATTATTGTCGATACATACGGTGGTTATGCCCGTCACGGTGGTGGTGCATTTTCTGGAAAAGATGCAACAAAAGTTGATCGCTCTGGTGCGTATGCAGCGAGATATGTTGCAAAAAATATTGTAGCGGCTGGCCTTGCTGATAAATGCGAAGTACAATTAGCATATGCGATTGGAGTGGCTCAGCCTGTGTCAATTTCAATTAATACGTTTGGAACAGGAAAAGTTGTTGAGGAAACACTTGTTTCACTTGTAAGAAATAATTTTGATCTACGTCCTGCAGGTATTATTAAAATGCTTGACCTCCGTCGTCCTATTTACAAGCAAACGGCAGCATATGGACATTTTGGACGTACTGATGTCGAGTTACCATGGGAATTAACGGATAAGGCAGAATTGTTAAAAGCTCAAGCGGATATATAATAGAATTGGTTCAGGTTGGAACATAACTAGCTTTAAGTAATGAGAAAGGTGATTTGAGCGTGCTCAAATTCACCTTTCTATTTTGCGTTTTCGATAGATGGCACTCGTTTTCTCTTCAGAAATCTTCACTCGTACATATTCTTTTCGCTGTTCCCATTAGTAAGGTGTATAGATTTTCTGTGGCCGATCTGTACATGAATAATATCCAGCTTTCCATTGACCGTTTTTCATATAGTCATCTTTCATGAAAGTCACTGAAAAAGTGAAAATCGCATTTTTTCAGTGGACTCGAAAGCGAGTGGCTGAAGCGCAATGGAACGAACCTGTGGCTGGCTACATATTTCCATAAAAATCATGCGGAAGAGCTCCAAAAAATTCCACCGGCTTTTTCATTTCGGAGGAGGGGGTTGTCCCAGACTGTTTAGTTTAATCAGAATTTATAAATGTTGCAGTGAATTCGCAGGTGGTGTTGGTTTCGCTCGTGGATTGCGGATATGTCGCTCCGCTGAGGGGATGACGACGTATGTGAAGGAAAAAAGCAGGATACACTATTGAATAGGAGGTGAAAAAAATGGCACAAGATGTACTTTGTGAAGTGGATAACTGTGTTCATTGGTCTCAAGGGAATAAGTGTGAGGCAGAACGAATTTATGTCGTTAGCCACCGTGAACAAGCGGAGCGTACAGAAGAAACGGACTGTAAAACGTTTAAGCCTCACTAGGAACTATGAAGATGTAAAAATACGTCCATCAAGCCCATGCTAGCTTAATGGGCGTATTTTGTTAACCGTGTTATACCGTTAGTATTGATAATAATAATCAGTTTTATTCATTATTAAGCTAGATGTTTTTTCTTATTGTTTATAAATGAGACACGTTCATATTGCAGGAGCAGCTGATCGAAAATAGCTTCCCATGATTGGGTAAGCGCATAGGAACGAGCTTGCTGGGCAAATTGACGTCGTTTATTAGGATGTTGAATTAAGTCAGTTATAGCGTTAATAAAGCTTGTAGGAGATTTTGCTTCACAAACTTTCCCTGTTTTATTATGTTCAACGATTTCCCTTACCCCTCCTTGATTCGATACAATCGCTGGTGTTCCTGAAGCAAGTGATTCTAAGACGACATTTCCGAAGGTTTCGGTAGTAGAAGGGAAAATAAATAAGTCAGCGCTCGCATAAACAGCAGCAAGTTCTTCTCCTTGTAAATATCCCGTAAATGTAACAGGTTCATTATTAAACTCTTCCTGCATTTCAGATAGGAGTGGTCCGTCCCCTACGATGACCCATTCGATATGTCTTTTCATTTCATGAGGAAGTTGTTTAATAATTTTTCGCAATGTCGCCATGTCTTTTTCTGGAGCAACCCTGCCAACGTATATAAGTGTATATTTGTTTTTCGAGGTGGAGGTCTTTTGCTTGCTCGGGTGATATAATGAACAATCAACTCCTCGTTTCCATAAATCCACTGAAGTAAACCCTTTATTGAGAAGATGTTCCTTCGTTTCAAGTGATGGTACGAAGGTTTTCTCAAAGCTTGAATAAAACCATTTCATATATTTCCAAAGCATATCTGACATAAATAATAATTTATAATAGCGTAAATAGTGGTCAAAGTGTGTGTGGTAAGAACCAACCATTGGAATGTGATACTTCTTACCATAATAAAGACCTGTTAATCCAATGTTAAATGGAGTTGTAATGTGAATAAGATCTGGTTTAAATGTTTCAAGACGTTGTCTTAATTTAATGATGTTCGGAACCGCTAGTCTGCATTCAGGATACAGAAAAAAAGGGAAGCTTGTAAAAGCATGGATATTACTTGCGAATGGATTCTCTTGTTCAATAGATTCAGGAACAAATAGTTGATAAGGAATTCCTCTCCGCTCAAGATGATTGACAAATCGATGTAATGTACGTGCAACTCCATTGACTTGAGGGATATACGTATCTGTGAATAATGATACTCGCATTAAACTCCTCCTTAATCAAACTTACATAATAGGTAAATACATCATTAGTATATAACTTACAAATGCTGATACCGTACCGAGAGTTGCTCCAGCTAAAACATCAGAGGGATAATGAAGTCCAAGAACAATTCTTGATAATCCGACAAGTACTGCCGCAAGGAACAGTGGAAGAATTAATATTGGATAAGAAATCATGAATGGTACTAAGATCGCAAAGATAGCTGTTGTATGTCCTGATGGAAAGGAATGATCTTTAAAAGGATTATCAACGACTGTTACATTTGGTAGTACTAAATATGGGCGGTTTCTTGGAACCCTCTTTTTAATCAAGCTCACAACTGTATGGCTTACAATTAAAGCAAGTAAGGCAGTCCAACCCGTTCTTTGTAAGGCCCCTGATGCAAAGATGCTTAAACTTAATGAAAAAAGAATGGTAAAGCTTGCTCCACCGAAGTGGGTCACATATTTCATAGTGGAGGTTAAATAGTTTTGTTGATTAAAAAAGTGGAAAAAAGAACAATCCGTTTCATATAAACGTTGTCGATACAAATAGGACTCCTCCCTTGTGGTTGGCTGATTCGATTGTCACTTACACATACTTATAGTTTAAAGGTTGATTATTGAGAGAAAATCAAGAAGATGTAAAAGTTATTTATAGATTGTGAAAAGGAGGCTGTATAGACACAAAAGGCACGATACAGCCAATATAGGAGCAGTGAATCTGCGAACACGCATTATTTTCTGTAGCTTGCAGTAACGTGGAAGAGTTAGTTGTTATTTTGTGGTTGAGAAAGCTTGTAATGTTGCCCTTTTTCCACGTACTCATTCCGAATTCTTGTCATGTCTTGAATATCTTCCTCAGTCAAATCACGGATCACTTTGGCTGGTCTTCCGAACGCTAACGTATTGGCAGGGATCACTTTACCTTGAGGGACTAAGCTGCCTGCACCGATAAAAGCCCCTTCTCCTATTTCCGCTCCATCGAGAATAATGGAGCCCATTCCAATTAATGCTTTTTGACGAATCGTACAGCTATGAAGCATACATTGATGGCCGATGGTTGCATCATCTTCAATGATTAACGGATAAGCAGGGCTTTGATGTAACATCGATTGATCTTGAATGTTGACTCGCTTTCCTATGATCGTAGGTGACACATCTCCTCTTATTACTGTATGAAACCAAATACTTGTTAGATCACCAATTGTTACATCACCTGAAACAACAACCCCATCAGCTAAGTACACACTATCAGCAATTTGGGGCACTTTTCCTTCATAAGGATAAATCAATAGTATCAACTCCTTTTCGTTTGTAAGAAAAATCGCTATACTTATTGTAACGTAAAGTCATGTTACGATGTCTAACTTTCTACAGACACGCAAAGGAGGCTACATCATGTGGAAATGGGAAGTGGAAGAGCCGAGAGGAACGGTTGTCGTTGTTCATGGGGCTGGAGAGCATCATGCACGCTATGAATGGTTAGCTGAGCGCTTTAATGAACATGGATTTGATGTCATAATGGGTGATTTACCAGGTCAAGGTCGAACGCGTGGTAAAAGAGGACATATCCCATCTTTTGATTATTATTTAGATACAGTGGAAGAGTGGATAGAGGAGGCGAAAGCTTCTCAAATGCCAATTATCTTATTCGGACATAGTATGGGCGGTTTAATTGTCATTAGAACGTTGATGGAACGAAAGCCAACAATGATTCATGGTGTGATTTTGTCATCACCATGCTTAGGATTAACAGCGCCTCCACCTAAAATGAAAGAGCTAAGTACTAAGCTACTACATCGGGTTATTCCGACATTTAGTGCTGACTCAGGTTTGAAGACAGAGCATTTAACGAGAAATGAAGAGATTCGTGAACGCTATTCACGTGATGAGCTTCGTGTCAAAAAAGTTTCTGTAAGGTGGTATCAAGAATTGATGAAAGCGATGAGACTCGCTCATCGTTACCCAGAGAAATTTCCAGATATACCTTTGATGGTCTTACAATCAGGTGAGGATTATGTTGTAAATAAGGAAGAGGTTCGAGCTTGGTTTGATTTGTTACTAACTCAAGAAAAGTATTATAAGGAGTGGGAAGGCTTGTATCATGAATTGTTTAATGAGCCTGAGAGAAAGCAAGTGTTTCGTCATGCGATTGGTTTTGTGAATCTTTTATTACCTTAATCACACTTGTATTGAGCCTTTTCAATCTGTGTGCTACTGTATGTAAGGACGAACGATGAACAATTAAAGTTATAGAGAAAGAAGGGGGAGATCATTTTTTGAGAGTGCCTACAAAACCAATTCCACTGCTATATCGTATATACCGCCGCGTTTTACCTACTGTTCATACCTATTATGATCAGTGGAAAGAGCGTGCAAAAGATATTCCTAATGATGAACTGAGAGCTCAAGCATTAGATGCATTAGATCGAAAAGGATTTCATTGTGAAGGAGGAGGAGTGTTTGGCCTCCTTGCTGATCAAGATTTGTTTGAAGAGTTTATTCAATTTATGATTGCTTATCAATTGATGTGCGATTATCTAGATAATTTATGTGATCAAAGTCCGGCACTTGATCCAAATGATTTTAGACAATTACATCAAGCGTTATTAGATGGATTAACTCCAGGGGCAAAAGATTGTGATTATTATACCTATCATCAGGAGAGTGATGACGGTGGTTATTTAAGAGAGCTAGTTGAAACCTGTCAACGACTAGTCCAATCATTCCCTTCATTTGACATTGCACAGCCTTATATGCTCATGTTAAGTCGCTTATATGGTGATTTGCAAGTACATAAACATGTTATTAAAGAAGAGAGGATTCCAAGGCTGGAAAGTTGGTTTTCGAAGCACCAGCATGCTGTACCGACTATGACTTGGTATGAGTTTTCGGCATGTACAGGATCAACGTTAGGGTTGTATACACTTGCGGCATATGCAACGAGAGAAGGGTTAACGGATCAAATTGCTAAAGAATTGAAGGATGGTTATTTCCCTTGGTTTCAGGGTGTTCATATATTACTCGATTATTTCATCGACCAAGAAGAAGATATAGCCGATGATGAATTAAACTTTTTGTTTTATTACGAGAATGACGATGAGATGATCGAACGTTTTACGTATTTTTTTGATCAGGCTGAGCATACCGTTCGCTCGTTACCTGATGGGGCGTTTCATCGGATGATTTTAAAAGGTGTTATTGCTATTTACCTTGCTGATGAGAAAGTTCAAACAAATAAGCAGCTAAAAGCACAGTCGAAACAAATGATTAAAATGGGAGGTTGGCCTTCGCTTATTTTTTATTTGAACAACTGGATGATGAGGCGATAAATGAATGATTTGAAAGCACAAGAAAGGCAGTGAACAAAACTTTAATGATATCCTTGTAAACAAAATGAGTGCCATCTATCGAAAACGCAAAATCGATGTGGAACCAGTTTTTGGATATTTGAAGGCTAATTGGCGTTTCACTCGATTTTCCGTATGAGGAAAATCAAAGGTGAAAACGAATGGGTCTCGCGTTAATGGCGGTGAACTTAAGAAAGTTCACCGCCATTAACTAAGAAAAGAGAATAAATTATACATAAAATAGAGACGCTAGTTATGTCCCAGCCGCTTTCATTTTAAAGTTTATAGCCACTGCTTACAAGGTCGAGTTTTCCTGTTTCAGGATGAATAACAAGTCCGTGGACTGGAACATCGTCAGGCATTAGAGGGTGCTTTCGGACCATACTTACACTATGCTCAACACTCTCTTCTACACTTTGAAAACCAGTTAAGAATTGGTCAATATCAACCCCGACAAATTCTAAATCTTTAATTGAGTCCATATTCACACCACGAGATTCGGCCAGATCTAGAATATTAGATGACTCTAAACCTGCCATCCCGCATTGGTGATGACCGATGATCATTACTTCATCTGCTTTAAGTGCGTAAAGGGCTACTAAAATACTTCTCATCACACTTCCAAAAGGGTGTGAAATAACAGCGCCGGCATTTTTAATGACTTTAGCGTCACCTTGTTTAATGTTCATCGCTGCAGGTAATAAATCATGAAGCCTCGTATCCATACATGTTAAAATAACTAATTTCTTATCTGGGAACTTTGTCGTTTCATACTTTTTATATTGTTCAGAGGCTACAAACTGTTCATTATGATCTAAAATAGTTTTTAATAAGCTCACTTGCATCCACTCCTTTTTTGTTTAACAGCCATGATCTGTTCTTCCTATTATTTTTGACAGTCTGTCCATTTGTCAAGGTTATCTTTTTTCAATACCGATGACATATGGAGGGTTATTCACTTGGTTCAAAAATTGATATTTAAGGACATGGGCTGTTTTCTGGTTAATTTGCGTTACGTATGATTCAATCGTTTCCTTTTCTTTTTTTCCTTCTTGGTGACCATGATAAATCACTAATACGATCGTCCCCCCTTGAGGCATGTTTTGTAACAATTGTTGAATTGCCTTAATTGTGGTTGTCCCTTGTGTGACGATGCTTTTATCTCCACCTGGTAAGTAGCCTAAATTAAAAATAGCCGCTTTGACTTTGCTTAAGTGATCAGCAGGAAGTTTCGTTGCGAACTGTTCATGACCACATTGGAAGAGAGTAACTTGATGAAGTTGCTCTTTACGTAACCGCTGCTTCGTTTTGTTGATGGCTTCTTCTTGAATATCAAATCCATAAACATGCCCACTTGCTTCAACTAGTTGAGCAAGAAATACAGTATCATGCCCATTGCCGACTGTACAATCAATGGCAATATCGCCTTTTTCTAATGTGTTTTCTAGAAGTGTTCGAGCAAAGGGAAGGATTCCTTGTACATTCATTGCTGAAGCTCCTTTTCTATTTGATAATATTTACCTTGCCAACTATTTCGATTTGTTAATTCGGACTCGATGGCATTTAAGACCTTCCACTTATTTAAGCTCCACATCGGTCCTATCATTAAGTCGGCAGGACCATCGCCAGTTAAACGGTGCACAATCATATCTGGTGGAAGGATTTCTAATTGATCAACGACTAGGCGAATATATGAATCAAAGTCCATTAATTCGACTAAACCTTTTTCATATTGTTTAACCATCGGTGTACGTTTTAATAAATGAAGTAAATGAATTTTTATTCCTTGTACATTTAAATGTGCCACTTCTTTAGCTGTTTGCAGCATCATGTCTTCGGTCTCCAAAGGAAGACCATTGATGATATGACTACATACTCGTATTCCATGCTTCCGTAGCTTTTCAACGCCTTCCTTATAGCATTGAAAATCGTGGGCACGATTAATGATTGTTGCGGTTTTCTCATGGACCGTTTGTAATCCTAATTCGACCCATAAAAACGTCCTCTCGTTTAAATCAGCTAAGTAATCCACGACGTCATCTGGAAGGCAATCGGGCCTTGTAGCAATGGACAGCCCTACAACCCCTTTTTGTTCAACAATTGTTTCAAAGTATTTTTTTAATGTATCAACAGGAGCATATGTATTGGTGTACGCCTGGAAATAGCCAATATATTTTCCTGACTTCCACTTTTGATGCATTTTTTCTTTAATTGAATGGAATTGAGTAACTAAATCATCACGCCTATCACCTGCAAAATCGCCAGAACCACGTTCACTACAAAAGGTACAGCCTCCAAAAGCCACATTGCCGTCACGGTTCGGACAGTCAAATCCAGCATCTAAGGGGATTTTAAATACTTTTTCACCAAATTGTTGCTTTAAATAATGATTCCATGAATAAAATCGTTTATCGCCAAAGTGGCTCGGCTTAACTTGATTAATGCTCATACGAAACTCCTTTAATCAACAAAGTAAATGATCAGGCAGGTGGAAAAGTTTAGTATTAACCTTTTTCTATGACCTCAATGATCAGTTTTTTTACTAACTTCTTAAATAGTTTATCATGAGCGGTTCATGTTTCAAATGCTTATTGAATGATCAATGACATTAAAGCAATCTGCTAGCTTGACAGCACGACTATGAATTCATACAATACTAGTAAGTTCATAATGGAAGAATGTCGAGAAGGAGTAGTAGCGTGATTTGGGAACAAAGAGAGCTGACGGTTGGTGCGAGTCAGTCGAACAATGATCGTGAACTTACCTTGGAGTTTTTGAAATAGGGTATATATAACCGTTTCAACGGGTTACGTCCGTTATACGTTTTGAGCGAATGAATTTATGTATTCATTAATGTGGGTGGTACCGCGGGATAATAACTCTCGTCCCTAACGTCTGTTAGGGGTGGGGGTTTTTTTAGAAGATTAGAACTTGTTAGGTGCTGGGCTATGAAAAACTTATGCGTGTAAAGGCTTTGAATCGTAGTGTTATTTTAGATACAGGAGGAACAAAGATGGCATTTTCACATGAGGAAATTGAACGTAAGTGGCAAACGTATTGGGAAGAACATAAAACGTTCCGAACGAATGAAGAAAAGGGGAACGATAAACCTAAATTTTATGCATTAGATATGTTTCCGTATCCTTCGGGAGCAGGTCTTCACGTTGGCCATCCAGAGGGCTATACGGCTACAGATATATTATCACGTATGAAGCGTATGCAAGGATATCAAGTGCTTCATCCAATGGGATGGGATGCGTTTGGTTTACCAGCTGAGCAGTATGCTTTGGATACAGGAAATGATCCTGCGGAATTCACAAAACAGAATATTGATAATTTTCGTAGACAAATTAAAGCTCTTGGATTTTCATATGATTGGGATCGAGAAGTGAACACAACGGATCCGGATTATTATAAATGGACGCAGTGGATCTTTACGAAGCTGTATGAAAAAGGATTAGCCTATATTGATGAGGTTGCTGTGAACTGGTGCCCAGCACTTGGCACCGTGTTAGCAAATGAAGAAGTGATTGATGGGAAAAGTGAGCGAGGCGATCATCCGGTTGAACGGCGCCCAATGAAGCAATGGATGCTGAAGATTACGGCGTATGCTGATCGATTATTAGAAGATTTAGAAGAGTTGGATTGGCCTGAAAGCATTAAAGATATGCAACGCAATTGGATTGGACGTTCTGAAGGTGCTGAGGTCGTCTTTGCTGTTGACGGACATGTAGATCAAGAAGTTAAGGTGTTTACGACACGACCAGACACTTTGTTTGGAGCGACGTATATGGTTCTTGCACCGGAGCATAAGCTTGTATCACTTGTTACAACAGATGAGCAGAAGTCGGCAGTAGAAGAATATAAACAACTGGTAGCAGCAAAGAGCGATCTTGAACGAACAGAGCTATCAAAAGAAAAAACAGGCGTTTTTACTGGGGCATTTGCGATTAATCCGGTTAATGGTACGAAGGTTCCTATTTGGATTGCTGACTATGTATTAGCAAGCTATGGAACAGGAGCAATTATGGCCGTTCCTGCTCATGATGAACGAGATTATGAATTTGCGAAGACATTTGATTTACCGATCCAAGAAGTAGTTGCTGGTGGGAATGTGGAGAAAGAGGCATATACTGGAGATGGTGAGCATGTTAATTCCGAATTCCTAAATGGCCTCGGTAAAGAAGAAGCAATTAAGCAAATGATCACATGGTTAGAAGCAAATGAGTATGGAAAAAAGCAAGTAACGTATCGTTTACGTGATTGGCTATTTAGTCGTCAACGTTATTGGGGGGAGCCGATTCCTGTTATACATTGGGAAGATGGGACAATGACAACTGTTCCGGAAGAAGAGCTTCCTTTAGTGTTACCAAAAATGAAGGAAATTCGTCCTTCTGGAACAGGTGAATCTCCTCTTGCCAATGAAAAAAGCTGGTTAGAGGTAACTGACCCTACAACAGGTAAAAAGGGGCGACGTGAAACAAATACAATGCCACAATGGGCGGGAAGCTGCTGGTATTATTTACGCTATATAGATCCACAGAATGACCAAATGCTTGCTGATAAGGAAAAGCTAGAGAAATGGTTACCTGTTGATATTTATATAGGTGGAGCGGAGCATGCGGTACTGCATTTATTGTACGCTCGTTTCTGGCATAAATTTCTTTATGATATCGGTGTCGTTTCGACGAAGGAGCCATTCCAAAAGCTATTTAATCAAGGGATGATCCTCGGTGAAAACAATGAGAAGATGAGTAAATCAAAAGGAAATGTTGTTAATCCCGATGATGTAGTAGAGAGTCATGGTGCTGATACCCTTCGCTTATATGAAATGTTTATGGGACCGTTAGATGGATCAATTGCGTGGTCAACGAACGGGTTAGATGGTGCGCGTCGTTTCTTAGATCGTATTTGGCGTTTATATGTAAATGACGAAACAGGTGAGCTTAGCGATAAAATCCAAGCATCAAAAGGTGAAGAAGCGTTCATCCGGGCATATCATCAAACGGTGAAGAAAGTAACAGAGGATATGAGTGAGCTACGCTTTAATGTAGCAATTTCTCAAATGATGGTGTTCATTAATGAAGCCTACAAGCAAGACCGTCTTCCGAGTGATTTAATGGAGGGCTTTGTGAAAATGATTGCACCGATTACGCCACATTTAGCAGAAGAGCTTTGGGAGAAGTTAGGGCATGTAGAAACAATTGCTTATGAACAGTGGCCATCTTATGACGAAGCGTTTTTAGTGGAAAATGAAATCGAAGTCGTTGCTCAAATAAATGGAAAAGTTCGTGCTAAACTTGTTATTCCTGCAAATGCATCTCGTGAACAAATGCAAGAATTAGCTTTAGCTGATGAAAAGATTACAGCAGCGATTGGCGATAAGTCTGTTCGCAAAGTGATCGCTGTACCTGGTAAGCTTGTAAATATTGTTGTTGGATAAATGTGAGATAGTTTTCTTATCAAAGACCATTCTGGATTGTTAAGCCGGAATGGTCTTTGAATATTGAGAGATTAACGGTTGTGGATATGTGCATAAGATAATAAAATTTCTGTGTATAATGTGGATATTAACTGTGAATAATTTGTTCTGCAGCGGATTTCCCTGCTGTATAACCTGTGGAAAAGGCAACAGTAATGTTATAACCTCCTGTGTAGCCGTGGATATCCAGAACTTCACCACAGAAATACAGTCCGTGCATCTTTTTTGAATGCATCGTTTTTGGTTCTACTTCTTTTATCGAGACCCCTCCACCCGTAACAAACGCTTTCTCAATCGATAGCGTTCCATTTACTTCAAATGAAAAATGCTTGCATTCTCGAGTGAATGCTCTCAACTCATCATGAGCGATCATTTGGCTTTCAGCATTCAAGTCAATGTTACTTCGCTCAAGTAGAAAATGGAGCATACGTTCACTAAGAAACCCTTTTAACACATTTTTAACCGTTTTTTTCGGAGTAGCTTGCATTCGTTTCAGAACGATTTGAAATAAAGCTTCTTGAGATTCGTTAGGAAAAAAATCAATTTCCATTTTAATGGACGATGATTTTCCTTTTTTTAGTTCCTTTACGACATATTGGCTACATCGCAATGCGGCTGGCCCAGATAGACCGAAATGTGTGAAAATCATATCACCATCATGTGTTTTTATTTTCTTTCCTTTATGGTTAAAGACAGAAAGGTGAATCTCTCGTAAGGATAAGCCTTGTAGTGTTTTATTTTTAATAAATCGTTCATTAGAAGTAATGGGGACCTCTGTCGGATATAGGTCGGTGATCGTATGACCAGCTTTCGTTGCCCAAGGGTAACCATCTCCTGTAGA
>NZ_BAUU01000033.1 GCF_000513115.1 Halalkalibacter hemicellulosilyticusJCM 9152
TCCTCACAACAATTGTCTCTTTTTCGCTTGGCTTTTGTTCAGTTTTCAAAGAGCTTTTTTCACATCGCTCTCAAGCGACTTTTAATAATATACCATGTTCATTTATACACGTCAAATCTTTTTTTAAAAAATTATAATCTATTTTCTTTCAACAAAGGCAAATAAAACCACATTGCTTCAACTCATTTAAATAGCCAATTGAAGAGTTTAACCTTATTTGATTATTTCAGAGCACCAAATACTTCACTTTTTCCCCTTTAACATCCAATCAATTATTATCAATTAATTCAGCAATAAACAGAGAATGATTCTGTACTAGATTAATAATTTCACCTGATGGTAGTTTAACTAATGGTCTAGTAGGATGCTGTTCATCGAAGAAAATAATTTGCGCCTCTTCTCCATTAGAAAGTCTAACGCGGTTTCCATAAGAAATATAATTAATACTTTGCATCAACGCTTGAGTGACGTTATAGTCAAATTTACCAAACTGCCCCATAGAAATTTCTTCTAGCACTTGGAAAGGAGAACGTTTCCTTCGATAGTGACGTTCAGATGTCATAGCATGATACACATCAGCAACCGCTACAATTTGACCGAAACGGTGAATTTTATCTTCTTTTATTCCTAATGGATAACCACTACCATCATTACGCTCATGATGCTGTAGCACAGCCAATGTTATTAAATCTGTTATTCCAGTCTGTCCTTTAATCATATTATAACTATAGACAGGGTGCTTTTTTATTTCTTCATATTCTTGACTATTTAAGGATTCATCTTTGTGCAATAATCTCGGTGTCATCTTCGCCATTCCAATATCAGCTAAAGTACCAGCTAAACCAATTTGCACACATTCCGCATGAGGATAATTTAACTTATACGCTAAATAATAGGAAAGTATCCCAACATAAATACCATGATGATATAAATAATGGTCCTTCGTGCTATAGTGATGCAAATAAACTAATTTATAATGTTCCTTTTTTACTTGGTCCAATAAAGGAAGCAGAACAGCTCTCACTTTGTATAACTCTACTTTTTGTCCTGCTTGCCATGTTTGAAACAAAGATTCATAGTTCTTTACAGCATTTAAATACATAGATACAAAATCAACTGACTCTTCATGCTTATGATCTTCTATTTTGTCGGGTAAAAATCGTTCACCGTTTGATTTTATTGATTTCACATGGATGGTCTCCACCATAAAGGCTTCTAGAACTGTAAGTAATTCAACGGTCAGGGTTGTATTTTCTTTCACCAATGGTAGCTTAGTTAACCCTTTCACATCTTTACTTGTAATACAACCTGGCTCTACTTGGCTTAATTTCACTTCCATAACCCACACCCTCCCCATACAAACAGTATTCTAATGAAGAACTCCATCTCATTTAGTTACCAATAAATAGTGTGAAAAAAGCTTACTAACTGATGAGGGCATTGAAAAAGGTGAAAAGGAACCTTTTCCATTGCCCTTTTGATTGGCACAACCTTTATTGTCTGCCAATGAATACAAACGAATTATGATTCGTCGTTTTCAATTTCATTTGAATCAATTTCATCTTCAATCGAATCGTCAGCATCCTCATCATCAATATTCACACGCGCAACAGTCGCTACCTCTTCCCCTTCATTCACACGGATTAAAGTAACCCCTTGTGTGTTACGTCCTGTCACTGAGATGCCTTCTACATTCGTTCTAATAACAACACCACTTACCGTAATAATCATAACATCGTGATGATTAGAAACCACCTTTAGAGCAACAACGGAACCATTTTTCTCAGTAATATTACATGTTTTAATTCCTTTTCCTCCACGATTTTGGATACGGTATTCTTCAATCGGTGTTCTTTTTCCGTAGCCCTTTTCTGTTACGATAAGAACATCATGATCCTCTTCAACAATATCCATCCCTACAACACAATCATCGTCCCCAAGTGTAATCCCTTTTACACCTGCAGCAGTACGTCCCATTAAACGGACATCATTCTCTGGGAAACGAATCGACATTCCTTGTTTCGTCCCGATCATGATCTCACGACTACCGTTCGTCAATCGAACACCATGTAATTCATCGTGCTCTCGAAGAGTTATAGCAAAAAGTCCACCTTTACGGATGTTAGCAAAATGCGAAAGCTCTGTACGCTTAGTTACACCATGCTTTGTTGCAAAGAACAAGTATGCATCTTCAGTAAACTCCTCAATCGGTATAACTGTACTAATCGACTCGCCTTGTTCAATTTGTAGCAAGTTAATAATTGGAATCCCTTTTGCTGTTCTTCCTAATTCAGGAATCTCATATCCCTTTAAACGATAGACCTTCCCTTTATTCGTGAAGAATAGAATGGTATGGTGGGAATTTGTCGTAAATAGATGCTGAACAAAATCATTATCATTCGTCCCCATCCCTTGAATTCCTTTTCCTCCACGTTTTTGGTTCCGATAAGTTGAAATAGGCATACGCTTAATATAGCCGTGATGCGAAATCGTAATGACGACATTTTGACGTGGGATTAAATCTTCATCTTCGAGGTGATCCTCACTCATCGAAATAATCGTTCGACGACTATCGTTGTATTTTTCTTTAACTTCTAATAGCTCTTCACGAATGATTTCAAGTACTTTCTCCTCATCCGCTAAAATAGCCTTAAGCTCAGCAATTCTGGCAATTAACTCTTTATATTCATTTTCAATCTTGTCACGTTCTAAACCAGTAAGTCGTTGCAATCTCATATCTAGAATCGCTTGCGCTTGCTCATAGCTTAATTCAAAGCGTTCCATTAAACCATTTCGTGCTAATTCTGTTGTTTGAGAAGCACGAATTAATTCAATAACCTCATCAAGATGGTCTAACGCTATACGAAGACCTTCTAAAATGTGGGCGCGCGCTTCGGCTTTTTTCAATTCAAAAGCAGTTCTTCTTCTAATAACAACAATTTGGTGATCGAGGTAATGCTCTAAACACTCCTTCAAATTAAGGACCTTTGGTTGTCCTTGAACAAGTGCTAACAAATTAATTCCAAAGCTTGTTTGTAAAGCTGTTTGCTTAAATAGGTTGTTCAACAATACATTGGCATTCACATCTCGTCGCATTTCAATGACAATACGCATACCAGTACGATCGGATTCGTCACGCAGATCCGTAATACCATCAATTTTTTTATCACGAACAAGCTCAGCAATCTTCTCAATTAATCGTGCTTTATTCACTTGATAAGGAATCTCTGTCACAATAATTCGTTGCTTCCCGTTGTGCTCTTCAATAGACGTTTGCGCACGTAATGTGATAGAACCCTTCCCTGTTTGGTAAGCTTTTCTAATTCCCGATCGCCCTAATATCTCTGCGCCTGTTGGAAAATCGGGACCAGGAATATGCTCCATTAAGTCCTCGATCGTTAACTCTCGATCACGTGAAAGAGCAAGTACACCATCGATCACTTCTCCTAATTGGTGAGGGGGGATATTCGTCGCCATCCCAACTGCAATTCCAGAAGCACCGTTCACAAGTAAATTCGGAAAACGAGCAGGTAGAACGATAGGTTCTCGCTCTGAGCCATCATAGTTATCTTGATAATCAATCGTATCCTTATTAATATCTCGAACAAGTTCCATTGAAATCTTGGACATTTTTGCTTCCGTATAACGCATGGCAGCTGCTGAATCACCATCAACTGAACCAAAGTTCCCATGTCCATCAACCAACATATAACGATAACTAAAATCTTGTGCCATCCGAACCATTGTTTCATATACAGCTGAATCACCATGAGGATGGTACTTACCAATAACTTCTCCAACGATACGTGCTGATTTTTTGTATGCTTTGTCTGGAGTCATTCCAAGCTCATTCATCGCATATAGAATACGGCGATGAACCGGTTTTAACCCATCTCTTGCATCAGGTAAGGCCCGACTCACAATAACACTCATCGCGTAATCCATAAACGACGATTTCATTTCCTGACTTATGTTACGTTCTTTAACTCTAGATTGATCTTGCTCAGCCATTAATTATAAACCTCCATCTTAAGCCTAAATATCAAGATTTTCTACATATTGAGCATTTTCTTGAATGAAGTCCCGACGAGGCTCAACTCGATCTCCCATAAGCACTTCAAAAATTTCATCGGCTTTCATCGCATCTTCTAATGTTACTTGTAATACCGTTCGGTGTTCAGGGTCCATTGTTGTTTCCCATAATTGAGTAGGATTCATCTCTCCTAGACCTTTGTAGCGCTGAATTCCAACTTTGCTCTTATCTGTCAAATCCTTCAGTGCTTCGTCCAACTCTTTATCACTGTATACGTAAGACACTTCACGCCCTTTTGCTAACTTATACAATGGCGGTTGGGCAATATATACATAGCCTTTCTCAATTAAAGGTCTCATATATCGATAGAAGAATGTCAAAATCAACGTCCGAATATGAGCACCATCAACATCAGCATCTGTCATAATAATAATCTTATGATAACGTGCTTTTTCAATATCAAAATCATCACCAATGCCGGTTCCAAACGCCGTGATCATTGCCCGAATTTCATTATTGGCTAAGATCTTATCTAACCTTGCTTTTTCCACGTTGATAATTTTACCTCTTAGTGGAAGAATCGCTTGGAAATGGCGATCACGCCCTTGTTTAGCAGAACCACCTGCCGAATCCCCCTCAACGATATAAATTTCACTAATCGATGCATCCTTCGATGAACAATCAGCTAATTTACCAGGTAAGGAGCTTACTTCAAGTGCACTCTTTCTTCTCGTTAATTCTCTTGCTTTCTTCGCTGCTTCACGCGCTCGCGAGGCCATAAGTCCTTTCTCAACAATTCGTTTCGCTACTTGAGGATTTTCAACGAGAAAACGCGAAAAACGTTCGCTAAATAGTGAATCAGTAATCGTACGAGCCTCACTATTACCTAGCTTCGTCTTCGTTTGCCCTTCAAATTGAGGGTCAGGGATTTTCACGGAGATAATCGCTGTTAATCCTTCACGAACATCTTCACCTGTCAAATTAGGATCTGCCTCTTTAAATAAGTTATTTTTCCGTGCATAATCATTGATCACTCGTGTTAAACCAGTTTTAAAGCCTGACTCATGTGTTCCACCTTCATGAGTATTAATATTATTTGCAAAAGAATAAATGTTACTAGCAAAGCTATCATTGTATTGAACCGCTACTTCAACCGTGATTCCATCTTTTTCTCCTTCAATATGAATCGGTTCTTCATGAAGCACTTCACGCTTGCGATTTAAATGCTCAACAAATGATGCGATTCCACCTTCATAAAAGTAGGTGTTGCGATTACTTTCTTCTTCTCTTAAATCTTCAATATGAATCGTTAAGCCTTTATTTAAGAACGCTAATTCTCTTAAGCGGCTTGCAAGAATATCGTACTCATAAGCAATCGTCTCTTGGAAAATCTCTGGGTCTGGCTTAAATTGAATGATTGTCCCAGTTTTGTCTGTTTCGCCGACGACCTTCAAATCTGCTGAAGGCACTCCTCGTTCATATTTCTGATAATAAACTTGTCCATCGCGATGGACATTCACTTCTAAAGACGTCGATAACGCATTTACAACTGATGCACCTACGCCATGTAAACCACCGGAAACTTTATAGCCACCGCCACCAAATTTACCACCTGCATGGAGAACGGTCATAATGACTTCAACAGCAGGCCGCCCCATTTTCTCGTGAATTCCAACTGGGATCCCACGTCCATTATCTTCAACGCGAATACTATTATCTGCTTCAATTGAAACGGTAATGGTATTACAATGACCAGCCATCGCTTCATCTATACTATTATCAACAATTTCCCAAACTAAATGGTGTAAGCCACGAGAGCTCGTTGAACCAATATACATTCCTGGTCGTTTTCGAACAGCTTCAAGACCTTCTAGTACTTGAATTTGACTTTCATCATATGATTGTTGTCCTGTCACTTCATTCACCCTCATTCTCATTGATCAAATTCGCTTTTTGTCTTACGAATCTATCTCTTCTTTATCTAATTGAATCTCCATATGTCCTTGTGCTCTTCGATTAAGAGTTAACGAAGAAACAGGTGAGTAGTAGATTTCTTTATTTGTTAAAACAATTGACTTAATATAATCAGACGAAATAACTGTTGTCTGTTTCGACTTCTCCTCTTGCTTTAAGAAATCAGCTGTTATAGCTTGTTCCTTCGCATCATGGTTCAATATTGCAATAATCTCTTTTGAACGAACCATAATATCTCCGCCTAAATGGATAAACATCCTTTCACCGCCTCTGATTTATCGTTCCTTCTACTACATCATATACGACTGAATCTGATAATATTGCATGATCTATTCCATCAATGTTCGTTGTTGTGACAAATGTCTGAACCTTTTTGCGTATCGTTTGTAATAAATGTGATTGTCTGTAATCATCTAATTCTGATAACACATCATCTAAGAGCAAAATAGGATATTCACCAATCTCTGCATAAATCAATTCAATTTCGGCTAATTTAACAGCTAGAGCCGTTGTTCGCTGTTGTCCTTGCGAGCCAAACGTTTGAATGTTGCGTCCATTCACAAAAAAGCCGAGGTCATCTCGATGTGGCCCAAACAGAGTAACCCCTCTACGTATTTCTTGTTCTTTTTTCTCTTTATACGTTGCATGAAATTCTTCTCTTAGTTTCGACAAATCCATAGTGTCTAATACGTTTGACGAAGGAAGGTAACGAATTTCTAATTGTTCTTTCCCTCTACTAATATCATGATGGATTGATTCTGCCCATTCTTGCAATTGCTTCACAAAAGCAAATCGGCGATACGTCACCTCTGCAGCTAACACAATCAATTGCTCTGTCAGCACATCTAGCATTTCCTTCGAACCAGCTTGAGCTTGCAACGACTTTAACAAATGATTACGTTGAACCAACACCTTATGGTAAAGAGCAAGATGATGAAGGTACACTTGACTAATTTGCCCTAGCTCCATGTCAAGAAATTTCCTTCTTACTTGAGGACTGCCTTTTACTAAGTTCAAATCTTCTGGGGCAAACATCACAACATTAGCTGCTCCAATGTATTCACTTAGCTTTTTTTGCTCTAAGCCGTTTACTTTGCCTTTTTTTCCTTTGTTCGACAAAATTAATTCTAAGCTCATCGGACCATTTCGCTTTTTAAAATGTCCTTCAATTCTTGCAAAATCCTCATCCCACGCTATCAATTCTTTATCCTTTGAAGTCCGATGGGATTTAGCTAGTGCTAATACATAGATCGCTTCTAATACATTTGTTTTCCCTTGAGCATTCTCACCAATAAAAATAGTAATGGACGGATCAAAGTTCAATTCTACCCGTTGATAATTACGGTATTGACGAATAGTAAGGTCGGTTATTTCCAAAAGGGATTCCCCCTAATTTGCAGTAATTTCAACTCGTGATCCATCCTCTAATAGAATTTCATCACCAGGAACAAGCTTCTTCCCCCGACGGTTTTCTTCTTCCCCATTTACATAGACTGCATATTCTGATAAATACCATTTAGCCATACCGCCTGTATCAATGACCCCTATTTCCTTTAAGGCTTGTCCTAATGTTATGTAAGCTGTTGAAATGACGATTTTTTCCATATGATCACAACTTTCTTTTCTAGATAGAGATTAGAAGCCCATCTTACTTTAGCAAAGCAAGACAGCAAATCATGTGAAGTGAAATGCTGTCTTGTACTAAACGTTACATTTATCTTTCTTACTATTGTACTAAACCTCGCTCAGATAGCCAAGTCATTTTATTAGCTTTGATGATGAACTCACTTTAATACGTTCGAACCGGGGAAAATAAATGCAAATAATGATCTTCGTCAACGGGACGAATAACAAAAGGACTCATAGCTCCTGTAAATGTTATGAGAATATCTTCACTATCAATAACTTTTAATGCATCAATAATATTTTTCCCATTAAAGGATATTCTCATTTCTTCCCCTGTTATTTCAGTAGATTGTACACGTTCAACCACTTTTCCAATTTCCGGTGAAATGGATGTAATTTCAATTTCATTATCTTCAATTGTTTTAAGAGTTACTACATTATTTTTCCCCTCTCTTGATAGCAAGAGAGCACGCTCAAGAGTATGCAGAAACGGTTTTGTTTTCAACGTGATCGACGTTTTTGATTGGTTAGGAATCATTCCTTTTGTAACAGGGTATTTCCCTTCAAGCAATCTAGAGAAAAAGAGCATATGCTTGATCTTAAATAGAATTTGACTCTCAGTCACGACAAATTCTATGTACTCATTGGAGTCGTCTATAATTTTATTTAATTCATTTAAGCTTCGACCAGGTATGACTATATTGGATAGTTGCAATGATTGGTCATTCATTTCTATCGTTGCCTTTCTTTGGGCTAACCTATGACTATCTGTTGCAGTACAGAGTAGCACACCTTCTTCCAGTTCTAAGTTTACACCTGTCAACACCGGACGTGTTTCCTGAGTGGACACCGCGAAAACCGTTTGTCGAATAATGTTTTTAAACATATTTTGTGGCAGTTTAAAAACTTGGTCTTCTTGAATTTGAGGAAGCCTCGGATATTCTTCAGGGTCTAATCCATTTAAATTAAAAACAGAAGATGCTGAACGAATGGTTGCTGTTAATGGGTCTTGGACTTGAACTTCAACTTCGTCACCAGGTAATTTTTTGATAATTTCAGCGAAAAATTTCGCTTGCAATACGATACTTCCTTGTTCTTCAATACGAACGATCTCAGTTCCTTCTTCTTCATTTGGGATAAAAGTTTCGATAGTAATATCTGAATCACTTCCTGTTAAAGTGATTCCATCATGTTTAGCTACAATTTTAATTCCGGTTAAAATAGGCATGGTTGTTCTTGATGAAACAGCTTTTGCGACATGCTGTACATCATGAACAAAACGATCACGATTAATGAAAAAACGCATAGTAAATAGACTCCTTATATATATTAGTTTTTTTAAAAAAAGTAGAAGTAATAGTAATAGGCGCTGTTAGTTTGTGGATAAGTAGCAACTACATACGAAAAACTAGCTATCCACATGTGGGTAAAATGTTGATAGGCGGATTTTATTATACACAATGTTAACAGCTATGGATTTCTTAGTAGATCAATTAACTCTTGAATCTTTGTTTGTAGCTCTTGGTCTGAATCGAGCATTGTCGTAATTTTTTCATGAGCATGGATAACTGTCGTATGATCACGTCCTCCAAATTCGCTTCCGATTTTAGGTAATGAAGAATCGGTTAATTCGCGTGAGAGGTACATCGCAATTTGACGAGGGAAAGCGACAGATTTTGTCCGTTTCTTTGCTTTGAAATCCTCTAACTTGACATTGTAATGCTCTCCTACTAATCGTTGGATATCGGTAATGGTCAATACTTTTGGCTTTGAATTTGGAATAATATCTTTCAATGCCTCTGCTGCTAAATCTGCATTCATATCTTGATTAATTAGGGAAGAATAGGCAACAACTCGGATAAGAGCTCCTTCTAATTCTCGAATATTTGTGTCAATTTGATTAGCAATATACAGCATGACTTCATTTGGGATATCAAGGTTTTCAGCCTTCGCCTTTTTCCGTAATATCGCAATACGTGTTTCTAAGTCTGGTGGTGTAATATCTGTAATGAGCCCCCATTCAAACCGGGAGCGTAATCGATCTTCTAATGTCGGAATTTCCTTGGGTGGTCGATCACTCGAAATGACAATTTGCTTTGATTCCTCGTGTAGTGCATTAAAAGTATGGAAAAATTCCTCTTGTGTTTGTTCTTTTCCTGCTAGAAATTGAATATCATCAATTAATAGAACGTCTACATTGCGATATTTATTACGAAAGTGAACAGCTTTATTATCTCGGATCGAATTAATAAATTCATTTGTAAATTTCTCTGAAGACAAATAGACAACTTTTGCGTTTGGATTGTGATCAATAACGTAATGCCCAATAGCATGCATTAAATGTGTTTTCCCTAAACCGACGCCTCCGTATATAAAAAGTGGATTATAAGCTTTAGCAGGCGCTTCTGCTACTGCTAATGACGCAGCATGGGCAAAACGATTGCCCGATCCAATAACGAATGTGTTAAACGAATACTTATCATTTAGCATCGTTTTTGTTGCAGCTGGGGATGAATCGTTTTCCTCAACCTTATTTGTCTTTTTAGCTATCGGTTCTGGGACGAACTCTTCATTTGAATCATGCTGCGGAATGACAAATTTCGGAGTAAGCCTTGTTCCAGTAATATCTTCAATCGTATCTGATGTAAGCTCAGCGTAATGATCTTCTAACCAATCGCGAGCAAATTCATTTGGTGCTGTAATGATAATCATTTCATCATGAATATCATTTGCTTTTGTTTGTTTCAACCAAGTTTCGAAGCTTGGCTTACTAACTTTTTTTTCGATCTCTGCAAGAGCTTTATCCCACAAATCATGAATATTCTCCAAAAACTTACCCTCCTAACTAAAAAATAATCAATTCAAGAGACAAAAAAATGTCGTGCAAAGCATAGATTAGGGGAATGAATAATTATGCATACACAACGATATTCACGGTTTATAATAATATAGTAGAAAAACGTTAAAAGAAGGGTTCTGAACAACCTGTGGACAAGTAATATTGACAGTATAGAACAGATGTCCACAACATTACCCACAACCTGTGGATATATTAAAGTGGTTGTTGCATTATCCACGAGTGAAAACATAATAATCATAGCAAAAAAAAGACATAGGATCAATGGTTTGTTCAATCTATCCACAAATACCTGTATATAGTAGTGTGGTAATATCCACAACACTATATATGTGTATTTCTTGTTTGTAAGGATGGTGATAATAATGAAACTCATAAAAGATTATCCACAAGTGGGAAACGGTCGATGTAATAGAGTGATATTAAAAAAAGTGGAATATGTTGAAATAGATTTGAATTAGAGAGGTTGAAAGAATAAGGCTATTGAGATGGTAGAAGTTATTGAAGGATAGTCAAACGAGGTGTAATGATAGGTTAGTGGTGAGGGAGAGGGTTAAAAGCGCTAATGAAGACAACGTAGTTCTGTGAAACTTATAAATGGAATCTGTTTGTTATTAGGAATTGAGTGTAAAAAGGTGATGCAGCTTAAAAGTAGTGAAGGGGGTTTAAATTATAACCTTGACAACACCCTGTTCCTTTCCTTATAATTTACAAGAATGTCTAAGGAATAGTTTAATCCTCAGGGAGGTGTAATAAATGGGAAAACCAACGTTTCAACCTAATAATAGAAAGCGTAAGAAGGTACATGGATTTCGTGCGCGTATGAGCACAAAGAACGGCCGTAAGGTACTAGCTCGTCGTCGTCGTAAAGGAAGAAAAGTATTATCTGCATAGGCCACTGTTGACAGTGGTCTTTTTCTAAATAGTAAGAGCAAAATAAGGAGGACGTTCAAATTGAGAAGTGAACAGCGGATAAAAAAGAGTCAAGAATTTTCAATTGTATTTAAAAGTGGTCAATCCGTTGCGAACCGTCAATTTGTCCTCTATACATTACCGAAGGAGGATCAGCTGTTTTTTAGGTTAGGTCTTTCAGTAAGTAAAAAAGTAGGTAATGCAGTTACACGGAATCGAATTAAACGTTATATACGTGAATGTTTTCGCATGGAGCAGGATCAGATTAAAGGTCGTTTTGACTTTATTGTTATTGCGAGACAACCGACTGCAGAGATGAGTTTTCATGAAGTTGAGAAAAGTTTAATGCACGTTTTAAGAAAAGCGAAAGTGCTACATAAGTATAACTCATCTAAAAAGAGTAGTAGGCTCGTTTGACGATAGATGGTTTAAATGTTCAGAGAAACAAGGAGGAACTTACGTGATTAAGAAGTTTGGATTGGTTGCGATGATTATAGGGCTGCTTCTTGTCATGACCGGCTGTTTTAACATCGAAGAACCAATTAATAGTAGTAGTGAAGGGTTTTGGGATTCGTATTTTGTTTATCCGTTATCCTGGGTCATTCTTTTTGTAGCGGATATTTTTGGAGAGCAATCAGGTCATGGTTGGGCGATTGTCATCGTAACGATTCTTTTACGTATTTTAATTTTGCCATTAATGATTAAACAAACGAAAAGCGCAAAAGCGATGCAAGCTGTACAGCCTGAAATGGCCAAGCTTCGAGAGAAATACAGTGCGAAAGACCAAAAGACACAACAACAATTACAACAAGAGATGATGAAGCTATTCCAAGAAAAAGGAGTAAATCCTCTTGCGGGTTGTTTGCCACTCTTTATTCAAATGCCGATTTTACTTGCGTTCTACCATGCGATTATGCGTACGGAGGAAATTGGTGGACACCAGTTTATGTGGTTTGCGTTAGATGCGCCAGATCCATTTTTTATCTTACCTGTTGTAGCTGGAATTACAACATTTGTTCAACAGAAGATGATGATGGTGACAGATAATCCACAAATGAAAATGCTTCTATATATTATGCCGGTTATGATTTTTGTGTTTGCGATTTTCTTCCCGACAGCATTAACGTTATACTGGGTAGTAGGGAACCTCTTTATGATAGCACAAACATACTTTATTACTGGTCCGAATGTTGGTAAGAATAAAACAGCTGAAGCGACAGGAGGTAAAAAGAAGTGAAACGTGTGACGGTTTCAGGGAAAACGATTGAAGATGCGATTGCAAAGGCGGTAGTTGAATTACAAACGACACAAGAGAAAGTAGACTATAACGTTGTGGAACAGCCACAAAAGGGTCTTTTTGGATTGTTTGGTTCAAAACCAGCTGTTGTGGATGTATTTGTTCTACCTGATCCGGTTGAGAAAGCTCATTCCTTTTTACAGGGCACGTTAGATCACCTAGGTATAGAGGCAACGATTGAGAAGGAAGAAACGGATCGGGCGTTGTGTTTTAACCTTTCTGCTAATGAAGGGACGGGACGAATTATTGGCAAAAGGGGACAAACATTAGAGTCGCTGGAATTCTTAACGAATCTTGTTGCAAATCGTGAAGCAGACGTATATACACGGATTGAATTAGACACAGAGAATTATCGGCAAAGACGACGAGAGGTGCTTGAAAATCTAGCTCTTAAGTTGGCGAAGAAGGCGAAAATGACTCGACAGAAAGTCTCATTAGAGCCGATGAATGCTGCTGAGAGGAAAATGATTCATACAACACTTCAATCCTATGATGGAATTGAGACAGTCTCTGAAGGGAAAGGGATTAATCGCCACATTGTGATTCTACCGAAAGAAAACAAATTCTCTTCCTCACTCTAAAAGTGTTGGTTCTATATTATGTAGAAGGTGACTTAAACCTATTTAAGTCACCTTCCTTTCGTGGAGGGCACAAAAAAAGTTAAAAACCAAACTTTTTCAGTGCCCTTTTCGTGTAAATGGAGTTCTATAACAAGCATTCAATACAAATTAATGGGGAAAAATAGTACAATGATCATATTGTTGGAGGTGATCGGAATGGAAATGGATACAATTGCAGCGATTTCTACAGCTCTTGGTGAAGGGGCGATTGGGATTGTGCGTTTAAGTGGTGAAGATGCGATAGCAATAGCTGATCAAATGTATAGAGGGAAGCAATCGCTCGAACAAGTGGCTTCCCATACGATCGTATACGGCTTCATTGAAGATCCGCGTACGAAGGAACGAATAGAAGAAGCGATGGTTACGGTAATGCGGGCACCAAAGACATTCACTTGTGAAGATGTTATCGAAATTAATTGTCATGGCGGAATTATGTCAGTGAACCGTGTTCTCCAGCTTGCGTTAAGACTTGGTGCACGTTTAGCGGATCCCGGTGAATTTACGAAACGTGCTTTTTTAAATGGGCGGATCGACCTTTCACAAGCAGAAGCTGTGATGGATTTGATTCGTGCCAAAACAGACCGCGCCATGGATGTCGCCCTTCATCAAGTCGAAGGAAGATTATCAAAGCATATTCAAGCATTACGGCAAGCGTTACTTGAAACGGTTGCTCATGTGGAAGTGAATATTGATTATCCTGAATATGATGCTGAAGAGATGACTCATGATTTATTGCGTGAGAAAGCAGATTATGTCAAAAAGGAAATAAATAAATTGTTAGTCACAGCTTCACAAGGTAAAGTATTAAGAGAAGGAATTTCTACAGCGATTATTGGAAGACCAAACGTAGGAAAATCGTCGTTAATGAATAGTCTTGTGCATGATAGCAAGGCAATCGTCACAGATATTCCTGGGACGACAAGAGATGTGATTGAAGAATATGTGAATGTTCGTGGCGTGCCGCTACGGTTAATTGATACAGCTGGAATTCGAGAAACGGAAGATATTGTTGAACGAATTGGAGTGGAACGATCGCGCCAAGTGTTGAAAGAGGCCGATCTTATTTTACTCGTGTTAAATTATGGAGAAGAGCTTTCGAAAGAAGATGTCGCTCTTTTCGAAGCAATTCGTAACATGAATGTGATTGTCATTGTAAATAAGACGGATATTGACCAGAAAATAGATCTTACTGAAGTGAAGCAATTGGCCGAAGGGAGACCTGTTTTGACAACATCGCTTCTACATGATAAAGGAATTGATGAGTTAGAAGAAGCGATTGCGTCTTTGTTTTTTGAAGGGAATATTGATCACGATGATATGACGTATGTATCGAATACTCGTCACATTGCTTTATTAGAGCAAGCGAAGGGAACGATTGAAGATGCATTAGGAGCGATTGAGATGGGCGTACCAATTGACCTTGTTCAAATCGATATTACTCGAGCATGGGAGCTATTGGGGGAAATCATCGGTGACAGTGTACAGGAAAGTTTAATTGATCAATTATTTGCACAGTTTTGTTTAGGGAAATAAATAATGAAAAAAGGAGGTTCCTACCATGAATTACGAAGCTGGTGAGTTTGATGTCATTGTTATTGGGGCAGGACATGCTGGTGTTGAAGCAGGATTAGCTGCTGCACGTATGGGAGCTAATACGTTAATGTTAACATTGAATTTAGATGCAGTTGCGTATATGCCTTGTAACCCATCAGTCGGTGGCCCGGCAAAAGGAATTGTTGTTCGTGAAATTGATGCACTTGGCGGTGAAATGGCACGAAATATTGATAAAACTCATATTCAAATGAGAATGTTAAATACAGGTAAAGGTCCAGCTGTTCGAGCTTTACGTGCGCAGGCGGATAAATTTATGTATCAGCACGAGATGAAGAAAACGATTGAAGAAACAGAAAATTTACTATTAAGACAAGGTATGGTAGATAAGTTAATCGTTGAAGATGGTGTGTGTCAAGGAGTTGTAACGAATACTGGGGCCGAATATCGCTCGAAAACGGTCGTTGTGACAACTGGAACTTATTTAAGAGGAAAGATTATTTTAGGTGAATTATCGTATGAGAGTGGTCCGAATAACATGAAGGCTTCGGTCAAACTGGCTGACCACTTAAAGGAACTCGGATTTGATATTGTCAGATTTAAAACAGGGACTCCACCACGAGTCAATGCGAGTACGATTGATTATTCACAAACTGAAATTCAACCAGGTGATGAGAAGCCACGGGCATTTTCATTTGAAACGGTTAAATATATTACCGACCAACTTCCTTGTTGGCTAACGTATACAGGTCAAGAGACACATGAATTAATTACGAATAATTTAAATCGCTCACCAATGTATTCTGGGATGATTGAAGGGACCGGACCTCGTTATTGTCCATCGATTGAAGATAAAATTGTGCGCTTTAATGATAAGCCGCGTCATCAAATTTTCCTAGAACCAGAAGGGCGTAATACGTCTGAAGTGTATGTTCAAGGGTTATCAACGAGTTTACCTGAGGAGGTACAACTACAAATTTTAAAATCGATTCCTGGGTTGCAAAATGTTCGAATGATGCGTCCTGGTTATGCGATCGAGTATGATGCCATTGTGCCAACTCAATTATGGCCTACGCTGGAAACGAAACGAATTGAAGGCTTATTTACCGCGGGGCAAATTAACGGGACTTCTGGCTATGAAGAAGCGGCTGGTCAAGGGTTAATGGCTGGTATTAATGCGGCTCGAAAAGCATTAGGTGAAGAGAGTCTTGTACTTGATCGTTCAGATGCTTACATTGGTGTTCTAATTGATGATTTAGTAACGAAGGGGACGAATGAGCCGTATCGTTTGCTTACTTCAAGAGCTGAATATCGTCTATTATTGCGTCATGATAATGCTGATTTAAGATTGACAGAAATTGGATATAGTATCGGTCTTATTAAAGAAGATCGTTATCAGCGATTTATTGATAAAAAGGAAAACATTAGACAAGAAAAGAAACGATTAGACAAAATTATCGTTAAGCCGAATGAGCAAGTAGCAAGTATGTTAGAAGAGGTTGGTTCTGCACCATTACAAGAAGCGGTGAAAGCAACGATGCTACTAAAGCGACCAGAGGTGACGTATGAACATGTTGCGAAAGTCATTGAAGGTCCTGATGTTGAAGTAGATGAAGATATAGCTGAGCAGGTTGAAATTCAAGTGAAATATGAAGGTTACATTGAAAAGCAGCTGCAGCAAGTAGAGAGATCCAAAAAAATGGAAAACAAGAAAATTCCAGAAGATCTAGATTATTTTTCGATTAATGGTTTAGCGACGGAGGCGAGACAAAAGCTTAGTCAAGTACGACCCCTTTCTGTCGGTCAAGCATCGCGTGTATCTGGAGTAAACCCTGCTGATATTTCCATTCTACTTGTTTATTTAGAACAAGGGAGATTAGCTAAGATCAAATAATGTTATAAGAAAAGTGTGGAGATTTGATATGTTCAAAGAGACTTTTTCATCACAATTAACCGAACAAGGAATTTCGATATCTGCTCACCAGCTACATCAATTTAATTTGTATTACAAGTTGTTAGTTGAGTGGAATGAAAAGATGAACTTAACAGCTATAACCGAAGAGAATGATGTCTATTTAAAGCATTTCTATGATTCGGTTAGTGCAGCGTTTTATTATTCTTTTGAAGATGAACTACATTTAATTGATGTTGGAGCAGGAGCAGGGTTTCCTAGTATTCCACTTAAGATTCTCTTTCCGCAATTGAATGTTAGTATTGTTGATTCGCTAAAAAAGCGAATTGGATTTTTAGAGCATCTCGTCTCAACATTAGGCTTGCAACAAGTATCGTTGCACCATGACCGTGCGGAGACGTTCGGTCAGAATAAACGTTTTCGTGAATCCTTTGATATTGTTACTGCAAGAGCTGTTGCGAGACTTTCTGTTTTATCCGAATTATGCTTACCACTCATAAAAGAAGGTGGAGACTTTCTAGCGATGAAAGCATCTGGTGGAACAATAGAGCTAAGTGATGCTAAGAAGGGAATTGCGATATTGGGAGGGGAGATTAAAGGGGATTATTCCTTTAATCTTCCTATAGAGGAAAGTGAACGACATATCATTCATATTACGAAGGTGAAGAAAACGCCTAAGAAGTATCCTCGAAAGCCTGGAACACCAAATAAAACACCGTTATAAACAAATGTTTCACGTGAAACATTTGTTGTAGAAACAAGTTTGGTACAAGTGAATTAGCGGATGGTATCCGCTTCGTGCGTTACACGTTAAATCTGAAAGAAAGTTACGTTCAGGTCAACTTAAAATTATTGTAACGACTCTGTTCGACGCAATTTAGATAAGACGCTACTGCATTTTTCATATCTTTTACTTGACGCTTGATCGTTTCAAGGATATAAATGAGGTAGGAAAATAGAAGGAATTATGCGATCAGCGTCGAAATGAGATAAGATGGGTTACAATCAAAAGGTGGTGTCATGGCGATGAAGCAACCGTTTTCGCGCCTTTTTGGCTTGGGGGATAAGCAAGCTGGAGAAGAGCAGATGGGGAACGAAGAAATAGAAGAGATAAAGGAATTGGAACAACACGATTACGAGGAAGTAAGAGAAATTCCTATTAAGGATATTGTCCCGAATCGTTTTCAACCTCGTACTATTTTTGATGAAGAGCGGATCGCTGAATTAGCGCAAACAATACGGACGCATGGGATTATCCAACCGATTGTTGTACGTGGTTATGATGAAAAATATGAAATTATTGCAGGTGAAAGACGTTGGCGAGCTGTCACATCGTTAGGGTGGGAAACGATACCTGCACTTGTGAAAGAATTTAACGATTCACAGACAGCTTCCGTTGCTTTAATTGAAAATTTGCAAAGAGAAGGCTTAACATCGATTGAAGAAGCGATTGCTTACGCAAAATTAATTGAATTACATGGACTGACACAAGAAAGTCTTGCACAACGATTAGGGAAGGGGCAATCAACGATTGCGAACAAAATCCGTTTGTTACATCTTCCAGAAAAAGTCCAACAAGCGATTATGGAACGGCATATAACAGAAAGACATGCTAGAGCATTATTAATTTTAAAGAATAATGAATTACAAGAAAAAATATTAGAAGAAGTGCTTGAAAAGCATTTAAATGTCAAGCAAACAGAAGAGCGTGTTCGAGCTATTTTAGAAAAGCAAAATGGTGAAAAGAAGAAGACACCAAGACGAAAAGCATACTCTAAGGACATGAGGATTGCGATGAATACGATCCGGCAATCGGTGGATATGGTCGTGAAAAGTGGCCTAACCGTCGATGCAGATGAAGAGGAGCACGAGGACTTCTATCAATTTACGATACGGATTCCGAAAAAATAATCTATCGAACGAGATAGATTATTTTTTTCGCGAAATGACAAATTGCTTAAAATGTAAGAAAACTTTATAAAAACGTGAAACAAAAAGTGTGTTAAAATAAAAGACGAACTGTAGGATGGAAAGAAGGTGACAGTGTTGGGGAAAATCATCTCCATTGCAAATCAAAAAGGTGGTGTCGGTAAGACGACAACCGCTGTAAACTTAAGTGCATGCTTAGCGCATTTAGGGAAAAAAGTATTGATTGTTGATATAGATCCACAAGGAAATGCGACGAGTGGAATTGGAATAGAAAAAGGCGATATAGATGAGTGTGTGTATGATGTGTTAGTAGAAGATCTCAATCCGAAAGAGGTTATTTGCTCTTCTGCCATTGAGCGTTTGGATGTCATCCCTTCTACTATTCAACTGTCAGGGGCTGAAATTGAGCTAGTACCGACCATTTCAAGAGAGGTACGCTTGAAAAGGGCTTTGGCTCCCATTTCTGAAGAGTATGATTTTATCTTTATTGATTGTCCTCCTTCACTTGGCCTATTGACTATTAATTCACTAACGGCATCAGATTCAGTTTTAATCCCTGTGCAATGTGAGTATTATGCATTAGAAGGATTAAGCCAATTATTAAATACAGTTAGGCTTGTACAGAAGCATCTAAATACTGATCTGGCTATTGAAGGTGTATTATTAACAATGTTAGATGCGCGAACGAACTTAGGGATACAAGTCATTGAAGAAGTTAAGAAATACTTTAGAGAAAAAGTATTTGAAACGATTATACCGAGGAATGTTCGATTAGGTGAAGCACCGAGTCATGGGAAGCCGATTATTACATATGATTCGAAATCTCGTGGTGCAGAAGTGTATTTAGACTTAGCGAAGGAAGTGATTGCGAGTGGCGAAAGGGTTAGGTAAAGGACTACAGGCGTTTTTTCCCGATCATTCAGAGGAAATAGATGAGAAAGTAGAGCAAGTTTCACTTTCAGATTTAAGAGCCAATCCGTATCAACCGCGTAAATCATTTTCAGATGAGGCTATTTCTGAATTAGCCGATTCGATTCGAGAGCATGGGATTTTGCAGCCAATCATTGCTAGGAAATCTATTAAAGGCTACGAAATAGTCGTAGGAGAAAGAAGGTTTCGAGCAGCGAAGGAAGCTGGCTTGAAAGAAGTACCTGTTGTTGTAAAAGAGCTTGATGAACAAAAAATGATGGAGCTCGCATTAATTGAGAATTTACAACGTGAAGACCTAAATCCAATTGAAGAAGCATTGGCTTATGAAAAGCTTATGAAGCATTTGAATGTGACACAGGATCAGCTTTCTCAGAGAGTAGGGAAAAGTAGACCGCATATTGCTAATCATCTAAGACTGTTGCAATTACCAAACGTTGTTCAACAATTCATTTCAGATGGCAAGCTGTCGATGGGGCATGGCCGAGCTTTATTAGGCTTAAAAGATAAGAAAAAGTTATCTCCTTTACTTGAGAAAGTATTACAAGAAAAATTAAGCGTTCGTGAAGTGGAGTCACTCGTCAATGAAATGAATTCGTATGTTCCACGTGAAACAAAAAAGAAAAAAGTATCACTCCCTCCTATTTTGCTAGAGAAACAGGAAGTGTTACAAGCACGATTAGGAACGTCTGTCATGATTAAGCCAGGAAAGAAAAAAGGTAAAATTGAAATTGATTATTTTTCTGACGATGACTTAGAGCGTATTATTCAATTATTAGAATCGAATCATGCATAATATTAATAGAATATTCCTTTGGTCGTTTGGTGGAACTTCATCGAACGGCTTTTTTCTTAAACGTTAATCAAGTAGGAAGAAGGCGGATTCGCAGGTGCCGTCGGCCTCGTTTGTTACACGCTTTATGAAAGAACGCATTTTCATAAACGCTCAACCCTTTGTAACGACTCGGTATGACGGAAAAAAACTGCTGCACAGCTTTTCTTAGGAATATAGGAACAACCATAGTAGAAAGGGTGAACGAAATGATTTATTTCGACCATGCTGCTTCATCATACCCAAAGCCGAGGAAAGTCGCAGAGGCGATGTCAGAAGCGGTTCTTACATATAGTGCGAATCCAGGGAGAGGTGGACACCGATTAGCAGAGCAAGCTCGCCTAGCCGTTGAAGGAGCGCGGAAGAAAGTGGCGCAATTGTTCTCCGCACCTAGTAGCAAGAATGTTTGGTTTTATCAAAATGCAACGATGGCTATTAATCAAGCAATCTTAGGGTTTCCGTTTAAAAAAGGAGATCATGTGATTACAACGAAGTTTGAGCATAATTCAGTCATTCGTCCACTTAAACAATTAATGAAAGAAAAAGAAATAGATGTGTCTTTTATCGAACCAAATGCTTCAGGACTTATAGTAGCTGAAGACGTGGTAGAAGAGATGACGAACCGCACGGTCTTAATTGCGGTTACCCATGCTTCAAATGTAACAGGAGCTGTTGTTCCGATACGTGAAATTTCAAATTATGTGAAGGAAAAGAAGATTGTCTTGTTTGTTGATGCTTCACAAACGGCGGGGACACTCCCTCTTTCGATGGAGGAGGACCATATTGACCTTCTTGCCTTTGCTGGACATAAATCATTGCTTGGTCCTCAAGGTACAGGTGTATTAATTAGTAAAAACGATTATGGATTAATCCCATTGATTGTCGGTGGTACAGGTAGCTATTCAGAGATGCCTCATCAGCCACAATCATGGCCTGATCGCTATGAGGCAGGTACGTTGAATACTCCAGGGATTGTTGGTTTAGCAGCAGGGATTGATGAAATTAACGGTAGAGGACTAGATGAAATTTATGAACATGAGCAATCGCTGCTCAAGCACTTCGTTTCAGAAAGTGAGAAGGTTGAAGGTTTGAAGCTAGTTGGTCCAACCGATTTAACAAAAAGGGTTGCTGTTGCTTCGTTTACAATGGATGGATTAGATAGTCATGAGGTAGCGATGATTTTGGATGAGCATTATCATATTGCCGTTCGCGCTGGATTACACTGTGCACCCATTATTCATCAAGCGCTAGGGACAGTTGATACAGGACTAATCCGAGCTAGCTTTGGTCCATATAACAAATTAGAAGAAATAGATACGCTTATTCAAGCATTACAAGATATAAGTGAAGCGTTTTAATAGTGAGGAGAAGAAAAAATGGTGTTGCTAGGTACAATTGTAAATGGGCTTGCGATCGTTGTAGCCTCTTTAATGGGATTATTAATTAGAAGGATTCCAGATAAAATGAGGGAAACGATTATGATAGCCATTGCATTAGCTGTCGTTGTGTTAGGGCTTGATATGGCATTAAAGAGCGAACAGTTTTTAATTGTTATTGCTAGTTTAGTCGTTGGGGCGATTGTTGGCGAGATTCTAGATCTTGAAGGAGGATTAAATAAAGTAGGGGCGTGGATTGAACAACGACTTGGCGCAGCTGAAGAAGGTTCGATTGCAAAGGCATTTGTAACGACAACGCTTATTTATGTCGTAGGAGCGATGGCTATTCTAGGAGCATTAGATAGTGGTTTACGAGGAGATCATTCTGTTTTGTATACGAAATCAATGCTCGATGGTTTTACGGCCATGTTGTTTACATCGACGCTCGGGATAGGTGTGATCTTTTCCGCTATTCCGGTTGTTTTGTATCAAGGGGGAATTGCTTTGTTAGCGACGCAAATTTATGAATATGTTCCTCAAGCATTGATGAATCAATTTATTGTCGAGATGACGGCGACAGGTGGGGTTATGATTATGGCGATTGGTTTAAATATTTCTGGGTTATTGAAGATTAGGGTGGCCAATCTATTACCAGGAATTGTCGTAGTTGCTGTAATTGTCACAGTTTTGCATATGATATAAGAGGTTGTTGTATGACCTTTTTTGGTGTTTTTGAACATGCTCTATAAGTAATTTTTGAATGGCTTTGCTGAAAGAGTGATGCCGACACTACTTGTGTAATTAAACTTCGAAGTTAAAAGAGCACTTGCACAGCTCGTTATGTTTCCTTGGAAACAATAAAACGGCTGAGCACAGTGCTTTTATTAAGATAGAGCTGATTTTCCCTTTCGCTTCAAAGCTTCAAAGAATGTAGGAATCCGTTCTTGATTTGGAAGCATTTGATCGGCTTTTACAATTCCATTTGCCATTGAATCGGCCATTTCCATCACCGTATGAAGACGAGTGTTTTGTAACACAAAAAACTCCATCATTCCACCAACATTAACAATGCCTGTCATATGCATATCCCCAATTGGCGGTAGCTTCTTCGAAACGGCAGCTCCTGGCTGTACGGGTCCGTGGGCAATCGTCATATAGCCAACACTAGAGAGCTGTCCTAAACAAGCATCGATGGCAATAATGAAGGGACGCCAATGATCTCTCTTAATCTTCTCTAGCCGTTCTTCCATATTAACGGCATGGAAAGGATGTTCCAATGTTCCATATACATGAAACCTGCGTAATGAAGCTGCTTTAAGCTTTGATCCAATAAGTGGTCCCAAGGAGTCACCTGTTGAACGATCAGTGCCAATACAAATAATAATGAGATCTCTTTTTGTAAAGAAAGCAGTCATTTCATGAAGGGTATTAGCCATTTGATTAATCGCATGTGGATCATCATAGTGAAAACGCGCTTGTTCTTCTTTTTTTATGAATAGACGATGGTTTGTACTCATAACATCGCCTCCTTTGCCATAGTAGTAACAGTATACGGTGCATTTTTCCTTTCTATACATAGAGAGTGAAGAAAGAGGAAAAAAGAGAGGGATGACGGCTATGTGGGCGAATGGATTTAAGTGGATGTTTTTAATCATAGGAACAATGATTGGGGCTGGATATGCTTCGGGGAGGGAGCTTTGGGAGTTTTTTGGTGCAGAAAGTGGACTAGCGATCATGTTGTTTTCTTTTTTATTTGCTAGTTCATGCTTTATCATTCTATCGATAAGTGCAAAGCAGCAATCATCTCATTATTTGCCGGTTCTCCAAGAGATTATGGGGAAAAGGTTAGCGAGAATGTATGATTGTATGATCCTAATCTATTTGTTTTCTGTAACGGTTATTATGCTTGCTGGTGGGGGAGCTACGTTAGAGGTTATTCATGTTCCATATTGGCTAGGAACTGTTTTTATTGGAGGAATGGTTGTCATTCTCTTTCTTTGGGATACACGTGGAATGACATCGATGAACGCCCTTATCATTCCTGTATTGATTCTCTTTCTATTAGGTGTCCTTATTGCCTTTCAATCATTACTAGGGTTTCCGATTCAATTTCGAGTTGAACAGCAGCACAATTGGCCGTCAGCCTTAACATTTACAGCTTTAAATATTTTACCGTTAATCGCGGTCTTAAGTGCGGTCGGCAAAGAGATTAACCGTAAAGGTGAGATCTGGATCGCAAGTATAGGGAGTGGTGTTATTTTAGGAGGGATTTCGTATCTTTACAATGAATCGCTCTTGCAAGTATCTGGTGATATTATGCTCTATGAAATCCCATTGTTTGCGATTTTAAAGCATTATCCTTATTTTATGGTGCTCGTTATGTCTGGGCTATTATGGTTGGCCATTTATACGACTGCAGCAGCGGGGGTATTTGGTCTTCTTTCACGTATGCGAGAATGGTTGAAGGGTCCTGCATGGCTCATTGCTCTACTTATTGTGAGTATCATGGCACCATTAACGACCATTGGCTTTTCGACGCTAATTTCGATTTTATATCCATTATACGGTGTGTTGAACTTGTATGTATTGGCGGCGATTCTGCTATATCCAATCTTACATCATCGTTCCATCGTGAAATGATTCATTTTCGCGACTAATTGATGTATAATAAAGAGGATTATAGAAGAAGGAGGGTCATGGCATGTCAGATAAGGAATTTGCTTTGCATGATGTAGTTGAAATGAAGAAGCAGCATCCTTGTGGTGAAAACCGTTGGCAAATTATTCGGATGGGGATGGATATTCGGATTAAGTGTCTTGGCTGTCAGCATAGTGTCATGCTACCTCGTAAAGAATTTTTGAAGAAAATGAAACGAGTGCTAGAACGCGCTTCAACTTAAAACGGTGTGAAGGCATTATAGAAGAGGTCAATTCTTCTATGATGCCTTTTCCTATAGGAATGTATCTGATCGTTTCATTTAAAGATTTAGCATCGCTGCTGTACGTTCCCGTATAGAGCATTGCAAAAGCAATCTTTTTCAATCGTCTATGACAATAGGTTGTATTTTTCATCCAAACTCACTATAATTGGAATGATTATGATCGATAAATGAAGTAATGAAGTGGATGTTGAAATAGAAAGGGAAGTGACCGAATGGCTTTAACGACAGGAATTGTAGGGTTACCGAATGTCGGGAAATCAACGTTATTTAACGCAATTACACAAGCGGGAGCTGAATCAGCGAATTATCCGTTCTGTACGATTGATCCGAATGTCGGTATTGTTGAAGTACCAGATGTACGTTTGCAAAAGCTAACAGAGCTTGTAACACCGAAGAAAACGATCCCAACCGCATTTGAGTTTACTGATATTGCTGGTATTGTCGAAGGAGCAAGTAAAGGAGAAGGGTTAGGAAATAAGTTTCTTTCGCACATTCGCCAAGTCGATGCAATCTCGCATGTCGTTCGTTGTTTTGCAGATGAGAATATTACGCACGTTTCCGGTGGGGTAGATCCGCTTCGTGATATCCAGGTGATTAATTTAGAGTTAATTCTTGCGGACTTTGAAACGATTGATAAGCGCTTTACTAGAGTGGCGAAGCTAGCGAAGACAAAAGATAAGGAAGCTGTTGCTGAGCTTGAAGTATTAGAAATGCTTAAGGCGGCTTTTGAAGAAGAGAAGCCTGCAAGAAGCATTGATTTTACGGATGAACAACTGGCTATCGTGAAGCAGTTTCATTTGCTAACGATTAAGCCTGTTTTATATGTAGCAAATGTGAGCGAGGATGACCTACTAGCTCCAGATGATAATGAGTATGTACAAAAGGTTAAAGAGTTTGCTCATGCAGAAAATAGTGAAGTCATTGTTGTTTGTGCAAAAATCGAATCAGAAATTGCTGAGCTTGAAGGTGAAGAAAAGGATATGTTCCTTGAAGAACTCGGTATTGAGGAGTCAGGATTAGATCAATTGATCCGCGCAGCCTATCAGTTATTAGGCTTACAAACATACTTCACAGCTGGTGTACAAGAGGTGCGTGCATGGACATTCCGAAAAGGGACGAAAGCGCCACAAGCGGCAGGAATTATTCATACTGATTTTGAAAAAGGCTTCATCCGTGCTGAAACGGTATCGTATGATGATTTAATGGAAGCAGGCTCGATGAATGCAGCAAAGGAAAAAGGGAAAGTTCGTTTAGAAGGAAAAGAGTATATCGTCCAAGATGGCGATGTTATCCATTTTAGATTTAATGTATAAAATGTGAAACCGAATCTATGTCCTTTCCTCGGAAAGCTTATGAACTCCGATAGTCTGTAACACTATCGGAGTTCACCTTTTTATGTGGTCTCTGAAACAGTGTTTTTACTAGAGCGTTTACTCTGAGTGAATCTTATTTTAAGGTGAAATAGCATTGCGGTACAGCGAACGATCTGTTATAATATTGGAATGTGAGTAAAATGACTTATTTTGATGAGTTTTGCTCCTTGCTCCGTTAGTGGAGCCGTTAGACCAAAAGGAGGTGGATCGGAATGCGTAAGTACGAAATTATGTACATCATCGCTCCAAACCTAGACGAGGCAGCAACTAAAGAAGTATTGAACGTTTTAACAATGTTCTTACAACGAATGGTGCTGAAATCGAAAAGGTGAATGAAATGGGTAAGCGTCGTTTAGCATATGAAATCAATGATTTCCGCGAGGGTTTCTATGTATTGCTAAATGTACAATCTAACTCAGAAGCGATTGCAGAATTTAACCGTCTTATTAAGATCAACGAAAGCGTTATTCGTGTTCTTATTACAAAAGACGAAGAATAATGAATGGAAAATGGGAGGGGTATGAATGCTTAACCGAGTCGTGCTAGTTGGACGTTTAACGCGTGATCCTGAACTGCGTTACACACCAAATGGAGTTGCTGTTGCAAACTTTACGCTTGCTGTGAATCGAACGTTTTCGAATCGGCAAGGAGAGCGTGAGGCTGACTTCATTAATTGTGTCGTCTGGCAGAAGCAAGCTGAAAATGTCGCAAACTATTTGAAAAAGGGTAGTTTAGCGGGAGTGGATGGCCGTATACAAACACGTAGCTATGACAACAATGAAGGCCGTAGAGTCTTTATCACAGAAGTCGTTGCAGAAAGTGTACAATTTCTTGAGCCTCGTAATAGTGGAGGGGCAGGGAATGAATCATTTGGCGGACCTCCAAGTTCAGCAGGGAACAATGACTTTGGTAAGCAGCCAAATCGTTCATCTGGTTTTGATGATCCGTTTGCAAATGATGGCAAGCCAATTGATATTTCAGATGATGATTTACCGTTTTAATTACCTCTCACCTTTAATGAATGGTTATGTGAATAGAATCCAATTTAAAAGGAAAGGAGTGCTGTCAAATGGCTCGTCGTGGTCGTCCAAAGCGTCGTAAGGTTTGTTTCTTTACAGTGAACAAAATTACGAAAATCGATTACAAAGATACGGATCTTCTTAAGCGTTTCATTTCAGAGCGTGGTAAAATCTTACCTCGCCGTGTAACTGGAACATCAGCGAAGTATCAACGTCAATTAACAATTGCCATTAAGCGTGCTCGTCAAATCGCTTTATTGCCATATGTGAATGATGTAAACTAATATGAATGAGACACAGTGTTTATCACTGTGTCTTTTTTTATTATGATAAAATTTTAAATATTAAATAAGAAAGTAAAGGGGTGTGTAGGGGCCGATGAGTTATTCATCACTGTCTTTACTAACTCGGGAATAAAAGTTTTTTCATGTTGAAACAGGTAAAGGGGTATGCTCTTTGAAAGTAAAAAAGGTCCTCTCTCCAAATGGAAAGAAATCCGTGGTATTAGTTGATGATGTCTAAAAAATTATTGAAGAAGTATCAATGTATTTAAAATACCTTGAGTAAAAAGAGTTCTCACTTGGTAGAGGGCAGGTCGTTCGACCCCTGTAGCCTGTGTCAGATCGGTGTACGACACGCCTTCGTAACCTTTCCGTCAAAATACGCAAAGCGCCGCATCCAGTGCTTGATCCACATCGAATTCGCGTTTACGTCCCATCTGTTAAATCTCCTTCCTTAAATATTTCTCATATTATCATAACACACGTTACAAATATATTACTACTCATTGAAAACTAATGTAGGGACTAAAATTCCGTAATGAACATTATGTTATTGACATTATTTACATGGATGTGTAACATAACATTATGTAACGATCGTTACGATATTGCGCAGAACATCTACGACGGACTATTCTGCGAAAAATTCTTTTAAGGAGGTTAGATATGCAACAATTTTTGAAAGGAAAGGTTGTTCTTATTACTGGTGGTTCGCGTGGACTTGGTGCCACTATGGCTGAAACGTTTGCCGATTATGGAGCGGATGTTGCCATCAGTTATTCAGCATCGGTTGACCAAGCAGAGGCTGTCGTGGAAAAACTGAAGTCCAGAGGGGTTCGCTCGTTGGCGATCAAAAGTGACCAAGCAGAGCTTTCTTCTGCTAAATCTCTAGTGAATTCAGTAGTGACCGAGTTCGGAAAGCTCGATGTTCTCGTAAATAATGCTGGCATTACAAAGCAAGGTACGATGGTAGATGATCCCGGATTAGACGAAGAACAATACAATCGTCAGTGGCAAGTAAATGTGATGGGATCGATCGCTAATACTCGTGCGTCGGCAGCAAAATTAGCAGATGGAGGGCGCATTATTTTTATCGGTTCTCGACTTGCTGATTACGTCCCTTTTAGAGGAGTCGCCGATTACGCTGGAACAAAGGCGGCGCTTGTTGGATATTCGAAAGGTATTGCACGTGACCTAGGTCCTCGTAATATCACTGTCAATGTAGTGCAGCCAGGCGTCATGCCTACAGATATGAACAAAGACGTGTCCGATCATCTTCCCCCGGTTGAAACTTTCTTAGATATGCACCCGATCCGTCGTTTTGCAACCTTAGAAGAAGCATCAGAAGCTGTGTGTTTTCTCGCCGGACCACATGGGAGTTACATTACTGGAGAAGTTCTCAATATATCTGGCGGTGTTGGAATCTAAGTCAAATTTGGCTGAAATAAACATTTAAAGGAGAAAAGATATGACTAAAAAATTTAATGCAAAATCAACTGCGGATCAAGTGCTTTCCGGTGTTGATCTCAAAGGGAAACGAATTTTTATTACGGGTGTATCCTCGGGTATCGGTCTCGAAACCGCCCGATCACTAATCTCACACGGAGCCAGTGTCGTTGGTACGGTCAGGGATCTCGCTAAAGCTGAAGAAGAAATTACACCGATCTTAAATGCTGAGAAGCAAAATGGCGGGAGCTATGAATTGATGGAACTCGATCTCGCCTCCTTACAAAGCGTTCGAACTTGCGCTGATACACTATTGGACAAAGGTCAACGATTCGAAGTCATCATTGCTAACGCAGGTATTATGGCAACCCCGTTCGGTCGGACGGTTGACGGATTCGAAGTTCAATTCGGAACGAATTATGTTGGTCATTTCGTTTTAATAAATCGGATCGAGCCACTGCTCGTCGATCATGGACGGTTGGTGGTATTGTCCTCTCAAGCGCACCGTGCTGCCGATATTAATCTAGACGATCTTAATTTTGAGCGACAAGAATATGATCCATTTGTCGCCTATGGTCGATCCAAAACGGCCACTACTCTCTTTGCAGTGGAATTTGATAAAAGGCATCGCATCGTGGAGTCCGAGCAACCTCAGTGATGCCTGGGAATAGTCCCACGAATCTCCCGCGTCATTTCTCCCAGGAACAATTGCAGGGTCTTATTGAGAACATTGGCAAAGCTCGTGCCGACTCAGGCCTACCGCCAGTGGAGTTTAAAGAAGTTGCTCAGGCAACTGCAACGCCAGTTTGGGCTGCAATCGTGGCTGACAAAGACGAAATCGGAGGACAGTATCTCGAAGATTGTGCGATCGCTCCGATCGATAATACGCCAAATCCATTTGCCGATGGTGTAATGTCGTATGCGCTCGATGCTGACAAAGCCGAAAAGCTATGGGTAAAAACCGAGGAATTACTTAACGCAAAAGGTGTGTACACATGGCAGTAATCGGTATCATTGGTGCGGGTGAAGTCGGCAGTCAGCTCGCACGTGCTGCGACAGCGGCGGGAGCTGCTGAGGCCGGAGACTTCGTTATTATCGCTGTTCCCCTTAAGCTGGTTAACAATATGCCTGTGAAGGAACTTGCGGGCAAGATTGTACTCGATACGAACAACTATATGGCTTGGCGTGACGGTCATTATCCAATGATCGAGTCAGGTGAAAAGACAGTACATCAGCTCCGACAAGAGCATCTTCCTCATTCAAAGGTGGCGCAGGCCTTCACCCACATTCAAGCACCTCGTATTTTCATTTCGAGTAGGCCAGCTGGTGATCCCAATCGTCATGCGTTGTCGGTCTCGAGTAATTTTCCTGAAGCAGTTGAGCTTGTTACGCGGCTGTACGACGAGTTCGGATTCGATACGGTTGACAACAGCCCACTGAGCGAGTCGTGGCGATGCGGTCCTGGTCAGCCGGCTTGGATTGCACATGAACACCAGACCCGTGCTGAATTGGCTAGGAATCTCACTAAGGCACGACGGAACAACTTAGCGTAAATGAATTTGGGGGTTAGTATGTGAAGACAATTGCTGTAACTGGGGCTGGACCGGGACTTGGTTTTTCATTGGCAAAAACTTATGGAAGACACGGATTTCGTATTGCTATGGTTTCCAAAACACAAGAAAAGTTAGATTAAAATGCGGAAGAATTAAGAAACTTAGGTATTGAAGCTAAAGGATTTGCTGCGGATATAACAAACAAAGATCAGAGTACTGCAGGACTCATCATTCCAGAGATGATTGAACGAGGCGAAGGGTCACTTCTATTTACAAGTGACCTCTCCTGTATGGGGTCAAGCCGCATGTTTGGAAATTCAGGCATTGTCATGTCAGCCCTGCGAAACTATGTGCTTAATTTACACAAACACTTGCAACCATATGGAATATTTGTTGGACATTTATCTATCAGTACATTGATTAAGAAAGGTAGAGGTATTGATCGAGATCAAGTGGCTGACGCCTGGTATAACTTATATGAGCAACAAGATACGGTAGAAGATACTTTTCCTAAGGGTATTACGCAATTTTTAAACTAGAATAGATTGATCGATCTCCTTAAACACAGTTTGTTTGAAAAAGCCAGCTGTGTTTTTTTTTGCCGTGCATGGCGATTTACTAAGTGAGGAAGGTCTGTAGCTGACAATCTAGAAAGTTTCAGTTTTTCACTCTGCTTTTTGCCTTCAAATTAATGCTGTGCTACATTTACATTAGATACTATAAAACATATTCGAAGGGAGAATGGATATGCCTAATGAATTGGAAGAAACGCACATCTCAAATATTGTTGATTTAAAGGATACCGGCTTTGGTTACACATTGTCCGTCATCGGTGGAAAATATAAAATCATTATTCTATATTGGCTTTTAGAAAATGAGGTGATGCGATTTAATGAGTTAAAGCGCAGCATCTTGAATATTTCTTTCAAGACATTAAGTGTGACATTGAAAGAAATGGAAGCTGACGGGATTGTCATACGCAAAGAATTTCCGCAAATTCCTCCCAAAGTGGAATATTCGCTAACCGATCGGGGGCGCTCTCTCATTTCCGTTATAGACACGATTTGTGAATGGGGCGAAATGAATTCACAACGATAAACTCATTTTTCTGACGCACTTCATCCTTGATAGATGCGATGCATGTGTCCGGATTCTGAGGGAGTTTAAGGAACAAAGATATGGTAAGCTTGAAATCCTGTCAATGCGAGCAGGTTTTTTGCATCTTAAAGTGAAAAAGGTAGAAAGATATTCGCCACTGCCATTGGCGGATAGGAAAGCAAAAAGCCACAGTCACTGGCGGTTCCGAAACAACCGTCAATGAGAGTGGCTAATGACACCTTATCAATTCTGAATGGTTTTCTCTTCTAACGTGGGATAGTCCGTATAACCATGACTGTCTCCACCATAAAAAGTATCTCGGTCTGGTTCATTCAATGGAGCATTAATCTTCAATCGTTCTACTAGATCGGGATTTGCTAAAGCCCATGCGCCAACAGGGGAAATGTCAGCAAGTCCTGCATCAATGTCGACGGCGATATCTTCTAACGGACGACCTGCTCGGTTCACCAATAAGGCATTCGGCCATGCTGAACGAATTTCTCTAAGCAGCTCTTCGTTCCCGACATGTAACATATGAATGTAGGCTAAATCCAACTTTGCCAGCTCTGGAACGAGGTAATGGTATACGTCGATAGCACTATCTCCCTCATCAACACCACCAAGCGGAACTCCTGGCGAGATACGGATTCCAGTGCGCTCTGCCCCTATTTCATCTATAACTGCTTTTGCGACTTCTAAGGTAAATCGAGCACGATTCTCAATAGAATCTCCGTATTCATCTGTGCGATGATTAGAATGTTCACTAATAAATTGATGAAGAAGGAAACCATTTGCACCATGAATTTCCACCCCATCAGCACCGGCTTTAATTGCTGATGCAGCTGCTTTTCTAAAATCATCGATCGTTTCATTTATATCTTCCTGACTCAGTTCTCTAGGAACTGGGATATCCAACATTCCATTGGTAGTGAACATCTGGATGCTAGGTGCAATAGCTGATGGTGCAACAGGTTGACGATGATGAGGGGTATTATCTGGGTGAGACATCCTTCCAGCATGCATTAACTGAATGAATAAGTGACCACCAGAAGCGTGTACTTGATCTGCAATCTTTCGCCATCCTTCTACATGTTTATCCGTGTATATTCCAGGGGTCATCAAATATCCTTGCGCATCATCAGATACTTGAGTACCTTCACTGATGAGTAAACTCAGGGAGGCACGCTGCCCATAATACTCTGCACTTAGAATTCCTGGTGTTCCATCAGGAAGCGCACGGTTTCGAGTCATCGGGGCCATCGCTAAACGATGAGGTAATTTTAAATTTCCAATAGTTACTGAACTCCATAATTTAGTCATTTTGCAACACTCCTTTAAATAGTTAAAGATTTCTTAAAAACGTTAAATAGTTTTTCATGTTATGTTCTAATTCTTTATTCGAGGGATCTTCACCGTAAAATGCATGAATCGAACGATAATCCGCCTTGCAATATAAAAAGGTTGTTTCAAATGGAATAAGCATTTGCTCTAAGGTATGACCGTATCTTCCATCTATACTGTAGTCATCCGCAGTGCTCCCTGCCGAAACAGCTAATGCAATTTTTTTGTTTTTTAATTTGTCACCTCCATTAGGTCCATGAGCCCATCCTTCAAGAAAAACTTCGTCCAGCCATTTCTTTAGAAGTGGTGGACTACTGAACCAATAGACAGGAAATTGCAGTACCAGATGATCGTGAGAATCAATGAGCTCTTGTTCGTGTTTTATGTCAAACGGTTCTGTAGGATATACCTTATACAATTCATGTATAGTGAATTCTTCAGGTGCTTTTTTTAACTCTTCTATCCAGTACTTATTTACGATGGACGAGTCTATGTCGGGGTGTGCTATCACAATAAGTGTTTTCATTTCATGGATCCTCCCTTATAATTTGTTGCAGTATGAGTATAGAATAAGCAATTAGAATATGTAAGTACGCACTTTTAAATCAGGTACTTACGAAGAGGAAAGTATCACAAAAATACTTGCACTCCAAATAAATATCTGTTAATGTGTAATTGATCAATCACTAACAACGAAATATATTAGGAGGTTGCGCACATGGCTAAGCCGAATCGCAAAGAAGAAATCCTTGAGGCAGGGCTAGAAGTGTTCGCCAAACGAGGCTACTATAATACGACTACCGCTCATATAGCAGAAAAAGCTGGGATTTCCCAGCCATATGTGTTTCGTTTTTTTGAGACGAAGGAAGAATTATTCATTGCGGCTCTAGAGCGAGCGTATGAAAGAATATTGCAAAGCTTCAAAAATGTTAAGGCAAGTCCTGAAGAACTTGGGATGAAGATGGTGCAAGCGTATGAAGAGTTATCGAATTCTCACCCTAATGAAATTGCCTTGCAAGTAGTAGGAATTTCTGTGAAGGAAGAGCCTATTCAAAAGTGTACGAGAGAATGGTTATCTCGAATTAGAAGCTACGTCTTGGATCGATTTAAAGAAGCGAATCTCGAAAATGCTGAACAAATGGTTACGACATTCATTGCTGTGGGGATTTTATGCAATATCGCTTATTTTATTGATCTGCCTGAACTGATTGGTAAATGAGACGAATAATGCGATGAAATTTACGACTTAACATAAGTCGATTCGCAATAAATGACTGTAATAGTGATAAGTCCATTTTATAAAATAGTAATTGATCAATCAATAATAAACTATTCCGGAGGTGGGAAAATGAAACCAAAAGTAAAAGAAACAGTAACATAACACGTAAACAGTGAATAAACGAGAATGAATAAATGTAAGAAGTGATTTTTTTAAATTTTAGTAATTGATCAATCAATAAAAAAAGTAGGAGAGTGGTTTAAATGAGTAAAGTTAAACATCAGCAAACAATTTCAAATGAGCGCAGTTCAAATCGTTGGTTAGCACTTATATTTCTAGCTTTGGCACAATTTCTTGTAGTATTGGATTCGTCGATCATTAATATCGCATTACCTTCGATTGGTGAAGATCTGCTTCTAGGTACAGATACGTTAAGTTGGGTCATTACAGCTTTTATCGTTCCATTCGGTGGCTTACTTCTATTAGGTGGCCGTTTGGCCGATCGCTTTGGACATCGGACAATTTTTATGTTGGGAGTGATTGGTTTTATACTGGGGTCAGCTTTGGCTAGTTTATCGAACTCCATTGAATTTCTTTTAGCTGCACGTACCATTCAAGGAATTTCAGCTGCCTTTTTAGCCCCTTCTGCATTGGCACTTGTTACTGTGCTTTTTACAGAACCGAGTGAACGTGCGAAAGCTTTAGGGTTATGGGGGATCGTTGCAGGGCTTGGTAGTGGAGCAGGTGTTTTATTAGGTGGAATTTTGACATCCATGTTTGGATGGACAGCGATCTTTTTTATTAATATTCCTGTCGGTGTGCTCGTTGTTATCGCTTTACCTATGCTGGTTACGAAGGATACAAAAGCTCAAAATAAGAAAACAGATGTGCTTGGCGCTGTAACTGTTACAGCAGGCTTAGTATCGCTAGTTACCTCTCTGACAGCAGCGAACCAAGTTCATATCATGACTACAGTGACTCTCTTTGTTTTAGGAATCGTACTTTTGGTATCATTTATTTTCATTGAAAAAAAAGCGAAGGAACCCCTTGTACCTTTCAGTATTTTTCGCAATCCTTCGGTAGTTAAAGGTAACTTATCCATGCTATTTATTGGTGGAGCGATGATCGGATTATTCTTCGGACTATCGGTGTATATGCAAATGGTGTTGGAATATGATGCACTTACAACAGGACTTACTCAGCTTCCGCTTGTGGTTGCATTAATGCTCGGCGCTGGAATCGTCCCAGAATTCATGAATCGAGTAGGTACAGAACGAACACTCGTATTCACACTTTTCCTGTTTGCTGCTGGTTTAGTTTGGCTGTCATTTGCACCAAGCGATGCCTCATTCGTGAGCCACCTACTCGGTCCAACCATTGTTCTCGGAGCAGGAGCTGGAGGCGCACTTGTATCTAGTACTGCACTTGCTGTTAGCGGAGTAGCCAAAAGAGAAGAAGGCTTGGCAGGCGGTCTTATGAATTCGAGTCAACAAATTGGAGGAGCCTTTGGGATCACGATCCTAGTCATCGTTTCTGCTATGAGAACAGATGCTCTTACTTCTGCAAACTTTGATATGGCAGATGCATTAACTGGTGGTTTTAGTTGGGTGTTTCGTGGAGCAGCCATATTCGCAATCATTAGCGCACTGTTAGTCATTTTTGTTCAACGAAAAAAAGTTAATACAACTGTGAAGCAAGGCAGCTTAAATCAATCGAGGTAATGGCTTTATTTTTACAAGAAATGATTGATCAATCAATAAAAAGTGAAATTAAAGGAGGAATAAACCCATGAACAAAGCTATCGTTATAGGAGCAGCAGGTGGCACGGGTCAGGTTATCGTTTCGGAATTATTATCAAAAGATGTTGAAGTGATTGCATATGGGCGTACAGAGGAGAAATTAAAGAAATTAGTAGAAGACAATTATCACCATCATTTACTATCCTACAAAGTAGGTGACCTCTATGACTTCTCGACGATTGTTGAGGCAGCAAAGGATGTAGAAGTCATGTTCTTATGTACGGGTGTGAGTTATCATGCCAATGAAGAGGAGGTACTTCGATTTGGCAAAAAGATGATGGATTTAGCGGATTTTTTAGGAATCAAAATCGTTTTTGTAGACGGAATATACGTTTATGGATATCAGGTCGCCAAGGGTGACGAGAATCACCCTATGGAGCCGCATACGAGGAAAGGGAAATTAAAGGTGAAGTTAGAACGGCTTATATTCAGTGGTCAATGGACGAGAGCTAAAGCACTCATTGTGAGACTTCCCGATTATTATGGTATCAGCTCTCAAAATGCTTACTTGCAGCCTACTTTAGAAGGGATCGCCGCTAATAAGCCAACGATTTTTATGGGTAATTTGAAAACACCACGCGAATATGTTTATTTGCCAGACGCAGCTAAAATGATTGTGAATATAGCAGAAAAAGAAGAGTCATACGGTGAAAAATGGAACATTCCTGGTGTTGGATTAATTTCAGGTAAAGAAATTATCAGGATTGCTCGTGAAGTAACAGGAAATCGAAAAGCGGTTATTCCTTTAACTAAATTCTCTATTCGCTTGATTGGGTTATTCGATGCATTCATGAAGGAAGTCGTCGAGATTATGTATTTGACAGAGAAGGGGTTTGTATTAAGTGGTGACAAATATGAGAAACGCATTGGTCCCATACCCGCAACTCCTTATAAGGAAGGTCTTGAAGAAACGTTACGAATACTAATGAAAAGTAAAAAGGAAATCTAGGAGGTCAAAAAAAGGTATAATATAGGTATGTTGAATTAGGACTGTCCTTCGCATGCTAGCATGAAAGGACATCCCCTTTTCATTCTGCACTTGCTCTCGCACCCACACTTTCCTATAATGTCCGGATTCCATGAAGAGATTTGTGCCTGCGTCCAAGGTAATACGTTATTGCAGTGAGGGAATTTCTTTTAAAATTTACTTGAAAACCCCTGATCCTTTGTTCGGTAATCGTATTGTGCATTACATCCGGGCATGCTGGTGGTATTCACATAGCCGACGATGATCGCGTTCTGTGCCCTAAGGCAAGTGAAAAAGGTAAAAAACTGATTCGTTCAGTAGCTTGTCCAGTTTTTCTAGACCGATTCCCATCAATAATGATACCCGTACCCAAGTCCCCTGAAAAAGTTTGTATTTAACTTTTTCAGGGGCTTTGAAGTGGCTCTGAGCGTTACAAAAGCTTATGCGATTCTGAAAGTGAAACGTAACGATCTTCGTCAGATCTTTTATGGAATCGTCATTCCTCTATTTTCGTCATAAAGCCTTTATGAGGCTGTTATAGCATCCTCATTCCGCTATTCACCGATTTTTCCTCCTTTCCTTTCTGATTTTGTCAGAATAGAGGAATGAGGATACCGCTTCTTGCATCATTACACGCATTACACGCAAATAGAGGAATGAGGGACCATTTGATCACGGACTTCTTGCTGAACATGAGGAGCGTCGGAGGTTATGGGCTAATGTTCAAGCTATATCGACATGCTGTTGTTCTCCACCAGACAGTTTCAAAACGTTGTGATCTGTTGTTTCTCTATCAAAGCCCACTTTTTCCAAAAAGGTGTAAAGCCTTCAAACGTATGAAATGATGCCAATATCTATGGTATTTTATAAAGAAACATCACATGTAATAGGATGTTCACCTTTGGATGCTTTAACTTTCCTGTTAATTACGGTAAAATATAAAGGAATATCTAGAAAGATATAAAAGATCGGAAAAATGAGGTGTATTTGTGAGAGATACAAAAACGATGACAGAAGGAGCCATATTGGCTGCTATCGTTACGATCCTATTACTTCTCACTCTTTATGTCCCACTAATCAATACGATTATGATGTGGCGTTGCCATTGCCTTTTGTCGTGTTCACATTTCGTCGAGGGCTGAAGGCCGGGACGGTATTATTACTTGTTTCCTCCTTTTTAGGCTTTATTCTAGGAGGAGGGGTATTAGCAATTATTCCGGCTATTATGTTTGGAACAGCTGGTATGGTGATTGGTGAGATTCACCGTCGAGGCTTAAGCGGCTTTGCTGTCTTGCTTGGTGCATCTTTGGCATATATCGTACATATTTTGCTCCTGTTCGTCGGTATGACTCTGTTAGTTGGACAAAGTCCTATGCAGCTAGCAGCTGATTTAACACGTGACCAAATGGAGCTTGTCGAGCGTACATTAGGTGGAATGGGACAAATGAATACCGAGATGCTTGATGAAGCATTGGATACCCTACTGTTCTTAGCACCTGTAGCCATTGTTTTCTCAGGAATTCTATTAGCCATTATTACGGTGCTCCTTAGTTATTTTGTTTTAAAAAGACTAGGACATGATGTGAAGAAATTGCCTCCCTTCCGGCATTGGGCGTTTCCGAAAAGCTTCTTATGGTATTATTTAGTCGTCTTAATTGTTGCTTTAATCGGTGTAGAAGAAGGAACCGTGATGTTTACGGTTGTTCAAAACTTGATGATGTTATTAGGGTTTGTTTTGACAATTCAAGGCTTTGCCTTTATTTTCTTTTATTGTCATCATAAAAAGGTTTCGATTGCCCTCCCTATTATCATTGTCGTAGCATCCTTCATCCTTCTACCACTCATTGAGGTTATTCGTATAGTAGGAATTATTGATTTAGGCTTTGATTTGCGTAAACGCATTGCGGGCCAGGATAATAGGAGCTGACGATATGCCAAACTTTTTATTAAATCGCTGGCACGGGTATCATGTCATTGCTCTCTTTATCGTTGCAACTGGATTTGTTACGTTTGTTGCATGGTACAATTGGAAAGTAGGAGTCATTGGTTTCCTCTTATTAGGGATCTTACTTGTTTTCTCGATTCAAGCAAGAATGGCATTCGAACGCGATTTAGTCAATTATATTTCAACTCTATCTTCACGAGTATCGAAAGCAGGGGAAGAAGCGGTTAAGAGAATGCCCGTAGGTATTCTCTTATACAATGAAGAACATACGATTCAATGGAGTAATCCGTACATGACTACGACCTTTGATGAGAAGCTCATTGATCGTCCTTTAAGTGTAATTAGTGAAGAGCTTGAAAAATGGTTAGAAGAGGAAACAACGGAAGGGCTTTTACGTATAGATGAGTCTATATACCAAGTAACAATTGAGCCTCAAGAACGATTGCTCTATATGATTGATGTGACGGAGCAAGAGCAGGCTCTAGAGCAATTTCATCAGTCAAAAACCGTGCTAGCGATGCTTTATTTAGATAATTATGATGAAGTTATGCAGGGAATTGATGATCAAGTTCGCGGACGGATGATGAGTATTGTTACGAAGACGTTAAATGAATGGGCTGACTATTACGGAATCTATTTACGGAGAACGTCGGCGGATCGATTTATTGCGGTTATGCATGCTTACTCACTTAAAGAAATGGAAGAAAGTCGTTTTGAAATTATTGATGATATTCGTGAGCGAACGGCTAAAGAGAAATTACCGATTACGCTTAGTATTGGCGTAGGGACGGATGAAGATGATTTGCGTGAATTAGGAAAAATCGCGCAATCAAGCTTAGATCTTGCACTTGGGCGCGGTGGTGACCAAGTGGCTATAAAGCGCACAAACGGTCGTGTTCGTTTCTATGGTGGGAAATCGAACGCGATGGAGAAGCGAACGCGTGTAAGAGCGCGAGTCATTTCTCATGCGTTGCGTGACTTTGTGACAGAAAGTGATAAAGTCCTCATAATGGGTCATAAAAATCCCGATATGGATGCAATTGGTGCTGCAATTGGGGTTCAAAAGCTAGCTGAGGTCAACGATAAGGAAGGCTTCATCGTTTTAGACCCGAATGATATAAATTACACGGTTCAAAAGCTGATGGAGGAAATAGAGGAGCATGATTATTTATGGTCGCACTTTATTACTCCTGAAGAAGCAAAGGATCAAATCACACCAGAAACGCTTTTAATTATCGTAGATACGCATAAGCCATCATTAGTAATCGAACCAGAATTATTAAATAGAGTTGAGCGTATCATCGTCCTAGATCACCATCGTCGTGGTGAAGAGTTTATAGAGGATCCAGTGCTTGTCTATATGGAGCCATATGCGTCATCGACGGCAGAGCTTGTTACAGAGCTGCTTGAATATCAGCCTAAGCGTCTACAGATGGACCGACTAGAAGCAACAGCATTACTTGCTGGGATTATTGTTGATACGAAAAGCTTTGCTGTCCGAACAGGAGCGAGAACGTTTGATGCGGCATCCTTCCTTCGCTCAAATGGTGCCGATACAACGCTCGTTCAAAAGCTTTTGAAGGAAGATTTAGGTCAATATGTGGAACGCTCGAAGCTGGTGAAAAGTGCAGAAACATATCGTGATGGTTTTGCGATTGCTACAGCAAGCGAAACGAAATTATATAATCAAATTATTATTGCTCAAGCTGCGGATACGTTATTGTCAATGAAGGATGTTGTTGCTTCTTTTGTCATTTCCAAGCGAGAGGATGGCTATGTAAGCATTAGTGCTCGTTCGTTAGGTGATGTGAACGTTCAAATTATTATGGAATCACTTGATGGTGGCGGGCACCTATCGAATGCAGCGACTCAATTGACAGATATAACGGTCTTGGAAGCAAAAGAAAAGCTACAGGAAGCAATTGATCAATATATCGAAGGAGGTCAATAATTAATGAAAGTGATTTTCTTAGAAGATGTAAAAGGAAAAGGGAAAAAAGGCGAAACAAAAAATGTTTCAGAAGGTTATGCTCGCAATTATTTGTTACCGAATAACTTGGCCGTTGAGGCGACACAAGGTAACATGAAGAATTTAGAAGCACAAAAGAAAAGTAAGCAAAAGAAGGAAGACGAAGAATTAAAGGCGGCTCAGGATTATAAGGCGGAGCTAGAGGCTTTAACAGTTGAAATAAAAGCAAAAGCAGGAGAAGGGGGCCGTTTATTCGGAGCTGTTTCCACAAAGCAAATTGCTGAAACATTAAAGAAAATGAAGAAGAAGGTAGACAAGCGTAAGATTATGTTAGATGATCCGATTCGTGCACTTGGCTATACGAATGTACCAATTAAAATACATCCAGATGTCATTGCCACTGTTAAAGTGCACGTTGTAGAGGAATAGAAAATAGCGGAGGGTGTCGCAAAAGGGAAATGCGATACCCTCTTTAAAAAGATAAATATTAGAAAGGCGGGACAGGCATGAGTGATTTATTTGCAGATCGTACACCACCACAAAATATCGAAGCAGAGCAAGCGGTCATAGGGGCTGTTTTTCTATCTGCTGATGCTCTTGTCACCGCTTCTGAGCGTCTTACTCCAGAGGATTTCTATCGAGCTTCACATCAGCGGATCTATGAGGTGATGCTCGATTTGTCGGAGAAGGACGAGCCAGTAGATTTAGTAACAGTAACTTCAGAGTTACAGAATCGAAAGTGGCTTGATGATATTGGTGGTATTGCATATTTAAGTGACCTTTCTAATGCTGTACCGACAGCAGCAAATGTGGAATATTATACAAAAATTGTCGAAGAGAAGTCGATTTTGCGAAGGTTAATTAAAGTTTCAACATCAATAGCGGCTGACGGCTATGCAAGTGAAGAAGAAGTCGATACAATCTTGTCAGAAGCAGAGAAGACGATCTTAGATGTAGCGCAGCGTAAAAACACGAGTGCCTTTATTTCGATTAAAGATGTCTTAGTTGAGACATATGAAAAGATTGAAATGCTGCAAAATCAACAAGGGGAAATTACAGGAATTCCAACAGGCTTCCAAGAGCTTGATCGAATGACTGCTGGCTTTCAACGTAATGACTTAATTATTGTCGCAGCACGACCTTCTGTCGGTAAGACAGCTTTCGCGTTAAATATTTCGCAAAATGTAGCAACGGCTGCTGGGGAAAATGTGGCGATTTTCAGTTTAGAGATGGGAGCAAGCCAGCTTGTCCAACGGATGCTTTGTGCAGAGGGCAATATTGATGCACAACGGATGAGAACAGGTGCGTTAAACGCTGAAGATTGGCAGAAGCTGGCGATGGCGATGGGAAGCTTGGCGAAAGCGGGTATTTACATTGATGACACTCCTGGTGTGAAGGTGAATGACATCCGAGCGAAATGTCGGCGATTGAAGCAGGAGCAAGGGCTTGGTATGATTATGATTGATTACTTACAGCTTATTCAAGGGAACGGCAAGAGTGGTGAAAACAGACAACAAGAGGTATCAGAAATTTCTCGTACATTAAAACAAATTGCTCGTGAGCTTGAAGTACCTGTTATTGCTTTATCTCAGCTTTCTCGTGGTGTTGAGTCGAGACAAGATAAGAGGCCGATGATGTCTGATATTCGTGAATCGGGAAGTATTGAGCAGGATGCTGATATTGTTGCCTTTCTTTATCGCGATGATTATTATGATAAAGAATCGGAAAATCAAAATATTATTGAGATCATTATAGCTAAGCAACGTAACGGTCCAGTTGGAACGGTGGAGCTAGCGTTTGTGAAGGAATATAATAAATTTGTTAACTTAGATCGTAGACATGATGAAAGTAATATGCCACCAGGTGCATAAATAGAGCGGCCAATAAAGAAATTTCTCTTTTTTGGTCGCTTTTTTGCTGTTTCTTACTCAAAAAACGAATTACAGTCGAACGAAATTGAACACAAAATATACAAATGTTCGTGTTTACATTGACGGTATCGGGAGGAGTTGGTATACTAATCAGTGGCTTTGGAAAACTATACTTACTAAAGGCTAATGCGGAGGTGCATGTCATGTCATCAGTTGTTGTTGTAGGAACACAATGGGGTGATGAAGGGAAAGGGAAGATTACCGATTACCTTTCAGAGCGAGCAGAGGTTGTTGCCCGTTATCAAGGGGGGAACAACGCAGGTCATACGATCGTGTTTAACGGTGTGAAGTATAAGCTACATTTAATTCCTTCTGGTATTTTTTATAAAGACAAGGTTTGTGTGATTGGTAATGGAATGGTGATAGATCCGAAAGCGATCGTGGAGGAAATTGCTTATTTGCATGAACGTCAAGTTGATACGAGCAATTTACGAATTAGTAATCGTGCCCATGTGATTCTTCCTTATCATTTGAAGCTTGATATCGTTGAAGAGGAGCGTAAAGGTGCCAATAAAATTGGAACAACAAAAAAGGGCATAGGGCCTGCTTATATGGACAAGGCTGCACGAATTGGAATCCGTATTGCCGATTTATTAGATAAAGAAGTGTTTGAGGAAAAGTTAGAACGTATTCTAGAAGAAAAGAATCGTTTATTTGAGAAGTATTATGAGGTAGAAGGATTTACGAAAGAGGAGATCCTTGATGAGTACTATGAATATGGCCAACAAATTGCACAATATGTCTGTGATACATCTGTTGTGTTAAACGATGCATTAGACGAAGGGCGTCGTGTCTTATTTGAAGGTGCTCAAGGTGTTATGTTAGATATTGATCAAGGGACATATCCGTTTGTCACGTCGTCGAATCCAATTGCTGGGGGTGTCACGATTGGTTCTGGTGTCGGGCCAGCGAAGATTACAAAAGCTGTTGGTGTTTCAAAGGCTTATACAACTCGTGTAGGCGATGGGCCATTCCCTACTGAGCTTCATGATGAGATTGGAGATCGAATTCGTGAAGTAGGTAATGAATATGGGACAACAACTGGTCGCCCACGTCGTGTCGGATGGTTTGATAGTGTCGTTGTTCGCCATGCTCGTCGAGTGAGTGGGTTAACCGATCTTTCATTAAATTCAATCGATGTATTAACAGGGATTAAAACATTGAAGATTTGCACAGCCTATAAGTATCGTGGGACAATCATTGAAGAGTTCCCGGCAAGTTTGAAGACGTTGGCTGAGTGTGAGCCTGTTTATGAGGAACTACCTGGGTGGGATGAGGATATTACAGGGGTGAAGTCGTTAGATGAGCTACCGGTTAATGCTCGTCATTATATTGAACGTGTTTCACAGCTTACAGGTATTCCATTAACGATCTTCTCTGTAGGTCCAGATCGTGATCAAACGAATTTAGTACGTGGCGTATTTGCGTAATTGAAATAGGAGAAGCAAGTGCATACGTTTTTTTGTATGTACTTGCTTCTCTCAAAGTTAACGTATATTTTTTGAAAAAAGTAGTTGCACGTCGTTTTTTTGTATGCTATTATAAATCTTGTCGTCAAGAGTACAGGCTCTTGAATTAAGCAAAACAAGAGCCATTAGCTCAGTTGGTAGAGCATCTGACTTTTAATCAGAGGGTCGAAGGTTCGAGTCCTTCATGGCTCACCATTTTTTGATAAAGTGGCCCGTTGGTCAAGCGGTTAAGACACCGCCCTTTCACGGCGGTAACACGGGTTCGAATCCCGTACGGGTCACCACTTTATTC
>NZ_BAUU01000032.1 GCF_000513115.1 Halalkalibacter hemicellulosilyticusJCM 9152
TTGCTTCAGGAAGATGAAGAAGAAACAGATGAAAATGAAGACGGAAATAATGACGATGGTGTGATTGAAGACGAAGATGAGGAGCTTGGTGAAGGCACATATACAATTGATTTTACTGTATACAAGAATCAAACGACAGATATTTCTGTTATGGATGAATATACAGTGAAGCCAGCTTACCTCATGATCGAAGGAGATACACAAACAGTTGAAATGACTTTAACACATAGTGATTGGATTAAAGTATTTCAAACAGAAAAGAATGGTAACTATGTTGATGTAGAAGTTGTTTCAGAAGATTCAAGTGAAAATACGAGAACCGTTCAATTTGAAGTAGAGGACTTATCGCAGTTATTACATGCGTATACAGAAGTCTATTTTGAAGAGCCGTTTCTATACGATGGTAAATATGAGGTTCAAATTGCCTTCGACTTAGAGAGTATTGAAGTATTTGATGAAGACGATAAGAACGGAAAAAACGATAAGAACCCAAACGATAATAACAATGGTTCAACTAATAAAGATGTTGACGATTTGAAGATTGATCGTGATGGACAAGATCACGACAATGATAAGAATGATTCATCAACAAATCAAGAAACCAACGCGAAAACTGCAGACAGAGCGATGATTGGTGGGTTGCTACTGTTAATGTTAACGTCAGGAATTTGGCTTTTCCGTAAGTATCGTCTCGGAACATTGTAACATATTATCTATTGAAAAGCGTTAGTAGGAAAGCTTGATAACTTAAGAGAGTGGAGGTATTGCAAAAGAAGAAAATCATTCTTTTGATAATGCCTCTCTTTCATTTCATAGATTTATGAATAGAGGTGGAAAGAATGAAAAAAATGAAATGGTTTGTAATGATAGCAACACTACTTATAGTTGTTGGCTGCGCAAATGAAGAACCATCAACTGAAGAACAGACTCAATCTGATCAAACGATGACTGCGTCTAATGAAATAGACGAACAGGTCGAAGAGGGGCATAGAATTGTTTCCACAACTGTCGCAGCGACTGAAATTTTTGATGCTTTGGAAATTGATTTAATTGGAATTCCAACTAGCTATAAAGATCTTCCTGAAAGATATGATGGCGTACAGGAGGTAGGAAATCCGATGAATCCAGATATGGAATTAGTTAAGTCATTACAGCCGACTGATGTTATGTCTGTTACAACATTACAAACAGATTTAGAAGATATATTTGATGCTGTGGACCTTCCTGCAACCTTTTTAAATTTTCAAAGTGTAGATGATATGCTTTCAGAAATTCAATTTATCGGTGAACGTTTTAATAGAGAGGAAGAAGCGACTGAGTTGATTTCAACGATTCATGACCAGTTTCAGGTCATTGAAGAGAAAGCGCAAGATAACGAGAAACAAACCGTATTAATTTTAATGGGGGTACCTGGGAGTTATTTAGTTGCAACTGAACATTCTTACATAGGCGATTTAGTAAAGAGAGCTGGAGGAGTCAATATTGTTGAGGGTGAGGATGTAGAATATTTAGCTTCTAATACAGAATATCTCCAACAAGCAAATCCAGATATTATTTTACGAGCTGCTCACGGAATGCCAGATGAAGTTGTGGAAATGTTTGATGAAGAATTTGCAACAAATGATATATGGAAGCATTTTAAAGCGGTACAAGACGAGCGTGTATATGATTTAGAAGAAGAGTTATTTCCAACAACAGGTAACCTAGCTGTCATTGAAGCTATGGATGTTCTTTATGACATGTTATATCCAGAATAAAATGAGGTAGAATCGAATGATAAGGAAAAAAATAATCAGCATGATTTCAGTAATTGTATTGCTCTTAGCAGTCGCGATTTATTCGACTATTACGGGTAGTATTCAGGTGGGCATCAACGAACTAATTAGTGGTTTAATTTCTGGTACAAATGAAGAAGTACAGGTTATTAAAGACCTTAGAATACCGCGCATTATCATTGCTATGTTCGCTGGTGCTGCATTAGCTGTAGCAGGAACTTTACTTCAGGCTGTAATGAGAAATCCACTGGCCGATTCTGGAATCATTGGAATATCTGCAGGGGCGGGCTTTACTACAGTATTAGCTGTTAGTTTCTTTCCAACTCTTTACTTTTGGTCCCCTCTATTTGCATTTATAGGAGGAGCTATAGCTTGTATTCTCGTGTACCTCTTTTCATGGAAGTCAGGTTTAAGCCCAGTGCGAATGATTCTAGTAGGTGTTGCGATTAATGCGGTCTTTAGTGGTTTAAGCGATACGTTTAATTATCGAGGTAGCTATACAGTAACGAGCATTAGTCCGACAACAACCTCGACTTTAGCACTGAGAACATGGCGTGATGTGGAGATTATGGTTAGTTTTGGATCGATAGGCCTTGTATGTGCATTTGTTCTTTTTGCTACATGTAATGTATTAGCTTTACAAGATAAAACGGTAAAGAATTTAGGAGTCTCGGTTATTCGCTCAAGAGTGTTCGTTTCAGCTGTAGCTGTTCTTTTGGCTGCTGCGGCTACTGCAGTAGCTGGCTTGATTGCTTTCATTGGTTTACTTATTCCACACATATCAAGATATTTTGTCGGTTCAGACCATAAATGGCTCATTCCATTTTCAGCTGTAGCTGGTGCATTATTGTTACTTCTTGCTGATACGTTAGGGAGAACGATTATTGCGCCAAATGAAATACCTGCTTCCATTATAATGGCGATTATTGGTGGACCATTTTTAATCTTTCTCTTAAGAAGGAGTGACCATATTCATGGAAATTCGTAATGTTGACTACTCATATCAACAGAATATTAAAACGTTATCTAACATATCAATGACCGTAGCAAAAGGACAAATCACGACGATCATTGGTCCGAATGGTTCTGGAAAATCGACATTATTACAATTGATGTCACGACATTTAACACCGGAAAAAGGTGAGGTGCTATTAGACGGAAAGAAAATCTCACTATTTTCTACAAAAGAATTTGCACGAGAGATTGCTGTTGTTCATCAACAAAATGATGCTCCTACTGATATGACCGTAGAACGTCTAATAGAATATGGTCGTCTTCCGTATAAAAAGCTATTGCAAATGAAGCAAAAGGAAGATGATGATATCATCGCTTGGGCTTTAACATGCACGAATTTAGAGGAGAAAAAGGATGTTATGTTACATCAATTATCAGGAGGAGAGCGACAAAGGGTATGGATTGCCATGTCTCTAGCACAAAAAACAAATTATTTATTTTTAGATGAACCAACAACGTATTTAGATTTATTTCATCAATATGAAATTCTAGAATTTATTACTCAATTGAATCAATTAAATAATATGACGATTGTCATGGTGTTACATGATTTGAATCAAGCTATTAAATATAGTGATCAACTCATTATAATGAAGGATGGAGCTATTGTTACTCAAGGTAAACCTGCTGAAGTGATGAATGAGCAAATCATTAAGGAAATCTATGGAGTAGAGGTTGTCATGAAATCGGATAAAGATACAGGGCTTTATATTGTACCAATAGGAGTTTAAAGGGAAAGAGGTTGAGTCAGTGAATAAGATGAAAAAAGTGATTCAACGGTGTATCACGATCCTTTGTATCGCTGTGTTTACATTTGCATTGTATCAATTAATAACAATTGGCTATGATTATGTGAACAACCGACACGTATTAGCACAAATCCAAGATGTATATGAAGTGGAAGAGAATGGGTTAGGTGACGATCGTGATCAAATCCAAATGTCATTTGATCCACTTTTAGAAATAAATGAAGATATTGTCGGATGGATAACAATCGATGGCACTCGAATTGATTACCCTGTATTACAAGCGGAAGATAACGAATATTATTTAAATCGCAACTATTTACATGATGAGACTAGAGCAGGAAGTCTATTTTTAGATTATCGTAACGATATTCACGAAGAAGATAGGCATACGATCATTTATGGGCATCGAATGAGAGATGGTTCGATGTTTGGGCAGTTACCACGATTTTTAGAGCAAGAATTTTATGAAGAACATTCAACCATGATGTGGGATACATTATATGAACAATATGACGTTGAAATCTTTTCTGCGTATATAACCACAACGGACTTTTACTATATTGAAACAGAATTTCATGATGATCACCATTATGAATCATTTCTAGAGGAAATACAGGAACGGTCCGTCATTCATTCTGAAGTGCAGGTTCGCTCAAATGATCAGATTATCACATTATCCACTTGTGACTATCAGCTTGATCGTGAAGAGGGCAGACTCGTCTTGCACGGTAAATTAACATTAAGAAAACAATAATAAGAACCTGCTACAATGGAGTAAGGTAGCAGGTTCTTATGCAATTTATTGTGCAGCTTGATCGATAGATGGTTCAGTTCCATTTAGTGGATTTCGCACGACTTTAACATCATAGAAGGAAATGTCATTTTCAATAATGTATTCTGGAATTTCTCTTTTTTGATGAGATTCGCGGAAAGCATCGCTTTTCGTCCAGTTTTTAAAAGCATCCTTAGAATCCCAGCGAGTCACAACGGACACTTCATCATAATCTTTTGTATTTTGAGTAAAATGAACTTCAAGTCCAAGAAATCCTTCCATAAATTCGACCTTTCCAACTTTCTTGAAACGTTCAATTAACTTCTCACCATTTCCTTTTGTAATTTTTGAGCGATTTGTAACAATAACCATTGTATTTCCTCCTTATTTTTAATAAATATTAAGATTAAGCATGCATTCGTGTACTTAATTGTTGCTTTTTTAAAGGAATAATAAGTGGATAGCCATCTTCATACATCACTTTTGCATCTATATGATAAACTTCTTTCAAAAATTGAGAGCTTAGTAATGAATTTGGCTCACCCCAGTGTATTAATTTTCCTTGTTTCATAGCTAACAAATAATCACAATAGGCAGCGGCTTGCTGAAGTTCATGTAGCACCATAATAATAGTTGTCTTTTCATGACGATTAATCTCTTCTAATATGTTTAGTACTTCTAGTTGATGAGCAATATCTAAATATGTGGTAGGTTCATCTAAAAGCAATACTGGTGTTCTTTGAGTTAAAGCTAAGGCAATTCGTACTTTTTGTTGTTCACCTCCAGATAAAGTATAAAACATTCGTTCGGCATACTTTGTAATATTTGTGATATTCATAGCCCATTCAATGATGTCTTGATCCTCATCGTTCATTCGATCAAACCATTTTTTATATGGAGCTCTACCAAAATGAATAAGCTCCTTTACGGTGAGATTCGGTAACGTTTGTTTTGATTGAGGCATCATCGCAAGCTTTTGAGCGAAAGCTTTTGGACGTAACCCTTTAATTGATTGACCTTCTAAGTAAATATCACCACTGTCATGTTTGAGAAGTTGAGCGATCGTTTTTAATAATGTTGATTTACCTGAGCCGTTTGGTCCGACGATGGCTGTAAGTTTACCTTTAGGAATATGTAATGAAATATCAGATAAACAAAAGGAACCGACGTTCAATTGAATGTGTTCTGTTTGAATAGCATTCATTAGATCAAGCCTCGTTTCTTTAAAAGGATGAGAAAGAATGGTGCACCTAGAGCGGCTAACAATATGCCAACTGGTAATTCAATTGGATCAAACCATGTACGAGCAATCGTATCAGCAATAACAACTAATATGGCTCCATAAATGGCAGAAAGAGGTAAGAGGAACCTGTAATCTTCACCAATTAATATACGAATGATATGAGGAATAATGAGTCCAACAAAACCAACTAACCCTGCAACACTTACAGCAGCTCCCGCTAAAAATGCAGCTAAAGAAATGAGTAAAAATCGTTGCCATTCTACGCGTTGGCCGAGTAGTTTGGCAGAATCATCTCCTAGTAATAATAAATTAGCAGGTTTAATAGCTAATAGTGATAACAGTAAGCCAATAACCGCATAAGGGAACATAAAATCTAAATGGTACCAACTTCGTCCATTAAGACCACCAGCTAACCAAGGAAGGACGGATTGGACACGATCGCTATAAATGATCATGACACCGTTTTGAATAGCTCCTAATAAAGCATTAATCGCAACACCTGCCAATACGATTTTTAAAGGTGAAGCACCTTTATCCCAAGCGAGAAAATAAATCATCATTGCCGTTACGAAGGCGCCGATGAAAGCTGATATTGGTAGAAGGTAGCTAAATTGCGGTAAAATCAGCATCGTTAAACTAGCCATTAACCCACCACCAGCCGTAACACCAATAATTCCTGGATCTGCTAAAGGGTTCTTCATGACACCTTGTAATAGGGCACCTGAAACAGCCAAGCAAGCACCAACTAGAAATGCAATTAAGACTCGTGGAAGCCGTAAGTCGAAAATTATGGTATGGTTTATAGAACGTTCACTTGAAAAAAACACCATTAAAATATCTTGAATTGATATAGAGACGGACCCATATGTCAATCCGAAAAAAAGCGATAGCAAAAGAAGGAGAGGAGCTAGAAAAATCGCTATTGTTCTTCTTTTTTGTCGTTCTTTAATATTCATGATTGCTCCTCATTGGAATAGAACATTTTGACTAATAGATCGAGTGCCTCTGTAATTCTCGTCCCGGGATTGGAACCAAATAAATCATTTGGCAACACATCAACAGCGTTGTTTTGTACTGCAGTTATTTGATTCCAAGCTGCATTTTGCTCCATTTCTTTTATAAAGCCTTCTTTGACAGTTTCAGAATCGCCATGACTCATTAGTAAAATATAGTGCGGATCAGCTTCAACAATTCGTTCACTATTTAATTGAGCATATTGAGGAAATGCTTCTAAACTAGGAAAATCACTTGCTATATTATGAGCACCAACTAACTCTAGCATATGACCACTTAATGAATTTGGTAAAGCGGCCATATATGTGCCAGGCGCTCCGTAAATAAGTAATACACGTATCTCATCCGCACCTTTTTGAAGTTGAGCGATTTCTTCCACTTTCTCATCAATAGAGTTAATAAGCTGATTTGCTTTATCTTCTTGCTGGAGCATTTCTCCAAACAATTGAAGCTGTTCCTGAATATCTGTAACAGATTGGGCATGGGATAAAACCATCTTTGCACCGAGTGATTCAATTGTAGGACGATCACCGAGGTTCATTTGAGTATGTCCTATGACGATTTCAGGTTGTACATATGTGACTTTTTCTAGATCTATTTCATGAGTAGAACCGATTTGTTCAACATCTGTTAGCTCTACTAGAGAATCTGGTAATGATGCATTAGGTCTTCCAACAACTTTCCCTCCAAGTGCTGTAATCATATCTAAATCACCATTGCTTAAAACAACAATTCGTTCTGGAACACCATTAAAGGAGATTGATTCATTTGAGAAGTCTGTAATACTATGTGTCATGTCACCATTACGGTCCTCTGAAGCGTTTATTTCAACATTAGAACAGGAAATGATGATTGGTATAAGCATTATTAATAAAACAAAAGTAAGTTGTCTGTTCATAGGTGTCCTCCTTTGCACATTACTGATAATGAATATCGATTTCAATATAAATGATAATGAATATCACTATTATTGTCAATGACAATTACTAAAATTTTCTTTTAATCTCCTTTTCTGTTATCAAGAAAAGGAATTTTCCAATGAAAAGTAGAGGAGTTAATTAAATAAACAAGTTCGATAAATGACAGATCGTGACGTTAGAAGTCGGATTTGTCTACCAAATATATGATTTTTCATACCGATTTTTGATACTGCTCATGTTACGATACTACAAATGATTCGATGTCATAGGAGGAGAAATTGATGGATCAAGCTTATTTGCTAGAAGGAATCTTTAAACAATCAGAAACAAAAGGGAAGGAATATTTACTTTACTTAGATGTTGATCGGTTATTGGCTCCGTGCTATGAGGCTGCCTCGAAGCAACCAAAAAAACCTCGGTACGGAGGGTGGGAGTCCACAGGTATTAGTGGTCATTCAGTTGGTCATTGGTTATCAGCTATGGGACAAATGTATGCGGCTACGAAGGATGAGTCTCTAAAAAGTAATGTTATGTATGCGATTGATGAACTTGCCCTTATTCAAAGTTATGATTCAGATGGTTATGTGGGAGGGTTTCCACGAAATTGCTTTGACATGACGTTTTCAGGCGACTTTGAAGTAGAGAACTTCAGTTTAGCAGGTCAATGGGTACCTTGGTATAGTTTACATAAACTGTTCGCAGGGTGCATTGATGTATATCGTTTAATGGGTTTGAACAAGGCTCTTGAAGTAGTAGTTGCGTTAGCGAATTGGGCTAAAAAAGGCACTGATTTATTAACAGAAGAACAATTTCAACGAATGCTTATATGTGAACATGGTGGAATGAATGAGGCGATGGCAGACTTGTATGACATAACAGGGAACAAAGATTTTCTTGAATTAGCTATTCGATTTTGCCATGAAGAGGTCTTAGAACCGCTAGCACAAGGAATAGATCAATTAGAGGGTAAGCACGCTAATACACAAATTCCGAAAGTAATTGGAGCTGCCAAATTATATAATTTGACAGGACAGAAAAAATATCAAGATATCGCCCGTTTCTTTTGGAATGAAGTAACCGCACACCGTTCATATGTCATTGGTGGTAATAGTATTAATGAGCACTTTGGGCCGTTAAATAGTGAAAAATTAGGCGTTCAATCAGCGGAAACATGTAACACATACAATATGCTAAAACTAACAGAGTTATTATTTTCATGGGAGCAAAAAAGAGAATACTATGATTTTTATGAGCGAGCATTATATAATCATATATTAGCTTCCCAAGATCCTGATAGTGGTATGAAGACATACTTTGTTTCCACACAGCCAGGACATTTTAAAGTATACTGCTCAGCTGAAAATTCATTTTGGTGCTGTACAGGAACAGGGATGGAAAATCCCGCTAGGTATGCAAAAGGAATCTATTATTCAGATCAAAATAATGTGTTTGTTAATCTGTTTATTCCTTCGCGCTATCAATCTCAATCTAATTCCATTTCGATTAAACAGGAGACTGAATTTCCACTATCAAAACAATTAAATCTTTCTATAGAACGAACACCTACAGATGAGTGGAATTTACATATCCGTGTACCTTATTGGGTAAATGGTCAAGTTAATGTGGATGTAAATGGTCAAAATGAGGATGTAGCTATTTTAGATTCGGGATACATTTGTATACGACGCAATTGGAAACAAGGTGATAAGGTAACTGTTCAATTGCCTATGAACTTACATTTGTACGTAGCAAAGGATGATGAGAGCAAAATTGGTTTTATGTATGGTCCAATCGTTTTAGCAGGTGCTTTAGGAAAAGAACACTTTCCAAAAACAGATATACTAGAAAATCACTTATCGCTTAATAATCATCCGGTAATAGATGTTCCAACATTAGTAACAGAACGTGATCAACTCCTTAGTCAAATCCATTTAATAGATGAGAAGTCATTAACCTTTGAAACAGAAGCGATTGGACAACCAGGTCAAAAGAAATTAAAGTTGATCCCATTTTACCAATTACACCACCAGAGATACACATTATATTGGCATGTCATGAATGAGGCTTCCTACAATCATTTCATTGACGATGAGAAAGAAGCACTTAAGAAATTGAGAGAACGAACGATAGATGAAGTTCAACCGCATGAACAGCAACCAGAAGTTGAACACCAGTTAAAGAAACATAATTCTCGTTCGGGCTACTTTAATGTCATGCAAAAAGGTTGGCGTGATTGCTACGCTGGAGGGTTTTTTAGCTATCAGTTAAAAGTGTCTTCAGATGAAAAGATGGCTTTGCAAGTTATGTATGTTAATGATGAACATGACATTCATATAGAAGGAGATTGGTATAAACGTCAATTTACAATTGAAATTGAAGGAACGCCGATTTCAACGTTGGAAATAAAAAAGGCAGAAAATGATGAAAAATTATTTGCAGAAGAATATGTAATCCCATTTGAATTAACAAAAGGGAAAGATACAATAGAAGTGAAATTCACAACCGGTGAAACAGAAGCTACAGGACGAATATATGAGGTTCGAACAGTTCGACGATAACGGTTTAGAGGTGCTCACAATACGGGCACCTCTTTTTATGTCGTTGCAGTTAAACATTATTCATTGGCATACGAAAATACGCTTTTCGAAATTCAGTTGGAGTCATCTGCTCGTATTTTTTAAATAACCGCATAAAATATTTTTCGTCATTTAGACCTAGGGTGATAGCGATTCCTTTAACGGTTACATTCGTATTCATGAGAAGTTCTTTAGCTTTAGAAATCTTCATTCGATGAATGTATTCTTGGATGTTATAACCGGTTGCCTGTTTAAAGATACGAGATAAATAATCACTATTATATTGAAATTCTTCGGCTATCATCGTCACGGAGATTTTTTTGAATACGTGAATTCGAATCCATTCTTTTATCATTTCTACTTTTCGTTCTGCTGCTGTATCCAAAGAAACCGTTTTATAATGATAGATCGTTTGTTCAGATATTTCAATAAGTAGTGAAGTGGCCAAATAGTGTGCATTATACGTATTGTAGTAATTTGCTTTGGCAACATCGAATAATTGCTTACACAAAATATGAATTCGTTCAACTTCACGAGGCTTCGTATGGATTGGTAATAAAACAGTGGAACACGAATGATTATTAATGGGTAGTAGGTTTGAACGCATGGATGTGACTTCACTATCCATCATTTTACGTGTGAGTAATGAATAGTTGTTAGGAAAGGTGAAGTGAAGCCAATAATAGGAAGTGCCTATTGGTGAAGGGTTAAATCCTACATGAAGCTGTCCAGGGACTAAAAAAAGGATTTCCCCTGGTAAGACGGTGTATCGCTTTTCATCCTGTTCAATATAAAGCGTTTCATTTAAATTAATAATGACAACAAATATATCAATATTACGTTTCATATGGGTCCAATTTTCAGTCGTAATAAATTGTCCTCCAGAATGAAAATTGATTGGCTGACCAACGGACGATTTAATGTATTCCTTCATCTTTATCCTCCTCCTTGGGTAAAGTGAATTTAGTCGGAATAATCTACCCTTTCTAAATAATTCGCTACCGACAAATCCAATTCCTTTCTATAAGATAAATTTATAAACAGATTAATCAAAATCAAATAACAAAAGTTTATTTCAAATATGTAAGCGCATTCTTTTTGTTTGTTTGATTGATAGGGAGGGGGGATTTTTAATTATTTCAGCTTTTAAAACATGATGATATAAGTTTAACTTCGAATTCATTGGGGGGAATCAGATGAAAAGGTACAGTTTGATTGTTTTCTTATGCAGTTTGATGGTCATTTCGTTTACCGGTTGCAGCAATAATGAAACAAGCCAAGAGGAGTCCGAAGATGGAGTTATTCATTTGACTGGTATTATTTTGAAGCATCCGCTCACGAAAGATGTTAACGATATTGAATGGCTTAAAGAAGCTGAAGATAGAGCAGGTGTCTCAATTGCATGGGAAGAAGTAACTGCTGATTGGGATCAGAAAAAAGGGGCAATGTTGGCTGGGAGTGATATACCTGATTTAATTGTCGGTCCTAATGCGATAACAGACGCTGATTTTGCTCGATTTACTGGGTTATTTCAAGATTTAACACAATTGATTGATGACCACGCGCCAAATGTCCAAGCAATGTTTGAAGAGAAACCTGAGACAAAAATTATTGCTACCCAATTGGATGGAAACATATACGGTTTACCTAAGTATCAACGTTTTTGGCCAGATACGGCAACGAGACAATTTATTAATCAAGAATGGCTCGACAATTTAGGCTAGACATGCCAACGAATTGGGATGAACTTCATGAAGTGTTACTTGCTTTTAAAGAGCAAGATGCCAATGGTAGTGGTAATCCAAATGATGAAATTCCAATGGATTTTGCTCCTGTTGGAACAACAGGCTTCGGTTTCTTCCAACCAACTGTTTTACTAGGAAGTACAGGAATGACGATCTCTGGTGGTGGAGGTCAAGGTTATTTCGTAGAAGATTCTGAAGTGAAGAATTTTTTTATTGATGAGCGCTATAAGGAACATGTTCAATTTTTGAACCGTTTATGGGCAGATGGGTTAATTAATTCTGAAGTATTCACTCAAGAGTATACGGCTTACCAATCATTAGGACGAGGAGATGGATCAACTGCGAAAGTAGGCTTTACATTTGGCTGGGAAAAAACAGATCGCTTTGGGAATGAATTAGCTTCCCAGTATACGTCGATGCCACCAATTGCTGCATCATCAAACCAAATAGAAGACCTTTCATGGACCTATGATTATAACGAGTTAAATTATGGCGTCAACATGGTGCAAATGTCTTCAGCAACTGAAAATAAAGAAGCTGCTATGAGATTTATTAATGAATTATATGATCCAGAAGTTAGTATGCAAGTGTTGTTTGGATCACTTGGAACGAACATTGAAGATCATGGAGATGGTTCTTACACTGTACTCCCTCCAGAAGATGAGCAAATGGATCCTGGAACGTGGAAATGGACAACAACCTGGGCAGATAATGGCCCAATGTATATCTCCGATTCTCTCGATTTAACATTAGGAGAAGATATGCAAGATGTTTTAAGACAAACAGAACCACTTAGTGACGTATTATCAAATATTGATACATTGACCAATGTGTATCCAGGAGTTTTCATTAAATATAGCGATGAAGACAATAATCAAATGAGCTTAATTAACACAGACTTTATGAACTTAGCAATGGCCAAATACTCACAATGGATTACAGAAGGTGGCATTGAAAATGAATGGGATGCCTACGTTGAGGAAATAGAAAGAATCGGACTGCAAACAAACCTTGACATTATGCAACGCTATTATGATGACTACGTTCAATCAATAGAATAGGAAACTATGTGGAGGGTCATATATTGGACCCTCCCAAAAAGGGGAGTTGTTCATGGCTCTGGTTCAAACGAATAAGAATACTAACCAGTCAACAGCACAAGTTGAATTTAATAAAAAGCCAACAGTTTTCAACACGTTTAAACGTGACTATCAACTTTGGTTACTCCTACTTCCGGCTGTTCTATGTGTGATCATTTTTAATTACGTACATGTATGGGATCCAGTTAGCTTTTCGTGAATACGACTTTGCTGCAGGGCTAACAGGTGGAGAATTCGTTGGTTTTAAATATTTCCAACAGTTTATAGAAAGTCATCTATTTACTGATTTAATTAGAAATACAATCGTTATTAGCTTGACGACGATACTCGTCGGTTTTCCTGCACCAATTATTTTGGCGTTATTAATTAACCAGATTCGTTTTAAGCGTACAAAGAAACTATTACAAACCACAGTCTATTTACCACACTTTATCTCGATCGTCGTTATTGTTGGCATGATTAATGTATTGTTGTCACCCAATTCAGGTGTTGTTGGGCACTTTATGAGTGCTTTAGGATTAGGTCACATTAATTTACTTGCCTCTACACAAACATTCGTACCTGTCTATGTTTTATCCGATGTATGGCAACATGTTGGATGGAATAGTATCATTTATTTGGCCGCTTTAGCAAGTGTTGATCCACAACTATATGATTCTGCCAAAATGGACGGAGCTAGTAGATGGCAAATCATAAGAAATGTAGAGTTGCCAGCGATTGTTCCGACAATCATCATTTTACTTATTTTAAATATGGGGACGATTATTAGTACTGGTTTCGAGAAGATTTATTTAATGCAAAACCCGTTAAACCTTCCTGTTTCAGAAGTAATAGAAACATACGTCTATAAAGTAGGAATCATGTCAAGTCAGTTTAGTTATGCTGCAGCCATTGGTCTATTTAATACGGTTATTAATTTTTCGTTGCTTGTTCTAATGAATTATATCGCCAATCGTACATCGAAAATAAGCTTATGGTGATTTAACTGGAGGTTTTTACGATGGGGAAATTCAAATATGGGAAACGCTCTGATTTACTTTTTGATATAATGGTTTATGTGACATGTGTGCTGGTTTTTCTAGTCGTTGCTTATCCATTATACTTTGTCGTCATTGCTTCTGTCAGTGATTCAACACTCGTTTCAACCGGGCAAGTGCTACTATTTCCTAAAGGGATTAGTTTATTTGGTTATCAAGAAATATTCTCTGATTCTCGAATATGGACTGGGTATAAGAATACGATTATCTATGCTACGTTAGGGACACTTATTAGTTTGACCTTTACGATACCAGCTGCATATGTGTTATCACGCTATGAATTTAAAGCACGTCGGTTTTTTATGTTTTTCTTTGTATTTACGATGTTTTTTAATGGAGGATTAATCCCAACTTATTTGTTAATGAGAGATTTAAACTTAGTGAATACGATGTGGGTTTTTATTTTCAATCCTGCTACAGTTAATATATTTAATTTAATTATTACAAGGACGTTTTTTGAACATACGATTCCAAAAGAAATGCATGAAGCAGCATCGATTGATGGCTGTAATCATTTTCGCTTCTTCTTAAGTATTGTCCTGCCTTTATCAAAGGCTGTTATTTCAGTAATCGGTTTATATTATTTAGTGTTCCACTGGAATAACTTTTTTACTGGTTTAATTTATGTACGTGACTATAGTTTACAGCCTTTACAAATTGTATTAAGAGATATATTGATCTCTAACCAAGTATTTGCTGAAGGAGCTGGAAGCGGTGGAACAGCAGGAGGGTATGCGCAAAGATACGCTGATCAAATTAAATATGGTGTTATCATTGTTTCAACCTTGCCTGTATTAATTATTTATCCTTTTATACAAAAATATTTTGAAAAAGGTGTAATGATTGGATCAGTTAAAGGATAGAATATTGTGAAATTGTATGAAAAAGCAGCTCAACATGGAATTCGTTGTTATTGTTGAGCTGCTTTTAATTATGTCAAAACTTAAGTAGTAGGTGCTTTTATGCTGCTTGCTTACTATGTGGAAATGATAAAGAGGCAATTTTCATAATGAGCAGGGCCATTAAACTGACACCGAATACTGGAATTAATCCTGGGATTTGCAAAAATAAAAAGATTATCGCTCCAACACCAAAAAGTAAGATGATAGAATGTAGGGGGCGTCCTATTGTAATAAAAACTGCATATTGAAAATACCTCCACACTTTTAGATCATAATGAATGAGAACTGGAAAAATCATTAGTGCACTTAATAAAAAAACTAAACAAATTAATAAAGTAACAACAGTCAATGATAAATGAAAAAATGTATAATCGAGTTGTTGTAATATAAATAGGTTTATAAATAAGATTAGCCCTACAAAAGAAAAGGTATAACCAATCAAGTTTGCTCGAAGGAATTCTTTTTTAAATGAGTATAGAAATGGTTTAAAAATGGCATTTTGTCCCGTTTTTAATATAAAGTCTCTAGTAACAGAAAACAAAGCCGCGGTTGCAGGAAAGATTGTAATTAGGACGAGACCTAATACTGTGAATAAAAGCCACAATATGTTGAGAAGAAAAAGGTTGAGTGCCATATTACCTAAACGAATGTACCATTCTGAAACCCCTTTCAAAAAAACACCTCCATAAAAAGTTTGTATATATATTTTACGAAATGTTAATAGAAATGTAAATTAGATTTTTGAAACGTTACAATTCGACTTACCGTACTACTAATTCGTTTTACGTTAGTATAATAAGCAAATTTTAAAGGTGGGATCAAATGAATCCAGTACTAGTGTTTGTATACGGAACTTTACGAAGTGGCGAAGGAAACCATTATTTTTTAAATAGTAGTAGGTGTGTGGCCGACCATGCATGGGTATATGGAGAGTTGTATGATACAGGAGTTGTATGATCGAAAGACCGTAACGGTAAATCTAGAGAGTGGCCAATTACTAGTGTATGCATAAGAATATGTTGATCAGAAATCATTAGCTAAAAAGAAACGGATAGAAATCGGTGATTGGAAACATTATGTGATTCAATAATCATGTCAATTAGCTAGTTTCCAATGGATTCAAACAAGCTATCTTGTTTGAAGTGATGCTTGTAATCATTCTATATGACATTTGTCATATGCATCCTTTGACGTTCATGACTTCTTTCGTTTTGAGTTAAACTCTAAAATGTAGTAAAAGTACTCGTTTTAGGGAGGCATCGATATGAGTAATCAAAAACTAGCACAGCTTAGAAAAAAAGTGGTACCTTTTGAAAAATCTGATCAGAACTCTAGCTTGAAACAAATCTTGAACACAATACCTCCGTTTTTTGTTTTGTGGAGCTTAGCTTATATGAGTTTAAGTATATCGATTTTGTTAACAGTGTTTTTCTCGATTATCGCAGCTGGATTTGCTGTTCGGATCTTCATTATTTTCCATGATTGCTGTCACGGATCATTTTTGAAAAATAAAAAAATGAATACGCTACTTGGGACGATAACAGGTATTATGACGATGTTTCCTTTTGAAAAATGGAAATGGGAGCATTCGATGCATCATGCAAGTAGTGGTAATTTGGATAAACGCGGGATTGGTGATATGTGGGTGATGACAGTGGACGAGTACGTTCATGCTTCATTTAAAGAACGCTTGGCGTATCGTCTTTATCGTAATCCATTAGTTATGTTTGGGTTAGGACCTGCCTATCTATTTCTTATTACAAACCGAATAAATCGGAAAAAAGCGAGAAAAAAAGAACGCTTGAATTTATATGTGACAAACCTATCTATCGTTTTAATTTATACGTTTATGATTTGGATAATCGGCTGGCAGGCCTTCTTCATTATCCAAGGAACGATATTGTTCGTATCCGGAGTGTTAGGTATTTGGTTATTTTACATTCAACATCAATTTGAGGATTCGTATTTTGAAGATGAGCAAGAATGGGATTATGTAAAAGCGGCTATTGATGGTAGCTCCTATTATAAGTTGCCGAAAGTGTTACAGTGGATGACAGGAAATATCGGCTATCATCACGTGCATCATTTAAGCCCACGCGTACCTAATTACCATTTACAAACGGTGCATGAAACAGTGACTCCTCTTCAAAAGGCAACAACCGTTACGGTTAAAACAAGTCTACAAGCTATTCGATTTAGGTTATATGATGAAAAATCAAAAACGTTTGTGACATTTAAAGATATTAAGCAAGAGCTTCAACAATCGAAAAGGACGATTCAAATAGAAAAAAGAAAGCTCAGCTTACAAGGTAAATAGAAGAAGATAAACCGTTCAATATGATGAGGCCACTGGAAGAGTACAAATCAAACCTTTTCAGTGATCTTATTACGATTGAATGGTTTTTCTTTACAATTAATGTAGAAAATAAAGTATAATAAATTAAGGAAGTCTTATGATTGGAATGGGGTTCGTATGCAGAAGTGGTACAATATATTTCCTAAAAACACTGGTTTAAGCATTTATGTCTGGATCATTTTTTGTCTTTTGCCCTTTTATTTTATTTTTATGAACGACTTCGGCTTTTGAAATTATTTTTGGATTTGTCATGATTCTGTTCTTTTTTGCAGCGTATCGTCTTTCATTCATTTCAAAAGGAAACCTTGTTTATCTTTGGGTAACCATTGAAATGATAATTAGCGTTACGATGACATTACTTTATGGCTATGTCTATTTTGCTTTATTTTTGGCGTTTTTTATCGGAAATATTAAAAGTAAAGTCGGGTTTTTTACGCTCTATGTTATTCATTTAATTACGACGATTATTTCGGTTTGCATTTGTTTTTTTATTGAAAGGGAATTATTTATGTCTCAATTTCCCTTTATCGTCGTGTCAGTCATAGGTGTAATTTTGATGCCTTTTAATTCATACAACCGCAATAAGCAGGAGCAACTGGAGAATCAATTAGAGGACGCAAATAAGAGAATATCAAAGCTAATGGTCATAGAAGAAAGACAGCGCATTGCTCGTGACCTCCATGATACATTAGGGCAAAAGTTATCTTTAATAGGGTTGAAAAGTGATTTAGCTAGAAGGCTTGTGGATGTTCAAGCATCTCAGGCGAAAAGTGAATTATTGGATATCCATCAAACGGCAAGAACAGCACTGAAGGAAGTACGAGAAATGGTTTCGAATATGCGCGGCATTAAATTAGAAGAAGAAGTCGAACATGTTCATCAGCTACTGCTAGTGGCCAATATTGATTTTTTCTTAGAAGGTGAAACAACCTTAAAGCATACACCGTTGTTAGTGGAAAATGTTATAAGTATGTGTATAAAAGAAGCTGTCACTAATATTGTCAAACATAGTCAGGCGACATTATGCCAAATGAGTATTCAAGAAACGAATGAGGAGTTACGAATTCTCATTCACGATAATGGAATTGGTTTTCAAATGGAACCTGAAGCAATAGGAAACGGGTTAAGGGGCATAAAGGAACGTTTAGAATTTGTAAATGGTAGTGTTGACATTCGCAAAGAAGGTGGTACGACTCTCGAGATATACGTACCGAATATCATTAAGTAATAGATTGGGGGAGGGGGTAACATGATACGAATTGTTATTGCAGAAGACCAAGGAATGCTATTAGGAGCATTAGGAGCACTTCTTGATTTGGAAGAGGATATGATTGTTGTTGGAAAGGCGCGAAATGGTGAAGAAGCGATACAATTAGTGGTTGAGAAAGAACCGGACATTTGTATTATGGATATTGAAATGCCCGTGATGAGTGGTCTAGATGCTGCAGAAAGATTAATTGAACAATCCTGTAAAGTGATTATACTAACGACTTTTGCTCGTTCAGGTTATTTCGAACGAGCTCGTCAAGCAAATGTAAGTGGATACTTATTAAAGGATAGTCCAAGTGAAGAACTTGCAAGTGCGATAAGAACGATTATGAAAGGAAGAAAAATATACTCACCTGAATTGGTTGACCTTGCTTTTGAAGCAGACAATCCGTTAACTGAAAGAGAGAGACAAGTTATTGAATTAATGGCAGACGGAAAAAGCACGAAGGAAATTGCAAGCGAGCTTTTTTTAACGAATGGCACAGTCCGTAATTATATTTCAGTTATTCTTGATAAATTGGATGTTAGTAATCGAATAGAAGCGATTGCGAAGATTAAAGAAAAAGGTTGGCTTAAATAAGCATTCAAAGTAGAGGAATTTTGAGGACGTTAAATTCTTATATTTACCGTATGTAAGCGTTTATCTAACTTGTTTTATTCTCCTCATTCATGTATGAAAATCTATTAAGAACATTGACAGCATGCTGTTTTCTTCATAAGATAAGCATAGTCGACAAAATTCTTCAAATTTTTATACAATTTCATTCTATGTATTAATTGATAAAAAAGAAGGTTTGTTATGACAACAATATAGAAATGAGTGGGGGATAATAAGTTGAAAAAGGTATTAACTGTGCTAATGTTGTTTGTATTATTACTTGCGGCATGTGGAACGAATGATAATGATGAAGGTCAAAATGAAAATGTGTCAGATGACGAAGACGGGCAAACGCAAGAGACAGCTTCTGATTTGAAAATAGCATTAATTCTACCAGAACGAATAGGAGTGAATCCATTCTTTCAGCAAATGGAAGATGGTGCGATGCAAGCAGGTGAGGATTTCGGTGTTGATGTAACATCAGTGGAGTCTACTGATTATTCAGTCATTGAAGAAAACCTTCGAGTTGCTGTTGCGGAAGGATATGATTTAATTATTACAGCTGCGTTTGAAGCTGAGGATCCACTAACTAATGTTGCAACTGATCACCCTGATCAAGCGTTTGCGATTATTGATACGGTTGTAGATTTACCGAATGTGAGTAGTGTGAACTTTAATGAGCATGAAGCTGCATACTTATTGGGAGCGGCAGCTGGTTTAATAACTGAAACGAATGTTGTCGGAATGGTAGCAGCAATGGATATTCCTTTACTTTCAAAATGGACCGTAGGTTTTGAAGATGGATTGTATGCAACGAACCCAGATGCTGAGTTTGTTTTGAATTTCGTAAATGACTTTGCTGATCCAGCTCGTGCAAAGGAATTAGCAATGTTACAAGCTTCACAAGGTGCAGACTTTATCGCGGGAGCGGCAGCTGTTGGTGACTTAGGTGTGTTTGAAGCAGCTGAAGAAGTTGGCTTTCTAACAGCTGGCCAAGATGTTGATCGAACTGAAGTCGATCCTGAACATATTGTACTTTCACAAATTAAAGGTACAGATGCAGCTGCATACGAGACGATTAGAGCCTTTGTAGAAGGTAGTCTTGAGGCTGGTGTCGTAAGCTACGGTCTTGCAGATGATGGTGTTGGTTTAACATATGTGACTCATGAGAGTGAGACACCTCTAAGTGATAAGGTAGGGGAAGACGTTATTGAGCAAGTTAAAGAAATAAAAGACGAAATTGTTTCAGGTTCTTTAGAAATTCCTAACCCTCTTCACGCAGAGTAATGTTTGGTCAAGTCGTATGTAAAGATTCGTAAGAAGAGAGATTCCTTTCTTTTTACAAGGGCACTTTAACTTTTTCAGTGTCCCTTACAGTTGGGTGACTCCTACGTATTAACCCTTTCTATTTGGTTAATGAAATTGTGAGTCGCCTTTTTCCTTGTTTTCAAAGAATTTCTAAGTATTTAAATAAACGTTTGTTAGGGAGGGATCCCTCATGTCGACTATTTTGGAAATGAAACATATGTCTAAGAAATATGGTGAATTTTATGCAAATAAGGATATATCATTTTCATTAAAAAAAGGACAAGTTCATGCGATCATTGGTGAAAATGGAGCTGGTAAGACGACTTTAATGAGAATGTTATATGGAATGGAGACTCCTACAACAGGTGAGATTTGGATGAATGGGAAGAGTGTTGTTTTTTCAAGCCCATCGGATGCCATTAATCATGGGATTGGAATGGTTCATCAACACTTTATGTTGTTTCCATATTTGACCGTATCAGAAAATATCGTCATTGGTCGTGAACCTAAAAAACTAGGATTCTTTCAGCGAAAAGAAGCGATAAAAGCAGTAGACGCTTTAGCAGAGCAATACCGTATTCCATTACGTCCAAAGCAAAAAGTAATGAAATGCTCACTCGGTGAACAACAAAGAATTGAAATAATTAAAGTCCTATATCAAGGGGCTGATATTATTGTTTTAGATGAACCAACTGCTGTATTGACACCTTTAGAAGTAGAAGGTCTTTTGAAAACGATTCGCTTTTTGGCATCCCAAGGGAAGAGTGTTATTATTATCACTCATAAACTTCAAGAGGTGATGGATGTCGCTGACTATGTTACTGTATTGCGTAATGGCGAGGTGACAGGTTCTATGCCGATTAGTGAAGCAACCTCTCATATGCTAGCCACTTTAATGGTCGGTCGTGAGTTGAAGAAGGTAGATGAAAGAATATCAATGAATGGGGAACGCTTTCTTGAACTTGCGAATGTTCGTGTACAGGAGAATAACGATAAGCCACTACTAAAGGATGTCTCTCTTCATGTAAATCGAGGCGAGATTGTAGGAATTGCCGGAGTATCAGGGAATGGTCAGTCAGAGCTTATTCAGGCGATTTCAGGGCTCATTGACATTCAAAAGGGTTCAATTAAGCTAGATGGAGATTTTATACAAGCTCTTAATGTGAAAGAGAGAAGGGATGCAGGGATCGCCCATATCCCAGAAGATCGCTATAAATGGGGTGTTGCCAAAGATGCAACGGTTGAAGAGAATGCGATAATCGGTTTTCATCGTAAAGAAGGGTTTATAGCGAAAGGTTGGATCAAAAGGAAATTGCTTCGACCGGTTATTGAACGTTGGGTAACTCAATATTCAATTAAGACAAGTTCAATAAAAGAGGAAGCTTCTAATCTATCTGGTGGGAATCTTCAAAAGCTAATTGTCGCACGCGAATTAGGACAAAATACACCTTTTCTCATTGCAGCTGAACCAACACGTGGTGTTGATATTGGAGCGATGGAAGTTATTCATGATTCGATTATACAAAAACGAAATGACAATGGGTCTGTATTACTTGTATCCTCAGAATTAACCGAAATTATGAAGCTTTCTGATCGAATTCTTGTCATGTATGAAGGAGAAATTGTTGGCGAAATGAGTCGTTCAGAAGCAACTGAAGAGAAGCTTAGTATTTTAATGGCAGGAGGTAATTTGGAAGATGCGCTCAATGAAAATTAATGCACTTGTCCAACCACTTTTTGCTATTTTTATCGGCTTACTAGTAGGAGCAATTGCCATGCGAGCTCTAGGTGAACCTGTTATAGAAACGTACAGTGAGCTATGGAAAGGTGCTTTTGGAAATCTTTATTTTGTCATGTCTACTCTTGCAAGGGCAACTCCTATTCTTTTAATTGCCTTAGGTGTAAGTATTGCCTTTCGAGCAGGGGCATTTAATCTAGGTGGAGAGGGACAGATGGTATTAGCTGCAGTAAGTGCTGCTCTTGTCGCTCTTTATTTGCCTGGACCAGGATTTGTTAAATTAATGGGTGCAGTCATTGTTGGTTTTGCTGTCGCAGGAGGGTGGTCTGCACTTGCTGGGTGGATGGAAGCGAAATTCAAAGTACAACTTATTATTTCAACCCTTTTAATGAATTATATAGCTGTTTTATTTGCAAGCTACCTAGTTAGTCATCCATTTCAAGATCGAGATGGTTCAGCAGCACTTGCTCAAACTAAACTAATAGATGCTTCAGCTTGGATTCCTAAAATATTAACAGGCATGAGTGTTCATTATGGATTTATCATTGCTATTGTTATTGCCATCGGTTTATTTGTTACTTTTCGTTACTCCGCAATTGGCTATGAAGTGAATATGCTAGGAAAGAACCCGTTTTTTACTTCTTATGGAGGAGTTCATAGAACAAAAGTTATGCTTATAAGTATGTTTGTAAGTGGCGGGATTGCAGGGTTAGCAGGTGTATTTGAAGTGTTAGGCTCCCATCATCGATTTGTTGATAATGCCTTAACGGTGCCTGAGTATGCGTGGATTGGGATTATGGCTGCTCTACTAGCGAAATCAAATCCAATTGCGATCGTCTTTAGTTCGATCTTTTTGGCGGCCTTACATACTGGTTCTTTAGGAGTTGAGCGTAATACAGATGTTCCTTTGGAAATCGCAAGTGTTATCCAAGCTGTACTCATTCTATTTATTTCTGCTCAATTAACGTTAACGTGGATTAAGGCACTTAAGAAAGAGAGGAAAAACAATGGAACTATTTGATCTTTCTCTTTTAAACTCTACTTTAAGGATGGTCACACCTATTTTGTTAGCAGCACTAGGCGGAATGCTATGTGCACGTGTCGGTATATTTAATGTCGGACTTGAAGGTTTAATATTAGTTGGGGCCTTCAGTGCCATTGTCGCCAATTATTTTACTGGTAACTTATGGTTCTCAATCTTTTTTGCTGCATTAATGAGTATGCTTTTTTCACTTATTTTAGCTGTTATGACAATACAGTTTAAGGCTAATATGATTGTTGTTGGTATTGCTATTAACTTTTTAGCTTTAGGACTTACAACCTTTTTGCTAAGAACGATTTTTGAAGTGAAAGGTGCATTTTACGATAATACGATGTCTGGATTATCCAATATTCATATTCCTTTTGTGCAAGATATTCCTGTTCTTGGTACGATATTTTCTGGACATACGGTTCTTGTTTATGTTGCGTTAATTGTACCGTTTATTTTGTTTATTTTTATGTATCGTACAGTGACTGGATTTCGAATGATATCCGTAGGTTATAATCAAGTTGCTGCCCACAGCCTAGGTATCCGAGTAAAAGGATTACAATACTTAGCGGTTGCAATGAGTGGTGTACTTTGTGGATTAGCTGGTGCCCAATTGTCATTAGGGCTTGTAACGATGTTTTCTGAGGGAATGACAGCTGGACGAGGCTTTATCGCTCTTGTCGCAACAATGCTAGGCCAGTCTCATCCATTTGGCGTATTAGGAGCTAGTCTATTATTTGGTTTAACAGATGCTCTAAGTACACGGATGCAGAGCTTTTCAATACCGACTCAATTTACGAGTATGATTCCATATATTTTAACTTTGGTTGCGATGTTTTTACTTAAAGGCAGAGGAGTAGAAATGAATCATTCTAATCAACAAAGTTCACGCTAAAAGGAAGTGAAATGTGATGAAAAAAGCAGATCGAATTAAACGAATGAAAACACCTAAAAACCGAGATTCATTTAATGGTCGACTCCCAGAAGGTCAAGTTTTAACAGAAAAATTCCCAATCTTGCATGAAGGAGATGTACCAACATATGACCTTGACGAATGGTCATTAAAAGTGACAGGTAATGTAAATAAGGAAGTAACCCTAACGTATAAGGACATTTTGGACATGCCGCAAACCGATATAACAGTTGATATACATTGTGTTACTAGATGGTCCAGATTTGATAATACATTTACTGGCGTTCGGTTTAAAGATTTTTTAAAAGAAATAGGAGTCGAACCAAAAAGTAATTATGTTATGCTTCATGGGGACTATGATTATACGTCAAATATTGAACTGAAGGATCTAATGGGTGATGATATTTTATTAGCTCACTCATTTGATGGAAAGCCTTTAACAGACAAGCATGGCTGGCCATTAAGACTCGTTGTTCCCCATCTCTATTTTTGGAAAAGTGTAAAATGGTTACGTGGATTTGAATTTATTAATGAAAACGAACCAGGATTTTGGGAGCAAAATGGATTTCATTTACGCGGAGATCCCTTTAAAGAAGAACGCTTTTCTGGTGAAGATTTAGATATACCAGAAGATGAGTGGGAAAAGAAGGAGTTTGATTGATTTGCTAGCGAATCTTAAAATTGATCCGAAGCAATTACCTGAGAAGGTTCTTGTTTGTGGAGACCCAAATAGAGCGGAAGTTATTGCATCTTATTTAGAAAACGCATGTGTATTAGCAAAAAATCGTGAATATCATTCTTATATCGGTACTTATCATGGTGAGAAGATCGCCATAGTTAGTCATGGAGTTGGTGGGCCTGGAGCTGCTGTATGCTTTGAAGAGCTTATTATCGGTGGTGCCCAAACGATGATTCGTGTTGGTACAGCCGGTTCATATCGTAAAGAAATTGAAGCAGGTAGTATCGTTATTAGTACTGCGGCTGTTCGATGTGATGGTTTATCAAATCAGTTAGTTCCTTCAGGTTTTCCGGCAGTTGCCAATCGAGAGGTCGTTCAAGCGTTAGCTACTGCGGCTGCTAATCAGAAAGAGACCATTTCTACTTTTGAAGGTATAACTTTGACATTAGATGCTTTTTACTTAGGGAGTGTTCCATTCCCACATGAGCTATATAAACAATCGAATGTATTAGCTGTGGAAATGGAAAATGCTGCGCTGTTTACAATTGCAAGCTTAAGAGGAATACGTGCCGGTGCTATTGTTGCCATTGATGGATATGCTGATGATGACTTACGAGAAAACTATAACCCTAATAGAGAAAGTGTAAGTAGAGCCATTCATCTTGAAGCAGGTATTGCACTCGATGCCATTCGTACACTCTAATAGGACAACCGTTTTGTATACTTTATGCAAAACGGTTCTTTTAGTTATAATGGTAGAAGATTAAACTAGACTTATTGATATAATGAACAATTTCAGTTGACGTATTCACTATTATTGTTTATTTTAAGGACTATGTTAGTTTTCTAAGAAACGAGGTCAATTATCTTGAAATATGTACTATTCTTGCTATCGGCTTTTCTACTAGTAGGGTGTGAAGCTAGTGATCAAAATGATCAAATATTTACAAGTGATGAACATTCCATTTTGTTAATTCTACCTGAGAGAATGGGTACTAATCCATTTCTAAACGATATTCGAATAGGTATTGAACGATTTAGTGAAGAAAATAATATGCATGTAAACACGATTGAATCAAAAAATGAGGAACAATTATATGATTATCTAAGCTATTATGCAAATGAAGGGTATGATTTAATTGTGACTGGAACGTATAAAGCCCACGATGCTTTATATGATGTCGCTTCTGAATATTCTTCTCAATCTTTTTTAATCGTTGACTTTTTCGTGGATCTTCCTAATGTGGCGAGTATTACGTTTCAAGAGCAGGAGGCTTCTTTCTTACTTGGTGTACTAGCAGGTTATATAACGGAAACGAATGTGGTTGGAATGGTGGCTGCAATGGATGTACCGTTATTGCAAAAGTGGGTAACTGGTTATGAGTTAGGTGTTCACACTGTAAATCCTGAGGCTAAGGTTATAATAGACTATGTCGGTCATTTTGCAGACCCTGCTACTGCAAAGGATATAGCAATTGAATTCGCACGTGATAATGCGGACTTTGTTGCTGGTGCAGCTGCTGTTGGTAATTATGGTGTTTTTGAAGCAGCACTAGAAGAGGGGTTTTATACTGCTGGACAAGACCATGATCAATTAATAATTGACCCAGAGCACATTCTTATTTCACAATTGAAAATGGCAGATGAAGCCGTTTATCATACACTTGAGTTATTCTTAAATGAGACCTTTCAAGGAAAGGAATATACTTATGGATTAAAAGAGGAGTTTATCGGAGTGACACATATTACTCATCCTACTGATTCACCATTAAATCATGTTATAAATGAAGAGGTCTTACAAGTTTTAAATCATTATAAAGAACAAATTATTTCGAAGGAGATTGTTATTCCTAACCCTTTGGAGGATAGACAATAATGGACTGGAGGGTTACGACATGGATCGATTAAAGAAGCTCTTATATAAAATAGATCAAAAAGGATATAAGTCTTATAAAGAAATACAAGGTATGTATCAATTTTCACATTTCTTTCTTCATATTGATTATGTTCAAGGGGATCCATATGCTAGCCCGTCAAAAATACGCCTTCGTATTCCCTTGAACAAAACAGCAATGAAAGAGGATTGGTGTAAGCGATCCTATCATCGAATACGCTGTGAGGACACAATAGCAAGAAAAGTAGGTTATGCGGTTAAAAAACAAAACCGAAATATAAGAGGATCAGGGAAAAGTGGTCTAATCTTATTTGATGAACCAAGTCAAAAAGTGATTGAACGTTCAGCGGTCATGATTGATCATAAGTTCGTTACTATTTGCCTTAGTGTTGGTTTACCTGCTAATGGTAGACGGATTGCCGGCCAGGATGCTGTGAAGCTATTATGCACCTACATTCCTACAATTATCGCAAACTCCCTTTTTACACTTAATGAGACGGATTTGTATAATGAAATAAAATTAGCTGATCAACAACAAACCATACGACGATATTTAAAAGAACATCAGTTTATTGCATTTATTGCAAATGAAGCCATACTCGCTCGTGAAAGTGGTGTAAGTGATCAGTCAATGAATAAAGATGTTGTTCCTTTTGTTTCACCAAGTAGTCTAGAAATCGCAATAAAAGTTCCTCATCAGGTTGAGCCTATAAAAGGGATGGTTATTAAAAAAGGGATTACATTAATCGTCGGCGGTGGCTATCATGGGAAATCGAGCTTTTAAAAGCGATAGAAAGTGGTGTTTATGATCATTGTCAAGGTGATGGACGAGAGTTTGTCATAACAAACAAACAGGCGGTGAAAATCCGTGCTGAAGATGGAAGAAGCGTAAGAAGTGTAAATATTTCTCCTTTTATTAGGTCTTTACCATTTTCAAACGATACGACTTGTTTTTCAACAGATAATGCTAGTGGAAGTACTTCGCAAGCAGCCAATGTGATGGAAATGATTGAAATTGGAGCAGAGATACTTCTTATTGATGAAGATACGACAGCGACAAACTTTATGATACGCGATGCAAGAATGCAGCAATTAATTGAGAAAGAATCAGAACCTATTACACCTTTTATTGATAAGATCGAACAATTAAAAAATGAAAAGAATATCTCTAGCATCATTGTGATGGGCGGCTCAGGTGATTATTTCGATGTAGCTGATTGTGTGATTAAAATGAAAGAATACGTTCCATTCGAAGTAACAGGTGAAGCTAAAGCGATAGCTCAACAAATTCAGATAGATCGTCAGCATGAAGGTGGGAATTCATTTGGTCAAGTAGCAGATCGCTATTTATTGCCCAATAGTTTGAATAGCATGGAAGGAAGAAAAAGAAGGGTGAAAGCACGGGGGATGTATGAAATTCAGTATGGCTCCCAAAGTATTAATCTTCATTCTATTGAGCAGTTGGTTGATGAAAGTCAAACGAGAATGATAGCAGATATATTGTATTACGTAGAACGAAATAACAACTTAGTTCAACAGTGTAGTTTAAAGGAGCTAGCTGAATTAATTGAAGAACAGTTGAATAAACGAGGGATCACTTCTGTATCTCAACATAATGGACATCCTGGTGATATAGCAAGACCAAGAGCCTTTGAAATAATGGCTGCTCTAAATCGATTGCGCTCAGTTCAAATAAAATAAAAATGAAAGGGATGTGCGCTAGTTTGAGGATTAAGCGTACGTTCCTTTTATTTTCAAAAATAATTTTGTTAACCATAAGGATAAAAAAGCCACAATTATGTCAATAAGAAATAAGTAAAACAAATTCATGCCGTTTTCTAAACGTAATAAGTCTATAAGTAGTGAAAGCCCCCCAAAGCCAAACGCGAAAATAATCGAAGCAACGACAGCATATAAGTAAAAATTTCGATTATAGTTAGTGCAAAATTGATAAATAAGCATGTATGTTACAGGAAACAATACAGCCGTAACCGTGACACCAACGGGTAGCATATGCGTTAAGCTATGTGGGTGTATAATTAAATTGTTCATGGAAAGAATATTATCAATGTTTGCCCAAAGGACATGAGCAGTATAACCAAAAAAGGTTATTTCGAAGATTCGTTTGCGGTCTATTAGTACATATAATATAAAGAGCGGTAGTAGGATCGTAGCGATATTCCCCCAAAAATACCACGTATTTATACCTGCATATTGCGACCAATATTGCCTGGTTAGTGTAAGAAGCTCCTCTTTTTTGTCTAGAATGCTTTCGTATAGTTGTTCTTTTTTCATAAAAGCATGATCCTCCTAATGACTACTTCTGTATTTTTATTGTTTCCAACATGAAACGGTTTATCCATTTAGGCGTAAAATATAGTGGTTTAACGAAAATATGAGTGACTTGAATTAGAATATGAGCCACTTTAGGAACTTGACCGCAACGAGTTTTCATTCATGCTAAATCCACTATGAGACGGTTAGAGATGTCTCTTATTGAATGAAAAGATGTATTCATTGATTGTTGACTTAATGGAAATAAGGTATTATCAATAAAAAGTATGTACTTGAATAAGTTTTATAAATTGATTAGGGGGAATCCTTCATGACTTATATGAGTCTCTATAATTCTGCTTTAATACAATCTGACTTTTATCCTACAATTGTCTTTTATTATTACAAACAATGGCATAGTTACGAAATGGATAATCATAGTCATCCACAAGTTGAGATTATGTATGTTATTTCAGGAGAATGTGAGATTGGTTTTGAGCAGAAGAGAATACGGATGAAGAAAGGTCAATTTATTCTTATTGATTCAAATGTTAAGCATCGATTAATCGTTCGAAATGATCAATATTGTCGAATGCTGAATGTAGAATTTATGTTCAGTCAAAATAGTGTTTCGATACCTTCCGTTTCCGATCTTGCCACAGACGACGAGCATTTAATGTCGTTCCTAAAATGTGCACGTGATTTTAATGTGCTTGAAGATTCAAGTGAAGTGTACCTTATATTAAAAAGTCTAATTCTCGAACTTGATAAAAAGGAAAAGCAAAATCAATTAATGGTCGGATTGTACTTGTGTCAATTATTAATAAAAATAGCTCAACTAGATCAAGAGGCGAAGCAATTTCAATCGAAATGGAATCACCCATATGTGAAAAAGGCGATTCATTATATTCATCATCATTATGACTGTTCGATTAAGGTAAAGGATATTGCCGATTCCGTTCATTTACATCCTAGTTATCTGCATCGCATTTTTAAAGAATACACTGGAATTTCGATTATGGATTATTTGCTTTCACATCGTATCGATAAAGCAAAAGATTTATTAAAACGCACAGATATTCCTATAACAGAAATCGCTGATTATGTTGGAATGAGCAGTGGTCAGTATTTTAGTACTTTATTTAAAAAAAATGTAGGGGTAAGCCCATTGCAATTTCGAAATGAAACAAAACAAGTGCGAAATCATTCTTCTATTATAAGTTAGCATTTTATACATTTATCCTGAAGAAACGTCAGAAATTTGAAAGCGGTGTATCTCCTCTTAATGCTACAATTTTCATTGAACTGGATCTTTGAAAAAGGAGATGATTATATGTCATTTAAAGTCGCTTTTATTGGTGCTGGAAGTATTGGATTTACGAGAGGATTATTACGTGATTTGTTATCTGTTCCTGAGTTTCACAATATTGAAGTCGCATTCACGGATATTAATGAACAAAACTTGGACATGGTAACAGAACTTTGCCAACGAGATATTAATGAAAATGGATTGAATATTCAAATTCAATCATCATTGAATCGTAGAGAAGTTTTGAAGAACGCACGCTATATTTTTACTGTCGTACGAATAGGAGGATTGGAAGCATTCTCAACAGACATTGAAATTCCGCTAAAATACGGAATAGATCAATGTGTAGGGGATACACTTTGTGCTGGTGGTATTATGTACGGTCAGCGCGGTATAGCAGAAATGATGAATATTTGTAAAGACATTCGAGAAGTAAGTGAACCTAATTGCTTACAATTAAATTATGCAAATCCAATGGCGATGTTAACGTGGGCCTGTAATAAGTATGGTGGTGTACGTACGGTTGGTCTATGCCATGGTGTTCAAGGTGGCCATCGACAAATTGCAGAAGCTTTCGGATTAAAAAAAGAAGAAATTGATATAGTCTGTGCTGGTATTAATCATCAAACATGGTATATCCAAGTAAAGCACAATGGAGAAGATTTGACAGACCGTATGTTAGAAGCATTCGAGAGCCATCCTGAATTTAGAAAAACGGAAAAGGTACGCATCGATATGCTGAAACGGTTTGGCTATTATAGTACCGAATCAAACGGACATTTAAGTGAATATGTGCCTTGGTATCGTAAGCGATCAAAAGAGGTTCATGATTGGATTGACCTTGGAAGTTGGATTAATGGGGAAACGGGAGGATATTTACGGGTTTGTACGGAAGGAAGGACATGGTTTGAAACTGATTTTCCAAACTGGTTGAAGGAGCCAGCCTACACATATTCCTCCGAAGAGCGTGGTGAGGAACATGGATCATATATTGTTGAAGGTCTAGAGACGGGGCGAATTTATCGTGGACACTTTAATGTAGTAAACAATGGAATCATCTCCAATTTGCCAGATGATGCCATCATTGAGGCGCCAGGTATGTAGACCGTAATGGTATTAATATGCCTCATGTAGGTGAGTTACCTTTAGGGTGTGCGTCAGTTTGTCAAACGAGCATTTCCGTACAACGACTATCCGTTGAAGCAGCAATCCTTGGCAATGATCAACTACTACGTCAAGCATTTATGATGGATCCTTTAGTAGGAGCAGTTTGTAACCCACCTGAAATCTGGCAATTAGTAGATGAAATGCTTGTGGCACAAGAGCAATGGCTACCACAATATGTAGAAGCGATAGAATTGGCGAAAGAAAGATTGTCCTCAGAGGAATTAATTCCTACTCGTAACTATAAAGGAGCAGCTCGATTAAAAACAAAGTCAATTAAAGAAATGCAAGAAAACCGTGATGAAGCGATGAAGAATGCTACTGAAGCTGATAAAGCAAAAGAAAGACCTTCATTGTAAAAGTGTTAGCTAGGCATTCTAAATGCGTATAACTTTAGAATGCCTTTTCTACTGAGTCAGTAAAATAAAAGATGTACTCACTTCAATCTCATTCGTACAACTATCATACATTGAAAATATATTTGTATGCACAAACTATTTACAAGGAAAGAAAGCTTTACTATAATAAAAGCTAATAGTTAATTTATTTATTAATTCATTAACAATAATAATTTTTTGCGAAGTTTTGTAAACGTTTAACTTTACGAAAAAGCAGTACTGGAGGAGGAGAACGATGAATCAGTTAAAAAAAGCGAAAATGGTTGTAGACAAGGAATTCAAAATTGCTGAAATCGATTCAAGAATTTATGGGTCTTTTATTGAACATTTAGGAAGAGCGGTATATGGTGGGATTTATGAACCTAATCACCAAAATGCTGACGAACATGGTTTTCGTAAAGATGTCATCGATTTAGTGAAAGACTTACAAGTTCCGATCGTACGTTACCCAGGTGGTAATATGGTTTCTGCTTACAATTGGGAAGATGGAGTAGGACCTAAGGAACAACGTCCTCGTCGTTTAGAGCTTGCATGGAGAACAATTGAACCGAATGATGTCGGGACAAATGAATTTGTTGACTGGGCTAAGAACGTTAACTCTGAAGTGATGATGGCGATCAATTTAGGAACTCGTGGTATTGATGCCGCTAGAAATTTTATCGAATACTGCAATCACCCAGGAGGAACATATTGGAGTGATTTAAGAAAAGAACATGGATATGAGCAACCTCATAACATTAAAACATGGTGCCTAGGAAATGAAATGGATGGATCTTGGCAAGTTGGTCATAAAACAGCCGATGAATATGGCCGTTTAGCTCAAGAAACAGCTAAAGCTATGAGATTGGTTGATCCTACAATTGAGCTCGTTGCATGCGGTAGTTCTAATTCGAAAATGCCGACATTTCCACAATGGGAAGCAACGACGTTAGAGCACACGTATGAGCAAGTTGACTTTATTTCATTACATCAATATTTTGGTAACCCGGATGATGACTCAGAGAACTATTTAGCGAATGCTCTTGAAATGGATCACTTTATTAAAACGGTTATTTCGACTTGTGATTATATTAAGGCAAAAAAACGTAGTAAAAAACAAATGTATTTAAGTTTTGATGAATGGAATGTTTGGTATCATTCTCATCAGGCGGATAAAGAAATTGAGCTTGGACAATTGCTCCTCCGCAACTTGAAGACCATTATAATTTTGAAGATGCCTTACTAGTTGGTAGTATTCTAATTACGTTCTTAAAGCACGCAGATCGAATTAAAATGGCTTGTATGGCCCAGTTAGTTAATGTGATTGCTCCTATTATGACCGAAAATGAAGGTCGTGCATGGAAACAAACGATTTACTATCCATACATGCATGCTTCTGTATTTGGAAGAGGGATATCTTTAAAACCAGTTATTTCTTCTCCTGTATACGATACGAAAGATTTCACAGATGTTCCTTATGTTGATAGTGCGGTTGTTTATAATGAAGAACAAGAAGAAGTAACGATCTTTGCCTTAAATCGTCATATTCATGAGTCGTTAGAATTTTCAATTGATGTTCGTAGCTTTGAAGGGTATCAACTTAATGAACATATCGTTTTAGAACATGAGAACTTAAAAGCGGTAAATACCGTTGATGAGCAAGTTGTAAAGCCTCACTCTAACGGGAACGCACAGCTTGAGAATGGAAGTATTCAAGCGGTTCTTTCAAATGCTTCTTGGAATGTTATTCGTTTAAGCAAACGATAAAAATCTCTTAGAGGTCGCCTTGAGGCGGCTCCTTAATCATTAATACTAGATTTTAAAGGGTGAATATAATTTCACGTAATGTATTTTCTTACGTTGTAAAAAACATCGAAGCTAGTGTATGATGATAATGAATTCGTTTTCTTCAAATGGAGAGAAGTGATGTTGTGATTAGAGGAGGAGAGTTTTAATGAAGATAATTAAAGATCTGTTCGGACAAGTTGACGGTCAAAATGTATATGCTTATACATTAACAAATGATAGAGGAATGGAAGTTACTAGCATTGATTACGGTTGTATTATTACACGAATTTCTACACCTGATCGCGAAGGTCAAATTGAAAATGTTGTACTCGGTTTTGATTCAATTGAGGAATATGTGGGGCATTCTCCTTATTTCGGGGCAGTATGTGGTAGAGTTGCGGGTCGCATAAAAGGTGCTCAATTTACATTAAACAATCAAACATATACTCTAGCACAAAATGATGGTTCTAACCATTTACATGGAGGAATAAAAGGCTACGATAAGGTTATTTGGAAATCTGAACCTTTTGAAGAGCCTAATAAAATTGGTGTTGTTTTCACTTATCACAGTTTTGATGGAGAAGAAGGATACCCTGGGAATGTCTCAATACAAGTTACATATACGTTAACAAACGATAATCAGTTTGCTATCGATTATCAAGCTATTCCTGATCAAGATACGTTAATAAATTTGACGAATCATACATATTTCAACTTGAGTGGCAACGTAAAAAGCACGATTAAAGAACATCAATTAACATTAAAAAGTAAACAGTATTTAAGTTTAGCTGATGATTTAATGCCGACTGGAGAATTCGTTGATAGTGAAGACACTGTTTTTGATTTTACAAATGGAAGAAAAATACTAGATGGTATTCACTCAAATTTAAAACAAAACCAGTTAGCTGGAAATGGTTATGATCACCCGTTCCTTTTAGATAAAAATCAAGATGAAGAAATTCGTCTCGAAGACGAGCAAAGTGGTCGTGTACTCATCATCGAAACGAATGAACCAAGTGTAGTCTTATATACAGGGAACATGATAAGTGAAGATTTTTCAATTAGAAATGTTCCTGCAGAAAAGTATTTAGGTTTGTGTCTTGAAACCCAAGGACTACCTGATGCCATTCATCACGATCACTTTCCATCTATTATTGTTAAAAAAGGGACTGAATACAAGAGAAGAACAACGTATACATTTACAACGAATTAAATGATTGCAGACTTTGACCGAAAAGAGAAGTGACTTTTTTCGGTCATTTTTTTGTTTGATAAAAACAGTTTCTAGGATGAAAAATCAAGGAAGAATGAGTAAGTTTGGTCAAGAACATCGGTTTCATTGCGGAATACATTTTGTGAAAAGCTATCCTAATTCTAATAGCATTTTCAAGACGCATGCTTTTCTTATTCTACAAATTATAGAGAAAACTATTTATTTATTGTACGTACAAGTGTATAATAGGTTTAAGGGCATTTAACACTAGTTGAAAGGGGTTGTGATAGTTGTTAGAAAGTCTTAAAGAATCTGTTTTAAAGGCGAATCTTGCGCTACCTAAGCATGAACTCGTTACTTTTACTTGGGGAAATGTGAGTGGCATTGATCGAGATTCGAGCCTAGTAGTTATTAAGCCTAGTGGAGTAGAGTATTCCGATTTAAAACGTGATGACATGGTTGTTGTTAACTTAGAGGGTGAAGTGGTAGAGGGTAACCTTAAGCCGTCTTCAGATACTGCTACTCATGTTGCGTTGTACAAAGCTTTTTCAAGTATTGGAGGAATTGTTCATACTCATTCGCCATGGGCAACAAGTTGGGCTCAAGCGGGGAAATCAATACCGGCATTTGGCACAACTCAAGCTGATTATTTTTATGGAGAGGTTCCTTGTACGCGAGATATGACGAAAGAGGAAATTCAGGGAGCGTATGAATTAGAGACAGGTAATGTCATTGTCGAAACATTTAAAGATATTGACCCTATGCAAGTTCCAGCAGTATTAGTGAAGTCTCATGCTCCTTTTGTATGGGGGAAGGATCCTAATAATGCTGTTCATAATGCGGTTGTTTTAGAAGAAGTTGCAAAAATGGCATCTCGTACTTTGCAATTAAACCCTCATACGACAGCAATGGATCAAGATTTACTTGATAAACATTTTTTACGTAAACATGGTGCGAATGCTTACTATGGACAAAGGTAATTTTTCTTTTGAAATAAATGAAAACAAATTCGTTTTTAGGAGGATGCAGGAATGTTAAAGGTAAAAGAATATGAGTTTTGGTTTGTTACAGGTAGTCAACATTTATATGGACCTGAAACATTAGATCAGGTTGCTGATCATTCCGAGCAAATTGTTACTGGGTTAAATGAAAATGATTTTGCCTATAAGATCGTCTTTAAACCTGTTGTAAAAACTGCTGATGAAATTAGAAAACTTTGTATTGAAGCAAATTCAGATGAGAAATGTGCAGGTATCATTACTTGGATGCATACATTTTCACCAGCTAAAATGTGGATTGCTGGGCTTTCAGAATTACGCAAATCATTATTACATTTGCATACTCAATTTAATCGCGATATCCCTTGGGATAAAATTGATATGGACTTCATGAATTTAAATCAATCAGCTCATGGTGACAGAGAATATGGCTTTATCGGTTCTAGAATGAAAATAGGACGTAAAGTAGTTGTAGGGCATTGGCAAAGCCCAAAAGTGATCAGTCGTGTAGATAGTTGGATAAAAACAGCTGTAGCTTTTGAAGAAAGCAAAACATTAAAAATTGCTCGCTTTGGAGATAACATGCGTGAAGTAGCGGTTACGGAAGGCGATAAAGTCGAAGCTCAAATTCAATTCGGTTGGTCTACGTCATATTTTGGTATCGGTGATTTAGTTGCTAAAATGAATGAATTCTCTCAAGATGATGTGGAAAGACTGTTCAATGAATACAAAGAACAGTATGATATTGCTGATGGAGAGAACATTGAGTCGATTAAATATCAAGCGAAAATTGAGCTTGGATTGAAAGCATTTTTAGAAGAAGGCGGATTTACAGCATTTACAACGAACTTTGAAGATTTACATGGAATGGATCAATTGCCAGGTTTAGCAGTTCAGCGTTTAATGGAGCAAGGCTATGGATTTGCTGGTGAAGGAGATTGGAAAACAGCAGCTCTTGTTCGCTTAATGAAGATCATAGCTGATGGTGAAGGAACATCATTTATGGAAGATTATACGTATCATTTAGAAGAAGGTAATGAGTTAGTACTCGGCTCTCATATGTTGGAGGTATGTCCAACTGTCGCAGCAACTCGTCCAAAGCTAGAAGTGCATCCACTAGGTATTGGTGGTAAAGATGACCCGGCACGCATGGTATTTGATGGTGATGAAGGTCCGGCATTAAATGCATCTATTGTTGATCTAGGGAATCGTTTCCGTCTAATTATTAATGAAGTTGAAGCAGTTAAACCGGAGAAGGAAATGCCTAATTTACCAGTTGCTAAGGTTCTTTGGAAGCCTAAGCCGTCGTTGAGTGAGTCGGCAGAAGCTTGGATTTATGCCGGTGGTGCTCATCATACGGTATTTTCATTTAAAGTTACACCAGAGCAATTATATGATTGGGCAACAATGGTCAATATTGAATGTGTCTTTATTAATGATTCGACTAATGTAATGGCGTTCCAAAACGAATTAAGGTGGAATGATATTGCCTTTCGTTAAAATGTAAAATCCTACGAAGTATCAACAGAAAAGTGTCTTAGATGGGCCTACCATTTAAGACACTTTCTCATCATTTCTCCCTTATGAATGCGTTAGAATATTGAAGTATTTTTGCGTATTAGGTGGATAATGTGGTAACATGTACGTATATTTATAAGTACGTGTAGAATTGAGGTTTCGGTTGTGACAAAATACAGTAAAGTAAAACAAGCGATTAAATCAAGAATTTTAGATGGGACATATGTACCTAATCAAAAAATTAATTCAGAAAATGAATTAATGAAAGAATTCGAAGTAAGTAGACATACTATTCGTATTGCGATTGGTGAATTGGTATCAGAAGGCTGGTTATATCGTGAACAAGGTTCAGGTACTTTCTGTGCAGATAGAACGAAACAAGATAGAACACATACCAATGATACGAAAACGATAGCGATCATTACAACATTTATTTCAGATTACATTTTTCCTAGCATCATACGTGGAGCTGAATCTTACTTAAGTGAACGAGGTTATCAAGTTAGTTTATTTAGTACAAATAATAAAATCGAAAATGAACAGCGTATTCTTGAACATATATTATCTCAACCTGTGGATGGCATCATCGTAGAGCCGACGAAAAGTTCATTTGCGAATCCTAATATTAACTATTATTTCAATTTAGAAAGAATGAATATTCCGTATATAATGATAAACGCTTTCTATGATGAATTGGAGCCCATTTGCTTATTATTAGATGACGAAAAAGGCGGATATTTGCAAACGGAACATCTAATTCAACAAGGACATACGAATATTGTTGGCTTATTTAAAACGGACGATAATCAAGGGATCAAGCGAATGAAAGGGTATGTTAAAGCTCACCGAAAACATCAAGTTTCTATTAACCCTCAAAATATTATTACGTACTATTCCGAAGAAAAGCTTGAAAAGCCTACAAAAGAACTAGAAAAGTTACTATCACAAAATGAGAAACCGACAGCACTCGTTTGCTACAATGATGAACTCGCCTTAATTTTACTCGATCTTTTACGAGCAAAAAAATTGCAAGTCCCTAAAGATATGTCCATTGTTGGGTATGATGATTCATTTCTTGCCGAAATTTCCGAAGTGAAATTAACAACCGTTAGTCACCCTAAAATAAAAATGGGTGAGCAAGCCGCTGAAATGATTATTCAAATGATCGAAAAAGAACAACGAAATAAAGAAAATCAGTCGTTGGAATCCATTGTTTATCATCCGGAATTAGTCTTAAGGCATTCGACGACACCTATTAATTAAGTAAAGCCATTAAAAGAATTTAGCGTTCTTTTAATGGCTTTTTCATTTTTTTAGACTTGCTGTAAAGAGAATAGATCATAGTAGTTTTTTTACTGTTTATCTCTTGTAAAGAAGCCAAAAAACATATAAACTGTTATTGTACGTACAACATTAAATATTGATTAACGTTATATTTTTTTGTTCGTATGATTAATGTTTTGGTAATTTAATTAATATTTACTTATGTGTAGGAGGGTGAAAGAAAATGAACACACAACCTTATAAAAATCCATTAATTGAACAACGTGCCGATCCATGGGTATATAAGCATGAGGACGGTTATTATTATTTTACTGCTTCTGTTCCAGAGTATGACCGCATCGAGCTTCGTAGAGCTAAAACGATTAATGGATTGAGAGAAGCTGACCCTATTGTAGCTTGGAGAAAGCATGATACTGGGGTAATGAGTGCGAACATTTGGGCTCCAGAAATTCATTATATTGATGGCAAATGGTATATTTATTTTGCTTCCGCTCGAACAACTGAAACGAAAGAAGGATTGTTTGATCACCGTATGTTCGCTTTAGAAAATGAAGCTGAAAACCCTCTTGAGGGTGAGTGGGTGGAAAAGGGTCAAGTGAAGACGAAATGGGAAAGCTTTGCCTTAGATGCTACATCTTTTGAACATAAAGGAGTACGGTATTACGTTTGGGCACAAAAAGATCCTGAAATTGAAGGGAACTCTAATTTATACATTTCAGAAATGGAAAATCCTTGGACATTAAAAGGGAAGCAAGTTATGATTGCGACCCCTGAATACGAATGGGAGAAAATTGGTTTTTTTGTAAACGAAGGGGCAGCTGTTTTAAAACGAAATGGCAAAATATTTATGACCTTTTCTGGAAGTGCGACAGATTATAACTACTGTATGGGTTTGTTAGTTGCAGATGAAGAAAGCGATTTACTAGATCCGCAATCATGGTATAAGCTTCCTGAACCAGTCTTTAAAACAAATGAAGAAACTGGACAATATGGTCCCGGACATAATAGCTTTACGACTACAGAAGATGGAAATAATGATGTACTAATTTATCACGCGAGAAATTATAAGGACATTGAAGGGGATCCTCTTTATGACCCTAACCGTCATACTCGCGCCCAAGTTTTTAATTATGATAAGAACGGTTTTCCTCAATTCAATGTCCCAATTCGTGATGAAAGATAGTCATTAGGAATCGCATACCGCTTGGTGCTGAGTATCACCTCTCACATATTGAGAAATGGAATTTTTGAAAGAGGGTAAGAAGCAACTTCTTCACGGTGCTAAAGTTGGCTTTACAACGATAATCATTGCTTCTATATATAAGAAATACTTGAACTATTCCTTTACTGAAGATGGAATCAAAACAATTGAGAATGAAGCGAAAATTAATAAGCTTTTGCAACGATTGATAGAACCAGCTAAATTGTAAGACTTAATGAATAGAGTAGGTGGAATAACATCACCAGATGATTTAGGGATTTCACAACGTATAGTTGATACGAGCCTTCAAGAAGCTCATCTTCTTCGTGAGCGTGTTACGTTACTTTATTATAATAATGTGAATAACAAGAAACTTCATACTTCTTTATGTATGTATTGTCTAAGAACTCGGATCTTTTTGATTCGGGTTCTTTTTGTTGAAAATCCTATGACGAATGGATTCATACGAGGACGTCCTTTGTCAGAATAATTATAGAGCGGATTTGTCGAATTATCATGGAATCGTTCTTAAATCACCAAAAACTCTGTCGACAGGCTAGATGAATTAAGCATTCTTTTTAAATAAGGTAGTATGTCTCGGGAAAACTGGGCAAATTACTTAGTACAACGATAAGAAAATGAAGCAACCTGATCAATTTTATGGAAAAATGAGGGGGAAGTAACTTGAATAAAATATCAAATGTTTTTTGGATAACCATTGCGATTGTATTTTCTGCCGTCATATTTGGAGTTGCGGCTCCGAATCGTTTTGAGAGGTTGACAGGAAATGTACAGGCCGTTATTACTTCAGGGCTTGGTTGGTATTACTTAATTCTTGTCACAGTCATTGTGATTTTTTGTATCTTTTTAATCTTTAGTCCTGTTGGTGCTATTAAGCTTGGGAAAGCGGATGAACAACCAGAATATTCAAAAAGAACGTGGTTTGCTATGCTATTTAGTGCTGGAATGGGTATTGGCTTAGTTTTCTGGGGGGCTGCTGAACCGTTATCGCATTATTTGATACCACCAATAGCAGAAGGCTCGACTAATGACGCTTTTAAAGAAGGGATGAGGTATACTTTTTTTCATTGGGGCGTTCATGCTTGGGCCATTTACGCCATTGTAGCACTTGCATTAGCATATTATAAATTTCGAAAGGATGAGCCAGGACTTATTTCCGCAACATTAAAACCAGTACTCGGAAAGAGTATGGAAGGTTGGTTAGGAAATGTAGTTGATGTATTAGCAGTGTTCGCAACTGTAGTTGGGGTTGCAACAACGTTAGGGTTTGGAGCCGCTCAAATTAATGGTGGTTTATCTTATTTACTTGGAATTCCAAATAATGTTCTCATTCAATTTATTATCATTGCTATAGTAACGGTTCTCTTTATGCTCTCTGCTTGGACAGGGATAAGCAAAGGGATTCGTTACTTAAGTAACACAAATATGTTCTTAGCTGTTCTTTTATTTTTGCTTGTATTCATACTAGGACCTACAATTTTAAGCTTAAACATATTTACAGATACGATTGGAACGTATTTACAGAATATAGTTCGCATGAGTTTTCGAATTGCCCCTTTAAATGAAGAGCATAGAGGTTGGATAAACGGTTGGACGATTTTTTATTGGGCTTGGTGGATTTCGTGGTCTCCATTTGTTGGAATATTCATTGCACGTGTTTCACGAGGAAGGACCATTCGTGAATTTATTATTGGAGTGCTATTATTACCAGCCCTTGTCAGTTTTTTATGGTTTTCGGTGTTTGGCACAGCCGCAATCAATATTCAAAGCGCTGGAGTAGACTTGGCACAATTTGCAACTGAAGAAGTTTTGTTTGCGGTCTTTAATGAATTGCCCCTTTCAACAATCTTATCAGTTATTGCGATTACATTAATTACTACTTTTTTTATTACTTCTGCTGATTCGGCTACATTCGTTCTTGGCATGCAAACAACTAATGGATCTTTAACGCCAGCTAATTCAGTTAAATTGACATGGGGGGTTGCTCAGTCAGCGGTAGCGGTCATTTTGTTATATAGTGGCGGTTTACAAGCGTTGCAAAACGCCCTCATTATTGCAGCATTGCCCTTTTCATTTATTATGCTATTAATGATGATTTCTTTGTATCGTTCATTATCACGAGAAAAGAAAGAATTAGGTTTATTTTTCAATCCTCGTAAGAAAAAACTTGAGAAATAAAAAAGAATTTAATCTATAACTTACGATGGTAATGTAAGGTTTGTTCTAAAAGAGGAGATCTTTTGGGACAAACCTTCTTTTTAGCTTTCTAGATGAAAAGGAGGATCGTCGCCTTGTTTTAATTAGAAGGGGATGGATCTTGTCGAATTGTCAGAAAATATTTGCCTGAATTCTTCTAGTTATGATACTATCAATAGTAGTGTGATTACATAGTGTAGTCACTGACGGGACTGAAAATGTCCATGTGGGTCTGAGAGAGTCCTGAATTTTAGGTTTACATACATAAAAAAAGGGGAACAGTTTTTTTGGATAAGGAGATGATTTGATGATTGATGTTACAGATAGTCATTCACAATTGAGGAATGATGTGAAGAAGTTAGGTAATATCCTTGGAGAGATCCTAGTTCACCATGGTGGGATAGACTTATTTAATAAGGTGGAATTAATACGTGAAACGACTAAAAATCTTCGTAAAAATCATGATGAGGATTTATACAGAAAGTTAAAAGAAGAAATTCAAACGTTACAGCCACCCGTACGTCAAAATGTCATTCGTGCATTCTCAGTATATTTTCACCTAGTTAACATTGCGGAACAAAATCACCGCATACGTAGACGTAGACAGTATCAAATTCAAAAAAATGGGGTTGTTCAACCAGTATCGATTGAAAGTGCTGTTGCAGCGATTAAAGAGCATGGGTTTTCGGAAGAATATGTTCAAAAGGTGATCGATGATCTGTCTATTGAACTTATTATTACAGCTCATCCGACTGAAGCCACTAAGAGAACGGTCTTAGAGATTCAAAAGCGCATTTCATATATTTTACAACAATTCGATAACCCTACTTTAACGCAGAAGGAAAGAGAAGCGTTAGATGAAGATTTATATAATGAAGTGACAGCTCTATGGCAAACAGACGAATTACGTCATCGTAAGCCAACGGTTATTGATGAAGTGAAGAATGGTCTTTATTATTTTGATCAAACGTTATTTGACGCATTACCTGATATCCATCAAGAGTTAGAAGATCAACTTGAAGGATACTATCCAAATGCCAAATGGACTGTACCAAATTTCCTTCACTTTGGGTCTTGGATTGGTGGAGACCGAGACGGAAATCCCAATGTCACACCAGAAATTACGTGGGAGACATTAAAATTACAACGTGACCTCGTACTAAAAAAGTATGAACAGTCTGTTGTTGATATTATGAAGCGCTTCAGTCATTCAACATATCGAGTAGCAGTTAGCGATGATTTAGCAAAGTCAGTTGAGATGGAAGAATCGCTTTATTTAAATGATGATGAATTATGGCCAGTTGAATCAGAAGTGTATCGTCGTAAATTTGCGATCGTGTTGAAAAGAATTCGTGAAGTAGGAAAATCTGATAAGGGCTATAATAATGCTGAAGAGTTACTGGACGATTTAATCTTGATTAAGAAGAGCGCTGAAAAGCATCAGCCTTCAGGGCGAAAGCTTCGTCTCGTTCGAAAATTAATTAGACAAGTAGAACTTTTCGGTTTCCATTTAGCGACCTTGGATATACGGAATCATAGTGGTGAGCATGAATCAGCTATCGCAGAATTATTAAAAGTTGTTAATATAACAGAAGATTACAAAAATTTACCAGAAGAAGAAAAGTTAAAGGTTCTTGAGAGTGTATTAACAGAACCTCGTCCGGTACTTTTATTAGAAGAGGATTACTCAAAAGAAACGAAGGAAGTATTAAAAGTATTTAATATGATTAAGCAAGCTCATAAAGAGTTTGGAACTCGTTCAATTCAAGTTTACCTTATAAGTATGACTCAAGCATCGAGCGACCTACTTGAAGTATTAGTTCTTGCTAAGGAAGCTGGTATTTACCGTCTTTATGCTGATGGTAAGGTTGAAAGTGGTCTAAATGTAGCTCCGTTGCTTGAAACTGTTGACGATTTAATTGCTGGACCAGCTATTATGAAATCATTATTTGAAATGGACGTGTATCGTAACCATGTTAAGGAACGTGGTGATCATCAAGAGATTATGCTTGGCTATTCTGATGGTAGTAAAGACGGAGGAACGTTAACGGCTAATTGGAAATTATTTAAAGCACAACAAGAAATCCATGACATGGCTAAAGAATTTAATATAGGTTTGAAATTTTTCCATGGTCGTGGAGGGTCACTTGGCCGTGGTGGCGGTCCGTTGAATCGTAGTATTCTTTCTCAGCCAGCTGAAACGTTGAATGATGGTGTCAAAATTACCGAGCAAGGTGAAGTGTTGTCTTCTCGTTACTTATTAAGAGATATCGCTTACCGTAATCTAGAACAAGCTGCATCTGCATTGTTAGAAGCATCTGCGAAAGTATCAAAGAATTCTGAGCAAGGGCATTTCCGAGAAAAGTCTTGGGAAGAAGCGCTTGAGGAAGTCTCTAAAAAAGCTTTAGCAAAGTATCAGTCATTAGTATTTGGTGACAAAGATTTCTTAACATATTTTAACCAAGCAACCCCTTTAAAAGAATTAGGTGCGTTGAATATCGGCTCCCGTCCTATGAGTCGTAAAAATAGCCAGCGCTTCGAGGATTTACGAGCTATTCCTTGGGTGTTTGCCTGGACGCAATCACGTCAAATGATTCCTGCGTGGTATGCAGCTGGTACTGGTTTAGAAACATTTGCATCGGCTAGCAAGGACAATCTAGCTTTATTGCAAACGATGTATAAGAAATGGCCATTTTTCCAATCAACGATTAATAACTTACAAATGGCTCTTGTTAAAGCTGACCTAATAGCAGCGAGAGAATATTTACAATTAGTTCAAGATAAGGAAATGGGTGAACGGATTTTTAATGATATTGCGGACGAATATCATCGTACACGAAATGTGTTGCTTGAGATAACGGGTAATAAAGAGTTACTTGAGCATACACCTGCCATAAAAGAATCGGTTCAGCGCCGTAACCCTTATGTTGATCCACTTAACTTTTTGCAAGTTGATCTTATTAAGAAATTGCGTGAATTAGAGGATGATGCACCTGATGAGCTGTTAACAGAAGTGCTATTAACGATTTCCGGTGTAGCTGCTGGCCTAGTGAATACAGGTTGATTCTATTCAAATGAAGAACTGTTAAAGGGATACCCTTTAACAGTTCAGACCGTAGACAAAAA
>NZ_BAUU01000031.1 GCF_000513115.1 Halalkalibacter hemicellulosilyticusJCM 9152
TTAAGAAAAGATCGCTACCTCAGATTTTTTAAAGGAAAAAAGGGGTAGTTCTGTCGAATTAATAGAGTCTACACATAAATTCATTTGTAGAGAAAGGTGAGAAGAGATGAGTCGAGAAGAGTTGAGAAAAGCTGAGCTACAAAAGGGGCAATATGAACAAATTGGTGTGGCGATGACCTGTCGCTCTTACACAGAATATGAGCAAATGTTTCAGGTGAGTCAAACTGTGAAAGGTAAAGTATTAGATGTAGCGGCAGGGGCGTCTTCTTTTACAGCAGAAGCGCTAAAAAGGGGACTCGATGCATATGCGGTAGACCCTCAATATGAAAAGTCTGTAAACGTATTACAGGAAGAAGGCAGCAATGAGCTGTTACAAGCGAGAGAGAAACTGTTACATGCATATGAGTTATTTAATTGGGAAACGTATGGATCGCTTGATAAGCTAATGAAATTGAGAGAGCGATCGTTGACTATGTTTTTAAATAGCTACGTGGAGTTTAGAGAACGCTATATAAATGGGCAACTTACTTTGTTGCCTTTTGCGGATAACCAGTTTTCCCTTATTGTATGTAGTCATTTTCTGTTCCTATATGGAAAGCAGTTTACAGTAGATTTTCACGAAAGATCATTACACGAGCTTATTCGCATTTGTGAAATCGGTGGTGAGATTCGGCTATATCCATTAGTAGGTTTTGATGGGAACGTGTATCCGCATATGGATGAACTAGAGCAAAGACTATTTGAATTGCCTGTTACGATTAAACGAGTGAAGGTTGATTTTCAGTTTGTAAAAGGTGCCACACATATGTTGGTCATAGAGAAAAGGTGATACAAACCATGGAGACCGAAAATTCTTATTCCGGTCTCCTAATTTAGTTGTGATTCATGTTTGAATCGACTTTACGAATAACCCCTATTGTAAAACGGTTTAGTAATGATTTCACTGTTGTTGAAATAAATGAATGTTTCCAACTCCATCCATTCTTCCAATGAATGAGTGACGTATGTTGAACGGCCCATAGCTCAATCAATAGCATTGGAATTGTAAAAAGAAAAACCTTTATGATCATAAGCCAGACGGAATCATTTCGGGTTACTTGATTATAGTAAACCATAATGGTTGGGTAAACGACGAAATCAAACAAAAAATTTCCTTTTAAGATTTTTGGGAATAGTCTAGTTGGATAGGACAACGTATTTTTTGAAACGAAAAAGGCATCAATAAATACATTAGAAAACCCATTCATAAAATAAACAAGCAACCAATCTTTAATAGGTGGTTTTTTCAATAAATAAATGAGGGAAAGAAAAGAAGTAATTAAAACGCTCCATAAAATCTTTTGTTCGGTTTGCTCATTCATGTGATAATCCCTTTCTTTATTAGACGATTAACCTTTGTGTAAGGTTGAATATTTCTTTGTAGACATATTAGAATAGGTCCTTTCAGTAAACGATATTCTACAGGGATTTGAAAGCGAATCATGTAAAAAAGAAGAGAAATTGCTGATAACCCCCATGTCAGTATAGGTTTTATTTGAAATAAATAACTGAAAGTATACATTTTAAAGTAGATACAACATGACCAAAAGATATTCCAGCCGTTATGGTAGATAATTAATTTAGATTTTGATGCAATATATTCAATACAGGTCGAGCCTAATGTCCATGTTAAAATGTAGATGCTCTGTTTACTTAATTTTTTGGGGAAATAAGCCAAACAGGTGAGTACGAGTAAAGGAGTACCGATAAATAAGTGTAAAGCTCTTAATACATATGTGTTAGAGTAGGCAGAATTGAAATCCCACAATAATTTTTTCTTGAATAAATAGTAATAACAGGAATTAATAAAGAAAACGTATGCAATGCTTTTATAATATCGTGGAGGGATTCGCCACGTTCGTAAGAAAACATTTACAAAGATCAATATTAAAATGAAGCCGAGGTGTTTTTGTTTCATCATGTTCTCCTTTGGTTCTTCCTGTACTTCTTCTCAATTAGTATGTCCGGTAAGGAGAACACCATTCATAATGCTGTGTTATAAAAAGATCGTGTGTAACATCTACATATTAAATGTTACACACGATCTATATTAGGAATGAAAAGAATGAAACAAATAGTCATATGGTTTCGTTTTAGTTGAAGTTGTTGTTTTTTTATTTTCCTTTATGCATGCAGAAGCAAAGATAAGTATTGTGCTACACATAAAAATGAGTGAAAAAAGTCCTTGGACAAGTATCATAGCTTTCCTCCTTTTTTTAGTTGAGAACATCGTATATTATGGAATGCGTTTCAGAGCAAGTGGGAATTTAATAAAATGGAGTTGTAATAAAAATGGCAAATATTCGTGATATTGCAAAAATGGCCGGTGTATCAGTAACGACCGTCTCCCGTGTATTAAATGGACATAAGTATGTTCGTAAGGAAAAAAAAGAAGCGGTTTTACGTGCGATGCGTGATAGTAACTATCACCGTAATATAAATGCTGTTCATTTAAGTAGAGGGAAAACGTCCTTAGTTGGAGTGGTCGTACCATTTGCGAATCATCCATATTTTGGATTGTTAATTGAAGGGATAACAAAGGCTGCTGTTCAGTATGGTTACCACCTCGTACTCGTTCAGACAAATTATAACGAGAGTAGAGAGCTTGAAGCGTTAAAGATGTTAGAGAATCGTCAAATAGATGCACTGATCATATGCTCACGTCAAAGTACATGGGGTACTATTGAAGCTTATATGAATGAAGGGTCGATCGTTCTGTGTGAGGATACTCGTGGTAAAGGTGTTTCTTCAACGTTTGTTGATCATTATCAAGCATTTATGATGGCGCTTGATTATTTATATGATAACGGTCATCGAAACATAGGCTATTGTGTTGGACGACAGAATGGGACAAATAGTCTTCAGCGAGCAGTAGCGTATAAAGATTTCCATTATAAGCATTCACTCAGTTTGAACGAAGCTAATATTTTTCATGGATGCTATCATTTAGAGGATGGACAAAGAGTGGCTAAGAAGCTTAGTACGATGAAAGCCCGACCGAGCGCATTACTAATAACTAGTGACCAAGTTGCTGCTGGTGTTATGACATGTTGTCTAGAAAAAGGGATAGAGGTTCCAAAAGACTTGGCTTTAATTGGGTTTGATAATCAACCGATCTCGAAGCTTATGCATTTAACAACTATTGAGATCCCCCTTGTAGATTTGGGTGAAAAGTTGTTTGGGCAAGCGATTCAAAATAATAAAGAGCCTACATATGAAGAGGTTATAGTCAAACTCATTGAACGGGAAACTGTCTAACTGCATAAATGACTGGAATCGTGCTATAATGGCTAAGAATTAGTTGAATGGGACGATAAGTAGGATCTATTGAATATGAATATATTAAAGAAATGAGGTTCACATATGAAGATTTCAACAAAAGGACGTTACGGTTTAACGATTATGATTGCATTAGCAAAAAAATATGGAGAAGGTCCAGTATCATTAAAATCAATTGCAAAGGATTATAATCTTTCGGAGCATTACTTGGAGCAGCTTATTGCGCCATTGCGAAATGCGATGTTAGTTAAAAGTGTTCGTGGTGCTTATGGTGGATATATGCTAGCGAAGGAAGCACAAGAGATCACAGCTGGAGATATTATTCGCGTATTAGAAGGGCCCATTACACCAGTCGAAGTGATGGAGGACGAAGAACCAGCTAAACGAAATCTATGGATGAAGATCCGTGATGCAGTGAAAAATGTACTAGATGAAACAACGTTGGAGGATTTAGCGACATTTGAGGATGATGGAAAACAAGAATATTATATGTTCTATATATAAATGTAGAAAGTCGGTGAAAAGAAGTGGAGTTTGTGTATGTTGATCATGCAGCGACATCACCGGTACATCCAGATGTACTTGAAGCAATGATGCCTTATTATGGCCCGGAATATGGAAATCCATCAAGTATACATCAAGCAGGAAGGAGAGCTCGCGCTGCCTTAGATCAGGCCCGTTCAACGATGGCGACACTTCTTGGAGTGAAGGAACAGACGCTAATCTTTACGAGTGGTGGTACAGAAGCAGATAATTTAGCGATTGTCGGTTATGCCCTTGAACATCAAGCAAAGGGGAAGCATATCATTACTTCGCAAATTGAGCATCATGCGGTTATTCATGCATGTCAAGAGTTAGAAAAGCGTGGATTTGATGTGACGTATTTACCTGTTGATACGTCTGGGACCATCAGCCGCGAATCTGTAGAGAAAGTATTACGTGAGGATACGATTTTGGTCACATTGATGTATGGTAATAATGAAGTCGGTACAGTTCAGCCTATTGTAGAAATTGGTGAGCTTTTACTTGAGCATCAAGCTGCTTTTCATACAGATGCTGTCCAAGCGTGTGGTGTTCTCGACCTTAATTTCAACACATTACCAGTTGATATGGCTTCGATTTCAGCACATAAGGTTAATGGTCCTAAAGGTGTAGGCTTACTTTATACGACAAAGAGGTTAAAGCCATTGTTATATGGGGGTGAACAGGAACGAAAACGGCGTGCTGGAACGGAAAATGTTGCAGCTGTCGTAGGGTTTGCCAAAGCATTACAGTTAGTCACGACGTCTATTCAAGGTCGAAGGGAGCAATATGAGTTGTTTTCACAACAACTTGTGGATCGCCTATTAAAAGAAGAAGTTGAATTTACGATTAATGGTCATCAGCATAATCGTTTACCACATATTATGAATATTAGTTTTCCAGGTGTACAGATTGAGCCGCTATTAATGAATTTAGATTTGGCTAATATTGCCGCTTCAAGTGGTTCAGCATGTACGGCAGGTTCTGTGGAGCCTTCGCACGTTCTTGTAGCGATGTTTGGTAAAGATGATGAACGGTTAACTTCGGCAGTCCGATTTAGTTTCGGGTTAGGGAACACAGGTGAGCAAATTGAGTATGTCGCAACAAAGACAGCTGAGATTGTGAAGCGACTTAAACAGACAGAGCAAATTATTTAAACAGAGGTGATCAGAATGAACAAACGACCTGAGGAAACCCGTGTCGTTGTTGGGATGTCAGGAGGTGTAGATTCATCAGTGACTGCTTTGCTGTTAAAGGAGCAAGGCTATGATGTAATTGGCATCTTCATGAAAAATTGGGATGACACAGATGAAAATGGTGTGTGTACGGCAACAGAAGATTATGAAGACGTCATTCGTGTATGTAATCAAATCGGAATCCCTTATTATGCGGTTAATTTTGAAAAGGAATATTGGGATAAAGTTTTCACGTATTTTCTTGAAGAATACAAAGCAGGAAGAACTCCTAATCCTGATGTTATGTGTAATAAGGAAATTAAGTTTAAAGCCTTCTTAAATCATGCGTTGACACTTGCTGATTATGTCGCTACTGGTCATTATGCACAAGTGGAATGGCGTAATGGACGCGCTCATCTATTACGAGGCATGGATGACAATAAGGATCAAACGTATTTTCTTAATGCGTTAACGGAAAAGCAATTATCAAAAACGATGTTTCCTATTGGACATTTACCGAAAAGTGATGTTCGTAAAATAGCCATCGAAGCTAATTTGGCAACAGCAACGAAAAAGGATAGTACAGGTATTTGCTTTATTGGGGAGCGAGACTTTAAAGAGTTTCTTGCACAATATTTGCCTGCTCAGCCTGGTGAGATGCAAACGGTTGAAGGTGAAGTGAAGGGGACTCATGATGGATTAATGTATTATACGCTTGGCCAGCGTCAAGGACTAGGAATTGGTGGTGCTGGTGAACCTTGGTTTGTGATTGGGAAGGATATTGAGCGTAACGTTTTAATCGTTGGACAAGGGTTTCATCATGAAGGTCTTTACTCAGAGGCTCTCGATGCAATTCATCTAAATTGGATTAATGAAAAGCCGATAACGGAATTTCGATGTACGGCGAAATTCCGCTACCGTCAGAAGGATGAGCCTGTGACGGTTACACCAAATGAAGATGGAACGGTTCGAGTAACGTTTGATGAGCGTCAACGGGCTATTACACCAGGGCAAGCTGTCGTTTTTTATGATGGAGATGTTTGTTTAGGTGGAGGGATCATTGATCGTATCATTTCCTCTTATCCGTTACATGCCAAGCTAGCTAAATACTCTTAATAATACGACTTAGAAGCCTTGCTTTTAGGAGGCCACTGAAAAAGTGCGATTTTCACTTTTCCAGTGGCCTTTAAGTAATGTGCGTAGCCGTTGCCTGATTTTGAACGCCTTGAAATGAGTGGGTTTCTCATAGCGAGGCGCGCAACGAGCGGAGCCATTACTCTTCTTTGAGCTACTAGAAAGGACTTTTTCAGTGCTCTCGCTTTTAGGTCGCTTTTACTGATGAAAAGGTTGTGAATATATGACGATGATGGAGCAAGGAATTCAACATATGAATGAACAACAGTATGAGGAAGCAGCGAAATGCTTTACCAGTGCGATAGAAGAGAATCCGAAAGATCCAACTGGTTATATTAATTTTGGCAATTTACTTGGGATCGTGGGGGATTTTGAACGATCACTTGCCTTTTTGATAAAGCAATTGAACTAGATGAATATGCAGCGACGGCGTATTATGGTGCTGCTACGATTTATTACAAAAAATATCAATTTGAAGAAGCAGTTAAACTTTTTAGAAAGGCCGTAATGGAGAAATTAGATGAACCTGATGTCCATTTTATGCTTGGGATGAGCTATTATCAGCTTGGCTCATTACCTCATGCGCTTAGTTCGTTAAAGCGAGCAGTTGAGTTAAATGGGGATGATGTTGATGCTAGGTTTCAATACGGTCTTTGCTTGGCACAACTAGAACAAGTGGACGAAGCACTTAACGAGTTTAGACAAGTTGTTGAGAAAGACAAGAATCATGCTGACGCCTTCTTTAATTTAGGGGTGGCTTATGCTTATAAGGATCAGGTTCAATTAGCATTAGATTCATTCAATCAAGCGCTAGACATTCAACCAGGTCATATGCTTGCGGCAAATGGAAAGAAAACGATTGAAAATGCCTTGAAGTAAGGGTGGAATAAGGATGAGTGAGGAAATTGAAACGGTCGAAAGAAGTTATGTAAAAGGTACAATTCTTCATATTTTGTTTCGTAATGATGAAAACTATTATACAGTTGCACTAGTTCGTGTTGAAAAGACAAATGAAGAGCTTGAGGATACAAAGCTAACAGTTGTTGGTGTTCTCCCCCAATCTGAGCCAGGTGAAACATTTTTATTCTATGGTCAATTCGCCGATCATCCTAAGTTCGGTCTACAATACAAAGTTGATCAGTTTAGAAGAGATTTGCCACAAACTAAAAGCGGCATTATTCAATATTTGTCAAGTGATCGTTTTCCTGGCATTGGTAAGAAAACGGCTGAGACAATTGTTGATAAATTAGGTGAACGGGCGATAACACGAATTGTTGAAGATCGAACAGTGTTGTATGATATTCCGAAGCTGACGAGACAAAAAGCCGATCACCTTTATTCTGAGTTGATTGAACAGCAAGGTGTGGAGCAAGTGTTATTAGAGCTATCAAAGCATGGATTTGGTGTAGAACTTTCATTAAAAGTGTACCAAGCTTATAAAATACAAGCACTTGATATCATTCAAACGAATCCATACAAGCTAATTGAAGATGTTGAAGGGATTGGTTTTAGGCGTGCGGATATACTAGGAGCAGCGATTGGCATTACGGGTAATCATCCTGATCGGATTCGAGCAGGATGCCTATTCTTCATTCAAGAGTTTTGTTTGCAGGAAGGTCATGTTTTTTTATATCGTGATCAATTTGTCCCTCAAGTGATTTCACTGCTTTCAACGCCACAACTTAGTATTGAAATGACCGAGGTGGAGCAACAGCTTCTCATGATGGCTGAAGATGATTTAATTGTAGAAGAAGATGATCGTGTATATATGAAGACATTATTTTTTGCGGAGAAGGGCATTGTAACGAATGTACGCCGCATACTATCACAAGAGGTGGAAGCTGAATTTCCAGAAGCTGAATTTCTAAAGGAACTCGGAAAGCTAGAAGAAGAGCAAAAGCTATCTTATGCAAATTCACAAAAGGAAGCTATTCAAATGGCGCTTTCTTCACAAATGATGATTTTAACAGGTGGTCCAGGGACAGGTAAGACGACTGTTATAAAAGGAATTGTTGAATTGTACGCAAGGTTACACGGCTTGTCACTTGAACCCAGTGCCTATTCTAATTCAAACCCGTTTCCGATTTTACTCGTTGCACCGACTGGACGTGCAGCTAAGCGAATGAATGAATCAACTGATTTACCAGCGACAACGATCCACCGGCTACTAGGATGGAGTGGAAATGGTGGAGGTTTTGAAAAAGGCGACCATGAGCAAATTGATGGTGAATTGCTGATCGTTGATGAGAGTTCGATGGTTGATATTTGGTTGATGAATCAACTATTGAAGGCCGTTCCACAGAAAATGCAAGTCATTTTTGTTGGTGATCAAGATCAATTACCATCTGTTGGTCCAGGGCAAGTGTTAAAGGATTTTCTTGATTCTAACGTCATACCAACGGTTCATTTAACCGATATTTATCGACAAAAGGAAGGATCATCGATCATCGATTTGGCTCATTCAATCAAAGGTGGACATGTTCCTGAATCATTAGCTGAACCACAAGCAGATCGGCGCTTTTTCCCTTGTCAATTAGATCAAGTGAAGGAAGCTGTTTCACAAATTTGTGAAAATGCCGTCAAAAAAGGATTTACCGCAAAAGATATCCAAGTGCTTGCACCAATGTATAAAGGTCAAGCAGGTATTACGGAATTAAACCTCCTATTACAGGAGCTGTTTAATCCGAAAAAAGAAGGAAGGCGAGAGCTGAGCTTTGGTGATATTGTCTATCGGACTGGTGATGTTGTACTGCAGCTTGTGAATAATCCTGAGGAGCACGTATATAATGGTGATCGTGGCGAAATTGTAGCAATTTTTTATGCGAAGGAAAATGTAGAAAAACAAGATCAAGTTGTTGTTTCTTTTGATGGCAAGGAAGTAGTTTATCCGAAACGTGAACTTAATCAAATTACACATGCGTATTGCTGCTCCATTCATAAGTCTCAAGGCAGTGAGTTTCCAATAGTCGTGATGCCGGTATTACGGAGCTATGCGAGAATGCTTAGACGTAATTTAATATATACGGGCATTACTCGAGCAAAGCAGTTCTTGCTATTGTGTGGTGAACTATCTGCATTTAGGACTGCGATCACACAAAAAAACGATTTAGAACGTCATTCGATGTTAAAGGTTAAACTAGAACAAATGGCGAGTGGAAAAAGTCAACTAGTATAAAGAGTATAGCCTTGTCAGATGCTATAAATGTTCGGAAGGTGGCGATAGCTTTGCGGACATTTTCAACAATAGAAGGGTTTCCGGTCATTGATCAAGCGACAGGTCAAGAGTGTGGTCATGTGAATGACTTAGTGTATAAGGAAGGTAGGATAACGGGATTACTCGTTGATCCAAAAGGATGGCTGACAAGACAGCGCTTTTTATCTATTTCTGATGTGAAAAGCTTTGGCAATGACGCTATTATGATTACGAGCACTAAGAAACTCCAATTGTTTGAACGAAAACATGATTATTTATTGAAGCATGGGAAGAATCGGCTTCAAGGAATGACCTTGCTTTCTCATGAAGGTGAGAAGCTTGGTTTAATGGAAGATGTATATTTTCAAGAAGAAGTGGGGACAATCGTAGGGTATGAAGTGACAGAAGGATTAATCGCTGATCTAATGGAAGGTCGAAAAGTCGTTAAGAGTGAGGAACCATTAACGATTGCCAAAGGGAGAGCGATTATGACCGAGTAAGAAAGGAGCTCGTATCATGCGTTGTCCAAATTGCCAAAGTAAGGATATCGGAAAAATTGGAACGAACCAGTATTATTGCTGGAGCTGTTTTGTCGAAATGACCTTATCAGATGGGAAGCTTTCTATGCATCAAGTTGAGGAGGATGGCACACTCAGTTCATTGGATGACCTATTTGAGGACCATGATTTAGAAATCGAAATCGAAGCCAACTAAATAGGTGGTGACAGTTATGAGGAAAGCTGTAACAACTTCATTAATTGCAATCGGAATTGGAGCTGCGGCCTGGACGATGAATGACCGTAGAAGGTCGAATCGACTCCAGCAAATGATGAAGCCTGTGAATAAAATGTTTAAATAATCGTAAAAGACAAGTCCAAAAGGGCTTGTCTTTTTTCGAAAGATAACTTCCTTTCTTACCCATAACTTTTATTTATCCTCATGATGGCTTCAATCTCCTGTGATCTGGACTCGGGATTTCTTTATATTTTTATTATTTTATACACCAGCATGTATAAAATTGTAGGAAGGAAATGTGAGAAGAACCGAAGAAGATAGGGAACCGTTCAATGAAGAACGTTGGCTTTGCTCGTTACGCGTTTTTTCTAACAAGACTAGTAAAAAAGATTGTAGTATACTAGTTTTGAATGAAACGTGTAGGAGGAGCATCAGTGAATTTGTCCTTTAAGAAAAATTACTACATACTTGTCACCGTTGTATTTGTCGGTTTTTTACTATTTGGTATATCTGAAAATGTACGAGGTCCGGCAATTCCACAAATACAATCTGATTTTCAAATAGGTGAAGCTCAGCTAGGTTTGCTGTTAGCCTTAAATTCTTTGGGATTCTTGTTAGCCTGTATGTACACGTCGATATTAGCGAATAAAATTGGTATAAAAGCAACTACGATCATTTCCTTCATCGCTATGGCGCTTTCTGGTGTTTGTTTGTTTGCTTCGACCTCTTTTCCCTATTTAACAGCATCTTTCTTTTTTTTATATGTTGGGAATGGGATGCTTGAGATAGCTTTAGCTATTATAGCGGCTCAAATTTTTAAAAACCATACAGGAACGATGATGAACCTTTCCCATTTTTTCTATGGATTAGGATCAACTATCGCACCTATAATGGCTGCTTCTTTGATGGGATGGGAGTTTGGAGGAGGAGAGCTTGGTTGGCGTTTTATGTACATGATCGTTCTTTCATTGACGATATTGCCGATTATCCCGACGATAATTGCTCGTTTTTCAAAAGAAGAGGATGAAGGTGGAGAAGAGAAGACATCGTTTAAAAAGCTAATGAAAGATCGTATCGCTTGGACGATTGTCATTTTATTAACATTCGGTGTGACGGCAGAGCTTGCCACAGCAAGCTGGTTAGTCAATTATTATGTTCATGTATTTCAGTGGACGATTGAAGATGCGTCGAAGATTTTGTCATTATTCTTTTTCTTTTTCATGCTAGCAAGACTCTTTCTAGGTCCTGTAACAGATAAAATTGGTTACATACATTCGATTTTATTATTTTCTCTGTTTTCAAGTGTATGTGGTATTATTGGGATTGCGTTAGGTAATGAAGGTGCGATTGTTATTGCTCTTGCTGGGGCTGGGATAGCCCCCATTTATCCCACTGTAATGGCCTTAATTGCAAAACGCTATGCGAAAGGGACTGGTACTGCGATTACATTTACTGTCTCGTTAATGGGTATTGGAAGTGTCGTGATCAATTTATTTATAGGGTTTTTCATTGAAGCGATCAATGCTATTGCTGATCGATACGAACTATTAATGGGGGGCAATATTGGTATGCAAGTTGGTTTCGCCTTTATTATTACAACACCTGTAGCATGTGTCATTTGCTCTTTTATTTTATTGAGAATGTTTAAAAAAGAAGGAAAAGTCGTGTGATGGACAAATACAATATAAAAAGTGCGCTGCTCTAAAAAGAAAGAGCAGCGCCTAATTATTACTGTTCATGTTAAGACCTTTTGATCGTTCCATCCTCACTAAAGAAGCGCACAATGCTTTGTTCTATCTCTGGATCTGAAATAAGAGGTGGGGCATGGTGAGGTTTCATCCGTGCATCAATGATCATCGTATCACAGCCCCAATGCTTAAATTCATAATAGCTGTTAACTCCATAGATATCATGTGAAGGATTACTTCTCGTAAAGGTTGCCCATAAGAAATTAGAAAGAGTCTCACTAAGGAACTTACTATCATCACACAGGATGATAAGAGGACATGAAGACCAATCTCCATTACTAGCTAATGTAGTAGTTAATTCCTCTAATTCGATTTGTGCTTGTTCATAGCTCAAAAATTCAGTACCTTCTATTGCTACCACACCTGGTAAGACAATGGATGGGTTATGGACAATTGAGAGTTCTTCTAATGCTTTTGGGATCGTTGTACAGAGCTCTCGTTTCTTATTTCCATAAGCAGCAATAATGACTTTACTTCCAGAATTAAGACCTGTTCCGGAGTAATCAAGCGTATCGATGGTTGTATTCGTTTGAAAATGAAGGTCACGCCGCAGGTCAATTCGTTCGAGAATATACGTTAAAAAACGTTCTTCATCATGTGTCGAAATGGGTTCCTTATCTTCAGCTGTAATGAATAAATATTTCGCTAAACTTAATTGTCCTGTTCCTAAAACATTGTTAGCGATTGTCATTAATTCTGACGGTCGTTTCACTTCTTCATACGGTGTGTAGCGTTCACTACCAATGGCGAAAAGAAGAGGGTGAACCCCAGAAGCATCGACGGCGTGCACTTCCTTAACGCCAGGAATTTGTTGTTTGACGGCATCTCCCGTTAGTTCATGAATTAATTCCCCGAATGATGTATCCTCCTGAGGAGGTCGTCCAACAACGGTAAATGGCCAAATGGCATTCTTTCGAGCATAAACCTTGTGAACACGCATCATTGGAAAAGGATGAGTAAGGCTATAATAGCCGAGGTGGTCACCGAAAGGCCCCTCTGGCTTCGTTTCATTTGGATGAATTTCACCTGTAATAACAAAGTCTGCATCATGACTAACACAGTAGCCATCAACATAGCTATAACGAAAACGTCTACCTGCTAATAAGCCAGCAAAAGTAAGCTCACTTAACCCTTCAGGAAGTGGCATAACAGCAGATAATGTGTGAGAGGGTGGCCCACCGATGAAAATACTCACTTTGAGTGGCTCCCCTTTTTTTGTTGCTTTTGTTTGATGTACACCGAGACCACGATGAATTTGATAATGGATTCCTACTTCTTTATTAGGCTCATAGTCATTTCCGCTGATTTGAACTCGATACATGCCTAAATTAGCATTCATGATCCCAGGCTTATCAGGATCTTCGCTATACACTTGGGGTAATGTGACAAAAGCACCTCCGTCATCAGGCCAGTGATGAATGTGTGGTAAGTCAGCAATCGTAATTTCTTCTAAATGAGAAGGTAACCCTTTTCCTTTCTTCAACGGTAACGCTTTTGAAGCAGCTAAGCCTGATTGGACATGCTTAAGTGGTTGGCGTAATGCTTTTATTGGGTCATTACGTAGTTGGATGACATTTTCAGTTTGGCCCCATGTTTTACGAAACATATATTTACTACGTTCGATTGTGCCGAAAAGGTTCGATACAGCTGGGTATTTTGATCCTTTAATATTCTCAAATAATATCGCTGGACCTCCTTTTTCATATACCTTTAAATGGATCGCAGCCATTTCAAGGTAAGGATCGACCTCTTCTGTAATTCGAATTAATTCACCTTGTTGTTCTAAATCTAATATGCATTCCTGTAGAGATTGATACATGGACGAAAGCTCCTTACGAAGACAGATTTATTATTAGTATACCGCTTTTATTGATGAACTGTCTTGTTTCAAGAGTTAGCGATTTTGTGACAATTATGAAGGAAGTGAAACTGGTGACATGGCACTGGAGGAACATCAAACTGAACACTATACAACTACAAAAATGCCTTTTAGAATCATTTCTCAAAGGCGTTTTGTCTACGGTCTGGACCCTTATTTATTATGCTAAAGGAGAATGAGAAAACGATGTTCCCTCATTTTAGAGTTACTTACCTTAAAAAGCGCTTTTGCATTTCAGGTGTTGGGATTGGACATTGGTCTTTTTTTCCAAACCATTTATAGCGGTTGTTCGCAACAATTCGATAAACTGCGTCACGAAGTATGCGTGGAAAAATAATGGCAATATAAGATAGCTTCCATAGTCCTTTTAGCTGTTTGCAAATTCGTAAAACAGCTGTTGAACGTAAATAGTGTCGGTTATTTTCAATGAGTACCATACTATTCGTTGAGCTCGATATTTTATGGTTTGTTAATAGTTGTTGACCAAGTTCACTTTGTAATGAAGCGAATTGAAATTGTGCATCTGGGTCACGTTTAATAATAAACTGTACGCTTTGGTTACATATATGGCAATCTCCATCAATTAGTACGATTCGTTTCATGAGTTCATCATTCCTAACGAATAATATATTTTATAACGCATGTTCAAAAAGCCCCCAAAAAATATGGGAATGGAATGACTCCATTCGCTACGCGTTGGCGAGAAAATCACTCATAATGGCTTTAAAAGATATAGAAGTTTCGAATATGGCTTTGAGGTCATTCATTTTAGCCTCATTTTAACATAAATGATTTTGAATTTGGTACACTTAAAATGAAGACTGTAAATTTAAAAAGCCTTGTCGTATTTGAAAATGAAAGAATTAATAAGTAAGATAGTAAGTAGAGTTTAATATTAATGAGGTGTAAATCTATGGGAGAAGCAAATCATGATGTTTATGTGAATCCGAAACAAGTCATGTATATTTTAGGAGCGTTTATTTTTGGAGGTTTACTTTTAGTATCCTTTATTCATGCGGGGTTTTATGCAGAGCATTATTCAACATCATTTTTATGGCAATTCCGTGGCACGATTTTAGGAGCGGCTGTTATTTTCTTTGCTCTAACCGTTTTCTTAAATCGCCAATCAGATGAAAAATGAGAAAAGCAACAGATATCCAAAAGGGAAGTGATTATTCACTTCCCTTTTGGCATTCTTAAAGAATCGAATGAAGGTGTTTTTGTAGTAGGAGCTACTAGGCGTTTTTTTGTATTAAGAATTTACAGTGTGGCTCACCATCTGATTGACAGGAAATTCGATCAACCATATTTGTTTCAAGCACTTGCTTAAACATTTCGGTTTCACACGAACAAGCGTCTTTGTAATCAGATGCAATGGCTAAAATAGGACAATTATATTCTGTTAATTCGTACGTTCCGTCGTTTATTTTTTGAAGCTCAGCCATGTAGCCCTTCTCATTTTGTATATTAGTAAGCTCTGTTATTTTTTCATCAAAATTTGTTTGAACTAGTCGTTGTTTATAACTTTTCGTTAAACGCTGCTCTCTTTTTTTAAACAAAGTGTGAATGGCCTCGTAACCATGTAACTCCTCAATATCCTGTAAAAATTCAACACTAATCCCTTCGTAATTTCTTGGAAAAAGTCGCTCACCTTTGCTAGTTAAAGAGAATCTTTGTTGCGGACGACCGACCGCTTGCCTAACTTCTCTTCCTTCTATGAGTCCATCTTTCTCAAGTGAAAGTATATGCTTTCGAACTGCCATATGTGTGATATTTAATGAGGCTGTTAAGTTTTGAACAGACAATGATCCGTGTTTTTTGAGAAGTTCTAATAGTTTGTCTTTTGTTGTGTGCATGTATGTCTCTCCTCTTTATATAAAAATATATGAATGGATGATAAGTAAGTTAAATGCTTTGCAAAATATGGTGGATTATGATGTAATACCATTATATACTTTTTAAACTAAAATGTATAGAAAGTAAGAGGTGAGAGAAATGAATCAACGCCGTGTTAAAAACAAATGGACCGTTAAGTATGAGGAGATGAGCTTTCCTTTTATTCAAAAAGGCTGGGTGCTACCGAGTGGGAAGTATGAAGAGTTTGACCCATTTATCATAATGGCTGAGGATTGGTTTAAAAGAGGGGCCTTCTCAGATCATCCTCATCGAGGCTTTCAGACGATTACATATGTCGTCGATGGTCGGTTAGAGCATATTGATAATAGTGGGAATCGTGAAATTCTTGAACCGGGTGATGTGCAATATATGAATGCAGGCTCTGGTGCACGACATGCAGAGGAAGCTGTTAGCGATGATATTGCCCATACGTTACAGCTGTGGTTAAACTTGCCGAGGGAGAAAAAATTCTCTAAGCCTTATTATCAAAATGTTTATTCAGAAGCTACTCCTACTATTGAGATAGATCGGGGGTTTGTTAAAATATTCGCAGGGCAATTTGGAGATATCATTGGGCCACTTCAGTCAATGGTTCCAATAACAATAGCTGAGGTTAATTTAGAAGAAGGAGCGAGCTATCAACATCAACTACCTGTCACTCATCATGCATTTGTGTATGTCCTCTCAGGCGAACTTGAACTAGGTGATGAGCATACAGTGCTAAAAAAGCATGATGTTGCAACGTTAACGATGACTGACCAAGCTAGCTTGAGTCTCGATAACTGCTCAATAGTTGCTCGTTCACGTCGAGTAAAGCTTTTAATGTATTCTGGAGAACCAATTAAAGAGACAATCGTTCCCTATGGCCCGTTTGTCATGAATTCAGAAGAGGAAATTAAAGATGCCTATCATGATTATCGTACTGGGAAATTCGGTCCGGCAGCTAAGTAGTGATGGTTAGTTTTTATACTTTATCATGTAAAAAGATAATAAATGGATGGGGGAGAATATAAATGAACGAGAAAGAGTTATATGATGTAACGATTATTGGTGGAGGGCCTACGGGATTATTTGCAACTTTTTATGCTGGGATGCGGGACTTAAAAGTGAAAATTATTGATAGTTTAGGTCAACTTGGTGGCCAAGTGGGCGAATTATACCCAGATAAATATATTTATGATGTTGGCGGTTTTCCGAAAGTGCTCGGAAAGGATTTTATTAAGAATTTAGAGGAGCAAGCTGCTTTTGCCCAACCAACGATTTGTTTAAATGAAACAGTTTTACATGTGGAGAAACGTGAGGGCGTGTTTACATTAACGACAAATCAAGGACAGCACATATCGAAAACCATTTTAATTACTGGAGGAATAGGTGCATTTGAACCTCGTAAGTTAAAGGTAGAAGGCGAAGAATTGTATGAAGGTAAGAGCTTGCATTATTCAGTAAAAGATTTACATTATTTTAAAGGGCAGAGAGTTCTTGTTTGTGGTGGTGGTGATTCAGCTGTTGATTGGTCTCTCATGCTTGAGAATGTTGCATCACATGTTACATTATGCCATCGTCGAAATGATTTCAAAGCCCATGAAAGTAGCGTCAACGAGTTAAAAGCATCTACGGTACATATAAAAACACCATTTGCTATCAAACGATTAGTTGGTGAGGGAGATACGCTTCGACAAGTGGTGATTGCGCATAAAAATGGAGATGAAGAGGTGGTTAATACTGATCATATCATCGTCAATTATGGGAATATTTCTTCTCTTGGTCCGATTAAAAGCTGGGGATTAGAAATGGATCGTCAATCGATTATCGTCAACTCGAAAATGGAGACCAATATTAAGGGTATATTTGCAGCAGGTGACATTGTAAACTATGAAGGAAAGGTGAAACTAATTGCGGTTGGTTTAGGAGAAGCACCGATTGCGATAAATCATGCAAAATCGTATATTGACCCAGCTTCAAGAGTTCAACCGTTGCATAGTACGAGTGTATTTAAATAGGAGGTCATGAGAATGAAAATAGTTGGTGTATCTGGTTCAATGATTGGATCGAAAACAGTAAAAGTTGTTAATGAAGTATTAGAAGCTGTTAAAAGGAAAAGCCCAGTTGTCGAAACGGAGTTAATTGATTTAAAGGAGTATGAGGTTGATTGGGTACGAGGCTTGCCACTAGAAGCGTATAACGATGATACACAGAACGTTGTCGAGAAGATTATTGCCGCGGATGCACTTATTTTCGGAACACCAATTTATCAGGCTTCTATTTCTGGTGTGTTAAAAAACCTATTTGATCACTTGCCGATGGGAGTGTTTCAATCGAAAGTTACTGGCATCGTTACTACTGCAGGGTCAGAGCGTCATTTTCTTGTTGCTGAGTATCAGTTAAAACCAATCCTGCAATTTTTGAAAGCTACCGTACCGAATACGCAAGTGTTTGCTGTAAATGGAAGCTTTAATGAGAATAATGAAATTGTCGATCAAGAAGTATTAACTCGTATGGATGTGTTAGCAGAAGCGATTGTACAACAATAAATAGTATGTGTGAAACGTCACAGGCATAAATGGATTTGCTTGTGACGTCTTTTATATTTATCTAGAAAGAGAGTAACTGGATAAAGGGACTTTATGGTAAGTGTAGAATAGATTATAGTGAAAGATGAAGAGAGGAGGCATTCGAGATGAGTGCATTAGAGAAAAGAATTAGTAGTAAGAGTGAGGAAATGAACTTCTCGGGGGTCGCACATCTTGTTCAAAATGGGCAGTTGATCCTACATAAAGCATACGGTTATGCGAATCGATCAGAGAAATTAGAAAATAACATCGACACACGTTTCGGCATTGCTTCTGGTTGCAAACTATTTACAGCAATTGCCATTTGTCAATTAGTTGAACAAGGGAAACTAACGTTTCATACGAAATTGAAGGATTGCTTGTCTGTTCCTTTTCCGAATTTTTCAGAAGAGATTACCGTACATCATTTATTAACACATAGCTCTGGTGTACCCGATTATTTTGATGAAGAGGTTATGGATGATTTTGAGGATATTTGGAAGGAAATACCAATGTATCTGATGAAAAACACTCGTGACTTTTTACCGTTATTTCAAAATGGGAAAATGAAGTTTTCTCCAGGTGAGAGATTTCATTATAATAATACGGGCTTTCTCTTGTTAGGATTAGTCATTGAACAGTTATCAGGAATGAGTGTCACAAGTTATGTGGAGGAACATATTTTTAAACGTTGTAACATGGATAAATCAGGTTATTATTCACTAGATCGACTACCAAACAATACAGCGCTAGGTTATATTGACGAAGCAAATGGAATGTGGAGAACAAATCTATATTCTTTACCGATCATTGGTGGAGCAGATGGAGGGGCTTTTATTACTACTAGTAATATGATTAATCTTTGGCAGGCTGTACGTGAACATAACTTATTAAGTGAAACGATGACGGGGTTGTTGTTTACCTCTCACGTACAAACAGGTCAAGGTGGCTGTTATGGTTATGGTGTATGGATTGAGGAGAGCACTGCTCTTGGACGTAAGTATCATGTTATGGGCTATGATCCTGGTGTAAGCTTTGCATCGGCTTATTATCCTGAAAGGGATTGTATAGTTGTTATCACTTCTAATAAATCGAGTGGTCCTCATGATATATTAGAAGTCATTGAAAAGGAATGGAAATGAACGATTAGAGGAGTGAGTGATAATGATCAAAGGAGTACATCATGTCCAAATAACGATTCCTAAAGGGGAAGAAGAGGCAGGCAGAGCTTTCTATTGTGAAGAATTAGGGATAGAGGAAATGGAAAAGCCGGCGTCATTACAAGGAAGAGGAGGATTTTGGCTAAAGCTTGGTCACCGTCAAGTACATGTTGGGACAGAAGAAGGACTTGATCGGTTACAGACGAAGGCTCATATTGCCTATGAAGTGACCGATTTAGATTATTGGAAGCAAAGGTTGAATATGTTAGGAATCGAGATTATTGAATCCGTTCCTATCCCAGGATATGAGCGATTTGAATGTCGTGATCCGTTTGGGAATCGAATGGAATTTATTAAAGAAAATGAGAAATAGAGAAGAAAGGCACTGAATACGTTTGGTTTTCAACATTTGCGGTGTCCTCTAGAGAAGAGGTTATAGTGTGTATCTTTTAGCCGTGTGTCTATTTGTATGTATTATTTTATTGTTTGTAGATCCATTGGTTGCAGTTGGATTTGCATTTGTCGTCATTTTTTCTTGTTTGTTACGGATTTTATACGTATTAAAGGTTATTTCTAAAGAACTTCATTTAAAACGAAAGGATCAAGTTGAACAAGCATATGAAAATTACGTAGAAGAGGTCAAAGGTTTGAATGAGCTAAAGAAGAGGAATAGCTGATTTGAGCCTTGGAAAGTTTCAGCTATTGGATCAGTTATCATTCTTTATGATGATGACTCATCCATTTATCTTTTCATAACCGATCAATCATAATATGCATATATGTATTGTGTAAATAATGACTATTTCGAATACAGCCTTCTTGAAGGAAGCCGAGTCGTTCTCGTATACGACGGCTTTTTTTATTTTATGATAATCTCCTAAAGACCTTAATATCCTTTCCCACAGTAACACGAAAAACATTTTCTATACTACGTTCATGATGATTCTATTTAAATTGGTCATACTAAAGACAGAGGTGAGAGAGGTGGAGAATAACAACAAATGGTTTAGATGGCTATATCGTTCTGCTCTTATTTTAATCATTGCTCTCATTATTTTTGTTTTTATTCAGATTACGCCTATTTTTGCTCCTTTTAGCGCTATTTTCAAGGCATTAGTATTACCACTTGGTGTATCGGTGTTGATTGCTTATTTGCTTCACCCAATAGTGGAGAAACTTCATGAAGTAGGGATGTCAAGAGCCGTAGCTGTCTTGCTCCTTTTTCTTTTAATGATAGGCCTGTTTGCACTTATTGCGATGATTGGATTTCCAGAATTGAAAAAGCAAATTGAACATTTTGTTGAAGTTGTACCTGAGCAAGTGCAAATGATTGAGCAAGCAACTAATGAAGTGGACCACCAGCTCCATAGTTTACCAGAGCCCATTCAGCTTCAGGTGGAAAACTGGAAAGATCAATTAATTCGATTAGGTGAGCATATTTTTAGTCAAGTGGAAGCCGTGTTTCTCTTTTTAGTGACCTCTTTTTTCGCTTTAATTGTGATTCCGTTTTTAGTTTTTTATTTATTGAAAGATTATGGTCAAATTCAGAAGGTTTGCTGGTATGTGACACCTCGAAGATGGCGAAAACCTTTGCACCGCTTTATAAAGGATGTCGACCAAGCGATCGGGGGATTTATACGAGGACAATTACTCGTATCGTTACTAGTAGGAGTCATGTCAACTCTCGGTCTTTGGCTGTTAGGTGTACCATATCCGATCCTTCTCGGTGTTTTTATCGGAGCACTTGATTTAATTCCTTTTTTTGGTCCGTACATAGGTGCGGCTCCTGCTGTCATTGTTAGCTTTCTTGAATCGTGGCAGCTTGGATTATTTACGATTCTTTTATTATTTATTATACAACAGCTAGAAAGTAACATTCTATCACCAGTTATTGTTGGAAAGAGTATACACCTGCATCCAGTATTAATTATTTTAGCTTTATTAGTTGGGGTAGAAATTGGAGGTTTTTTAGGTATGCTATTGGCTGTACCATTATTGGCGGTAGGTAAGGTGGTTTTTTTACACATACGTTCATATCGTCTCGCACGTTGACATTTGCTTGTTACATTTTTATAATAAAGGAGCGAAATGAACAGATGAAAACGTTGAAGGAACGAGTATGGAGCAGTTCCACTTGTATAGAGAGGTTTGCCCGAGGCTGGAAGGTGAACTAAGTGAAGGGCTTCAGAACGCTAATCCTGAGTGTAGCTAATCGCTACCGTTAACCCGCGTTAAGGTATGAAAGAGATAGACGAATGTCTATAATTAGGGTGGTACCGCGTGAACAAGCTCTCGTCCCTTTATTGAGGGAGTGAGGGCTTTTTTCTATGAGCGTTGCTAGAATTTGGTATACCCGATTACATGTAAAGGAGTCGATGAAGATGAAACATTTAACATCTGCACAAGTTAGACAAATGTTTTTAGATTTTTTTAAAGAAAAAGGGCACGATATTGAACCAAGTGCTTCACTCGTTCCACATGATGATCCGACTTTATTATGGATTAATAGTGGTGTTGCTACCTTAAAGAAGTACTTTGATGGTCGGGTAATTCCGGATAATCCCCGTATTACAAATGCGCAAAAATCGATTCGTACAAATGATATTGAAAACGTAGGAAAGACCGCTAGGCATCATACGTTCTTTGAAATGCTTGGGAACTTCTCAATTGGAGATTACTTCAAGGAAGAAGCGATTGAGTGGGCATGGGAGTTTCTAACGAGTGATCAATGGATTGGGTTTGATCCTGAAAAATTATCAGTAACGGTACATCCTGAGGATCACGAAGCTTATGAATATTGGCAATCAAAAATCGGGCTTCCAGCTGAACGAATTATTCGTTTAGAGGGGAATTTCTGGGATATTGGTGAAGGCCCAAGTGGTCCGAATACGGAAATATTCTATGATCGTGGCGTAGCATATGGCGATGATGAGACTGATCCAGAGCTTTATCCTGGTGGTGAAAACGATCGATATCTTGAAGTATGGAATTTAGTATTCTCGCAATTTAACCATAATCCAGACGGTACATACACACCACTGCCTAAGAAAAACATAGATACAGGTATGGGGCTTGAACGTATGGTGTCCGTTATCCAAGATGTTCCAACAAACTTTGAAACGGACTTATTTATGCCGATTATTAAGGCAACGGAGCCTATTTCCGGAAAATCATATGGCCAAGATGTTGAAATTGATGTTGCCTTTAAAGTGATAGCTGATCATGTACGAACAGTGACATTTGCCGTAACGGATGGTGCTTTGCCTTCCAATGAGGGGCGTGGGTATGTATTACGCCGTCTTTTACGTCGAGCTGTTCGATATGCAAAGCTGATTGGGATTGACCGTCCATTTATGTATGAACTCGTTCCGGTTGTTGGTGAAATTATGGTCGATTTCTATCCAGAGGTAAAAGAGAAGACAGAATTTGTGCAAAAAGTCATGAAAAATGAAGAAGAGAGATTCCATGAAACACTTCATGAAGGACTAGCTATTTTAAATAAGGTGCTTGACGAGGCAAAGGAAAATGATGAGAAGGTAATTTCTGGTGTTGATGTTTTTCGACTTTATGATACGTATGGATTTCCTGTCGATTTGACAGAAGAATACGTGGAAGAACAAGGTTTAACAATCGACCGTGAAGGCTTTGAAGAGGAAATGGAAGGTCAACGTTCACGTGCTCGTTCAGCGAGACAAGAAGCAGGCTCAATGCAAGTTCAGGATGAAGTGCTTGGACAGATTACTGCTGAAAGTGTGTTCGTTGGATATGATGAGCTGAAGGTTGAACAGGCAACGATTGAAGTGATCATTTCTAATAAAGAAGTTGTAAAAGAAGCACACGAACAAGAACAAGTGCAAATGATTCTAAGCAAAACACCATTCTATGCTGAAAGCGGTGGGCAAATCGCGGATATCGGTACGATTAGCGGTAAAGGATTCGTAGCTGAAGTTCAGAATGTAAAGAAAGCGCCTAATGGTCAGCATCTTCATACAATCATAATAAAAGAGGGTGTTATGCGAGTAGGAGCAAAGGCTACCGCTGAAGTAAATGCTCCGAGTAGAAAAGCGATAGTGAAAAATCATACGGCGACTCATCTGCTTCATCAAGCATTAAAGGATGTTCTAGGTGAGCATGTGAATCAAGCTGGGTCCCTCGTGTCCGCTGATAGACTTCGATTCGATTTCTCTCATTTTGGTCAAGTGACGAAAGAAGAATTAAGTCGAATTGAAGCGATTGTCAATCAACAAATTTGGGAAGCGACCGATGTCAATATAATAATAAAGAAACTTGATGAAGCAAAAGCTATGGGAGCAATGGCGCTCTTTGGTGAGAAATATGGAGAAACAGTACGTGTTGTGAGAGTTGGCGAATATAGTTTGGAGCTTTGTGGTGGCTGTCATGTTCGAAATACAGCTGAAATTGGCTTGTGTAAGCTTGTAAGCGAATCAGGAATTGGTGCAGGTGTGCGTCGAATAGAAGCGGTAACAGCACAAGGAGCTTATGAGCAAATGAGCAGTCAACTACGAGTTTTACAAGACGCTGCTTCTATCCTGAAAGCGAAACGAGTAGAGGAAGTTCCACAACGAGTGGAGTCTTTAAATCAACAATTAAAAGAAGTTCAGCGTGAAAATGAATCTTTAATGGCAAAATTGGGTAACATGGAAGCTGGAAGCCTAATTGATGATGCTGTTGAAATTAATGGAGTAAAAGTACTTGCGAAAAAAGTGAATGCTGGTGATATGGATGCATTACGAGCAATTGTCGATAAATTAAAGCAAGACTTGTCTTCTGGTGTCATTGTATTAGCTGCTGTATCAGGTGAAAAAGTAAACATTGTAGCTGGTGTGACAAAAGATTTGCTTGAATCTGGTTACCATGCCGGTAAGCTTGTAAAGGAAGTAGCAACACGTTGTGGAGGCGGAGGTGGTGGACGTCCTGATATGGCGCAAGCAGGTGGAAAGAAGCCAGAGGAATTAGAAAAGGCACTTGCCTTTGTTCAAGATTACGTAAATACAATTTCCTAAATGGATCATTTTGGTGTACAATGGAAATAAAGACAAGCTAGCTTTTAAGGGAAGAAGGAGACTAGCAATGAATGAAAGAGGTGTGTGTGATGAGCTCTATGGACAAAACGATGCAATTTGATTTTCAGGATGATTCGGTTGATGTGGATGTACAAGAAGTGCTTCTTTCTGTGTATGGATCACTTGAGGAAAAAGGTTATAACCCAATCAACCAAATTGTTGGCTACTTACTGTCAGGAGATCCTGCGTACATTCCTCGTCATAAGGATGCTCGTACGCTCATTCGCAAGCTAGAACGGGATGAATTAATTGAAGAATTGGTGAAATCCTATCTCGCACAACACCAAAAGGAGATTGGATGAGAGCATTAGGATTAGATGTGGGTACGAAAACAGTTGGAATTGCCCTTAGTGATGAGCTAGGTTGGACAGCCCAAGGTCTGGAAACCATTAGACGAAATGAAGACAATCCTTCTGAAGATATGGAAAAGATAGCTAACCTTGTTAAAGAGCATAGTGTAAGCCATATTGTCATAGGATTACCTAAAAATATGAATGGTTCAATTGGTCCAAGTGGTGAACGAAGCAAGGAATTTGCTGAGCAACTTCAAGGGTTTGTCACTTGTGATATAACATTTTGGGATGAACGATTAACGACGGTTGCAGCAGAGAAAATGCTTATTTCAGCTGATGTAAGTCGAAAAAAACGTAAGAAAGTGATCGATAAAATGGCTGCTGTAATGATTTTACAAGGCTATTTGGATCATAAATAAATGAATGAGGTGTCTTATGGCAAACGAAGAAAAAGAACGCATTGTCATTCCCGACGAAAATGGGGATGAGCATTTATTTGATGAATTATTTCGTTTTCATGTCGATGAAACGGATCAATCATATATCTTATTAACTCCTGTGGGCTCTGATCAAGAAGATGAGGATGAAGAGGTCGAGGTATTCGCTTTTCGTTTTGAAGATCGCGAAGGTGAAGAAAACGATATCGCTCTGTTTCCGTTAGAAACCGATCAAGAGTGGGAAATGGTTGAAGAAATGTTGAATACATTTAGCGAAGATCAAGAATAATGACAAGGCCTATGAGGTATTTCGGTAGTCTACGCCTGCCGAAATACCTTTTTGTAAGGTTAAAGAAAGAGTAAGCAGAGTAATAACATGTTGTTTTATATGTAACGTTTTAAATCGTATGAAAGTACAAACGGTGTTTCACATAATTTCCACATAAAAATAAACTTTCATTGTTTTTATTGCTGACATATTTGAAAAATATAGTATAATGATACGGTGGAAGGAGGGGAATAATGTCTAATTCCAACGATAAACAGAGAAATTCCTTGTATCATGAAAGAGCGACACAAGCTCGGATCGTAAGAAGAATTGTCTTTTTTACGTTTCTTGGCTTAATTATTCTTGGAACGATCGCAGGATTTAGTGCGTATTCATATATAACAAATGCTCTATCTCCAGTTGATGAAGATTCACCAGAAGAAATTGAGATTACCATTCCGATTGGTTCAACTTCAAATCATATTGGAACGATTTTAGAAGAGGAAGGGCTTGTTCGAAATGGGACTGTCTTTCGTTATTATGTCCGATATAAAAATGAGTCTGGATTCCAAGCGGGGGATTATCGTCTTCATACAGGCATGACAATGGACGAAATTATTGAATCTTTAAAAGACGGAACGGTTATGCAAGACCCAGAATTGCAATTCACTATTCCTGAAGGGTTATGGCTTGAGCATATGATTGAAGCTATCGCAAATGAAACGGATCATACGGTTGAGGAGCTTGAAGCGGTTATCCATGATAGAGACTATGTAGAATCGCTTATTGAACGGTATGATATGCTAACTGAGGTTGTTTTAGATGATGATATTCGTTATCCGTTAGAAGGTTACCTATTTCCAGCAAGGTATGATTTCATGGTTAAAAATCCTTCTATTGAGGAAATCGTCGAAGCGATGCTAAGTAGAACACAGGCGATTTTAACTAACCTTGAAGAAGAGATGGACGAGCTTGAATTAACACCGCATGAAGTATTGACATTAGCATCAATTATTGAGCGAGAAGCACAGAAGTCTGAAGATCGTTATAAGATTTCAGGTGTCCTTTATACGCGTTTAGAGCGTGGAATGAAACTACAAGTCGATCCGACTACCGCTTATGCAATAGGTGAGCATTTATATATGACTTCATATGCTAACACACAGATTGACTCTCCATATAATACGTATGTTGTAGATGGAATTCCAATTGGTCCAATTGCTGGACCAGGACAGGATTCGATAGAAGCTGTAGTTCGTCCCGAAATAACAGGCGATCTTTATTTCTACGCGCGAGTTAATGGAGAAGTTCTGTATACGGATACGTATGAAGAGCACTTAGCAAATCGAGATCGTTATCGTCATGAGTGGATTGAAGCGGCTGAAGAAGCAGAACAAGAGGATGAAGAGTAATAAAAAGGGCACTGAAAAAGTTTGGTTTTAACTTTTTCGGTGCCCTTCCAGTGACTTCAATTATGAGGGGGAGGTGTCATTGACACACCCTCTTTTCCATATGAACAAGAAGGAGGTAGAAGATGGAACAGCTTGAGACTTATGTGAAATCGTTAATTCCAAGCCGAGGTTTAATTGTAGAAGAAATGGAGCGACAAGCTGAACGAGATCACGTCCCGATTATGGATATTATTGGGATGGAGTTCTTACTTCAACAATTAAAGCTAATTCAGCCAGAGAATATTTTAGAAATTGGCACAGCTATCGGGTATTCAGCTATTCGGATGAGTCAAGCGACTGGAGCGACGATTGTGACAATGGAACGAGATGAGCAGCGATATGAACAAGCGCTTGAAAATATTCAACGTGTTGAGTTAGAGAGCAAAATTCATGTTTGGTTCGGAGACGCAATGAATCTTGTTGAAAAACTTGAATCTTCGCCCCATTTTGATGTATTATTTATTGATGCTGCTAAAGGCCAATATCAACGCTTCTTTGAACTATACGAACCATATGTAAAGCGTGGCGGTGTGATCTTTTCTGATAATGTTCTTTTTCGTGGTTTAGTTGCAGAGGCTGAGGTTGAATCAAAGAGGTTGCGGAATTTAACAGAGAAAATAAAAACGTATAATTCTTGGTTAATGGCGCACCCTCGTTATGATACGAGAATTGTGCCAGTTGGGGACGGATTAGCGATTAGTATAAAACGATAGTAAAAAGGAGAGTAGGACGGTGAAAAAGCCTGAATTACTTGTAACACCAAAGGATCTTAATGCACTTGAACGTTTATTTAACGCTGGAGCTGATGCGGCAATTATAGGCGAAGAACGTTATGGATTACGTCTTGCTGGTGAATTTACGCGAAATGATATTAAACAAGCAGTTGAGCTTGCCCATAAACAAAATAAAAAAATATACGTAGCAATGAATGCTCTCTTCCACAATGACAAAGTAGAAGAGTTGGCAGAATATGTGGCTTTTTTAAATGAAGTAGAAATAGATGCAATCATATTTGGTGATCCAGCTGTTGTGATGACTGTTCGCGAGGTTTCACCTAAAATGCCGTTACATTGGAATACAGAGACGACAGCGACAAATTGGTTTACAGCGAACTATTGGGGAAAAAGAGGAGCTACGAGAGCGGTTTTAGCTCGTGAGCTCAGCATGGATGCCATTATTGAGATTAAAGAACACGCTGAAGTAGCAGTAGAAGTTCAAGTTCATGGAATGACCTGTATGTTCCAATCGAAACGAACATTAATAGGGAACTATATGGAATTTCAAGGGAAGAATTTAGAAGTGGAGCGACGTGGGAAGGAGCGACAATTATATTTGTTTGATCCGGAGCGCGAAGCTCGCTATCCTATATTTGAAGATGAAAATGGAACACATATTATGAGTCCGAATGATATAGCCATTATTGATGAGCTCGAGGAAATGATTGATGCTCAAATTGATAGCTTTAAAATCGATGGTGTATTAAAGTCGACTGAATATATGGAAGAAGTTACGAAGCTTTATCGTGACGCGATAGACCTCTGTACAACAAATCGTGAACAATATGAAGAGAAAAAAGAATGGTATATCGACCAATTAGAAGAGCTACAACCGAAACATCGTAAGCTCGATACAGGCTTCTTTTTCAAGGAAACGGTGTACTAAAGAAGGAGGGAGGAACAGAAGATGACTGTAACCGTAGAGGAAACAAGAAAAGCAAAACGCGTTATTACAAAAAAACCAGAACTTCTAGCACCTGCTGGTGATTTAGAAAAATTAAAAGTCGCTGTTCATTATGGGGCAGATGCGGTATTTATTGGTGGTCAGGAATTCGGCTTACGGTCGAATGCTGGAAACTTCACGATTGATGAAATGCGTGAAGGGGTGGAATTCGCTAACCGTTATGGAGCTAAAATTTACGTAACAACGAATATTTTTGCACACAATGAAAATATCGATGGACTTGAGGAATATTTACAAAGCCTTCAGGAAGTTGGAATAACAGGTATTATTGTGGCAGATCCTCTCATTATTGAAACGTGTAAAAAAGTCGCTCCAAAGGTGGAGGTGCATTTAAGCACACAACAATCATTGTCGAACTGGTTAGCGGTGAAGTATTGGAAGGAAGAAGGACTTCATCGTGTTGTTTTAGCACGAGAAGTAGGACTCGAAGAAATGCTTGAAATGAAAAAGCATGTCGATATTGAAATAGAAGCCTTTGTCCACGGAGCGATGTGTATTGCTTATTCTGGTCGCTGTGTATTAAGTAATCATATGACAGCACGTGATTCTAATCGTGGAGGTTGTTGCCAATCGTGTCGTTGGGAATATGACTTATTTGAATTGAACGAGAATGGTGATCAAGCGCTCTTTAGTGAACAGGACCCTCAATATACGATGAGTCCGAAAGATTTAAATTTATTACAATCAATTCCAAAAGTGATCGAAGCAGGAATTGATTGCCTTAAGGTCGAAGGTAGAATGAAGTCCATTCACTATGTAGCGACAGTAACGAGTGTTTATCGAAAAGTAATCGACGCTTATTGTGAGGACCCAGAAAACTTCAAGATTGATAAAGCCTGGTTAGATGAATTAGATAAATGTGCCAATCGAGATTTTGCTCCACAGTTTTTTGAAGGAACACCGACATTTGAAGAGCAAATGTATGGAAATCATCCAAAACGTACGAATTTTGATTTTATCGGCTTTGTGCTTGATTATGATCCAAAAACGTCGATTGTGACGATGCAGCAACGAAACCATTTCCGTCCAGGAGATGAAGTTGAATTTTTCGGACCAGAGATAGATAATTTTGTCCAATCTATTGATACGATTTGGGATGAGGATGGTCACGAGTTAGATGCAGCACGACATCCATTACAAGTTGTTCGCTTTAAGGTGGATCAACCTTTACATCCTATGAATATGATGCGTAAAGAGGTTCGGAAATGATCACTAAGCCGATCATTATCGGGGTTGCGGGAGGAACAGGATCGGGTAAAACAACGGTAGCCCATGAGATCTATCGTCATTTTAACAAGCAATCGATTGTATTAATTGAGCAAGATGCGTATTATAGAGATCAAAGTCATTTATCTATCGATGAACGACTGAAGACGAACTATGATCATCCACTTGCATTTGATACGGAGCTGTTGTTAGAGCATTTACATCGCTTACTTGAAAGAAAGACGGTGTCAAAGCCGGTTTATGACTATGTAAAGCATACACGATCCCATGAATTTATACCGATTTCTGCGAAGGATGTCATTATTTTAGAAGGAATTCTGATTTTAGAAGATAAGCGGTTGCGGGATTTGATGGACATTAAAGTGTTTGTTGATGCAGATGCGGACATTCGTTTTATCCGTCGTCTCGTACGTGATGTTGACGATCGCGGTCGGACAATTGAATCTGTTATTGAACAATATACGTCTATTGTACGACCGATGCATTTACAATTTGTTGAACCGACAAAGCGATATGCAGATATTATCGTTCCAGAAGGTGGGCAAAATCAGGTTGCGATCGATCTAATTGCAACAAAAATTCAGGCAATTATTGAAGGAAAAGCCATTTTGTAATAGGATAGAGTACATGTAAGGGATTTCATGAAATTTGTATATTGAACGTTTCTCTTACATAAGTATGGTTGAACAGCCATTATGTTAATTTTATTTTTGAAGGATATTGAGGAGTGAACGACGTGGCAGAAGAAAAAAAGCATTATATGACAATGGATGGTAAGAAAAAATTAGAAGAAGAACTCGAGTTTTTGAAAACTGAACGACGTAAGGAAGTCGTTGAACGTATAAAAATTGCTCGGAGCTTCGGTGATCTCTCGGAAAACTCTGAATATGACTCTGCGAAGGAAGAACAGGCTTTTGTTGAGGGTCGTATTGCTCAGCTTGAAAAGATGATTCGTAATGCTGTGATGATTGAAGATGAAGAAGGTGATGAAAATGTGGTTACGCTAGGGAAACTTGTAACAATCATTGAATTACCAGATGGTGAGGAAGAAGAATACGCAATCGTTGGTAGTGCGGAATCAGACCCGGCAGAAGGTAAGATTTCCAATGATTCACCAATGGCTCAAAGTTTGCTTGGAAAGCATGTGAATGATCATGTGACTGTGAACACACCAGGTGGCGAAATGGAAGTTAAGATTGTCGATATTCGTTAAATTGAAAGGAGTTTCAGCAGAGAGGTTTCTTCCCCTGTTTGAAACTCTTTTTTAAATAAAAACGTATAAATGACAGCGTACGTAGAAGCCGAGTTCAGAGAGAGTTCTCGGGCGTTATACGTTACAAGATGATCAGACAGAACGTATCGTTGTAGCGACTGGATATGGTAATGAAATTCCTCCTGTTAACGCGATTTTTCTTGAAAGATAAGAAAGCATAATATTAGAGGAAGACATGTGAGAAGAACCGAAAAAGCAAGTGGGATCATACCATGAAGAGCGTTGGCTTCGCTCGTTACACGTTATTCTGAAAGAACCCCATTTTCAGAATAACTGAAAACCATTGTAACGGCTCGGCACAGCGCAATTAAGAAAAAACGCAGTCGCGTTTTTCTTATAAAAAATAGTTAAATCAGTGCATTTACAAAGTGTGTACTTGTTGTCATACTTATTAGCGAACGTATTGCTGCAAGATAAAGGAGTGGTAGTATGAGGTCGTATCGTTATGAAGAAAGAAGAAAGAAACGGATAAATATTATATATAACATTGCAATTGTCATTGTCATGGTGCTAATCGCCTTTTTTGCTTTACAAATCTTTAATCAAGATGACAGTGAGCTTGTAAATGAATCAGAGACGACTGAAGATGAGGAAAATGAGCAAGATGATCAAGACCCGACTGTTCCAGATCCTGCACTTCCTGACGAGCAAGAGGAGCCACCTGTCCAAGACCCGGTTGTTCCTGAAGACTCTCAGCCAGACAATGATGGTATATTTGATGATGAAGAAGGAATAGAAGTGGATGTCGATGAAGGATCTTCTCGTCCAAGTGCGGATGAGTGGGAGCCGATTGGAACGACCCAATCAGAATTAAGGCTTGAATTCGGTGAAGGGACGACTAATCGTCAAGAAATGGATCGTGCTCTAAGTTATGCATCCGGGTTAAGTCTAGAGGAAATGACCGTTTGGCGAATTGAAAATGCTGGGGATCAACGAAGTGTAAGAGGTGTTGTAAGTAACTATGAAAATAGCGAAACACCGTATGAAATATTCTTGGAATGGCAAGATGGTGAAGGTTGGTTACCAGTGCAATTAAATCAATTAGATCACAACCCATATACAAGAAATTAAAAACGAAGGCCACCTACTATTTGTTTACTTCTGTAGGTGGCTTCATATAGTTAATATGAGAGGATGTAGAACGATATGAGAATTGGAATTATTGGCGCGATGGATGAAGAAGTAGAATTATTAAAAGAAAGCTTAAGTGAGCGTAAAGATCAGACAATCGCTAGGTGTGAATACCATCAAGGGTTCATTGGCAATCAAGAGGTTATTCTATTGAAATCAGGGATTGGTAAAGTAAATGCAGCAATAGGAACGACATTGTTAATTCAATTATTCAAACCAGATGTAATCATTAATACGGGGTCAGCAGGTGGATTTGATGAATCATTAAAAGTAGGTGATATCGTTATTTCAACTGAAGTTCGCTACAATGATGTGGATGCTACTGTTTTTGGTTATGAATTTGGACAAGTACCAGCAATGCCAGCCTTTTATTCACCTGATCAGCAATTAGTTGAAATTGCTAAAAAAGCAGCAGAAAGTGTTGGCATCCATTCAAAGACAGGACTTGTTCTCTCTGGTGATTCTTTTATGAGTGAGCATGAACGTGTCCAAGAACTAAAGCAACGATTTAAGCAGCCTTCGTGCTCAGAAATGGAAGCTGGTGCGATCGCCCAAGTGTGCCACCAATTTGAAGTGCCTTTTGTTATCATCCGTGCACTATCTGATATTGCGGGGCATGATGCCAAAGTGTCATACGATCAATTTTTGAAAAAAGCTTCTGTCAATTCAGCTAAACAAGTACTACTAATGGTTGAACTGCTTCAATCATAAAGAGCATTGGCTAAAATCCCCTCCATTGTCGATCATTACATCATCTTAGTCTCTTAAAAAAATGTTAGAATGATAGGTGATGAGGAGGGAATCGGATGACGGAAAAGAAGATGAAAGAGCAGCTAACAAAGATTGCAGATTTCAAACAATATAGTTTCATTTTACTTTCATTAAGTGCATTTCTATCAATTGGCTTACTGATTCCATCAGCTCCAATTACAGAGTGGCAAGTTCCAGCGGTAATGGCTGTTTTTATTTTATTAATAGCGGCAATTTTATGCCATCGTTATGCAATGAAGACATCGAAGCGTTTATACGAAGAGGATAATAAATAACGATAGGGATGGCAGTTAATGATCAAAATAGGATGCATGATGTGGGCTTAATGAGGGAGACAACTCTTCATTAGGCTTTTTTTGTATGAAGGTTACCTCAGTTTTCTGATAGAATAGAGAGATCAATATATTGGAATGGAGATTACATATGAATGAGACAAAACGACCCCTAGTGCTAGTAGCTGTTATGTTGGCGATGTTTATGGCAGCGGTGGAAGCGACAATTATTGCCACAGCGATGCCGAGGATTGTGGCAGATTTAGGCGGCTTTGCTTTGTTTAGTTGGGTGTTTTCAGCTTATTTACTCATGCAAGTCGTGACGATTCCTTTATACGGTAAACTCGCTGATATATATGGACGTAAGCTCATATTCTCAATCGGAATTATTCTCTTCTTAATCGGTTCGATTTTATGTGGTTTTTCTTGGTCGATGGAAATGCTCATCCTATCACGTTTTATTCAAGGAATAGGTGCAGGAGCGGTACAACCTATTGCGACAACGATTGTAGGTGATATGTATACGAAGGAAGAACGTGCGAAAATACAAGGATATTTGTCTAGTATATGGGGGATTTCAGCGATACTCGGTCCGTTGTTAGGAGCGTTTTTTGTTGAATATGTTAATTGGTCATGGGTGTTTTGGATAAATGTCCCTTTTGGTATTTTCTCGGTATTGATCGTCTGTTTGTTTTTAAATGAAAAGATAGAACAAAAGCAACAAAAGCTTGATTATGGAGGAGCGCTTCTATTATTTGTAACAATGACAACAATGATGTTTGTCTTTTTACAACTGGATGGAGATTCTTTCCTTACATGGGTTCAGCTTTTATTTATATTTGTATGTTCGATTATAGGCCTGATTTGGTTTATTTATCACGAGAAAAAGACGTTAGCACCGATGGTCAATTTTACATTGTGGAAAAGGAGAGAAATACTTTATGCAAATCTAGCCTCCTTAACGACAGGAGCGATGCTATTAACGGTATCGACCTTTTTGCCGACATATGTACAAGCAATATTAGAACAAAGCCCCCTCATTGCTGGGTTAACGTTAACAGCAATGTCAATTGGCTGGCCGATTTCAGCGATGATTGCTGGAAAGATGATACTTAAGGTAGGATTTCGTATAACGGCTCTTATTGGAGGGGGTGGGTTATTCGTAGGGGCGATTTGCTATTTGACGTTATCCTCGATAGCATATCCATTATGGGCAGCACTAGGCTCTTTTTTTATCGGAGTTGGTATGGGCTTTTCAACGACCACATTTATTGTTTCTATTCAATCAACGGTTGATTGGAAATCACGTGGAGAAGCAACAGCGATGAATATGTTTATGCGGCAGTTAGGAGGAGTGATAGGGGTTACATTACTTGGTGGCCTGTTAAATCGGTATTTACGTACATATTTTCAAAACGTGGACGATAAAGTTACATTTGAACCAACAATTGATGAGGTTAATCGGATTTTGGATGAAACAGAACGAGTAGCATTAACGAATAATGAGCAACTTTTATTGCAAGAAGGTTTGTCAGGAGGATTAAGTTACATATTCATAGCACTACTCGTATTAGCGGTTGTCACCTTCTTTCTGATTTTACAGTTACCTAAAGATGAAAAAAGCAAAGAAGCAGGGAAGTGATCAAGCGATATGTACAGTGGAGTGCTAGATTGATTATGGTTTCGTAATGTCAATAAAATGTTTTAAAATGCGTGCTGTTAATCCCCAAATGGTGTATGTCTCATAGTAATAAAAATACTGCTCGATTGTGTGGCGCTGATGTTGAACATGTTTATAGCGGCTGTTTGTCTCAGGCTCAATGATGAATCGCATTGGATGCTGCTCTGGTGGGTGAAGATAAAAGTGACGAAGCGGTACCGTAAATAAATGATCGACCTCTGCAGGGTTCGCTTTAATCTCTGTAAATGGATAAATAACCTGAGCAACATAAGGATAAATAATCCCTTTAAAAGGCGTGATGAGTATATCTAAATCAGCCAGTAACTGAATATACTTGCTTTGGATTTGTAACTCTTCTGTTAATTCTCTAAGAGCAGCATCACGAGGGCTTTTGTCTTGTTCATCGATTCTTCCTCCTGGAAAACAAATATCTCCAGGCTGTGATCGTAGTTCATAGGATCGGACCTCAAATAATACAGAAAGCTCTCCATCGATATCGATAAGTGGGAGAATAACGGCAGCGTTTTTCATTTGATCTTGTCCGATAATGCGTACTTGTCGATTGCTAAGTTGTTTCTCAATCTTTCTAATCATTTGCATCATCTGTATTCCCTCCTATATATTAATGTATCACGAAATTAAGAAAAAGAGGAATAATGAAGGGCACTGGAAAGTTTGGTTTTAACTTTTTTTGGTGTCCTTGAATATAGGATTTCTATGAGAAAAAACGTTACGAAAAAAACAACATGAAGGTTTTCTGTTAGATGATCTAACAAAAACACTGTATTTTTGTTATCCGTACGTTAAAGTATACACATGAAGGGTCATTGACCTAGCTTCAAAAATGTTCTCTCTACTCTTCCCTATTGTCGGGCAGTTCCTTTTCTTGGAACTGCCTCTTTTTTGTTAAGCCGTACATATAAAAAAGATTATGTTGCAAAAATGGGTCTATTCATCGAAAATAAAGTTATACACTGACATATACTAATATAAAGAATGTGGAGAAGGAAGATAAGGGGAAGAGTCCGATGAATGTCCAGCAGAAAGAAAACGAAATGTTAAATTTATTGGAGAAGCTAGTGAACATTGATAGTGGATCACATGATAAAGAAGGCGTAGATCAAATAGGAAAGGAGCTAACACCTTATTTTATACAGATAGGCTATGATTTAGAGATGAAGGAGCAAAAAGATGTAGGCAATCACTTAGTTTACCGATTTGGATCAACTCACGCTTCTATTATAATTGTAGCTCATATGGATACGGTATTTGAAAAAGGTACATCTGCAAAAAGGCCTTTTTCCATTGAAGGTAGACGAGCGTATGGTCCGGGAGTAATTGATATGAAGGCTAGTTTAGTATCGGTTATTTATGCATTGTCATATTTAAAGGAGAGTGGTTCATCTGCGTATGAGCATGTTCAAATCTTACTAACAAGTGATGAAGAAATAGGTTCTCCGACATCTCGTTCTCTAATCGAGAAGGAGGCCAAAGGAAAGCGATATGCACTTGTGATGGAGCCTGCTCGCAGGGATGGATCAGTTGTTACAGGGCGAAGAGGCAATGGGCGCTATGTGATTGAAGTACATGGACGTGCAGCGCATTCAGGTATTGAACCTGAAAAAGGAAGAAGTGCAATAGAGGAATTAGCACATAAAATTGTAAAGTTACATGATTTAAACGACCATGAACGAGGGATTTCAGTTAATGTAGGTATTATCGCTGGAGGAAATGCAGTTAATACGATTTCTGATACAGCTATTGGTCACATTGATGTCCGTGTTGCTACTATAGAGCAAGCTAAAGAGATGGAATTGAAAATTGAACAGCTTTGTGCAACGTCTGATGTACAAGGGACAAATATTGAACTTACTGGCGATATGAGTCGACCTCCAATGGTTAAAAATAAACAAATAAACGAGCTTTATCGAGTTGTAAAGAAAGTAGGAGCGGAATTAGGATTGTCCATCAAAGATACAAAAACAGGTGGGGGATCAGATGCCTCGTTTACAGCGGCGATGGGTATTCCAACCATTGATGGACTTGGGCCTATTGGCGGATATGCTCATAGCGAAAAGGAATACTTAGATGTGGATTCGCTAACGGAGAGGACTTTATTATTAGCTAAAATTATCGAAAAGCTTGCCAAACCTAATGAAAATACTAAAAAAGAAGTTAGTTGAATGAAGTCTAATGGCTGCTGTAAAGGCTATTAGACTTTTTAATGATTCCCCTTAACGATTTATTTTAAGAAGTGATTGTTATATTATAAAAATATGCGATAATAAGTATACAGACCTATTATTAAAGTTCTAGGGGGAGTTAACATGGCACGTTCATTATTTAAAAGAAAAATGAAGCAATCAGAGGAAGAAGCACAACACTTTCAAGGGGTCTTATCTATTGATAAGAACTCAGAATATGCTAAGCAAATAGAAATGATAGGCTTAAATGAAAGCGAGCTCGGATTTATTCAATCATTGAAGCCTTATGTGATAGAACAAATAGACGATGTCATTGATCGTTTTTATCAAGTGTTAACTGCGGAGAATCAGCTGAAATCCATTATAAATGACCACAGTTCTGTAGAAAGATTAAAACGAACTTTGTCAACACATATTGTGGAAATGTTTAGTGGGGAAATAACGGATACATACATCCAAAAGCGAATCAAGGTTGCTGAAATACATGTGAAAATTGGCTTGCCTACTAAGTGGTATGTCTTATCGTTTCAAGTACTTTTTCAAGCGTTTTCAACGATCTTTCAACAAAGAATAAAAGATCAAGACAAATTTGTACGAGCATTGAATGTAACGAATAAATTATTGAACCTAGAACAGCAGCTTGTATTAGAATCGTATGAGCTTGAAAATGAGCGAGCTAATCAAGAGCATGAGGAACAAAAGAATCAGTTTGCTGAAGTAGTGAAAACAGCCTCCGAAGAATTAGCAACGATTTCACAAGAAACGAGTGCGTCAATGCAATCGTTAAATGAACAGGCTAAGTCTATTGAGACAAAATCAATAGAAAATTTACGTTATGCAAAAGAAGCAGAGCAAGTATCTTATAATGGAAAAGAGCAAGTTGATGAACAACGTACAATTATTGGAAATATCCAAGAAACGGTTCAAGGGATTGTTGTTGAGTCTCAAGAATTGCGCCAAACGTCAAGCGACATTACTCAAATTATTTCATTAATAACCGACATTGCTGATCAGACGAATTTACTAGCTTTAAATGCAGCAATTGAAGCAGCTAGAGCAGGTGAGCAAGGGCGAGGATTTGCAGTTGTTTCTGAGGAAGTACGTAAATTAGCAGATCAAACTAAACAATCGGTTTCTAGTATTTCAACGTTAATTGAAAAGACGAATGAACAGATGAATCGTGTTTTAAATTCAGTTGAGGAAGTCGATCATCAAATTGCTGATAGTGTGACATATGTAAGTGATACAGCAGCCTTTTTTGAAAAGATCATTGATGCAATGGGACTCAGTAAAAAACAAACGAATGAAGTAAAGGAAGAGTTGCTCAAATTTGTGCAAACATTAGAGGATGTTGCAGCAGCTTCTGATCAAGTGTCAGTCGCATCAGATCAATTGAATCATTCAACTTCGAATTTATAAATATGTCAAAAGTCAGGAGTGTTTCCCTGACTTTTTTGATTTGCAGGTATAGCTCTATTTCAAGAGGCATTGGAAAGGAGCATCTCAAAGGTTCTTTCTAACCTTTGAGATGAGTACAGTTTATTGGATTGTTACATGATCTAAATAAATGGCGGTTTGTCCATTGCTATTTGAAGCTCCAATAAATTCAACGCCAATTTCTTTTACGTCATTTAGGTTTGGAATAGATGAAAGAGGCAAAGTGACAGTCGTACCATTTGCTGAGTTTACTGGGATAGGATCACCATTAAACCAGCTATAGTTTGAGCCCGTTTTTACATACATTCTCGCCGTTAAATTACCAACATTTCCCCAATGTGCATGGCGGACAGTGGCTTGTAAAGTAGAGTAGCCTGATAAATTTCGATTTTCAACTTTTGCTAATTCATGTTTGGAGTTAGCTGATAAGAAAATATCGGCCTTTAATGAATGGTTACCATTTGTACTCCATTCATTCGTCGTCCAAGGTCCTCCAAGAAGTGAAGAACCTGACCAGCCTTGAGTGCCATGTTCGAAATCATATAAGATCGTTTCATTACCGTTATGAGGAGGGGGATCTCCATTGTTTGGAGCGGTATGGAAAATCGAGCTTGGAATGGATGTTTCGAGTAATCCATTAGGCCCGTGGACAATGGTATTTCCCCAAGAAGTTAAGTTTGTTCCTTGCCAATCATAAGATAAATCTAGATATTCCCATTGAGTCCCATTGCCTTTCCAAGACCAAGCTAGCCAACCGACTCCTCTTTGTTGCGAGTAGCTCAATATCGTTGCTTCATCAACATCTCCGTCCGTATGCATATGCCCAAATTCTCCTATTACAAGAGCTAACCCTTGATCGACGACACCATCGATATTAGATTGTACCATTGAAGCATTTCCGCCAGCATATTCATACATATGGATGGAAAACATCGTATTTGCTAAAGGATCAGCATTAAATACCTCTTGACCATAATCATGAATCGATTGAGGGTATTGTCCCCAACCAGCTGCATCTACCATTAATGTATGAGTGAAGCCAGCATTTCGTAAACGTGGAATAACCTCCTTATAGCCATTTGCCCAGCCTTGTCCGTCCCATGCTCCATACCATTCATTGGCAATGTTAATTATGACGCGATCTTCTTTTCCAATTAAAGCGTCTTTCATTTCAATCCAATAATCGACAGCACGATTTAAGTCAGCCATAGAATTAGATCCTGTTGCATCGTGAACCTCAACAACAGCAATCATCTCATGTTCCTCTGCTAAATCGAGCACTTGATTTAATGTGTTTATATCATCTTTTGCCCATTGACCACCATCTGACAGAACAATACGAATTGTATTTGCTCCTTGATTAGCAATAGCTGGTATAGCGACGTTAGAATCATGTTTATACCAGGCATGTCCATGATTGATACCTCTCATTACAAAGGGCTCTCCGTTGGCGTCATAAAGGGTTGAACCTTCGATATAAAAACCAGAATGTGTTTGGCTATGACCATCAGAGGCAAAAAGAAAAAAACTGAATAGAAGACAAGAACTGACAATTAACTTACCGAAATTTCTCATTTGAATTACCTCCTCTATTTTTTGTACATACTTGTTTCGATTACGATTGAGGTAACGTTACCTTTTTGCAACCTCCTTCCCTTTTTTGTAAGCGCTTAACTATTAAGTTAAAATACTTAACCGATAAGTTCAACTTTTTTTATAGAAAATAGTTATTATTTACTAGTTTTCACTCATTAAATCATTCATAATACCTATTAACCTTGAAAGATAAATGTTGAATAAATGATTAATAGAAATCTATCTTTCATTAATGATACGAGATCAAACAAATAAAAGGGATTATCGTTAAGTTTATAGTTGTGATTTATCGTTTATAAAAGTTACAAACTAATTTCTATGGTACAGACACGGATGAGCCCAATTTTTCATAAGGATACAGTAAAGAAATATTGGGAGGTGGGTTCATGTCCACAATTTTAGCGTCGATCACGTATTTTGTAAAAGAGCTCGTATTTTTTGTTTCTTTTGTGAAAAATAACGCCTTTCCACAACCATTAAATAAAGAAGATGAAAAAAAATACTTAAGGAGAATGCAGCAAGGGGATGAAGAAGCTAGAAACTTATTAATTGAACATAATCTTCGGTTAGTCGCACATATTGTCAAAAAATTTGAAAATACTCGAGAGGATACAGAAGATTTAATTTCCATTGGAACGATAGGGTTAATTAAAGCGATTGAAAGCTATTCCGAGGATAAAGGAACGAAATTGGCAACATACGCAGCCAGATGTATAGAAAACGAAATACTTATGCACTTACGGGCGCTAAAGAAGGTAAAGAAAGATGTATCCTTACATGATCCGATTGGAACAGATAAGGAGGGGAATGAAATCACCCTCATCGATGTTCTTCAGGAGGATGCGGATGATATTGTCGATATTATCCAAACAAAGATGGAAAAAAGTCAAATTTATACGTATATTCATGTGTTAGATGACCGTGAAAAAGAAGTGATTATCGGGCGGTTTGGGTTAAATCTAGAGGAAGAACGAACACAACGAGAAATTGCCAAGGAGCTTGGTATATCAAGAAGTTATGTTTCAAGAATAGAGAAGAGAGCATTAATGAAGCTGTTTCATGAATTTTATAAAAGTAGTAAAGGAAAGTCTTAAATAGTCAAATGGATTGAAGAGTGATTTAAGAGCACAAACCATAAAGTAGTTTGTGCTCTTAAATCTAATAGTATTTACTTGTACATGTTGTTTTTCTCTTCTAAAAAATAGCCTTATCTTCTTGATTTAATTCTGCTAAACCGTCAATATGGCGAGCATACAATAATTGTTTATATTGTAGTATGGAAGATATGGGTTCTGCAGTTTGACCGTTACATTTAGGGTTTAGTATATAAGGAAGTGAAAAAGCGAACTAGAATATAATTTGCATATTAAGTGCGAAATTTCTAGATTGATATAAGAAAACTAGCCCTCACGATTGTGGGGGCTAAATTAGCATGTTTCCTTGTTACTATATTAAGAAAGGAGTGAACACGATTAATTCACGTCCTCCTCTCTAAATTACCAACAGAAAAACCCTTTGCTATAACCAGCCTCCAACTGAACGACCATATCCAGGGCCTCCATATCCCGGAGCACCGAAACCTGGACCTGCCATCGCTCCTGCTACAGGGGTCGGTGGTCCGGGCGGCTGATAAAATTGTCGGCTAATTACCTGCTGTTGTTGAGATACTGTGTGTGGAAAGCTATGAACATGGTTAAACACTTGTCTATTTAAGACAGTTGTATGCCTAGGATGAATTTCAGGCACGATATATTCCTGTGTATGCGGAATCACATCATGCTGAGTTGGGTGAACAATTGCAGGAAGTACTCGTGCATGATGTTTTCTTGGTGGTGGACAAAACATAAATAATATCCCTCCTTAAAAATTAGAATCAATATTACGTTATGTTCTAGTTCAGAATGTGTATAGTTGAATCAACTAGCGCAAAGAAATAAATTTATTTCACATCTATTCCTTTTAGGGATATAAAGATAGTTAAAAAGAAAGAAGGGGGAAACATGCTAGCGACGTTTTCCCCGATTACCGCTATCATATGACCTTATGATACGAACGGGCTGTTAAGTTGAATATGGTACAATTTAATAAATTTGAATTATTTTAAGGAGACTTTAGTGTTTTGAATGCGAAATGTATTAAATTCTATGAATTCGGTAGTCCTAAAGATGTGTTGAAAATTGATTATAAAACCATTGAACCGGCAAAAGGTAATGAAGTTCTTGTGCGAATGTTGGCACGACCTATCAATCCTTCTGATTTAATTCCAATAAGAGGAGCGTATTCACATCGAATTTCTTTACCTAATATTCCTGGTTATGAAGGAGTTGGGATTGTAGAGGATGTAGGTTCTTCAGTTTCAATTAATCTTATTGGTAAACGGGTTTTACCTTTGCGTGGAGAAGGTACATGGCAAGAGTTTGTTAAGACAACAGCAGAATTTGCCGTTCCAATACCTGACTCTATTAATGACTTTACTGCATCACAATTGTACATCAATCCCGTTACAGCATGGGTGGTTTGTACGGAAGTTTTAAAATTAAGACCAAATGATGTTTTACTAGTTAATGCCTGTGGTTCTTCTATTGGGCATATTTTTGCTCAATTATCAAAGATTTTAGGTTTTCAATTGATTGCAGTGATTAGAAATAATAAGTATACAGAGGAATTACTTCATCTCGGTGCGTCTAATGTAATAGATACCTCCATAAGTCAACTAAATGAAAGCGTTATGGAATTAACAAATGGAATGGGTGCAGATGCTGCGGTTGATTCTATTGGAGGTTCGGAAGGTAATGAATTAGCTTTTAGTGTTCGCCCTAATGGACATTTTTTAACAATCGGTCTTTTATCAGGGGTACAAGTAAATTGGACAGATATTGTAAACCTGGCAAAAGTGAATGCGAATATGTTTCATTTGCAAAATTGGAACAAAAATGTTTCCACAAATAAATGGCAAGAAACCTTTATTCGCTTGATAAGGCTATTAGAGGAGAAGAAATTACGTTTTAAGAAGGTAGATTCTAAGTACGATTTACTAGATATAAAAACAGCTATTGATGTTGTTGAATCGTCCAAACAGAACAAAGGGAAAGTGTTTTTAACAAGCAACTGAGTTCACTCTAAAGAGGCGATTTACTCGAAGAAAAAATCTGCTCCCTACGGAACAGATTTTTATAGTTATAAAAAGATTAGTAATGTCCCAAAAGCTAAGGCTAAAAGGAATACTTGCCAGATTTTCCATTTAAATTTAAATAATAGACCAAGCATGATAATTGCGATAACAATACTTCCCCAATCTAGAAAGACTTCTAAAGATAGCCGTATTAGGAAACTAGAGATAAGACCAACAACAGCTGCACTAACTCCTGCTAAGTATAATTTTAGCTTCTCATTCTCTCTAATTTTATCGAAATAAGGAGCACCTAACAACACTACTAAAAAGGCAGGCAAAAAGATAAAAAAGGTTGCTAATGTAGCTCCCCAGAAACCATAGGCCGCAAATCCAACGAATGCTGCAACCATAATTAATGGACCAGGTGTTAATTCATTAATAGCCAAACCATCAATATATTGTTCAGTTGTTAGCCAACCATAATTATCAACAGCTTCAAATTGTAACAACGCTAGAACCGTATATGCTCCACCAAAGCTAAGAGTGCCAATTTTTAAGAATAATAGAGAAAGGCTAGCTGGTATCGAAGTGGTTCCTACTGAGGCAATTGCTAATATTGGAAGACTGTCAAGACTGAATGCTTTATTGTTAAATGAGCGAACAAGTATCATATATACTAAACCCATTGCCAGTAGTAAAAGGATTAAGTCAATTTGAGTAATAAAGGTTAAAGTTAACATGAAAAGAGTAATAAAGATTTTCTTTCCATCTTGTAATACCCCAAACTTGTTTGCGATTCGATAAAGACTAAATAAAACAATCGCTACCATCGCTGGTTTCACACCATATAATAATCCTTGTGCAATATCCGAAGTAGCTGCATATTGAAAGTAAGCCCAAGTTAAAATGGTAATTAAGACGAAGTTAGGCAACATAAATCCCAGTCCTGCTAAAAAACCACCTAGAAACCCTCGTTGTCTATATCCAACATACATACAAAGTTCGGCTGCTTCTGGTCCTGGTAACATGCCGCATACAGCAAAGGCATCGCGAAATCGTTCATTATCGATCCATTTTTTCTTTTCTACCGCGTGTTCATGTATGACTTGTATTTGTGCAGTAGGACCACCCCATCCCTGTAATCCAATAAGGATATAGGTCCAAAAAATGCTCCATAAACTAGGTTTCTCCACTTTTATTCTCTCCCATTATAAATGATTATTTCTTGCTATCATTGCGTATAAAGCTTCATAAATAATAAATCCTTTTTCTAAAGCCACATAATCATCCTTGCTACTTACGCTAATTCCATCACAAATAAAATCAAGACCTGGTGCAACAGGCTCTAAAAAAACTTCTTGTACCGTATCTGCCTCATTGACAATTTGTGCCATTTTTATTAGGGCGGTATCTTCTAAGTTATAATCTTCTATTAAAGAATAAAATGAACATCGTCCATTTCTGTGAGAAAATTCTGCCCCTGGAATATCGAATCCCCTTGCACCATTAGGAATTTCTAGTTCGCCTTCAGGGATAAATGCAAATTCAGCTTCTTGATCAATATACTTTTTAATTAACCAACAACAAGCCATACGGTCGACTCCAATGTTCTCCCATGTAACCCACTTCATTTTAACTCACTCCTTTGTTGTATGATTTTTTCGCGTACTTTTAGTTCCAAAGGGGATTGGAAATAATCAATTCTTTTTATCCTCTGGTATTTTTTTGACACAGAAATCAAATCAATGTTTTCTCCATCGAGTTGTTTTAGAAGTTCTCTATAACTTTCATTAATTTGTTCAATAAATAACTGACTTACTTCTTTTTCAGACAATCCAAAGAGGGGGTGTGATTCCCACATCGTTGCTTCTCCACCTAAATCCTTTATTTCAACAGTTAACCATTGAAATTGTTCATATGTATAAGTATTTTTAGGCAAAAGCCATACAGCATCATGTAAATGTACAGACCCTAAGCTTTTTAATTTCCTCCAGACTTTCACTCTCGGAGAACTAGGCTTTCTAGGCATTTTATAAGTGAGGTGTAGCCAACTAATCAATATTCCACCTCCTATTAATGTAACCGCGGTTACATTATACTTTAATTTTAGTAACATTTATAGAGGGGATTTACATGTCTTATTCAAGTAAGGGGGGACAAAATGTTGAGCACACTTTCCAATTAGGTTGTTTTTTGCAGAGGCTGTGGACGGACATTTAAAAGTTCTCCTACCCGCAACTATTAGTGAATTTGAGAGGGGCTATCCTTATGTGAGCAAAGCTAAGAGAATCTCAGAATAATATAAATTCATTTATTTCATTATATGTTATTATATTCCTTGAATCCGTAAAATATAGTAGAATATATTAAGTCAAAAAACAAGGGTGATTTAGAATGGAAATTAGAAATAAAGTAGTACTAATAACAGGTGGTGGAACTGGTATTGGAAGAGCAACAGCTTTGAAATTAGCAGGAAAAGGCGCAAAAGTTGTCATTAATTATAGTCGTTCTGAAAAAGAAGCCTTCGAAGTTGTAAATGAAATTAAACAACAAGGAGGAATGGCAATAGCCTATAAAGCAAATGTAGCGATAGAAAAAGAAGTAAATGATTTAGTATCTTATATTGTTACAACTTTCGGGAACGTTGATGCTTTAATAAACAATGCAAGTATTACTGTTCAAATAGCTCTGGATGATTTAGATGCCGTAACGGATGAAGTATGGGATTCCCTTTTCGAGGTAAATGTGAAAGGGATGTTTCACTGTGTAAAAGCAGTTGTCCCTTATATGAAGAAGCAACAGTCTGGTGTGATTGTTAATATTGGCAGTGTGGCAGGCATGACCGGAATAGGTTCGTCTATTCCATATGCAGCAACAAAATCAGCCATTCATACTATGACAAGGTCATTAGCTATTGCATTAGCGCCCCATATAAGAGTTAATAGTATATCTCCTGGTGCAGTTGATACAAGATGGTGGTCTGGAAATGAAGAAAAGATGTATCAACTTGCGGGAAACTTACCGCTTAAGAGAATTTCAACACCAGAGGATATTGCAGATTCTATCTTGTTTCAATTGACCCAAGAATCTGTAACCGGTCAAGTTTTTACAATAGATAATGGTCAAACACTTTAGAAATGCCCTAGAATTTCTCATTAAAAAAGACAAGGAATGTGTCTGACATCAATATGTCGTACACATTCCTTGTTTAGCTCTTTTATTACAAGCCTTTACTAGCGATATAAGCTGTTAAGTCGACTACACGGTTAGAATAACCCCACTCATTGTCGTACCAAGAAACGACTTTTATCATGTTGTCACCAATAAC
>NZ_BAUU01000030.1 GCF_000513115.1 Halalkalibacter hemicellulosilyticusJCM 9152
CTTTACCGGGAACGGCACTTGGAATGGTGTTTACACTAGCGTAACCGTGCCGGTCGATATCCCTGCAGGCGCGACATTGAAGCTCCAACATGATGCTGGAGATACAGGCTGGAATGTAGACTATATTATATTGGCGCAGGGCGATCAATTATTTAGAGCAGAGGAGGACTTCGTAAAGCCGATCGGCAGGACAGCTTTCTTAGATGACACGCTTTGGCTGGCGCAGTCCGGCAGCGGGGCGGAGTTCGAGTTTAGAGGCAAGAAGGCGGAAATTACGCTGAAGGGCGACCATATTGCGTTAGGCGAGACCAATCATGCAAGGATCGGCATTTATGTCAATGGAGAACGAGTCATAGACGATGTATTAAATGAGCCTCTGAAGACGTACACCGTATTTGAAAGTGATTCCGATGAGGATGTCGTCATTCAGATCATCAAACTGTCGGAGGCTGCCATGTCTACCGCAGGAATCCACGAGATTCGCGTTAATGCTGTGGATGGGATTCAACCAACACAAGGATCGGTTCGGAAGATCGAGTTCATCGGTGATTCGATCACGGCCGGCTACGGGGTTGATGATGAGGAGCATTTTTCCACTGCAACAGAAGATGTGACCAAAACCTATGCATATAAAACGGCAGCTGCGCTCCAGGCCGACTATAGCATCGTTGCCTACAGCGGTTATGGAATCGTCGCTGAGAACGAATCGTCTATGCTTCCTAAATATTATGACATCATTGCCAAATCTTTCGGACGTATAGACGGGAATCTGGATGTCAACAACTCACCATGGGACTTTAACAAATTCGTACCTGATCTGATTGTAATAAATCTTGGGACGAACGACTATTCGTATACGGGTGATGATCCGGAGAAGCAGGCTGAGTACAGAGATGCCTATGTCGAATTTCTGAAGCAGGTTCGATCGCATAACGCGGATGCGCATTTGATGCTTACCCTGGGAATAATGGGGGATAATCTTTTTCCGATGGTGGAGGAAGCAGCCGCTGCTTATTCGAATGAAACCGGCGATACTAATATTTCGGTTATGAAGTTTGACGTTCAATCGGTGGAAGACGGACTCGGTGCACATTGGCATCCGTCGGAGACAACCCATTCCAAAGCTGCAGACAAGCTGATTGACAAGATAAAAGAAGTGATGAATTGGTAGGTTCGGCCGTTTCCATGCAGTTGGTGTTATGGAATAGATGGGCGAGGATGCAGCGAGCCGGAATATATCATTCAAGTAGCTTTTGACTCCCGAATTCAGGAGGCCAGTCATGGAAAACGAAAAGGCGCCGGGTTGCTTCCTCGCGATGCACCGGTGCCTTTTTCGTCTTGAGTTGAAATAATTTCCATTTTGCGGTCTTGCTCCCAATGTTCGGGATAATAATCGACTCCCATTTTCACGATTACAACCTCCAAATCTTTAACGGATTGTCATTCTATTGAGCATTCAAGTGCAATTCCTCCCTGCCATTTGAAACACTCCTTTAGCTTGATACTTATTATTCTACCAAATAAAAAAACGTGTAAGTAAGAAGGTACCGAACCGTACGCATTTCTTACTTACACAGTTTATACTACACTCCCAAGAAGGGCAGCGAATACTACTCCTAGTGATTCGCTGCCCTTTTTTATTACTCGATCGTCCTTCTTTTTCTATAAACGATTGAAACTAAACCAATTGCAAACAATACCATACCTACTAGTAACCAATTATACAAATTTGTCGCTGTTGCAGGTAATCCTTGCCCATCATTTTGTCCCTTACCTTCTTCATCCCTTGAGCTTCGATCTCCAGAGCCTCCTTCTCCATCTCCAGAGCCAGAGCCTCCTTCTTCGTCTCCAGAGCCAGAGCCTCCTTCTCCGTCTCCAGTGCCAGAGCCTCCTTCTCCGTCTCCAGTGCCAGAGCCTCCTTCTCCGTCTCCAGTGCCAGAGCCTCCTTCTCCGTCTCCAGAGCCTCCCTGTGAAGATTCCTCCGAATCCGCTTCGGACAACAATGCAACCAGGTAGGTCAAGGGAGAGTTGTAATTCAAGGCTGGCTCATTGCTGTTCCAATCGACGGAGGAATAGTTGTAAGCCTTGCCGGCGAAGGTATAGCGTCCGTTGTTGTTCGCACCTCCAGGCATGTAACCGTTCGGCATCTCCAAGAGAAAGTCTGCATTGTAAATACTATGAAACACTCTAACGACCCGACGCTCACCGTGACCAGTGATATAGCTCATCTGCAGCGGGTTAATTCCAAGTAGATAGTTCAGATTACCGCTTGCTACCTTCAGGTCATCTTCGTTAAATAAGCCGAGAAGACGACTTCCAATCGCGAGACCAACAGGAACACCAGCGGCATTCGAATTCGCTCCCCAATAAAATCCATTCGGGGAATTCCGCCACACTGCATTATTCAAACTATTGTCGATGACAATGTCCCGCCATTGGATAAACTTATTGGTGAACCATTCCTGCACTGTGGGGTCCGGCTGCTCGCCCATCATGTAATGGTAGAAGCCGATCCTTACTAAGCTGCCGGTATTGTGCGAGAACGTGCCCTGTTCGAATATATCGGCGAAATTTGTATAGTTAGAAACGACATAATCGCTATACACTTGCTCTCCGGTTGCCCGGTACAACGTCGCCGCTGCATAGAAACGGTCGTTCACATCGCTGTCTCCGTTGTACGGACCATCCGGCTGCGGAATAAATTCCGGATTCTGCTCCAGGTAGTTCCATCCACGGAGAGCCGCATCCAGCAACGTCTCAGCATAATCCTCTAACTCAGGAAAATCCTTCATGACAATATATGCATGAGTCAGAGCGCCAACTGCCGCACCAGTGTGGTACGTCGGAATGAGTCTATTATCCGCAGTTCCATCCATGATAAAACGATTCGGCGCAGCATCCCGTATGACATAAGCATAGAAGCCTCCTGTTTCCTCGTCCTGCATTTTGAGTAGAAAATCCGTTTCAACCTTGATCTCATCCAGCAAATCCGGGATGCCGTTGCCGCTTTCCGGGATATTCAACGAATGGTCCTGAAATTGGCTCGGAAAACTCTCGTATGCCCAGAGAAGATCAGAGATGGCCGTAGCTCCCACTGTGACATATTTGGCCAAGTCGCCGGCATCCCACCATCCTCCGGAAACATCTTTCGTGATTGTCGGATCGGATTGGAACGGAAGGTTGTGGTCTTCCTTGCGTTCGCCGGTCCTAGCGAAGATCCCAGCGTGTTCCTCTAACAAATCCTCATTGGCGCGCTGGAAGTAGAAGAACTTCTGCACATCTTTCAGGAGAGTGCTGTAAATGCTGCCATCGCCGATCTGGAAGGCAACAGAAGGTTCAGCGACCCCATCCACAGTCAGCACGTATTCGCCCGGTTCATTCAGGCCGGTGAAATCCGCCTTTAACACCTTCTCCCCGGAGGATTCATCATACTCTGTGACCAAGGACAATGCGCCAGAGTAGGCAATGCTCATATCCGTTGCCTTTCTCACCTGAAAAGGCGTGTCGGGCATTGCGGTCAACTCGTCGTAATAGCCGCTTACTAAAGCGTACTTCTCAAGATTAAGGATATACCCGACCTGATTCACCTTAATCGGGGCATAGCTTGGCGCCCTGTCCGGCGAATTGATGACAATGTTGCTGATCCAGAACGTCTCTGGGAAGCTATCCCCTTTGAACCTGAGCACTTGCACACTAGAACTATCGAAAATGTTATTGGCATCAAAGATGTCCTTCAATGGAATGGAATAACGCTTCCATTCAGTCGTAAGACTTTCCGGAAGGGAAATCAAGGCTTCCTCAGAGGTTTGATGCGTAAGATTGCCATCTTTCGTGTAAAACTCGCCGTTGACTACCCTTTCCATGACGACGTCCTCGAAGCCCACGGAGAATGTTTCACCGCCGACAGCACCGACAGCATCAAACTCCAATGTGCCATTTTCATACAGACTTATATCCAACGTCTGCCAACCGTTCAGGGTATAATTGGCTACCCAGTTGCCGTTGGTTTCGATCTTCTTCGCTTCTTGGCCCAAATAGGTATCATCGGTAACCTCGTTACCATCGTTCCATCCAAAAGCATCGATCTTGAGCTCAATCAGCTTGTTCCAATCCGCGCCACCGGGAGGTAGGAACGGATCGCTGTCGTCGGCTGTGGCGGGAAACGCGCACATCAGCAGAAGCGAAACAAACACAAATAAAGAAATGATTGATTTGTTAAGTCCACTCGATAATTTCCTTGTTTTCATCAGCTAATCTCCTTTTAATAGTTTTTTTGAAAGCGTATACATCTTAGCTTCGAAATAATTTTATAACACAGCTTGATTAACAAACCTTAATATTCAGGACATAAAATAGCACAAAAGAGACATATAAGACCCAGTCGTATTGTTGGTATGAAAAAAGCGGATAGGAGATGATGTTTCCTTACCGCTTTTTTCATGCAGACTCAATTGTTTGCAGTTATCCAACAGTTGAATGGAGCTTCGTCCGGTCGTACTTATATCGTTGCCCCCACTGCTACGACAATCTCATCGTTTTTAACAACATCTTAAAGTCACCTGTATAGACTAAGTCGCAGGATTATAATCGAACCAATCAAAGCGTGCAGACGTACTCTGTCCCGTTCCGCATACGGCATACATAGCAATCATTATTCCCGTAAAGCCGCCCGCTACCTCCGTTGAGAGCAAATGAGTTTCTCCTGAGCCCAATTCAAGATCATCATCAGGTTGATCCTGCTGCACTTTGAATAGAAATAATTCCGGACGAGCCTCAATCTTAAGCACGACAGCCCCCTCTGCGCAATCCCGCATATATTCTGTTCTCATTGATCCTACAGTTCGTCTGTATACGATCACCTTGCGTCCTTCTTTAAGTTTTACGGCCAGATCGTAGTGATATCGTTCGTTCATAAATACGGTAAGTCCAGCTTCTTCACCGTCATTCACCGGCTCGAAATCGAGCAGAGCGGCTATACTGCATGACAAATGGCAGAGTCGGCGGCCCACAAAAGCGGGAGCGCCTGCGTCGTCAAGCGACACCTTATTCCCTTGCAGCACAAGATTCCCCGGACTTTCGTGAAGCGACCAGCTTTCCGGAGCCGGATTCCGCAAGAAAACCCAGTCAAAACCCAGCATCGCATCGTCAAAATCATCCCTGTTTGCCTTAAGTGACCACCGGACTTCAGGCAGTTGCGGTGCCGTCATAACGGGCTCGATGCGTCCGCCGTGACCGATGACCGGCCAGCCGTCGGTTGTCCATGTGACGGGCGCTAGGAAAGTCTCTCTACCTAGATGATGCCGATAGGGATAGGAGGCAGGCCTGATGCCCAGGAAAACCGACCACCAGCTTCCGTCATGCGCCCGTACCAGATCCGCATGACCGGTTGCTTGTATACTACTGTTCAAGCTTCTGTGAGATAAGATCGGATTACTTGGACACGGTTCATAAGGTCCATAAGGATCGATGCTTCTTGCGATTGTCACCATATGGCCGTACTCTGTCCCTCCTTCGGCAATCATTAAATAATAATATCCGTTGATCTTGTAAAGATGCGGAGCTTCCGGATTTGCACCGCCCGTTCCCTTCCAGATCAAACGACTCTCCGTCAGCATGCTTCCGGTCGAGATGTCAATCTCACATTGATAAATGCCATTGCCTTCATCGCCGTTACGAGCAGATTGGAAATATACACAGCCGTCCTCATCGAAGAACAGCGAAGGATCAATGCCGCTTTGCGCGACAGGTATCGGATCGGACCAAGGTCCGAAGGGCTGTTCACCACGGACAAAGAAGTTGCCAATCCCGCTCACATTCGTTGTTACCATATAGAACCAGTCATCGTGATGGCGGATCGTCGGGGCATAGATCCCTCCAGAACTCCAGGCGTGTGTCAGAGGCAGCTGCCGCTCGGTCGTGAGACAATGCCCGATTTGGCGCCAATTGACAAGATCCTTGCTGTGAAAAATAGGGACTCCAGGAAAATATTCAAAAGAGCTGGTCACCAGATAATAATCATCCCCGACCCGGCAGATGCTCGGATCGGGATAAAAACCGGGAATGACCGGATTTTTATACTGCATAAAACTGCACTCCTATTCGTTCCAAAGTTTGACATGCTCCTGAACATATTTTCGTAAATCATTTCTGAATTATATAGCACATTTTGACAATATTCCTTGATTTTCGAGCCATGTAATAGCATAATATAGCCATCGGTATAATGATGAGTGAAAGGGTGGGTCTATTGAGTAACGTCCAATTAGAATGGTTTACGAAGGATGAGCAGTTCCCGTTCTTTATTCAATATGGGGGACACGTCAAAGATACTAACCTGCATAAGCATTTTGAGTTCTCCGAGCTCGTGATTGTATTGAACGGGAACGCTACGCATATCGTCAATACCGAAAGCTCCTTTATTAAGAAAGGAGACGTATTTGTTATAAACGAATCCAACGCCCATGCTTACAAAGATCCTCATGATTTCAAGATTTGCAATATTATGTACAGGCCCGAAATGCTTCGGTATGCCGGTCCGGATCTAAAGACTTCCAACGGTTTTCAGGCACTCTTTGTTTTGGAACCGTTTTACCGCAATATTTATCCTTATAAAAGCAAGCTCAGTTTGCCGATTCCCAACCTAGAATATGTCTCAGAGTTCATCTCCGTTATGATTGACGAATATAACAATAGACTTCAAGGGTATCAGACGATGCTCATTTCCCGGTTTATGGAGCTTGTCGTCTATTTGTCAAGACAGTATGACAGGCAAGAGAAGGCTGAGTCCAGTAATTTGATGCAATTGGCGAATGCGATTTCCTATATAGAAGATCATTATCTCGAGCCGCTTACGCTGGAGGAAATCGCGAGCAAATCCAATATTTCGATCAGGCACTTGAACCGAATCTTTCAATCCTATTATCAAACGACCCCTATCTCCTATTTGCAGCGGCTTCGTTTGGAGCGCGCATGCATGTTGTTGAAGCAGACGAAACTCACCATTACGGAAATTTCCCACAAATGCGGGTTTAACGACAGCAATTATTTCACTCGGCAGTTTACCAAGGCTTACGGATGTCCCCCAAAGTCCTACAGGCTGGATCGGTAACAGTATATTTGAGCAATCTGAAAAGAAGAACAGCATACATACGATGATTGGCACTCAGAAGAGCCCCGATCCAATTAAATCGAAGCTTTTCTGAGTGGTTCACTAAAAAGCACAACAACGGATTTAGCGGGGAGTTTAACGAAAATCTGGCCGCCTTTCAATGCGGAAATCGGAGAAATCCGCAGGTATGATCGCATCGGCACGTCCAACATACTATGCGTTTGAATACTGTCGGCTGTCATTACTGATCCCGTCACTTGACCGGCCTGTTAAATATAAATTCTTATTTTATAAATGAAGGCAGCGACTACTACTCCTAGCTGATCACTGCTCTTTTTTATTACTCAATCGTCCTTCTTTTTCTATAAACGATTGAAACTAAACCAATTGCAAACAATACCATTCCTACTAGTAACCAGTTATACAAATTTGTTGCTGTTGCAGGTAACCCTTGCCCATCATCTTGTCCCTTTTCTTCATCCCCTGGGCTTTCATCTCCATCTCCGGAGCCTTCATCTCCGTCTCCAGGGCCTTCATCTCCGTCTCCAGGGCCTTCATCTCCGTCTCCAGGGCCTTCATCTCCGTCTCCAGGGCCTTCATCTCCGTCTCCAGGGCCTTCATCTCCGTCTCCAGGGCTTTCATCATCACCTTGACTAGCTCCTTTAATAATGTCTAATCCTTCTATCGTGAATGTTCCTCCTTTTACAACAATGTGTGCAGTATGATCTCCTTTATCAAGTCCACGAATATAATAGGATGTTTGTCTATCTCCTCGTGAGTACACTCGATAGTTCTCCTCAATCAATTCTCCGTCAATGTAAACATCAATAACTGAATCTGAAGTTGCACCGAACAGATTAAATCCTGTTCCATTAAAATGAAAGAGCATACTAGTATTGCTGCTTTCAGGACTTGGCGTGCTATAAATATTAACACCTCTGTAATCCATAAAGTCTTCTTTTTTCTCATTGTCCTTTAATGACACTTTTAATGTATGAGCTGTTTCCTCTAAGTCTCTAATCGAGAACCTAATTCCAGTTTGTGGGATAACGGCAAAATCCCCCAAATCTTCACCGTTCAGTTCAAAATTGTACAGAGTTTCATCACCTGTTCCAGAGAAATAATCAATTCCTGAACCAGTGAAGTTAATAACTAAATACGGATCATCATTAAAATTTGCCCAAGCATTCGTTTGATTAGATCCCCATACATTCCCATTCTTTCTTAACGCATAAACCGTATTTTCCTCCTCACCAACTTCATGATCTTCTGTTATTGGAATAAAGTTACTTGGAGCAAGATTTGTAACGGCTAATACTGGATCAGTTGTCTCTATTTCTGCTTTTGTAAAGCTCACGTATCGATCAGTTGTAACTACTTCTAACGTATGTTGTTTATCTTCAAGCCCGTCTGCTGACCAAACGACTTGCTCAATTGAACTATTATTTAAATAATTGGCTTCACCTACTAGCTCGCCATTTAAATAAATATCAGCCGTTCCATTCGAAGGATTTGTTATTCCAAACAACCTAATCTCTGTCCCTTTAAACGTAATTTCAAACGATCCTCCTACTCCTGACCATGAATTCGCATTATTCGATGACCAACTACCAGAATAATATACACGATTTAACTCTCCTTGTTCATCGGCTGTATCTCTAAAACTAACGGTAACCCCATTCCATACGGTACATCTGTACTTGCCGTCATTCGTGTACGATTAAAATGAGCATAACCGACTTGACCGAAATCCCACTGCCCAATATAACCGATTGGATTACTACGATCATTGTTATTTCGTGCTTCTTCTACTGTGCCTACCTTCATACCTTGCGCACTATCATATTTTTCAGACATGTATGGGTAGCCAGCAATTGGATCGACACGTAGCTGATCATAAAGGGTTTCATAATAACCTGATCCAATAACCGCTCTTCCTGACATAACGATCGAGTCCTCATCCTTATAAACCGCTATTTCTTCATCATTCACATATAATGTAAAAACGTTATCCTTTGCTTCAAATGCAAGGTTATTCCAAATATTTGGATCGAAGCCATCTACTGTGCCACTTGAAACGACATTACCAAGCTTTAATATTTCATACGTACCATCTGAATACACACGCGCATTGTATGGTGCATGTGAATCCGTTCCACCTGCCTTGACATGTCGTAATCCTATTAGCGCATAGTTACTTCGCCCACTCACTTCAGGTGTGTGAGTATCAAGTAAAAAATCATAAGACACCTTATAATTCACCCAGCGGTAGTCCCCAAAGTTCGTATGTGGGTTACTATTACTTGCAGACCCATCCGTTCCTCCCCAAACAGCCCAATCCGCGCCGATAATCTCATATGTTATTTTTTGTTGAAGCATATTGCCTCTTTCTTCTGCCTCTGGAATATCCCGCACAATACGATTCGCGCTGCCACTCGTCTCTTGTATCGTGGCTTCTTTCACGACTTCAAATGCTCCCCGCTGATCAGTCGTATAACGTGGTGTACCACCTCGACGTTCAACGTAGTCTCTTCCTTGATCATCAATAGAGTACTCACTATATTCAAAATCATCAACATACGGTAACGGCAGTATCGTATCCTGTAAAATATCAAAAGGACTAGATACATACTCAAATCCTTCAATTTCAGATTTCCGATCGAGCGTTGTGACTGTCAGGAGTGAATAAGGCTTCACCTCAATTTCATACTGACCATCAACTGGCTCAATTTTATTAATTTGCTGAAACCAGTTCGCATCATAGGCCTGTCCTACGTCTGGACCTCTTGTTTCCCAAACATATAATGGTGCATTTTCTTTCCCATTTAAATTCTTCGCCTCGATTTTATAGTGACGTGTCTCCCGCGTATTATTTGCATATACTGTTGTGTAATCATCCGTATTAGGATCTTTTACTGTCATATAATTATGAGTGCCTGTATCTACTTGAACGCCTCCATCATTAAACGTTCCATCATTGTAAGTCGCTTCTTTTATATACATCCATCTCTCATTTTCATCTGTTGCTGGATCATTATAGCCAACAAAATTCATTACATGCCGAACCCCTTTTATCCCCCCATCCATTTCAAAGGAGCCATTCCATGGTGTAAATGCATTAATTAAATGCTTAGGTGTATAGGCAGAACCTTGATAAAATGCTCCAACAGAAGGTTGAAAATCAAAAGATACTGCTTGAAGTGGATTGTTGCCTGCCCCTTCCCAATGATACATCAGCATAATTCGTGAAATGACGTCCACTGTTCCCGCATGCCCACCAACTCCTTGATAATGTGGCTCCATATTAATTCGATACCTAGCATTAATCATTGGTGAGACCCCTTCTGAAGACCAAATCTCTTTCGGCTCTTTACCTTCAGCTATTAAATGGCTTTGAAGCTGTGTCAGCTCACTTGAACCAGTTAAGCCGTAATGACTACTAATGACATCAATTTCATCAATTAAATCAGGATGATCAAGCAATGTCTGACTGATGGTTCTCGTATCACGATAACCATCACCACCAACTAATTTAATGTCCTTATAAAATTCATCATAATTCGGCTCTTCCTTTATTCGTGACGTATAATACTTCAACCACTCAAGCTCATTTCTTCCATTATTTTGAGCTCGTTCATTTTGTGAAATTCCTACATAATCAAGACGAAAAACCAAACTCTTCATAAACCGCATCAATCGTCTGTTTAAACCATTGATATCTATTTTCATACTCTTGATTTGCTACACCTTCCCACGTCCAACGCGGCTCTCCCCAGCGTAGAATTTCAGTTGTAATGTGAGGGTTAATGGACTTCGCATCTGCAGCAAATTGAAACCCTGCACCACGTAAAACATTTGCCGGTTCATCAGCATAACGCATCGTAGCAGGCTCTGTTCCTGACGAAGAATCGACATCTGCACCTAGCTCCACTTTTACATGAACGAGGCCTGCACCTGTATTCGGATCAAATAGTTGGTGCATTATCTCCCAATACTGATCAGGATGCTCTTCTTTATAATCGATCATTAACCGAGACGTGTTATTTGCTGAAACTGTTCCAAATCCTTTAAATCGGTTATACTCATCGACATCCGTTCCATCTATGACAATTGTTCTCGTCCCGTCCTCTGCTCTTGATTCATTTGCAGCCATCATTAGGACAAGTAAAGCAATCATGATGAGACTAATCACGATATACAACCAATACGTTGAATAACGTTTCATTTCATTAACCATTTTTTCAACTCTCCCTTTTTATCAGGAAACAATCATGACTAAGAGTGTTCGTTAACAGTTGATCCTGATCATCATTTGACTTTTCCTTACAACAGGGTGTCGCTCATGATGAAAAGACAAATTCCTTCAATCACCTCCTGCGTTAAATAAAATGATTGATAAGCCTTGAGACCCTCATCTATGATAGCGCTTACATTTTAACATAAGTATGTCTGCTTTCTATGCCATTATCTTGACTATCTATAGTGCTATTTTTGCATATTTGATTTGTAAATATCGATTGTTATGTCTCAAAACGTTTGAACACACAGCCGCTTCAGCAGCTGTGTGTTCAATTTGCCTTTCGATACTCTAATGGCGATATATCGTTACGCTTTTTAAATAGCTTTATAAAATAACTCGTATTTTCATAGCCAAGCATGTGAGCAATATCTTCAATCGCCTTATTTGTCTCACGTAAATAAGCTGCTGCCTTCTCCATTTTCACTCGAATCACGTACTCTATAAACGTTTCACCCGTTTCCTTTTTAAATAATCGACTAAAATGACTCGGATTCATATATAGGTTATTAGCAACTGCTTCCATCGTAATTCGTTCATGCAGATTTTGCTCAACATATTTTTTTGCTTCCCACACTTCTAATCGTTCGGTACGACTAGATGATTGAACAAAATGAATAATACGTTGGAAGAAGTCGTTCATATACTTCTTAAGCTGGCACACATTAGCTATTTCCTGGATGCTACTATGCCGTGATCCATGATGTCGCTCATTCTCAAAAGTATAATAATAATGAAGTTCAATCGTGATAATGAGGTTATGAAGCCAGCTTCTAACCGAATCCGGATGATAGTGTTCCTTTTTTATAATTGACATCCAGCGATCAACAATCTGTGAAGCTTTCACTTGGTCCCCTTCTAGAGTTACCTTCTTCCATTCTTCCAATGCCTCATTATAATACTGAAAGATCGTTTGATCATTCGTTGATTCTTTAATATCCTCAAATCGCACGATCTCTTGCTCTTCAACATAAAACCATTTAGCTTCACTACTCGTTAATTGTTTGAGTGATTGCTTCAACTCTAACACCGATGTAACGGCCTGTTTATAAGCAAATGTTATACACACTCCACTACATTTTTTTAATATAGTTTGAAATTGCTTTAGCCTTTTGCGAACTTCCTCATAAGGATTCTCTTTCATTGTTGGTACATATGGAAAGCACCATATCAATTGATCCGGTTCATAGAGAGCCCCTTCAAGCTCTATTCCTTGCCCCAGCGTTTCCTTAGCTACTTTCTCAACAAAAAAAGAAAATAGCTCCTCTGATGAACGAAATTTCTCCCAGCCAGCTTCAATGTTCATCATTCTTCCACTAATCGGAATGTAATGATAATCATCCAAGTTCAATTGGAAGTACTCGTTTGTATGTTTCCATTCACGCTCATTTAAATTAGAAGATGTTAGAAAATTTTGCAGCCATTGCTTTTTCAAATTTTTTTTATTTTGATCGACGATTGTTTTTAAAGAGGCAACCTTTGCTTGTTCTTGCTTCTGCTTTCTAGCCTCAGACACAAGCTTATTAACCGCTACTCGAAACGTTTTCGGTTCCAGTGTTTCTTTTAAAATATAATCATTTACATAAAGCCGCACAGCTTTTTGGGCATAATGAAAATCATCATGGCAGGAAATGATGAGTGCTTGCACATGCTCATTAAGTGATTTCATTTGCGCAATTAGCTCCAAACCATTCATATTCGGCATATCAATATCTGTAATGAGAATATCTGGTGTTTTGTCTTGAGCTATTTCGAGTGCATCGATTCCTGTCTCACATTTCCCAATGACCTCTAAACCTAATTCTCTCCATGAAATCATCTCATACATAAACTCCAACATTTGAAAATTATCATCAACGAGAAGAACCTTCATCTTCCACCTCCATTTTAGTGTTAGCAGGAAAACGAAATAGAACCGTTAATCCCTTCTTCCTCTTTGATTGAATATGCAGTTCAAATCGATCCCCATAAATTAATGTCATTCGTTCATACACATTTTTCAAACCAATGCCAAATTCCTTCCTAGGCTCCTTAAGATATGTTGCGATCATTTGCTTTTTGTCATATTCAAAACTACTTTGTAACGTATTAAGATCTGTTTCATCCATACCCACTCCATCATCTTGTACATTTACGAACACATAGCCACCCTTTACATAGGCTGTGATCGTAATCGAACCAGAATAATTCTGAATGCCATGCTTGCAAGCGTTTTCTACAACTGGTTGAATGAAAAATCGAGGAACAATAACGTTCTTAGCTTCATAACTAATGTGTGTATGAAGCTTAATCGGATGCTGCCTCATCGAATTAATCACATCGATATAATTCGTCATATGCTCGACTTCCTTTTCAAGGGAAATCGATTCGTCTCCTTTGTACACACTACGTAAAAACTTACCAAATGATAAAATTAAATCTGCCGATTGTTCATCATTATTTTTTAGTACTTGTATTCGTAATGTACTAAGAACATTAAATATAAAATGAGGCTTAATTTTTGATTGTAACACTGCCATTTCGGCCTTTCTTTTCATTCGTTGTTCAAGCTTCACTTGGCCAAGAGCATCCTGAATTCGATCAAGCATTAAATCAAACGCCATACTTAAACGTCCGATTTCATCATTACGTCTAATATTCGAGCGAACCATAAGATTCCCTGCATCAATTTCTTTGGCAATAGTAGCTAAGTTTCCGATTGGTTGCAAATAGCGATTAACAACAAATAATAAAATGATTACTAGTAAAATAAGTGCCATTGTTAGCATATACACATTAAATGTAAACGCATTTCCTAACTCGTCAATCGCTGTATGATAAGGCATAGCACTAACGATCGTCCAATCACCATTTGAAAAAGGTTGATAGACTAATAAATAGTCATCATCAGCTGAATCTATTATGAAATATGAGTCTTGCTCATCCATCTGTTTAAGATAAGGAAAAGGCTGACTAATTAATATGTCAGAATCGTCATATAAAACGCTTCCATTTTCATCTAACAGAAAAATAGTTCGATCCTCAGCAAGGTTTTTCGTTAATTGGTCGAGCGCAATTTTGTTAACGCCAGCAAAAATATATGCCGTTGTTTCCCCTCTATAGTTCGTGAGCTTGCGGCCTAGTACAATCACTTGATCATTTTGGTAAAGAAAATGCCCTGGCTCTCGGGCATCATGTAATTCCTTAGCAAGAAAACGATACACTTGGTATGTCGAAATGCTCTCAAGCTTTTCAAACCACGGCTCTAATTGATCATATTCAAAACTGCCATTAAATGACGTATTTGAAAAGTAGTACTCTCCTTTTGCTGGGAGAATCGCCATTCGAATATAGCTATTCCTAGTTATGTGATCTAACTTTGCGTTTATATCAAGAAAGGCTCTTGGTGGAATCGGTTCTTGCAATCCACGATTTAATGTACTTCTAATTTCCGAATCAAAATGAACATAATTCATCGATTGAATGACGTCATCGACCAATTTAGAGAAATATACATCTGCTAGCTCTAAGTTGTATTCCTCACTTTTAATCGTTTGTTCTTTCACCACATTTAGACTTGTTACAATAATATTCCCCATACTAAAGAGGATCGGTAGTGCCATAAATACGAAAATAATGAGCAGTAGCTTTTGACGAAAGGAGATTGCTTTCTTGATCTCGTACATCTTCTCCTTTATCTTTATCATCCCTGTCACATCCTGATCCGTTTTCATTTATTATAACAGACACCGTTACCTCCATACTGGGCTTTATAAATGGTTTCCTTTCTCTTCATTTGCTGAAAGCCTAATGAGAAGCATTTTTCTTCTCATTAGGCAGATTAGCAACCATCCCTTTAAAATCTATTCACTAACATTTGTATCAATAACACTTTGTACAGCTTCGTGAGCATTTTCAATCGTCGTATCAATATCTTGCTCCTCTAATAAAAATCGTTCAACCTCATTACGATACGCTGTCTCAACTTCACCAATGAAAGCAGGTGGAATGAAGACGGGTGCCGCCTCTGACACCTCTAACGTATGAATAAGTGATTCCATATTGACCAATTCAATATCTACCTCTGGACTTGCTTCGTGTAAGCGTGTAATAACATCTTCCAAATCAGCACCTAAATAGTCTGGTAAATATTTTTCTTGTAACACAATTCCCTCTGTCGTATACCAACGAATAAATTCAAATGCTTCTTCCTTATGCTCAGAACCTGAATACATTGTTAAGAAGTCCGCACCGGCTGGTGTTGTAATTGGATCGCCTTCACTCGCTTTCGGATAAGGAGCATAAGCGACGGTAAATTCTGGAGCATCATCCACCCCACCTCGTTCATTGATCATCCAGCTTCCTGTCATAATCATCGCTGCACTCTCACCAAAGAATTGTGGACGATAATTTAAGTCAAGTGAAATCGTATCAGCATACGGAGTCGCAGATCCTTCTTCATGACCTCTCTCACGAATTTCAAGTGATTGTCTAATATGATCACTGTCAACGTTAGACGTAACTCCATCATCCTTAATGATGTTACTGTCTACCGGCTGATTGAATGCTGCTAACTTAACATAATCCATCCATGTATGAAAGAACGTACCATAACGTTTGCTCGGCCCTTCACCTTCTGTCAATGCGGCTGCATAATCCATATATTCATCCCAAGTCCAATCAGTTGGTACATCTAATCCAGCTTCATCAAGCGCATCTTGATTCAACATCACAAAGAACATGTTGTATTTACCTGGTAGTGCATAATAATGACCATCCACATTTGTATTTACACGATATTCATTTTCATAGTCTATTCCTGCTGCATCTAGGTACTCATCTAATGGTTCAAACATTCCTTGAGCTACACGTTGTGAATAATTGGCTGCATCGTTGACAATGATGACATCCAACTGATCACCAGAGGCTGCTGCCAAATCAATCTGTTGCATCGTTTCATTTGCATCATTATTTTCTGGACTGACCGTTTCCACTTTAATATGTGGGTGTTCGGCTTCAAACGCTTCAACCACCTCATGCCACCTGTCTTGCTCTTCATTGTACCAATGATGCATACGAATCGTTACAGGCTCATCCCCATTTGTATTCTCTTCAACTTCTGGTGTATTACTTTCATCTGCTGTCGTGCCTCCATCATCATTTGTTGATCCTTCATCACTCGAACAAGCAGCCAATCCCACCGCAAACAATAGACCCATTAATAAGTGCACCCATTTGCCTTTCTTCAATACAAAAACCTCCCCTTTTATTAAAAATAATATTTATCCTTTCACTCCACCCATAGCAATTCCTTCAATGACATATTTCTGTCCAAAAAAGAAAATGATAAGTAATGGAAGGATAGCTGATACGGTACCAGCCATAATTAAGCTGTAATACTCACCACTCATCGAAGTAAACCGTGAGATTCCGATTTGGACTGTTGATAAGTGATCTGACCGTAAGAAGATAAGTGGACCTTGATAATCGTTCCAGGTCCAAATAAAACGCAAAATCGCATATGTTGAGATCGCTGGCAGTACTAACGGTACAGCTACCTTACGAAAGATCGTCAAATGCCCGGCTCCATCAATTTTAGCTGACGCGATATAATCATCATGAATTCCCATAAAGAACTGCCTTAACATAAATGTCCCTAATACACTGAAACTATTTAATAGAATAAGCCCTAAATGCGTATCAAATAGATCCAAATACATATAAAGCATAAATTGCGGTACTAAAATGGCTTGAGCAGGAATCATAAATGTCGCTAATACGAGTATGAAGATGAGATGACGTCCTTTAAAATGAATCTTGGAAAATCCATATGCTGCCAGCGTAGAAACAGTCGTAGAAATGAGTGTTGTCATAACCGTTACTTTAATAGAGTTCCAATAATACAGTGGAAAATCTCCACTCCATACTTCTACATAATTGCTCCAGCGCCATTCACTAGGAATCCATTGAATTGGGTATGCGAACACTTCTAGTTCAGGCTTTAATGATGCTGAGATCATCCATATAAAAGGTAGTAGAAAGATGATTCCCATTAGCAACATAAAAACGGTCAGCATGAGCTTAACAGTTTTGCTTTTGATGTCATTACGCTTCATCTATTCCACCTCCGACTAATAATTGACCCATTTCTTCTGCCCCCACCATTGGACGGCGGTAATGATTAATAATATCAAGAGTAGTACCATTGAAATCGCAGAAGAATAACCTGAACGTAAATTTTCAAATGCTTGCTCATACAAGTAATAGACGATTACCGACGTCGAATAACCTGGTCCACCACTTGTTAACACAACAATTAATTCAAATGATTTAAAACTATAAATGATACCCGTTATTAAGAGAAAAAATGTCGTTGGAGAAAGCATGGGCAGCATAATATACCAAAACTTTTTCAGCATATTGGCTCCATCCATATCAGCAGCTTCATACATCTCCATTGGAATATTTTGCAAAGCTGCTAAATAAATAATGAGATTAAAGCCAATAGATACCCAAATACTAATCATAATAACTGATACTAACGCCCACCTTGTATCTGCCAACCAACGTGGGGGATTTTCAATTCCAAGTGCCATTAAAAACTCATTAATTGGCCCATAAGATGGATGAAATAATAATTGAAACACGATCGCAATGGCGACAATACTTGAGATATAAGGCATGAAAAACGTAATTTTAAAAAATGCCTTCATGTATACATGCTTATTAATAATGATTGCCAACAGTAACGAGAAAAACATAGTTAACGGTACAGCGAATATTAGCCACATATTATTTCTAACCGACTGTATAAACAAATCATCCTGAACTAGTCTTGTATAATTAGAAATTCCAACAAAATTCATATCATCAATACCTCTAATAAACACCCAATCAGTAAAGCTAACAAACAATGCAGCAAATATCGGTAAGACAACTAAAATCGTCGTTCCGATAACCATTGGACCAATAAAGAAATAACCGGCCATCGTCTCTTTCGTCTGCATATTGAGCGTCCATTGACTCTTTTTCTTCGTTTTCTGTTTAGGTGACGTTTGCGATTTAGTCACTGGTTCCATTTATCTCACTCCTAACATGTTGGTCTCTCTTCCATGTTTGCTTCTATAAGTTTAACGAAATAATAAAGCGCTTACATCAAATTATTTTGTCAATTGATAACACTATTTTGACTAAACGTACCCGATCTTTATTACAACCAACACCGATACCTAACAGGCTATTCCCATTAAAATATAGCTTCAGCTACTCAAATAACAACAGAAAAAGAAGATTAAAAGGGCACCAAAAAAGTTAAGAACTAAACTTTTTCGGCGCCCTCTCCAAAGACTGCTCATTAAATTTCCGTGACTTATTTTCTACTTTTTTAATTTAGCGTATAATTATCACGAAATTCTTTTGGCGTCATTCCCGTCACTTTTTTAAAAAGCGAGTAAACGAATGTGCGGCATTGTAACCGACTTCCATTCCAACATCACGTATTTTAACATTTCCATCTCTAAGGAGCTTCTTTGCCTTTCTGATCCGACATTTATCAATGTACTCCGATAAATTAATGCCATATTCTTGTTTAAAGAAATGCGATAAATAAGATGGATTAAAATAATGAACCTCCGCTAAGCGAACTAGTGATAAATCTTCACTTAAATTATTTTCAATATATTGGCAGATGCGTTCAATTACTTTTGAGGCTCTGTCTCGTTCATCCGTTTGTTTAACCTTGAAAACTTCCGTCGCAATGTCATTTAAATATCGAAAACCGCTTTTCATCGAAGCATGATCATCTAGTCTCAATAACTTTTCCGAATGATCAATTCTATTGTACCAGCCCATCCTATTAATATAGGAATACAGAACAATAGCCACAGAAAAGTACGTTTCGATCATTTGTTGTATACAACCATTTTGTAACGATTGTTCTAATTCTTTCAACAAAATGAAAAATTCCTCTGAACGATTCGCTTCTAGATGAACGACTAAGATTTCAACTATTTGACTAGACTCTAATCCTTTGTTACTAGTATATTCATTATTTTGCTCTTGTGAGGCACGCAAAATAACCGGAATGTCCTCTCCTATTTTCAGTTGCTGAAGCTGTCTTAGGCGTTCATACATTTTTGTTACATCTTCCCATTTGATAAACTCAATGCTTATCGTAAAGCCAATTGTTACTTCAATTGAACTTAAGCATTCCTCTTGAACGAGCTCCAGAGTACCTTCTAAATATTTATGAAAATGCTTATCTACTTTTTCATTTTTTTTAAATAAGATTGGTTGGATAAAATAAAGAATATCTCCATGTTTATCGACAATTCCATTACAATGGATCTGATCAGAAAAGTGATCCTCCCAAATCGCCCGAACAGCGGAAAGAATTTCACTTCTTTCCGTATATGTTTTTCCTTTTTGATAATCCAAATGAGCAAGAACCATCATAACCCCACTTGTAGGATCTAATGAAATATTTAACTTTTTGAACTCATTTAGAAGCACTTCTTGATCTGCACAAACAGCCTTGCTTTTTTGTAAAAGATGTCTCAAATAATCTCCTTGCGCCATCATTTCATAGGCGTATATTTGCTCGCGAGATTGCTCTAACAATAGGTTGTCAAGTTGGCGGCGTTGAATTTCCTCCATCACTTCTATTACGGTTTCCGTCACCTTATCGTATCCTTCTGTTTTGAGTAAATATCGAACATTAGGCATTTGAATCGCTTTATATGTATATTCAAAGTTACTATGTCCCGTGAGGAAAATGGCTTTACACCTAGGCCAATATGCTTGTATCTCCTCAATCAGTTCCAATCCACTCATTCCAGGCATCGCAATATCAGTAAGTACAATATCAATTCTAGTATTGGACATCCAATTCAAAGCCTCTTTTCCAGAGTATGCTTTACAAACGTCTAACTGATCAGGCATTAACCGACTAAACACTTCATATAAACCATCAGTAATGATTTCTTCATCATCCACGATCAATAGTCTGTACATCCTCATTCTCCCCCTTTTGTTTAATTCGGATCACGACTTTCAGACCGCCTAGTTCACTTTTCGACAAGAACAATCCACTACCTGTTCCATAAGTTAATACCATTCTTCGGTGAATATTAATCATACCTGTCTGCTCCTGGTGCTCGTCTATGTTCATAATATGCTTAGCCAACTTATAAATCTTATCATCATTGACCGTGTCACCATTATCTTCCACGATAATTGAAAATTCATCATTCAACACTTCATAATGTATACGTAGATACCCTTCATCTGACATTTTTTCAAGACTATGCTCATAGGCATTCTCGATAATTGGTTGTACAATTAGCCTCGGTACTTTTACTCGTTCCATTTGCTCAGGTAATTCATCAAATTGCACTTTTATACGCCTTGAAAAACGCAGGTTTTGAATTTCTGTATACATACGTGCATGCTTTATTTCTTCCTCTAACGATACTTCATTCTCTCCATTACGTGTAATAAATCGAAAATATTCTCCAAGCATTTTCGTAAACACTTCAATTCTCTCCGTATCCTCTGTCTTAGCAAGTGAATTCAAGATAAAGAAACTATTATATAGAAAATGCGGATTAATTTGCGACTGGAGCTGTTTTAATTCTGCCTTTTGCATCATGAGCTTTTGCTTATAATCTTGATCTATAAGCTGTTTTAATTTTACTAGCATTTTATTATAGCGATCGTATATAAAACCAAACTCATCCGTTTTTTCATGTTTAATTGGTTTATCTAAACCACCACTCTCCATCCTTTTAAATCCATCAACAAGAAGTAATAGTGGCCTATGAACAAGCTTATAGGTAGAGTATGAATAAATCATAATCGTAACAATAGAAGTGACAATAAACACCCACACCCAATTACTAAATTTATTTAACGGACTTTTTACGATTTCTTCTGGTAAATAGGTCACGACAAAAAGCCCCAATTCTTCAGAATAGGCTTTGTCAAAATGATAAAGGCTGCCATCCACGTCCACTCTATTCGTGCTATCTATTAATTTTTTATCTGTATTTAAATAATGGTTTGGAATTCTATTCGACTCCTCCCCTACGGACAGCATAACTCTCCAATCTTCTGAAAGTAAAAATGTGCCACTTTCTGGATACATGTTTAACGTATCTAACGATTCCTTCAACTTCTCAGCGTCTAATTCAACTTGGACCGTATAAAGCGGTTCTCCCTCTTGATCAATTCCCATCATTGAAGGCCTTAGGTGTAAAAATCCACCCTTTTCTATTAATCTATCTTTATTACCTTCCAAAGTCATTTCCGTCGCATCGTAGAGTAGCTGATCAAAAGTTTGGACTGCATTAACTGCTGAAATGGTGACATCAACAGAACGAATGTGTATATAAATATCCTTAATATAAGCACTAGTATTTCGAATAGAAGTCAATCGATGGAGAACATAATTAATGCTTGATTTCTTTTCAGTACTATCCATCATATCCCAAGTTAAGGCGATTTTTCGTAATTCTCTTTCCTGCAAAATATCGAATTGTTGAATTTCCATCCACTCAATTTCGCGATTTAAGTTCTCTAAATAAGATGTTAACTGTACTTGTGCATACCGTGAAATTTCCTGATTCGCATTACTATAACTCCAATTATACAAATATAAACCTAGCAATATAATTGGCAAAATAACAACATGATACATAACAAGTAATCGTACAAATAATGTTTTTCCAAAAATATGATTACGTTTGCTAAACAAGTAAATCCCCTCCGATGCTGTTCGATCCGTAGACTACATGACAGACAAAACTGCACCAGACTACGAGGTCACTGAAAAATAAAGTTAATTTTTTCAATGCTCTTTATTATAGTAACAATGATTGTAGACGTTCTGCATTGCTTAAAGAGCATAATAAAAATACAACGAACCATATTCAGTGCTCTCTAGAATACTTCAATTTTCATTTCGTTCTGAGTGCCATTGATTCACTTCTACTGTCATTTGAGCTCCGCCCATTCGATTCCAATCATCAACAAACTGATCGAATTCATCAATAGAACGACCAAGGATAATATCTATAAATGTATCGTGCATTAGATCGTCCAAAATAGGTTTCATTTTAATCATCGTATTTGTCGGTGCTCCTACAAAATGATCATATAACAGTTGATCATTTTCAGCATATTGTTCAAGTATTGAAAAGGCTCCTTCTGGCCCATACGTTCGTTCCCATCCCCAACCAGATTTATCATGCTGGTTAATTATAATTATCTATATTCTTTTGAATCGCTCTTGCCTCTGGCTTCAAATTAGAATAATCTCCAGATAATCGTGCATGTTCGAGTTGACGATACGCCTCTAAATTTTTTAATGCCGGATATGGTGTAACGGGCGACACTCTCCAAGCAGGAAATGGTGTACTATAATAGACTTCATATTCAGCTGTCTCCCCCCAGTTTTTCTCTAAGTGAAGATTAATCATTTTTATAATCGCTTCTGGATAGTCATATCCTTCTTTGACCACTAAAAAATGGTCAGTTGAAAATTTCAATGGCACTTTCGGCAGCCGTTCTGAATGAGAAACGATTGGATAAGCTTGCCACTGTGCGCTTTCATCATCTAAACGACTTGTCCCCGCGACAAAGGATGCCCATTGTTCACCATAAAACATTCCTATTTTTCCTTTTTCAACTTGGCTCTCAACTTTCATACCATCTTTAAACATAAATTCATTATCTAGTTGACCGTCATAATACATTTCTTGTAGCGCTTTCAAACCGACTTTCACCTCTGGTTGAACCCCTCCAAAAACTAGTTCTCCTTGTTCATCTTCAACCCAAATTGTCGGATAAGCTCCGTACCCTGCCATAAATCCAGTAATTCCTAGTACAGGGTCCCAAAGATGTTGAGTAATGGCTAGACCTAACGTGTCATCCTCACCTGATTGGTTCGGATCATCATTTGTAAACGCTTTCGAAATTTCAAGAACGTCATCCATTGTTGTTGGAGGATCTAGCTTTAACGTCTCTAACCAGTCTGTGCGAATCCAGATAAACTGTGCTCTCTCAATAGAAGATTCTATTTCAGGTATCCCCATTAAATTCCCATCAATAATAGCAGCTTCAAATGGACCTGAGCCTTCTTGATTCATAATCTCCTTCGTAAAAGGAGTCGCATACGTCTCGTAAACAGAAGAAAGATCTTGTATTAAGCCTGCACTGTTCAATTGTCTTAATTGCTGTGCACTTACTTTTGCTACATCAGGTAAGTTTCCCGAAGCAAGAACAGCACCTAATTTTCGGTGATAAAGGTCGCCTTTCGCTTTCCAATCATACTTAACTTCTATACCTAGTACTTGTTCATAAAGCCTACTCCAACGATTATCATCTAATGTTTCTCCAGGCAGTTCATTCAGTAAATTTTCTAAACTCTCACTTGTCTCTCTAACTAAATGAATTTCAATTGAAGGAGAATATTTAGTTAGTCCAGGATGCTGATCATTCATTTCTTCTTGATCCCCACCTAAAACAGAATCATCTCCCGCCTCCATACCTTGTTCACAAGTTGACAAAATTGGAATCATAAATAGCACTGTCAGAAGAAAACCGGCTTTATTTAATTTTACCCACACAAGTAATGAACCCCATTTCATAGTTTAGTAATGTTGAAATAGCGTATTATTATAAATTATTCTATCATAGTTTGATTTTTTCAATAAACATTTATTTAGATCGTTACCATTCGTTTGTTATATTAGAAATTTTAATTGTACAATACATCATTCACTCGCTTGTACACAAGATCGCTGTTTATCTCTTGCAAAATTTTTTTGAATCAGCAATGGAAAATGATACACTTCATAAAAATTGGCTTGTATCAGTTTCTCTGAAGAGAGCAACCAATACAAGCCATTTTATCTAGTAGTTTGATCATACGTTCAGTTTTGTATATCGAAAATAATCAAAATCAGCAAAACCTCCGACTTCTCTCGTAGCATAATTAAATAACCCTATTCGACAACCCATGAAATGATCTAATGTGTATTTCAGTTTGACTGAAATACCTATTTTCTTCCATTCCAATCCATCATCTGAATAATAACAACGAGCGATATCATGGCTATTTTTAAAATCAAATTCCATCTTTAAATAAATGTCATCTCTATCATATCGAACGCTTTCAACTAGTTCTTGCTCCCCAGTGTCACTTTTCACACACATCTCAACATAACCATTTCCCGATTCATCTTTCCGAATACCAACTGTACCATAATGAGATTGTAGCGCAACTATCCCAGCATAATCTCCAGGTTTCATATGTTGACTGTCCATAAAGGTCATTCCACTACATGCAGGACCTTCTGTTCTTTGTGTTAATGTATTACGTGCATATTCAACACTTCCTGTTAAATGTCCAGTTATCAACCTCAAATACCCTGGCCTTGCTGTAACCGTCCACCATTTGTTGTTAGGATTGTGATTCCACTGCCAATTATATGACAATTTATTTTCTTCATATTCAAATTCATCACTTCTAACAATAGGCTTTGATTCGAACGTTGGTAACCTAGCTTCAAAAGCCTTCGGAACTTTCCCATCAAAACCAAATATTGGCCAGTCGTCAAGCCATCTCACAGGAACAGCACAAGGAATCCTTCCGACAGCACCATGATCTTGAAATAAAAAAGCATACCATTCTCCGTGCGGTGTATCAACAATACCTCCCTGAGCAACTCCTTGATTTTGATAACCCATGTCATTATCTAAAACAATCCTACGTTCATAAGGGCCGAAAAGGTCTTTTGAACGGTAGCAAATTTGCCTCCGACGTTTATTTCCAAACTTTGGCCATTCAATAAAAAATAAATAATAATAACCATTTAAATGATATGCGTGACATCCCTCACATCGTAAACCTATCCCTTCATACTCTGTAACGAACAGAACCTGATCTATTCCGTCTTCTTTTTTCGAAGTGGCATCTTCCGTTAATTCCGTAATACGAATGTCACCATTCCCATGGATCACAAAGACTCGTTCATTATCAAACAACAAGCTCGGATCATGATGAAGTCCTGGAATGACAGAACATTCCCACTCACCGTTTTCAATATCAGTTGTTTGATACATGTAAAATTGATTGGTGTCATTGCTTGAGAAACAAAGGTAAAATGTCTGATTGTGATAACGTAAGCAAGTAGCCCATGATCCTTTACCATAAATGTTCTTTCTATCAATTAAACGATGTTCTTCATTATCAGCAAATGTGTCAAACACATAATTAACGATCTCCCAATCTTTTAAATTACATGATTTCATTATCGGACAACCTGGCATTGAATGCATACTCGTACTTGACATATAGAAGTATTCTCCTACACGAATCACACTAGGATCCGGAACATCTGCCCAAATAATTGGGTTCGTAATGATTGTACTACTCATGATAACCTCTCCTAAATAAAATGCATTCTCTATTTACGAACGTGCAACATCCAAAAGTTTCCAATAGGATTTCTTTGGTTGATGATTCGAATCAAAAGGGAACGGCCAGTTTCTGCGACCTCTCACAGGAAAATCATTTAGCCAAGTATAATCATCTGCTGCGCCCCAAAAAGTAACAGATGTAATAACGTCAGAATACTCTTTAAAAATGTTGAAAAACATTTCATATCGATTAGCTTGCATTTCCATTAACGCTTCTGTCGGTTCCACTAAATCAGTTCGACGATCATCATGATCGAAAACGGATACATCCAGTTCAGTAATATGTAACTGTAATCCTAGACTTGCATATCTTTCAAGCCCTTGACGAATAAGATCTAGTGTCGGATATTCCAAATTCCAATGAGCCTGTAACCCAATTCCATGAATGGGTGTGCCATTCTCTTTCAATGATTTAACCATACTATATATTTTTTCTCTTTTCTTTGGGACAAATTCATTATAATCATTATAGAACAAGAGTGCATTTGGATCCGCACTGTGAGCATATTCAAATGCTTTTGAAATAAAGTCCTCACCTACAATATCAAGCCATTTTGAAGGACGAAGCATCTCTTCGTCCTTGTCAGAGACTACTTCATTAACTACATCCCATGCATATATTTGCCCTTTATAACGCTTCAGCACCGTTTCAATATGTGACTGCATTCGCTTCAAAAGTGTTTGTCGATCTACGACATTTCCATCTTCTCGCTCAAACACCCACTTTGATGTTTGATTGTGCCATACAAGCGTATGTCCTCTAACCTCCATTTCATGTTCTTTCGCGAAAGAGATAAGACGATCCGCATGCTCAAAAGTATAATGATGTTCACGCGGATGGAGCCTTTCGAATTTCATTTCATTCTCTGCAGTTATACTATTAAAATGGTGACTAAGTAGATCACATTGAGTATGAATTGTCTTTGAATTGACCGCCGCTCCTATTGAAAAATAGTCCCCAAACGCCTCATGAAGCTTTTTACAATCTGTCATTCTGGAATTCTTCACCATTTCTCATCCTCTCGTTACATTTCCAAATGTGTATACATAATTTAGTTTAACGGGCTTAGATGTTTACAGCAACCTGTCATTCTATAGGTGATTAACCCTATATCTTATAGATCAAGTCGATAGGTTAAAAAGAAAATGAAGCAGGGACAAGTGTTTTAATAAATGTGAAACCGAACAAATACACATTGGTGCAAATAAACCTCTTTCTGAAATATATTTCGCACATTGTTCAGATTTCAACAAAACACTTTTCGTTATGCCCCAACTTCATTCAACTTAATCTACATATTCATTCTTCGTTTACGAATTACCAACAGAGCTACACTACCTATAGCGAGTAAAACAATACCATACATAAGATACATGTATAAACTCGTCGCCGTCCTAGGCAATACTTTGTCATTTTGATCGTCATGACCATCTTGGCCATCCTCGCCGTCTTGACCATCTTGGCCATCCTCGCCGTCTTGACCATCTTGACCGTCTTGACCATCCTGACCGTCTTGACCGTCTTGACCGCCCTGACCATCCTGACCGTCCTGACCGTCCTGGCCATCCTGACCGTCCTGGCCATCCTGACCATCTTGGCCATCTTGACCGTCTTGACCGTTCTCTTCCTCTACAAATACCCCATAAGCAGAGAACGATGTAACTCCTAATATGACCGTTTGACTCTCTTCATTTATTTCTCCACCACGATATTCCCATTCATCGTCCTCATCACTATAATAATAGATTCCTAAATCATTTCGATTAACATCATCTTCATATCCTAATAGCAATGTGAATTCATTTGTAGGAATAGTAGCACCATCAGCATATTCGAACATGAACGTTAATTGATCACCAGCTGGTATTAAACCTTCGTAATTTGTATCTGTAATATCTTTCGTTGCTACTTTCAATTTCGTACCATCTGGTAAATCTGATGGCATCTTGATTTTACTATTTGATCCAATAATCGAGTACGTAATGCCAGCATATACCTCTTCTGCTTCCTCAGCATCTAACACTAACTCTCCAGTTGGATCCTTACCCGGCTCATCTTCATCACTATCATCCTCACTAAACTTCCAATAATCAAAGTTGAATAAATGGTTATCCTCTTCACCTTTAAACATAAAGAAGATATTATGAACACCTGATACACCTGTTACATCCGTTTCCATTAGGACCCATTCTTGTTCCCCGCCTGTTGGTTCAACCTCTAACAAGCCTATTACTTCTCCAACCGGGCTATCTATTCGAATTTCAATTGTTCCACCGACAGTCGATGCAATATTCGCTTTAAATGTACTAGCGCCATTTTCACCAAAATCTGCATTTGATATCGCAATCCAATCACCATCTTCAATATTAGTTACATTTAAGTTAAGACTCTCTAACATACTTCCTGGTGCTTCTGATACCTCTGTTGAAATACCTGCATTCCAAGCAAACGTTTCAGCCTCTGTTCTTGTATATGGGTTAAGAGTTCTAGTTTGACTAACACCATTCATATCCGCTTGAACATCTTTTATTTTGCCATTCTCATAGTATTCAATTTTATTAATATGAGGAGATCTATACCCCATCGTATTGTCCATTAATTGCTTTGACAACGTTTGAGCATGGTAAGCAATATACCATTGATCATTAAACTCAAAAATATGATGATGGTTGTTTCCACCGACATCAAAGAAACGAGATGGATTTCGTAAAAGGGTTCCCGCATAAGTGAAAGGACCCATCGGATTATCGCTAATCATATATGCAATTTCTCCATGAAGCGGCATGCCCTCTTCACGTACACCTGAGAAATTTGTACTATAAGAAAAATAGTACTGCCCGTTATATTTATGCATTTCTGAAGCCTCGAACATGAAAGGTGCATCAATCATGACGGCTTCTCCAACTGTCTCGATCATATTGTCGCTTAATTGAATGACACGAGCTGTTTGAGGATTAGCTGCTTGCTCAGGAGTCGGATTTGCTCCACCGGGGACCCCACCTCCAAAGTACAGGTAACCTGTACCATCATCATCGATAAAAACACCGGGATCAAAGTTCCAAACTACTCCTTCTATTCCAGGAGTATTCCCATGAATGAGCGGCCCTCCAATTGGATCCGTCCAAGGACCAAGCGGACTATCAGCTGTAAGAACACCAATGTTTGAAGCGTTATTACAGAAATATAGGAAGAACTTGTCCTCACCGTTAATTTCCTTATGAGCAATAGTTGGTGCCCATGATTGTGTAGCCCATGAGGCTGCTCCATTAGGTCCCGCAACCGGGATAGAACCATGATCAGTCCAGTTTACTAAATCTTCTGATGAAATGACTGTCAAAGTATTAATGTTTGCATACGTATTTGCAATAATTTGGCCATTTTCATCATACTCAAACTCATCATTTGTCATATAAATATATACTCGTTCATCATGAACTAGTACATTAGGGTCTGCTCCAAACTTGTGACTAATGAGCGGATTGTTGTACCCTGGTATCTTCGCTAAAGCATCCGTCTCCAATTGTAATAGTTCAATGTTTGCCACAGCGTCATGCACATTGTAAGCAATATTTGCACCTTCTACTTGGATATAGTTAGCTCTGAGTTTTTCATTTCGATTTGACGTTACAAAGTCATCAACCTTTAACGTGATCGTAGCAAATAGTTCGGAATCCTCATTTGAAAAGTGAAAATCATCTCCACTAACCGTTAATAATAGCTGGTTATTTATGAAACTAAAGGTCCCTTCACCATGAATATTCTCTGTATGAAATTCCACTTTAGAAACGGACAAACCTTTAGGAATATGAAACGATGCTGATAACCCCTTATATTCCCCATATGGAAGCGCATCCATTTTTATAGGTACTTCAAATTCATTGTTTGGCACCCCAACTACTTCAGAAACATCATCTAATTGCACATTTAATACCGTTTCAATACCTTCAGAGCCTGTTATCGTATCCTCTATTCTAAAGTAATCAAAATCAACATAACCGCCTGGATTTTTCGTTGCATAATTAAATAAAGCAAAACGATAGCCCATGAAATGTGGTAGCGTATATTCCATTTCTAATGCATCACCAATAGACGTCCACTCCACACCATTTAGACTATAATAGAAGTAAGCACGATCTATACGGTCTTTAAAGTCAAAGTCCACTTTAAAATAAACTCTTTCTTCATCTAGAGGTATACTCTCTACTTCCTCAAAAGATTCAGAAGTCCCCTTTGCCATGACAATTGATTTAGAATTGCCCTCCATTTTAACACCAACATAACCATACTTCTCTTGGAAGGCTGCAAGTCCAGCGACGTCTCCATCTCGCATATTGTCCACTTCTATTGCAATATTACCTGAGCTTTCTGGACCAAATGTTCGTTGAGTTAACGTATTTCTAGTATCATGAATACTCGTATCAATGTTACCGTTCGTTATTCTTAAAAAGCCGTGACGATCTGTTAAAGACCAATTTGTATTATCCGGATTATGGTTCCATTGCCATACTAAATCAAGGTTTGATCCATTATAATCATGCTCACCTGGATTAACTGTATCAGGAACACCACCTTTATTAATAAATGATATATCATCAACATAGAAATCCATTAAATCTGTAATAGGATCAGGGTTATCCGTCCACGGTGTTTCAATAAAAATAAATGTTTCTGATAGATCAGTACCTACTGGAAGTCTATACGTCCCTGAAATCGTTGCCCATTCTCCTTTTTGAACGGTTGCAGAACCAATCACTTCAATCCCTTGCCAAGTTGGTCCGTTTTGAATCGCAAATTGAAAATTCTTCTGTTCTGGCCCTTCTGTATATTTGACTTTCGCCGAAAATTCATAAATATGGTTAACTTGAACAGCTCCAGTCAACACATATTTTGGACCATCACCTGTTAGCTCTCTATTGGTTACATGTAAACTATGAGAACCGCTATACGCTTCTTCATTTGTTACTTCAATAGTAGCGTTTCCATAAACATCCCATGGCTCCAGACCATCCTCAAAGCTACCATTATGAATGAGATTAGCTTCTTCAGAGACAGTTTCAGTTGTTGTCATAGACAGGTCATCTACATAGAAATTCATTAAATCTAAATCGTCATCAGGTTCAGCTGTCCAAGGTGTCTCAATAAAAATAAACGTTTCTGATAGATCTATATCCTCAGATAATGTATAGGACCCTTCAATCGTTACCCATTCTCCCTTTTGAGCCGTCGTAAATCCCATTACCTCAATGCCCTCCCAAGTTGCTCCATTTTGAATCGCGAAATGGAAGTTTTTCTCATCAGGGCCTTCTGTATACTTAACTTTTGCCGAGAATTCATACACTGTTCCAGGCTCCACTTTACCTGTAATATCTTGTTTAGGACCATCCCCCGTAACCTGACGATTGGTCACATATAAACTACTTGATCCACTATATGCCTCTTCACTTGATAGCTCAATATTTGCTCCAAAGCCTTCCCATGGTTCAATTCCATTTTCAAAGTTACCATTTTCAAGTAATTGTATCCGTTCAGTTGTAACTGACATTTCGCTCTCTGATTTAGTAAGTACTTCTTCTGTTTCTTTTGAATGATTCGTTGCAAAAACCCTGTTCAAATTTTGATAAAATTCATCAGAAGCGACAATTCGGTTCGTCGATTTCACTCCTTGAACTGGAACTGGCAACTCTCTTGGAGCTTGACCGTCTTCTCCAAAAATAGGCCAATCATCTTCCCATGTGACGGGCACAAGGAAAGGTGTTCGTCCAACTGCTCCATTATCTTGGAATATCATCGCATACCAATCACCATCTGCGGTATCAATCATTCCACCTTGAGCAATTCCCGAGTCTTGCAATACGATTCGACCCTCGTAATCTCCATTTATCGAATCTGAACGATAGATTAGTTGCGTTCTCATACCTCCTTCAGGCCACGTAATAATCGATATATAATACTTTCCATTTATTTTTTGAATCGTTGCTCCTTCACCTGGAAGTCCACCAGATCCAGCTATTTCTCCTGAATTCGGAATAATAACTTCATTCAAACCACCATCTTTAACAGCAGTTGCATCGGATGTTAACTCCGTAACCGAAATATTACCGCTGCCATGCACTAAATATACACGTCCATCATCGTCGAAAAGGAGTGACATATCATGGAAACGTGCATCAAGCGTCTGTCTTGTCCATGAACCATTTTCAATATCATCCGTCGTATAAACATACGTATTACCTGTTGTATTTGAAGAAAAGACTGCATAGTACGTCCCTCCATGATACCTTAACGAAGGTGCCCATGAGCCTGCTGAATATTCACTTTGTCCATTTCTTAAAGATTGTTCATCATCTGTTTCGAGAATGTCATAGACATAATTAACAATTTCCCAATTAACGAGATCATAGGATTTCATAATTGGAACACCTGGATTCATGTGCATCGTCGTACTTGCCATATAATAAACATCCCCAACCCTAATAACATCAGGATCTGGCACATCAGAAAATATAAACGGATTTTCAAAAGTCTCATTTGATTGTTGTGCAAGTAACGTAATATTCGGTAAAAACAAGCTTAAGATAAGCGCAAACGCCATTAAAACGACAAATTTTTTTTTGCTCATGGCTTTATTGTCCTCCTTACTATTTTTAAAACTATTGGAAAATCCTCGTTCCATAGTGTCATCTCTAGATGACTTCGAAGGATCAACAACACCCCAAAACGCTGGCTTCTCTTTAAGATGAGTATAACTACAAATGGAGCATTAGTTCGATCAACCGGAAATGAGCTAGCCACATATGGTTAATAGCCATTCCCCAACATACAATTCCGTTAATCTTGTCCTCATTCTCTTTAAAGCTCCAAACCGCTTCTCTCTTACCGTTCTGCTTTCAAGACTCAAGTTTTGAAAGCAGTTATTTGCTGTAGCTTCAGTAAGGAAGGGATACTTTCAACAATCGGTAAATCCATCGATTGTGCTATCCCTTCATCATCTGAACGCTCTTCGAATGCTACCTCTACTTTATTCAAACCTTGATTTGCATGTCACCTTTCTCTCTTCTCATATTCCGATCCAATGGTTAATATCCGTTCACTATTACGTAGAACGAAATGATACTGCTCCCTATGTCTACGGTCACTCCCCTTTTGGACATGACTATAACACTTCATTCAGAACATGATGATATTATTTATACATGCAGTGAATTCAATGAACTTAACCAACAATCCCTGTGCGTTCAACACTTTGAACGAAGTAACGTTGAACAAATAAGTAAATAATAATTAAAGGGAGAATCGCGAGCAAGATCCCAGTATCCTGTACCATACTTAAGTAAAACGGATCGGTACTCGTTGCATCACCTCCCTCAAGATGAATCGCTAAATTATAAGGTAATGACGATAATTGTGTTGACATCACATTACTTGATGTCAAATACGTTGTCGTGAAGAATGTATCATTCCACTGCCATACAAATGAGAACAGCATAACGGTTACAATAGCCGGCAACGCATTGGGCAGCATAATACGAAAGAACGTTGTCCCAACTCCTGCTCCATCAATATAAGCAGCTTCTTCAATCGCTTTAGGAATTCCCCTGAAGAATTGTCTAAAAATAAAGATGAATAACCCTGCCTTTAAAGAGTTTGCCGTCAATGCTGTTAAGATAAACGGCCAATACGAATCCAATAAATTCACTGAACTACCTGTTATTAACGGGATAAGTCCCATTAAGCTAAATTCTCTTAAATTAATATACATCGGGATCAGAATCGTTGTCGGAGGTACGAGAATAGTAAGAATCACCCCTCCAAACAGTAGTTTACTTCCTTTAAATTGCAGGCGAGCAAATGCATATCCTGCAAGTGCACACGATGCAACTGTGAGTAACGTTGTCGTCCCTGCTAATACAAATGTGTTAAACAATGTATCCCAATAATTCATAATCGACATCGCATTTCTGAAATTATCAAGTGAATAATTTTCAGGAATCCATACGACTATCGGTGAATACAGATCACTTCTATGCTTAATAGCTGTCGAAATTTTTTGAATGATAGGATAGAGAATGATAAACGATAAACCAGCTATCAATACTAGTCGAACAAACGACCAAACCCAATGTTTTATCTTTTCAACCGTTAACCATTGAGCTATTTTCAAAGCTCTCACCCTCTCTGATCGAACTTCCTTTTACGAAATGATTCACTTTCAAACAAATAATTGGATCTTCACCTTAAGCAATTGCTGCCTATTTGTTTGAAAAACTATCTTTCTCTTTGTCATACTATTAATCCATTCAATCTCTCCATCTACTAATCTTGGTAAAAAACTTTTTTCGAAATAAAATACGTGCTTACTGCCAAGATAAGCATGATTGAAACAAAATACAGCCATGCCATTGCCGAACTAAGACCGAAATTAAAGTTATCAAAGCCAGTGGACATGATCAGCTCAGTCACTGGACTTCTTGAGAACGAATCTATAATCGTGTAAATCAAATTTACTAAAATAAGTGGACTAACCATCGGGAACGTAATTTTCCAAAAAGCTTCATATCCAGTTGCCCCTTCAATCTTAGAAGCTTCGTACAACTGTGGTGGAATTGTCTGAATAGCTGCAAGAAAAATTAAAATTTGAACCCCTGATTGACTAACAATTTCATAAATTCGATCAACCGCTCCTGTAAGATAATTAACAATCGTTACATTTACACCAGAATTAATCATCATTCTTTGCAGTTCAAAAGAACTTAACATATTTGAAAAGCCACCAGAAGTAGCATTTTGCTGATTAATATCTTGCACTAAACTAGTCGCTTCTAAGCTCAAAATAACTCCAGATGCAAGGATAACGGGTAAAAAGAAAATCGACCTTGCTAATGACCTCCCGCGAAAGTTCTGGTTCAATATTACCGCCAAAAACAAACTGAAAATGACAATCAAAGGTACATTAATGACAATATTCATAATCGATTCAATTAAAATTCGATTAAAGCTTGTATTGACCGTTAATGCTTCAATGTAATTGGTCATTCCAACAAATGAAACGGTCATACCTTCTGAACTTGCTGAAATCTCACTAAAACTAAATTGTAATGAAGTCAGTAATGGAACGAAAAAGAAAAAGATAAACCCTAGTAACCAAGGCGAGACGAAAAGAACACCCCAAAACACCTTTTGTCCTTCATATGTTCGCAACGTTCCACTTAATTTTGCTAACGATTTCAAAACGTCTCACCACCTGTCATATAACCTTGAGCCTCAATTTCCATTCCATCTATGGACACCGCCGTTTCATTGTAATTGACAACAACATAGATTCCGTTGTTATAGACTGTTTTATAAACACCTTCTTCTAGTTTCTCATGTGCTACTATAGGCTCATTACGGACGTTACTTAGTACATCATTTATTTCATGGTATATGTTAGTTGCATCATCAATCCATTGCTCATAATTAACGGAATATAAGTGATTATACTCTGTATCTTTCAATTTATAATTCGGTTCATGGATCCATTTGAAATGAACACCTGCACCAAATTCTAACGATTTCAATACGTACTGTCTCTCATTCGTATAAGAAGATAAATTAAAGGGTGTACTAGTATAATCGATATATCCACGAATCACCATTTGATAGAATGGTATCGCCTCGTCTTGAATTTTAAATCCACTATTGCTTATTGGAGCATCAATAATATCTGATAAGTATGGTAAAGCGTACTGATTTCCCCCTTTAGCCATAATTTCTAAGTTTTCATCATGTATCATTTTCATCGCTTGAACAGATATTCTTTCAGATTCAGTACGATCAATTTGATTGTTTTTTCTGAAATCACTATTTAATTGGTCGGCCAAATCTCTTAATGAAATACCATTTGTTTCATGTGATACGAAATCACTAAGCATTGACTCCGTGTATGCTTCTAAACGCCCAGGAGACAAAACATAAGAAGGTGATTTCGTTCGATCTCGTCGCTCTAATGTCAAATCCATAGGATACAAAGTTGCCGGCATACCTCGTAACGTCCTTGATGCTTCCCTCGCTTCATTAAAACCTGATCCTGAGTTGACATTAAGCAAAGCCACTTCAGGGAAAAGAGTGATGCCTTTCTCCTCTGCAAAATCAACAAATTGATGCAATCCTGACTTTCCTCCGATCGCTCGGTCAACTGATACGCTTTTTGGTACTTTATGGTCAACACCCGAATTAAACCAACCTAGATAATTTAATTTAATGTTTGTCATATCACGCTCTTGCAACTGACTCACAATATCTTCTGCCTGTTCAAATGTTGTAAGTGGTTCAAGAGACTTGTAAGGAACGCCTGCAAAGTGCTTCTGCTTTTGTATACTCCCTACTAGCTGTAAATAAAAAGGAATATCGTCTGATAATGTCTCGTCATTAACTTTTTCAGGAAGTCCATTTGTCTCTTCAAGATACTCACGATAATAGTTAGCCATACCATAATAAGACGCTTCTTCCCCATTTAAAAACGTATACCTCACTTTGAAATCTGAGTCCATCGGTGCTTCTTGAAAGCGAGGTAATGTTCGTTCCTGCTCATTTGCTTGTAACGTGACATCTCCTTTATTCACAACATAAAAGCTAGGATATACATAGTTATAACTGTTTACTCTGCCGTTAACATCGGCATTAATCGTTGCAACAGATGCGCCTTCTTCAATAATTCCAAATAAAGCTCCCTCATCTCGAATAATCCCAAATACAGGTAATCGGACAGTTTGTTCTGTTCTTTCATAATCAGACAGTTCCATCGTTAAATCTGAACCATAAACAGATTGTTGATAAGCTGAGTACTTTGTTTTACCATTGTTAAAATGAATCAAAGCTCCCGAACCATCTGGAACAAACAATGACCCTTCATCATCCGCCCCACCTGCTCCAAAGAACCTCATCAATGAAATACGGTTAACTGGATAATCCTCCGAGTAGAGAATACTTGAAACTGGAACGTTTACGATTAAACTATCGTCATCAAGTGTATATTCGATCGTCGCTTGGAAATTACGTGCAGAAAGTGATTCTTGTGTGAAATTCAATTCCTGCATGTCTTGTTCCAAATCTTCTTCCGTATAACCAGCATCATCAAATGCCATAAAAGCACGTTCAAGTTGTAATCCACTAAGCGCACTATCATTTCTTTCATAAATTTCTCGTTCCGTATCCTCAGTATAGGCAATTAATAAAGCCCGTTTGCCTCCATCATCTAACCTACTTGTTATTTCTTCATAACGTGCTGAACTTAACATAAGGGGTAAATCTTCAACAGATCTCTCCGATCTACCAAATTGATACGTCACACTTACGCCATTTGTAATTTCTTCTATTTTATATTGATCATATTGGACACTATCTGAAAACGTATTAATCACACTACCCTGACCGAAATTATTATAAAAATGAATTTGCATTTGTGATGACAATACGTCTTGATTAACACCTGAAGCAATAGAATCCTCATCACGGTCAGTCGGGTTACTATGCCATATTTCATCACTATCCTTATGAAGAACAGCAATTGAGCCAGTCAGATCATCGATAAATAATTGTAAATGATCGTTTTCAGCTACCCCTTTCATGCCATCTAAACGTTCATCCATAAAGGATGCTTGCAACGCTTGTTCTTGAGTATAATCTAATCCAGTTATATCACTTTCATCTATTTCAACTGATCCAGTTGATTCTGAACAACCTACTAGAACAATCGTGACAAGAAAGCACGTGAGCAGTAGTGCATTTCTGGCCTTTCTCATTTTTACCACTCCTCTCTAGTACCTAAAGATAATCTCTTGATAGATGACATTAACAAAAGCGACCACCTGTTGGATTAGACTGAAGAATAATAAGCAGAGAAAAGCCATAAACCCCATCGCTACTATCGTCAACAAGATGGTTCCTATTGATTTAGATGGTGTAAATTGATGCACTGTCATGTTCCCTACAAATAAGAGAAACAGAAACCAGAGGACCGCGAAACTTTGAGAGAAATAGTAAAACGTAACCTCCTGCATCGATATTAAGTTGCTCAACCAAATCCAAGGAAAATTAATAACAACTAATGGTACTAATGCAAAGCAAGTTGTGATAAAGATCTCAACAAACTTTCCTTCCCCGTCCGTTAAAGTAGTAAGTGACCAATTAGCCACACACCAGAATAGCACTGGAACAACAACATATACGATTTCCATTAGACTATTCATATCCTCTGGGTTATACAAATTCACAACAAATCCACTATATTGGCTACTTAACACATTCGTTAAAATTAATAAAAACAAAATAACAAACGAGATGATTAAGTTGATACGTTGACTATACTCATATTTCAATTCCCAAAAACCATTAAAGGGATGAACGATAAGATAAAATGGGTGTTTGATTAATTCTTTGTTCATATCGAAGCAACCCTCTTTCTTCTAATCTTTTTTAAATAAATCCTTAAAAATACTAATAAAACAGCTAATACCATTATTCCTGTCATAATGATAGAAAAGTAGTCTCTAAGAATTTCATTTCTATACAACAAGAATGCTTTCGAATAATTGGCTTGATCGAGACTTTGTTCAAAGTTATGCATAGCATCATTAAATTCTTCTTTTCGTAATAACGCTTTACCAATTCCGGCATATGCAAATTCAAGGTTTGCATTCATATGAACCGCTTCCTGATAGAGTTCAAATGCCGATTCTTCATCGCCTCTTTCATAACTTCTAACAGCTTCATTAAGAGTTCGACCATATTCCGTTGTTTCGAAAACCGTTATTTCCCCTAACTCCCTATCTAAAACGAGGAAATCATCACCCAGCCGTTCAATAGCTACCGGCGTATGAAATTCACCTAGTTGATTACCAATGCCACCAAATACGTACATTAAATGACCATCTCCGTTGTACGTAAAGATTCGACCTCTTCTAGCATCGAGCACTGAATAAATCTCACTATCTGTTACATCAATATCAATCAAGCGAGAAGGACCGACAGCTGTCGTGTAGCGAACATCTCCGATCGGATTAAAATATCCTTCCCTTCTTAAAATGTCATCACCTCTAGAATTCAGTTTCTTAATAGCATCATCAGATCCATCACCATTTGTCGCATAAATAAAACCATCCTCATTAATATCCATGCTTGTAAATTCAGTCGGGACGAACATAAGCATTTGGCTTCGTTGCTCTCGTGTTGCAAATCGTTTCCATAAATATTCAATGGGATCAACTTGTACGCGATTTGCTCCAATAAACGTTGTAAAATAACCATCGACATTAAATTCCATGAATCCATCGAATACACCGTCTGCCATAACATAAACCCGATTAGCATTATCCACAACAACATTCAAGGGCTGAAAGACAAAATTCTCATTAATAAGTTCAGATTGTGGATCATCGATGATTTTGACCAAATTCAAGTCTTCATCCAAATGAACAACTCGCCGATTATCTGTATCTGCAATAAAAATGTCATTCTCCATTGTCACAAACAAACCTCGCGGATTAGAGAACGTTTCTAATTCTCCCTCCTTATCAAAAGACTGAATCGTTTCTACCAATTGAAATTCTTCATCCAATACGACAATACGATCATTTCCTGTATCCAACATATAAATCATGTTATCTTCAGAAACATGAAAATCAGTCGGACTATTTAACATACCAACTCCTAACCCTTCACCATCGACTAGCCTCGTCGGATAGTAAGCTGCAGGTGCATGTACGGACTCCCCCCAAAATGAGTAATTATAGGAAGCTGTCTGATTTGCAGCTTGTACTGTGTTCACTTCAGTACCAATGACCAATATAATAATGATCATAAGAAGACAGGCGTTCAATCTCTTAAGCGTTTTCACTATCAAAACACAGCTCCCTTCTAATCTTTCATCCCAGAATTGGACATTGTTTGAATGACACTACTTTGGGAAATTAGGAACATGATAATAGGTACACTCATAAGAAATAATGCAACTGCTGCTCCAACCCCAGCTCGTGCAATTCCCCCAAGTGTGATTTGTTCTAAGGCATAATTCAATGTTTTTAAGTCCTCACTATAAATAAAATTCCCTCCGTTAGAACCCCACAACATAGGAAATAATAATATTAGTAACGTTAACCACGCCGGTTTCACATTAGGCATGACAATCGTCCAAAAAATCCGATACTCACTAGCTCCATCAATTTTTGCAGCTTCAAGCATTGGATCAGGAAGCTGCTCCATAAATTGCTTCATTAAGAATAACCCTAATGGAAAAGCCATAGACGGAATAATGAGAGACGCATGTGTATTTATCCACCCTAACCAAGACATCACCATGTAGTTTGGAATTGCTGTTACATGAGGCGAAAACATTAATGACAATACAACAATCGAGAATATAAGCTTTGAACCTGGGAATCGATACTTAGCAAGCGGATAAGCTGCTGCCGACGCTAAAATAATGTGCCCTGCTGTTCCTATTAATGTAATAATGATCGTATTAGCAAAATAACGTGACAACGGCACCCAAGAATCCCCCATTACAGCAATAAGATCAAAGAAATTATCCAAGGTAGGATTTCTGACGAAAAAGCGTGGTGGGAAAATAAATAGTTCATCCAACGGTTTAAAAGCATTATTGATCGCATAAACTAACGGTAGTGCCATAAATGCTCCGAATAGACCGAGAAATGCAAACAATAAGAATGTAACAGTAAATGAACGATTAAGCTTTTTTCTGAAAATCGATATTTTTCTCCCCTTTATTCTCAACGTCAATCACCTACCTTTCTTAGTATTTTTTGGACAATCATGTTAGTCCCTACCATAATTGCAAATAATACAGTTGCAATCGCAGAAGCATAGCCCATTTCAAATCGAATCGTACCGAAATCCATTAAATGTGTCACCACTGTATGTGCCGCATAATTAACACTTGGAAACCCTGCAAGAGCAATGGAAATATCTGCAACAGCAAAGGCCATCGTTATTTGTAGGACAGCACCAAATAATAACTGCGGTTTCATTGATGGCAATGTAATAAACCACAGCTCTTGCCATCTATTTTTAATACCATCTACCGCACCAGCTTCAATAATCGAACGATCAATTGTTTGAAGCCCTGCAATAAATGCCAAAAAACTTGTTCCTAAGCTCAGCCATAATTGCACGATAATAACAACCGCCAAAATATACTGTTCGTCTTTTAGCCATTGGATAGGCTCTAAAATAAAGCCTGCCTGCATAAGGAAACCATTTAAATAACCGTACGTATCTCCAGAAAAAATAATGAGCCAAATAAAAAACACATTTCCAGAAATAGAGGGTGCATAAAACACTAATGTCATAAACGCACGTACTTTCGGTGAAAGCTCATTGATAATCCATGCGAATATAAAACAAGCAATATAACTAATTGGCCCCGTTATTGCTGCAAAAATAAACGTATTTCTTAAAGCAATCATAAAAATATCGTCATTTAAGAATAATCTAGAATAATTATCCCATCCAATAAACTTAGGCATCTCTAACATGTTAAACGAAAAGAAGCTTAGCCCAAATGAAATGACGACTGGAATGATCGTAAACATAAAGAAAATAATCATATAAGGAGCCATTAAAATATAATAATGCTTACCTCTCTTTAGCTCCTTTTTTATTTTCATCATTCTCGTTTCCTTAGTAGAATAGATGGGGTTTTTAACTGGTTGTTGGACTGGTTTTGCTTGCAACTGCTTCCACCTCCTATCCTCATTGAGATAAATTAAATTCTCTTCTCTTAATATCAATCTCTTCGTTAATATATCTAATATAATCTGCTAGTGCTTCTCGTGGATTTTCATTTGCATTTACAACTCGTCTAAACGCATTGTCTAAATGTCTTCCCGTAAAATAGCCACCCGGAACTTGCGGAATTCCACGAACCCATTCCCACTGACTATCTAAATTGTTATAATCTTCAACTGGCCATGGAAGTTCTTCTAGCGCTTCGATATTAGCTGTTGGATAACGTGCAGCCTCACCTAACAAGCTTTCCATCTCTCTACCAAAATGTATTTGTGTTTCCTTGTCTGTCCACCATTTCAGAAACTCCCATGACGCATCCTTGTCTTCTGCATTCTCGAGCATAACTGCTGCCGTTGTATAACTAGACACATCATGACGAATCGAACCATCTTCCATTTCTGTACCTGGCACTACCGTAAATTCCCACATCCCTCTTATTTCTGGAGCTAATACTGATAACATATTGTACGTATTGTAATCAGCCACTCCAATTGGCATTTCACCCACTCTGAATCTATTTGGGAAATCAGCCATTAACGGAAACTTATAATTCGTATAAAATTGTGTCCACTTGTTAAATGTGTCAATTGAAATTTCTGAATTAAGTGCACTTGCTGTTAAATCCTCCTGGTAAAATTCACCGCCATTTTGATACAGCAGCATTGAAAATGCAGCATTAGGTACTAATGTTTGATTTGCTTGTGCCATTGGATCTTCAATCGGTAAAAAGAACTCCAAATTATGACGTTGCAAAACGGAAATCATATGATAAACGTCTTCCCACGTTTCAGGCGGCTCTAATTCCAACTCTTCAAGAATATCTTTTCGATAAAACAACATTGGAAACATCTGCGTCTCTGGAAGAGCATATACTCCTCCTTCATATCGATATGGTAAAATCGCACTTTCACGGAACCGCTCGGATACTTCATCAAAATCTTCGTATATACTTAGATCTGCTGCAGCACTTCGCATAGCATAATTGACAGGAACATCTTCACCCATTTGTAAGGCGACATCTGGCCCTTCATTGGCAAGAGTAGCCGGTAATAAAATCTCAGGTGGAACCAGCCTTAAATGTACAGAAATATTCGATTCCGGAGTAAACGTATCATCAATTAAACTCTTTAATATTTGTGCCTGATCTCGTCCTGTCGTAATCCAAACCGTAATTGATCGATCTAACTCTTCTATATTTCCTATACTGTCATAGTCCTCGGTATACGAAGCAAAGAAGGCACCTATTTCATGTCGGGCTTTTTCAAAAAATGTAGCCTGTGCTCTTGGAAGCTCCTGGTCAGGTGAAGCCACGACCAAATAATCAAGAGTAAGTGGTTGTTCTCGAACCGTCTGTAACCAAGTACCCAAACCTCCGACATTTAACTTATAAGTATCAAGTCTTCTTGCGATCGTATCAGGATTATCCACCATATCCTCTAACTGTCTAACCATTGAATGAAGAACAGCGACTTTATCACTTTTTTCTCCAGTAGACTCTTCAAGATAAGCAGCAACACTTTCTATAACTTCTGCTTGTTCTGTAAAAATGTCGAGCATATGAGGAATTCGTCTTTCTAATTGATAATCTCTTAATGGATCAGGAGTATTCGATGTAATCATCAATATCTGTCTATACATCTCGTTAAGTTGAAGAACACTCGATTCAATCGTCCTTATTAGAGGAGCAACATCTCCAAGTGAAACCATCATTCGGATTCGATGAGTTCCTTCAGTCAAATGAAATAAATAAGGCTCTTCGCCTCCAAGCGCATCCATTTGCCAATCTAATGCATAATGAAAACGGATTCGATTCATTTCTTCAAAGGGACTCTCACCATTAATCGTAAGACTTCTCGTCGAATAAATTCCTCTAAGCAGATCTTGCTTCTGCTTCAAACCAATGTGGTATAAGCCGTCCTCTTCTACTTCTACTTCCCATTCAATCCACTGCCCTGGCTGTTTCCAGTTGAAACCACCTATTGTATTAATCCTAAGATTAGAAACATGGTAAGGCTCAACTAATGGACTTGAACGATCCGTTAAAGGATACAACGTAGGTGATGATTTTCTAACCGCATCCTCTGCTTGAACTTTAATAAATTGACCTGTTGTAGGTTCAATCCCTTCTTCTTCGTATTGTCTCTTTACCTCATCATATGGCTTTGCATCTGATTCTTGATAAAGCTCAATATAATCAATAGCCATTGGTTCACGTAATGACGTTAACGAAATTTGTTGATTCCCTTCAGGAAAATAAAATAAAAAAGGTTCATCATAGTAGCCTTCACTATCCATGAACGTTTTCATCGTCCATTCTGGTCGTTCAACTTGACGAGGACGTAATTCATTTCCTTGGTCATCCGTCAAAATTTCTTCTAAAAGATTATCCCAAAGGCGATCAAACAAAAGAATTTCAGCACCATCAAAAGGGATCTCTCCATTAATGGAGAACTCCCTTTCAATTGAAGAGCTTTTTCCTTCCATCGGGTAATAGTGAACTCTAACATTGTATAAGCCTGGATGTTCAATATGAACATCCCAGCTTATTGTTCCTTCCTCTGGCGTAAGAACTGCATGGCCATCTAATCCTTCGTATTGTTCCACGATTTCAAAACCTTCACCGCTCGTTTTCACATAATCCTCACCCTCGACACGAACGATTTCATCCGGCCTGTCTGCATTCAAATGCTGATTTAAATATTGGTCATAGCCCTCTTCAGAGGTTTCATCTGTAATAGCTTCAAAATCAGCCATCACTTGGATGTACTCCCCATCCTTAGAATTCAAATAGTTATAAACCGAAATGAGTGAAATAAATAAAACAAGAACGAATATGACACGGACATATTTTTTCTTCATCATGTACAACTCTCTCCCCTCCCACTGCAAGAGATTGGCATTTAATTATCTTCATCTCATTCAATGTCAGTGACATACAAGAACTTGATTTAAACACCTTTCTTTATAGGAATGAACCCGTGTTACTCCGTACCATATACTTCGTCAATTGCTGCTTGGAACGATGCTTTATACGTCTCAACAACTGTAGATACCGATGTTCCTTCATTTAGTTCACCTTCAAACTCGTAATACTCTAAATTAGGAAATGTATGATGATCGAGCACAATTAAGTTAGGGGCAACCATTAGAACATTTTCAATATCTTCTTCGTTAACAAATAATGACTCATATGAAGCTTGGCCTGGGTAATCATAAATAGAATCAATATCGTTTATTTTCTCCCATATATAAAGGAGCTGTTCTGGGTTTTCAACTGCCTTTGGAATCGTTAATGCTTGTAATAATGCCTCAGCTGAGTGATAAGACTCTGCGCTAGGTCCTTTTGGAAAAGGTAAAAACCCTAAATCATAATCAGCCATATCAGCTTGGAAACCAGACATTTCCCATAAGGCACCCGCGTACATTAAAGTATTACCTTGTCTAAAGAATTGTCCTGGCTCCGTCCAATCTCCGCCTTCCGTCGGTCTAGGTACTTGTTCCGTTGCAAGTTGAGATGTAAAATGTAGTGCTTCAAGTGTAGCAGGGTCTTCAAGATTTTCTTTATTTCCATCCGTTAGTCCCGTATTGTTTGAATACAATGCATGTATGAGAAGCCCAGCATTTGCAAGTCCCCATGTATCGACACTACCATCGTTATTCGTATCTTTATTAGCTTCTTTGGCAACATCAATAAACGTATCCCAATTCCAATTATCTTCATCTACGTATTCTTGAAGAGGCTTCATTCCAAGCTCATTCATTAACGTTCGATTATAGAAAATCCCTTGCGCTAAATTGGTTTGATCTTCTGTAAATCCATAACCTCGACCTTCATGAGTGTAAAGTTCGTTAGTCATAAGTTGATTAAATGCATTCGGATTTTGCGTATACTCATCGATTGGCCATAGTAAATCTTGTTGTACGAGTGCTGGTACTGTATATGTTTTACCAAGTCGAACAATGTCTCCAATTGGTTCACCAGCTAAAAGAGAAGCTGTGACACGCTCTTGATATTCTTCATAATCAATCGCAATATATTCAATGTCAAAATTATGCTTTTCCATTAATTCCTCTAGATTTTCCTGTCTTTGTATATTATCTGGATTATCTGGATTAATTGTCATATCCCACCAAGATACAACCTTAATCGTTTGACCACCTAAGTCAAAGTCCATTTCTGGTGTTCTATACACCTCGTCACCTTGTGATTCTCCATCACTTTCGTCACCTGTTTCTTCTACATCACCATTTTCAGAAGTATCTTCAGCATCATTGATTACATCACCTTCAACATCACCATCTGCTGCGTTGTCACTACAAGCAATTAATAATAAGACCAAAGCCAACATGTATAGCATCGTTTTAAAAATTTTCATTTAAATCCCCCTCAATCGTTTATTTTGGTGATACACCGATAAATATAGCGCTTTCATGAAAGGGCAACAACCTGCCAATAATTAGTTAAAAAACCGGTCTAATTCTAGTTTGTGTATTTATTTTATTAATCCATTTTTCATTTTTAATTAAGTTATAAAAATTTGTGTGCAATATAAAAAAAAGCCTATTTTTTTTTTGATCACATTCTTCATAATGAAAGCGTATTCATTTCAAATTTATAACAAATATTTGGGGGAGGGAAGCTTGTGTATAAGGTGCTGCTTGTTGACCCAGAACACAGTACAAGGAACAACATAATGAAGATGCTTGATTGGAAACATTGCGGCTTCACCTTTCAAGACTATGCAGAGACTGAGATAAGAGCCCTGAATTTATTTAGCGAACGACAATATTCAGTTATTATCATTAACATGACCAAAATGAAGGATAAAGGATTACTTGTATGTGAACGAATTAGAAAGGAAAGCTCGATTCCTATTTTATTAATCGGAGGAAATAAAGACTTCCAGCTTGTTCGAAAGGCACTCAGCCTTCAAGTCAATGATTACTTACCAAACCCGGTAAAACCAGATGAGTTTAAAACTAGTTTACTCACGATCAAACAAACCATAGAAAAGAAGCTTTTTTCTAGTAATAAAAACCAGAAACCTGCCAAAAGGATACTCGATTCGCCTAAGCGAACTACGAATATTATTGAAAAGGTGAAGGACTATGTGGAAGAAGCAATAAATGAAAATATTACGTTAAAGGAGATTTCAGACACCTTACATTACAACTGCTCCTATTTAGGACAAAAATTTAAATGTCAAGAAAACATGACCTTTAATGAATACTTACTTCAACGTCGTATGGAAAGAGCAAAATATCTACTTCACCATACAAACATGAAAATTTATGAAATTTCATACAGTGTCGGCTATACAGACTTAGACTGGTTCTACAAAAAATTTAAGCTATACACTGGAGTCAGCGCATCTGAATATAGGAAATTACAAAGCAAAGCACAGTAATAAAACATTTTCTCGTTCAAGCTACTAGTTATCACTAAAAAAAGACAAATAGGCTGGGACAAAAGTATTTTCATAAGTGAGATACCGAACAAATCTAGAGTGGAGCACATGCACCGCTCCTGAAATATATGTTCGGATTCTCAGCTAAACACTTTTGTTTTGTCCCAGCCTCTTAAACATTATTGCTCAAACTGCCAATAGTCCAACTTACACAATTTATCAGCTTGAATACCGGTATAAATAAAGTACAAATCATGAATTCCCTTCGCCCCTCGGATCTCAATACTTATGGTTTGCCAATGATCTGAGCTATCTGCAATTGGTAAGGACACGTTACCTATTACGATCCCATTGGGTTGATCTAATCTTAGCTCAATGCCTCCTACATCTGATTCATTGCATATTCTCGCTGTAAATGTTGAAGCTCCTTCCCCGAAATCGACGTTAGCCACTGCTGTCCATGCTCCGTTTTCCAACGCAGTAACAGCTAAATCACCATTAAACACAGGCTCTACTTGAATACCGGCACTCCAAGCCATCGTCTCTGCCTCGACACGAGTGTATGGGTGTAAACACTTTACTGGTTCAACACCCTTCATATCCGCTGTAATGGTCTTAATCAACCCATCTGCATGAAACGAAACTTGATTTAAGTGGGTTGAACGATAACCCTTTGAGAATCCCATTGCTTTAGAGAGAGTTTGTGCATGATAAGCAATATACCAATGATCACGGAATTCAAAAATGGCATGATGATTATTTCCACTCGTCCCAAAAAAGTGACCAGGATTTTTTAATATTGTCCCTTCGTATGTCCATGGTCCCATTGGACTTTGACTTGTCATATAGCAATCTCACCTGCTGGTGGACTTCCGGTTGGGCGATCGCCGTCATAAAAGTTCGAGCAATATGTAAAGTAATACGTATTGCCCACTTTATTAATCCCTGCATCCTCAAACATAAAAGGAGCAGAAATAGGAATTGCCTTACCTACGACACTCGTCATGTCTTCTCCAAGCTCCATAACTCGAGCTGTATCTGGCCGTTCATATTGCCCTTCAGGCACACCACCACCAAAGTATATATATGCTTTCCCATCATCGTCTACGAGAACGGCTGGATCGAAAAGCCACGTCACATCTTCTACACCTGGAGTACTTCTTAAAATAAGAGCTTGCCCAATTGGGTCCTCCCACGGACCTGTCGGGCTGTCACTCGTCAGTACACCTATACCGCTTGCATTATTAGCAAAATAAAGAAAGAATTTGTCCTTACCATTAATGACTTTATGAGCAGCTGCTGGTGCCCATGATTGGGTGGCCCATTTGGCAGCACCCTCTTGGCCTGCCACATTGATGACTCCATGATCTGTCCAATTCACTAAATCATCAGATGAAACGACACTCAATTTATTTATCGATCCATATGAATTTTCAAGAACTTGATTATTTTCATCATATTCTAGAACATCATTCGTCGCATATAAATACACACGATTCTCAAAGACGAGTGCATAAGGATCAGCACCGAATTTATGTGCCATAATCGGATTACCATTTCGTGGAACTTTCCCGATCGCACTAGCTACTTGAACAACGTTATCGTTCTCTTTTCCGTTCTCTGCATTTACTTTTATTTGTTTCTTCATTTTATATGATCAACTCCTAGTCATTTTGCAAAGCCTCTTCTATTAAACAAATGAACAGATCGTTTATAACGTAGTACAAATACACCTCCCGAACTTATTCTCAAGAAAGTGTATCGTGTGCAAGGTCTACCAACAACCTGTCAATTGCTTTTTATTTAGCCCTACATTTTCTAGGTTAGATCGCGACTAATAAGTATTCTAATAAAAACATCGCATTTTGTTTCATCACCCTTTAAAATAGAATTATGTAGATTTCACTTTGGAGGGGCAAACGATGAGTCGACCAATTGTATTTTCTGACAAACCACTTCCTAAAGAGATTCAAGCCTATCTCGCAAACCACGTCAAACTGACGATGTGGGAGGAAGCACACAAGCTAAAAAGAGAACAACTATTTGAGAAGCTTCAAGGTGTAGATGGATTTATGACAAGTGGTGAACTGATTAATGAAGAGCTTCTTCAAAATGCTCCTAACCTTCGTGCAGTTAGTACCATTTCGGTGGGCTATGATCATTTTGATCTTAATGCGATGAGAAAGCATCAAATTATCGGGACACATACTCCTTACGTTCTCGATGATACCGTTGCTGACCTTGTTTTAAGCTTAATGCTTGCTACAGCACGGCGAATCCCTGAACTCGATGCTCTAACAAAAAGTGGCTGTTGGAAAAAAGGCGATTCAAGACAGCTATTCGGGGTCGATGTTCACCACAAGAAGCTCGGAATTATTGGAATGGGGCGAATTGGAGAAAAAATTGCGAAACGAGCAAAATATGGATTTGATATGGATGTTTCTTATTTTAATCGAAAACGGAAGAAAGGTATGGAACAGCAGCTCGGTCTTCACTATGAAGAGTTAGAAGTATTACTTCGTGAGTCAGACTTCATCGTACTCATGGTTCCACTAACGAATGAAACGAAACATTTTATTGGTGCACACGAGTTTACATTAATGAAACCTTCATCGATTTTCATCAATGCTTCTAGAGGACAAACAGTCGACGAGGAAGCGATGACAGAAGCACTATTAACAGGAGAAATTTTAGCAGCTGGTTTAGATGTGTATGAGCAAGAGCCCATTCATCCAACTAACCCATTACTAAACTTAAAAAACGTCGTTACATTACCTCATATCGGTTCAGCAACAAGTGAGACGCGAGATGCTATGGCAATGATGGCTGCCAAAAATATCGTAGCCGCACTAACAGGAGTTGGATCATGCTATAAGGTGTAGGTATGAATAAAAAATTTTTATCCTTCCAGAAAGGGGTGAATGATGCCAGGTAACCATATCTTTTTCTAGATTAAAAAGATAATGGAGGGAAATGAATGAAAACAACATTGGAAACAGAACGATTACAATTACGGAAAATGAAAACATCTGATGCTCCATACCTATTCAACATTTGGTCAGACCCAACCGTAACAAGGTATATGAATATTAGTGATTTTGAGTCTGTTGAGCAAGCTACGGCTATGATTACTCATCTCAATCAACTAGCTAATGAACATCAAGCGATTCGTTATTCCATTATTCTTCAAAAGACTGGAGATATAATCGGTTCATGCGGATTCAATCACTTTGACTTTACAAATGAACGAGCAGAGATTGGTTATGAATTAGGGAAGCATTATTGGGGACAAGGATATGCTAATGAAGCCATATCAACCATCATCGATTACGGTTTTAAAGAATTAGCTTTAAATCGAATTGAAGCAAAAGTCGAACTAGAAAATGAGTCTTCCGTTAAGCTATTGAAGCGACTAAACTTCACTTATGAGGGGCTTTTAAGACAGGTTGAAAAGTATGAAGGAGCGTTTCATGACTTAGCACTTTATTCAACATTAGCATGTGAACAAACGAACCTATAGACCACCAAAGTCTAACGGCACCGAAAAAGTTCCGTTATTAACTTTTTCGGTGCCCTCTCCTATTTCTTCAATTCAAGCTCAATGAAACGATACACTGATTTCTCTTAGCTCTAAGAACGTTTTTAGTTACTTCATAAAGGTTCTACTTATTTCGTATCGCCAAAAAATACCTTCCTTGCACAACGATTAAAACAATACACATCGTAATAATCGAAAACAACTGATTGTGTTCTGTCAAAATTGAATAAAGTACCGAAAAAATAATTGCGATAAATAATGCTACTGGTAGTAAATGAAAGGCTTTATAAAATCCATTTAGCATCACATGTCTTTCACCATCATCAGAGGCTGCTAATAATTTTTCTGAATAGTCGGGATCAGAAAGCTTTGGTAAGTGTCTCTCAGGATAACTGACTCTCATTAAATGCATCATATATGCAGAGCAGCTGTAACTGACAATCATCAGTACGATCGAAATGATCATAAAAGCGAGGTGCATAGACATAATAATGCCTATACTTAACGTTAAAATCGCGATGATCGTACTACTATAGATTAAAATAGATTGATCAGCACCTTTTCGGTATTTTAGAACATCAATTTTATCTTCCTCCTCGCCTTCAAAATTCATGGCATTGAGCTTCTTCACTTGTCTGAACGAAATGGTGGTTGCTATAAGAAATACAACAATGATAGCAAAAAGAAAGATGACAATTTCATTCGTATATTGAGAAAGGTCGATTGCGAAATTGCCTAAAATAATCATTGCTCCTAAAAACCCTAAAACACCACCGATTGCAAACTGCTGTAATGTTCTTGCTAATGTCTTCATTTATAATTCATCCTCCTCAAAGAAAAATACTTGTTCCACAGGCTCACGAAAAATGCGAGCAATTCGTACAGCGATAAGCAAAGAAGGAATAAATTCCTCACGTTCGATTAGACTGATCGTTTGTCGTGATACTTTTGCAAGCTTTGCTAGCTGCGTTTGATTCAAACGATCACGTGCCCGTAACTCCTTTAATCGACTTTTCATTTATCATCACCTCAATTATATTGTAAATGATCTTATCTATTTTGACAAATTAATTTG
>NZ_BAUU01000029.1 GCF_000513115.1 Halalkalibacter hemicellulosilyticusJCM 9152
TCCGCAAAACAGGCGAAATGAGGAGCCAAAAGCAAGTCGTGTCATCAAGCTTCCTCTATTCGCATGGGAAAAGCTAAAACCCCTGTCGGAAAGGGGGAATAGAGGGACGAGGATGCCACAAAGAGGCTGAACACAATGAAAAAGAGCAAATAGAGGACCGAGGAACCGCACGCGTAAAAAGGGACTCCTCATTCCGCAAAACAGGCGAAATGAGGAGCCGAAAGCAAGTCGTGTCACCGAGCTTCCGCTATTTACAAAGGGAGAGCTAAAACCCCTGTCGGAAAGGGGGGATAGAGGAACGAGGATGCCGCAAAGAGGCTGAGCATAACGAAAAAGAGCAAATAGCGGACCGAGGAACCGCACGCGTAAAAAAGGGACTCCTCATGCCGAAAAATCGACAGAACTAGGATACCGCATGCGCAAAATCAAGTAGCTTACAGTTGCTCTCTCTCTCGCAGGTTTACGTAGTCAATTGGTAAATGGCATAACCCCATTTATCTATCGTAACCGTTTCTTCAAATGAAACCGGATCATTAGTCCATAAATCGATCGCGCTCTGACCGTTGTAATGTGGCGGGAGGGGAATGGTTATTGCTCGTTCCTGTCGATTTAAGATAAAAAGTAGATCCTGCTTCTCGTAAACAATGACATCCAACTTCGCGGCGTCTGTATAAAAGCGAAGACCTTCATTACTACGGAATGCTTTGTGTTCTTTACGCAATGAAATTAATGTCTTCATAAACGTAAGCATGTCTTGATCTTGGTTTTGTTCCTCCCACTGCATACATTTCCTACAGCCTGGATCTTGATCTCCTGTCATCGCAATTTCATCACCATAATAAATGCAAGGTGTGCCTGCCATAGAAAAAAGTAGGGTCATTTGTAGCTTAACGAGTGACGTACGTTCATCGCTAACGGTTAAAATTCTTGGTGTATCATGGCTGCCTAATAAATTGAATTGAACGTCATTGACAGTCTCTGGATATGAATTTCGTACCGCATGAATTGAATGCATTAGCTGATTGGCATCAATTGTTTGATGAGCAAAATAGTCGATGATCGATGAAGTGAAGCGGTAATTCATAACAGCATCAAATTGATCACCTTGAAGCCATGGCATCGAATCGTGCCAAATTTCACCTAGTATAAAAAGTTCAGGCTTGATGGCGCGAACCTCTTTGCGAAAGTCGCGCCAAAAGGCATGATCGACTTCGTTGGCCACATCAAGCCGCCACCCATCGATATCAAACTCCTCAATCCAGTAACGAGCGACCTTTAGTAAATAATCTTTTACATCTTTATTTTCTGTATTGAGCTTAGGCATAGTTGGAACGTAGGCGAATGTATCATAATTTGCAGGTTCGTCAGCTTGGACTGGGAACTCGTGAATATGAAACCAATCTTTGTATCGTGATGCTTCCCCTTTTTCAAGTACATCTTGAAACGGTGGAAAATAGAAGCCGCTATGATTAAAAACGGCATCTAGCATGACGCGTATACCGCGTTGATGGCATTCGTTGATTAGTCGTTTAAAGGTGTGTTTATCACCAAATTGTGGGTCAATTTCTAAATAATCAATTGTGTCATATTTATGATTTGAATATGCTTTAAAGATTGGTGTGAAATAAATTCCTGTTATACCAAGTTCGTGTAGATAATCGAGATGGTCGATTACCCCTTGAAAATCCCCACCGAAGAAATTCGTTGTCGACGGCTCCTCTGACCCCCAGTCAAGTGTTTCTGGTGGATTAATCGAAGTATCTCCGTTGGCAAATCTTTCAGGAAAAATTTGATACCACACAGTGTTTTTTACCCAATTGGGTGCTGAGAAAACATCTATCTGATTTAAAAATGGAAAACAAAAATAATAGCTTGCATCTAAAGGTTCTTCACGATAAAAGCCTTTTTCTGTATAGACTAAAGCGTCTTGACTATTTACTAGCTTAAAGCCATAACGTAGTCGTCGGTGCTCTGGTTCAATGGAAACGAGCCAATAATCATATAGGTCATCATTTCCGTTATGAGTCATTTCCTTCTCCTTCTTAATCCAGCATTCCTCTTTTGCGTTATAATCGTAAGGATCTCCGTGGATGAGAATGGCTTGCTGCACATCCTTTTTCTTCGTACGTATACGAATGTGGATCGTTCGTTCGTCAATTGCATAAGCAAATTCATTTTTAGGCCGATGATAAATGGCTTCCTTTAACATGGAATCACGCTCCTGTTCATATGAGATTAATCAGCTTTCTTCAATATCGTACTTCCGTTATCATTAAACATACTAATGAAAAAAACAAGTGTCAAGCGTTTGCATGAGTTGCACGATTTTGTCGAAAAAATAACTTGGGAGTATATAAGGAGTTAAAATTATTTTAAAAAAAGTGTTGATAATAATATAATATGCTTATATAATGAGTGTAATCAATCAAGTGCAATCGCTTTCACAAATAAGAAATGAACGGTTGTTCTTTTTTATTATTGATTGTGCAAACGATTGCTCTTTATTGCGCTGATTTCCCCTAAGTAATGACGTTCGAATGAGGTGTTAGGAAAAGGGGGAACAGTAAGTTTATGAAAAAACATTCATTTTGGGGGGATACGAACATGTTACGAAAAAACAAATGGTTGATGATGATTGCAGTAGTCGTGATGATCGCTTTACTGGCAGCTTGTGGTCCTGATCGTGATGAGGAACCAACTCCAGCACCAGAGGATAGTGGCGAGGAGACAACAGGCAATGGTGAAGAAGCGACAGCGGATAAGCCTGAATTGTTAAAAATGTGGGTGAATGATGAGGAATCACAGTTAGATGCCTATGAAGAAATTACGGCACGTTATGAAGAGGAAACAGGTATTGCTGTAGAGATCATTCCGTTTTCGATGTTAGAGCAAATTGATGCATTGTCGTTAGATGGCCCATCTGGTACAGGTCCTGACCTGTTCTTCCAGCCTCATGATCGTTTAGGGGAAGTGTATTTGCAAGGTCTTGCTGCTGAACTTGAATTAACGGCTGAACAGTTAGATGGTTACACTGAGGGTGCAATTGATGCTTTTTCATATGAAGGAGGTCAATATGGAATTCCGGCTGTAACGGAGACGTATGGACTCTTTTATAATAAGGCTCTTGTTCCAGATGCACCAGAAACAATGGATGACTTAATGGACATTGCTGAACAATTAACAAATGCCAGCAGTGATGAGTATGGCTTCTTAATGGAAGCGGGGAACTTCTATTTTAACTACCCATTCCTAACAGCTCATGGTGGTTACGTATTTGGTGAGGATGCGGATGGTGCGTTAAATGCTGATGATGTTGGCCTTGCGACGGATCCGGTTGTTGAAGGTGCTGAAATGATTCAATCTTGGTATGAAAATCAGTACATTCCTCAAGGGATTAATATGGATATCATTAATGGTTTATTCCAGGATGGAAAAGTAGGAGCTGTTGTAACAGGTCCATGGGCGATTCCTGATTATAGCGGAGCACTTGGTGATGACCTTGGTGTAGCACCGCTTCCAACGATGAATGGTCAAGCGCTTAACTCCTTCTCAGGTGTGAAAGGCTGGTTAGTATCTGAGTATAGTGAGAATAAAGAGTGGGCAACTGACTTAGCATTATTTATTACAAATGCAGAAAATTCATTTACGTATTATGAGACAGCGGGTGAATTACCAGCTCGTACAGATGTTGAAATAGACGATGAATTCCGTGCGCCGATTTTAGAGCAAGCTGAGCATGCCATTCCGATGCCGAACATTCCTGAGATGTCTCAAGTTTGGGATCCGATGGCAGATGCTTTTGAGTTTATTTCGCAAGGTGAAGATGTAAGAGAGGTATTAGAAGAAGCGGTTGAAGATATCGAGTTACAAATTTCTTCAATGGGATCCGGAGAATAAAGGGATCGTTCTCGCATTGGGTTTGTCTTGAAGGGTTGGTTTGACCTTTTAAGACAAACCTTCAATATTTAAGCAGGGGGAAGCTGAAATGGCTAATAAGCAAGATCAATCAATAGCTGTTGAAAAAACACAGCGACATCATAATCCGAAAGTAGCAACATTCCTTTCGGTTATTCCGGGAATCGGACAAATGTATAATCGAAGGTTTATAAAAGGTTCTATCTTATTTATTCTCTTTGCTGCTTTTTTTATTGTATTTATGCAGTTTTTGGAAATGGGATATTGGGGACTGCTTACTCTTGGGACTCACCCTGGACTTGATGATTCTCGTGTTTTACTGTCTCAAGGGATATTAGCTCTGATCTTAACAGGGTTTGCTGCGACGTTTTATGTGGCGAATTTGATGGATGCGTATAAGGACGCGAAGAGAATACAGGAAGGTTGGACTGTTACGACACTGAGAGAAGGGTTTCGTAACGCGTGGGATAAGGGGTTCCCGTACTTAATTGTTGGACCGGGACTTTTATTGCTTATTTTTGTTGTTGTGTTTCCGTTGTTGTTTATGTTTTTCTTAGCATTTACAAACTATAATCTATACAATGCCCCGCCGCGTAATGTACTTGATTGGGTCGGTTTTGAGAACTTTATTGCGCTCGTTCAAGTGCCGATTTGGCGTGATACGTTTTTCTCTGTTTTAGCTTGGACATTAATTTGGACGTTTTTCGCAACAACTTTGCAAATTGCGCTCGCTTTATTTCTGGCGTTAATTGTGAATGATCCACGTGTGAAGTTTAAACGCCTGATTCGTACCGTATTCATCTTACCGTGGGCGGTGCCTGCTTTTGTAACGATCTTAATTTTTGCGGCATTGTTTAATGATAATTTTGGTGCAGTTAATCGAGATATTTTAATTCCGTTATTCGGCTCTGGTTTGCCGTGGATGTCTGATCCATTTTGGGCGAAAACAGCGCTTATTATGATCCAGACGTGGCTCGGTTTTCCATTTGTATTTGCTCTATTTACAGGAGTGTTGCAAAGCATTTCTTCAGATTGGTATGAGGCAGCTGATATGGACGGGGCTTCTCGTTGGCAGAAGTTCTTAAATATTACGTTCCCACACATGATGTTTGCAACGGCACCACTATTAATCATGCAATATGCGGGGAATTTTAATAACTTTAATATTATTTATTTATTCAATCAAGGGGGGCCGCCGGTACGAGGACAGAATGCTGGTGGTACCGACATCTTAATTTCATGGGTGTATGGCTTAACGTTTGAAACGCAGAACTATAATATGGCTGCAGCGATTTCAATTATTATTGGGTTAATGGTTGCTACATTTGCTTTCTTCCAGTTCCGTCGTACGCGTTCCTTTAAAGAAGAGGGGGAAATCTAATGTCAAGCAAATTGAAAAATAGATTAGAGCTTGCGGGTATTTACTTGATCATTATCGCGATGTTTGTCGTCATCGGCTATCCGTTGCTATGGACAATAGGTCTTTCATTAAATCCAGGTACAAGTTTATATGGTGCGAGTATGATTCCGGAAAATTGGTCGTTTGATCATTATAAGTGGTTGTTCCTTGATCCGCGAAGTAATTATTTGACATGGTACAAAAATACGCTAATTGTCGCAACGGCGACTTCGTTGTTATCGGTCGTGTTTGTTTCATTAACGGCTTACGCGTTTTCACGCTATCGTTTTGTTGGAAGGAAAAACGGCTTATATGCCTTTTTGCTTTTGCAAATGTTCCCGGTTTTAATGGCGATGGTTGCGTTGTATATTCTCCTTAATACGGTGAATCTATTAGATACCTTAACAGGGTTGATCATCATTTATGCCGGTGGGGCAATTCCGATGAATGCCTTTTTAGTAAAAGGCTATTTTGATACGATTCCTCGCGAATTAGATGAATCGGCTAAAATTGATGGTGCTGGGCATTTTCGAATCTTATTTACAATTATGCTACCATTAGCGAAGCCTATTTTAGCTGTTGTTGCGTTATTTAATTTTATGGCACCTTTTATGGATTTCATCTTACCGCGGATTATTTTGCGCAGTCCGGAGAATTTCACGTTGGCGCTAGGTCTGTTCAATTTTGTGAATGACCAATTTGCGAATAACTTTACGCGTTTTGCAGCAGGCGCTATCTTGATTGCCATCCCAATTGCAGCTGTATTCTTATTCTTGCAACGTTATCTCATTTCAGGACTAACAGCTGGAGCGACAAAAGGATAGAAAAACAGTGGAAAAGTTGTTTAAGGAGATTGAGGCTGGGACATAACAAAAGTGTTTAGCAGAGAATCCGAACACCTAAAGAATGCAGAGAAGTATATTTTGGCAGCGGCTTATTTGCATCGCTAGTATTTGTCGGATTCTTATTGGTTAAAGCATTTTTGTCCTAGCCTCTTCTCCTTTGTCGTGAATCAAGGTGATGTCGTCTTTGTGTGTTTACACGTTATTCTTTTAAAGAAGTTCCAAGAAAAGCTATTGTGTTTATAAGGGGACATCGTTAAAATAAATGACAAATGGTTGAATGTGAAGGAGGTCGATACCGATGGCGGTAACCATAAAGGAAGTCGCTAAACGGGCTAATGTTGCACCGTCCACGGTATCTCGAGTTATCGCAAATAGCTCAAGAATTAGTGAGAAGACGAAGGAACGTGTCCGAGAAGCAATGACGGAGTTAGGCTACCATCCTAACTACAATGCAAGAAGTTTAGCGAACAAAAGCACGAAAACAATAGGGATTGTCATGCCGAATTCAGCTAAAGTGTCATTCCAGAATCCCTTTTTTCCTGAAGTTATTCGTGGCATTAGTATGAAAGCGTATCAATCGGGATACGGCTTATATTTATCTACAGGTCATACGGAGGAAGAAATTTTAGAAGAAGTGAAGCAAATGGTATTCGGAGGACGTGTTGATGGGATTGTTCTCCTATACTCTCGTGTGAATGATCAAGTGATGCCATTCTTGATTGAGCAAAAGTTTCCATTTGTTTTAATTGGTCGTCCGTATCAAGTGGATGAAAGCCTTGTGACGTATGTGAACAATGACAATTTCAAAGCGGCCAAGCTTGTGACGGAATATTTACTTCTTTTAGGTCATGAAAAAATTGGTTTCATCGGCGGCAACTTAGATTTTGTCGTGACGATTGATCATATGAATGGCTATGAGCAAGCATTGAAGAATGCCAACATTACGGTGAATGAGAGCTACAAAGTGTACCATGATGAATTAAAGGAGGGTGGGCAGGATGCAGTCATTGAATTAATGTCGAATGAGCACCCCCCAACCGCTTTAATTGTAGCTGATGATATTATGACCTTCGGTGTTATTCGCATGCTAGAGGATATGAATATGAAAGTTCCTCATGATATGTCTATTGTGAGCTTTAATAATGTGATGATCTCTGAACTATCTTCACCTCCTATGACAACGGTGGATATTCATATTTATGATCTTGGGTTTAAGGCGACTGAATTGCTCATGCATCAGTTGGAAGATCCGACGATTGGTGTGGAGCATGTGATTATTCCTCATAAATTAGTGAAGCGACAAACGTGTAAGCTGGATCATGGTGCGTCGAGGGGATAGTGAGCGTCCCTCTAAGTATGAAAGCGTACGTGGTTCTTTTTTATCAATAAGAGGGGTATTGGGAAAGTTTGTGTACGGAGGTCGCTGAAGTACAACGACTTTTTCAATACTCTTAATGCTGTTTTGACGGATAAATATAGTAAAAGTAGTTGAAAGTTGGCTAGTTTCGTAGTATGTTGAGATCGAGGAAAGCGTTTGCATTTAAAGAGGGGTAACGACTGAAATCGATAAGCAACATCTATTATTTTTTTATCCTATAGTGCAAACGTTTCCGCAAAAAACGAAAGAAAGGGTGATTGAAGTGATGAGAAACAAACAGTTACAAAAAGGAATGTCAGTCATGTTAGCCGCTTTACTAGTTGTGAGTCTATTCATCGGCTACATACCACAAATGGTCGCTCATAGTGGTCAGGGAAGTCCGGTTGTAAATGAGGATCGCTCGGTAGAGTTTAACTTGGTAGCCGGACAGGCGGAACGTGTACGGGTCGCTGGTAGTTTCACAGAATGGCAGGAGCATGCACTTGATATGGAGCGAATGGACGGACAGAAATGGCATACGATAACGGAACCGCTCATACCAGATGTATATGAATATAAGTTTATTATTGATGGCGATGAGTGGGTTGTAGATCCGTTAAATAAAGAAGAACGTAATGGAAATAGCGTTTTGATCGTACCAGGTTTAAACCTCGAAGGAAATGCTTCTTTCATGTCTGTCGGAAGTGATTATGCATTAAGTGCTACTTATGTTTCTCCAAATGGAGAGATGAATAGAGTAGACGAGGTGACATGGTCATTAATTGAAGCGACTGAAGGAGTAGAGCTTCGCGGCGCAAACTTACACATTGGTGAGGAAGCGAAAGTTAGTTCAACGGTCATCGTTGCGGCTGAATATGAGGATTATGTAGCGACGAAAGAAATTGAGTTAACGGATTTAATGTATACGTTTACAGTTCATTATCATAGATTGAACAATGATTTTGTAGGTTGGGAGGATATGTGGATTTATAATAGTGGATTCGACCCAGCGGCATATCAATTTCAATCGATTTACGGTGAGGATTATCAGTTTACTACAGCTACGCATATGTTTCCAGAAGAAGAGATTGAGCTCATTCCACGAAAAGGAAATTGGGAAGCGCAGGATCTTAATAGAGTGGTCTCCATTCCAAATGGCGAACTAGAAGTGGAGGCTTGGATCATAGAAGGTGATCCAACCGTTTATACAAGTGAAGAAGAAGCGATTGCTTCTTTAATAGGAACAGCTCCAGTAGAACGATATATTCGCTTCTTGTACGATCGCCCCGAGCGTGATTATGATGGTTGGAACTTGTGGGTATGGGGAACTGGGAAGCAGGATGATCAGATTGATTTCACCGATTGGTTAGGCGAGTTAGCGGTTGCTACGATTGAAGTTGGTGCAGCTACTGAACGTGTTGGCTTTGTCTTGAGAGGTTCAGACGATTGGGATATAGCAGAAAAAGATGTCGATGTTGATCGCTTTATTCAAGTAAACCGTCATGATCCAGTCACAAAGGTGGTTGTGAAAAGTGGTGAAGTCGATTTCCATACTGTCCCTGAAGTGATAGGACCTGTTGTAGCGAATGGAGATGTCACCTTCTACTATCGTGACCCTGAGCTATATGTAGCAGATCAGATGGACACGATTGACCATGTGGAGCTTGCCATTTTCGGTGAGCGTTATCCGATGGTTTATGAAGAAAAGAACGAGCGGTACGTCTTTACGTATGAACAAATTGAACATGGGACACATGAATATACATTTTTCGTTACGATAGATGGCCAAGAATATGAGGTGACCGATCCTTATCATACTGTAGATGGGAAGTCGGTTGTTTCTTATATGATTTCAGATGTGACGTTGTCTGGTTCTGCCTATCCACAAGCAGTTGATTACAATGAAAATGCTGTTCTGACCATTGACATCGAAAAGGATGATGAGCTTTCAATTCGAGAGCTCTATGTTGATTTACGTGAGGTTGGTGGTCCAGAGAGAATGGAGGTAGATTTAGAGCTAGAGGAAGTGACGATCGCCATTGATGATTCCACGACAGCAGGCTTGAAAGTGCTGCCTATCGTTGCGGTAGATCAGTTTGGATATACTCATGATGGAGAAATAGAGGTAGAGGTAAAGGCACGACAATTTGTAGGTGAAGCGGATTTTGATTGGGATGAGGCGAGAATTTACTTCTTGTTAACGGATCGCTTCTTTGATGGTGATCCGACGAATAACGATCCGTACGGTATAGGTTACGATACTGATAAGCGTGGATCCTATCAAGGTGGGGATTTTCAAGGGATTACGGCTAAGCTCGATTACTTGGATGAGCTCGGTATTAATACGATTTGGATCAATCCAATAGTTGAGAATATTCGCTATGATGTTCGTCACGACCATCCAGATACACCTTATTATGGTTACCACGGCTATTGGGCGAGCAACTTTGAACAATTAAATCCACATTTTGGATCGATGGAGGACTTCCATGAATTAATTGATGAAGCAGATGAGCGTGGAATGAAAATAATGATCGATGTCGTTCTTAATCATACAGGCTATGGACTTAAACCGGAAGATGCTCTGCTTGATGGAACGATCCCGCACTTTCCAACGAATGCAGAACGTGACCGCTTTGCTGGTATGTTACGAGATGGTGGGACAGACACGATTCAAGGGGAGCTAGCAGGTTTGCCAGACTTTTTAACAGAGGTTCCTGAGGTTCGTGAGCAGGTGATCCAATGGCAAGTGGATTGGATTGAAAGATCACGTACAGAAAAAGGGAACACGATTGATTATTTCCGAGTCGATACAGTCAAGCATGTTGAAGATACGACGTGGATGGCATTTAAAAATGAATTAACGAAAGTGATGCCTAAATTCAAAATGATTGGAGAGTCATGGGGGGCAGGACCGCATGATGACCATGGCTATTTACAGTCAGGAATGATGGATTCCTTGCTTGATTTTGATTTCAAATATCAAGCGCATGATTTCGTCGAAGGGAAAATCGAACGAGTACAGACACAGTTGGAACAACGTAATGCTCAGCTGTCAAATCAAGCAACGTTAGGACAGTTTCTAGGTAGTCATGATGAGGAAGGCTTTCTTTATTCTGTTGGAGGAGATGAAGCAAGCTGAAGCTAGCCGCTGCACTGCAAATAACAGCCAAAGGTCAGCCTGTTATTTATTATGGTGAGGAGCTGGGATTGTCTGGAGCGGATAATTATCCTTATTATGATAACCGTTATGATATGGATTGGGATATAGTCGAGGGAAACCATATTCTCGCACATTACCAAACATTGATGAATATACGTGCGGAGTATTCGCAGATTTTTTCAAAAGGAGATCGTTCTAAGCTGGCTGGTGATGATGATAACGGGTATCTCATCTTTGAACGGTCGTATGAGGGAGAGTCGATTGTTGTAGGATTAAATACGAATGAGGAGGAAGAAACAGTAACCATTCCCGTTCCATTTACAGGTGAGGCTGTCGATCTATACTCAGGGATAACAGCTCCTGTAGAGAGTGGTCAAGTGACCATAGACATACCAAGTATGGCTTATGGTGGAACGGTCGTATTAGCAGAGCTGTCTGAGGAACCGATTGAAGAACCGAAGCCAACTGAACCTGAAGAAAAAGAGAAACAAAAGGATAAGCCTATACAAAAAATAGACGAAAATGATCAAATCGTTGATGATACAGGTTTTGGCGACAATGAAAAAAATCCACCCAATGAAACATTACCACATACAGCAACAGATCTTTATCGTTGGTTATTAGTCGGCATGATCCTTCTTGCTGCTGGACTCATAATGATTGAACTGAAAAGACGACAGCAAGTTGGTTAAATGAAAGACAGGAAAGGGATTTTGACTGAATCAGAATAGTTAAGTGCATCCTTCTGAATGTGTTCTTGTTTGTGGCGTCTCCCCGTATAATCGCATATCGTACGCAGTGGGTCATGAAATATCGTTTGCTGGCAAAAATAATGCAAAATAGTGCAATCGGTTGCATAAAACGATAAAATATGCTATTTTATAAAGTAAGAGGGGGATGCTTTATGAATAAAACATGGTGGAAAGAAGCGGTTGCGTATCAAATTTACCCTAGGAGCTTTAAGGATTCCAATGGTGATGGAATTGGTGATTTACAAGGGGTAATAGAGAAATTAGATTATTTAAATGAGCTAGGGATCGATGTTATTTGGATTTGTCCGATGTATCGTTCGCCTAATGATGATAACGGTTACGATATAAGTGATTATCAAGATATTATGGAAGATTTCGGAACGATGGCTGATTTCGATCAGCTTTTGAAAGCGGTGCACGAGCGCGGGATGAAGCTAATATTAGATTTAGTAATTAATCATACATCAGATGAACATCAGTGGTTTGTTGAATCACGCTCATCAAAATCTAATCCTTATCGTGACTATTATATTTGGCACCCTGGTAAAGATGGGAAAGAGCCGAATAACTGGGAGTCGATCTTCGGCGGCTCAGCATGGGAATATGATAAGGAAACAAAAGAGTATTATATGCACGTATTCTCACGTAAGCAACCAGATTTAAATTGGGAAAATAAGGACGTGCGTGATGCGTTATATGAAATGGTCAATTGGTGGCTTGATAAAGGGATCGATGGCTTCCGGGTTGATGCGATTTCTCATATTAAAAAGGTGGCAGGTTATCCAGATTTACCGAATCCAGACAAGAAGAAGTATGTTCCATCGTTTGAAGGTCATATGAACCGTGAAGGCATTCAAGAATTTCTTGAAGAGCTGAAGCGAGAAACATTTGCGAAGTATGACATTATGACGGTTGGCGAAGCAAATGGTGTAAGTGTTGATGAAGCGGAGCAATGGGTAGGAGAAGAAGATGGCTGTTTTAATATGATCTTTCAATTTGAACATTTAAGTCTATGGGGGAGGAGTGCAACGGGTGGACTTGACCTACCGTCATTAAAGGAAACATTGACGAGATGGCAAGAAGGCTTAGAAGGCATTGGCTGGAATGCCTTATTTCTTGAAAATCACGATCAGCCTCGTTCTGTTTCAACGTGGGGCAATGATGGAAAGTACCGGATTTTATCAGCGAAGTCATTAGCCGCACTTTATTTCTTTATGAAGGGAACTCCTTTTATTTATCAAGGTCAGGAAATTGGCATGACGAACGTCCAGTTTGATTCGATTGATGATTACAATGATGTTGCCATTAAGAATTTATATCGACATGAACGTGAGGAAGGGAAATCACACGAAGAGATTATGAAGGTCATTTGGAAAAATGGTCGTGATAATTCGCGAACACCAATGCAATGGAATGATAAGGAGAACGGCGGATTCACAACAGGCACTCCATGGCTGAAGGTGAATCCGAATTACAAAGAAGTTAATGTTGAGAAGGAAATTTCTGCTCCGAATTCGATCTATCATTTTTATAAGAAGATGATCGAGCTGCGTAAGCAATCAGAAGCGTTGACGTATGGGACATATACGTTAATCGAGAAAGATCATCCATCTGTCTATGCGTACACCCGAACAACGGAGGAGGAAGAGATTCTCGTCATCTGTCATTTATTTGCGACGGAGACTGAATTTGAGTTCCCTCATTTGTGGAAGGAGAGAGAACGTGAATTGTTGCTTCATAATTATGATGTAGCAGAAATCGGTTCGAGCATGAAGCTACGTCCTTATGAAACGAGAGTCTATCGTTTGAAATAAGAATAGAGTGTCAACCTCCTGTAAAATGGGAGGTTGACTGATCATGAAGGTCGCTGAAAAAGGGTTCTTTTTCAGTGATCCTATCATGCATAGGGGGAGCAAAATGAAAAGAATAGCAATCTTTCACACAGCCATAAAAAAGAGGCTACTCGGTACAATGATGAGGAAAATGGCGGTTTTAATGACAATATTATTTATTGTTGCTACATTATCTTGCTTATTTTTAATCACAACGAATTCATCCATTGACCAATCAATCGAACATGCGGATCATTACCTTGAAGTAGAAGAAGAATATCGCGTCATGATGCGTGATTTAAATCGGGTCATGTCTATCCAATACGATATGATGGCAACAGGGTATTCGCGACAGAAAAGTACAACGATCGATCGCATGTTTGAAACCGTATCCGACTGGGAGCGGGCAAGGCAATTTTTAATAGATGAAGGTCTACATACATATGTACAACAGCTAGAAGACACTCGTGATGAATTAGCTATGCTACAGGAAGAATACTTTCAATCGTATCAATCCAATTGGGAGCAAATCGTGCGTAGTGAGATTGAGCCGGTTATAACACCAATTGAATCTCACCTTACCCGCATTGATGATAATGTTAGCCAATACATTCGTGAAGTGAACGAACAAAATCATTTGCAAGTCTCTGAAACGATTGAAACCGGTACAACTCGTATGATTTTCTTAATCGTTCTATTATTTATTGTGCCAACTTTGTCGCTATTTTTATTTGCACGTGATTTGAAACAAGGGGTCTCTCAGTTAAAAAGGAGAATGGCTCTTTATGAACAAGGTGATTTCTCTAGTTCAACTGTTATAAATCGTGTTGATGAAATAGGAGAGCTGGAGCAGGCGCTTGAGCAAATGAGAGAGCGAATTGCTGATAATTTAAAAGAAAGTCAGATGATTAGTCAAGGTGTCGTGCATACATCAAAGGATATTGAACGTGAACGAGAGCAGTTAGCTGTTCAACATCAAGAAATGGATGAAGTCGTTGCGAGGCAGAAAGCGCTTATTGATATTCAACAACAAAAAGCGATGGCTATTTCGGCTGTAACGGAGCAATCGGCAGCCAATGTAATGAGTATTCATCAAGCGTTAGAGCGTTTAAAGAACGGTATGGAAACGATGACAACTTCAGCAGCAACAGGTGTACAATCTATTTCCGAGACTGATGATCAGATGAATACAGTTGCCGATATGCTTCATTTTTTTGCTCGACAGTTGCAAGATGTGAATGAGTGCACGAACGATATTCAAGAAGGAATGCAGCATATTTTTTCGATTTCGAATCAAACGAATTTATTGGCGATTAATGCTTCGATTGAAGCAGCACGAGCAGGAGAACATGGAAAGGGGTTTAAAGTAGTAGCGGAAGAGGTGCAGAAGCTTTCGCAGCAAACCAATTCTTTTTCAGAAACAATTACGAATCAATTAACGCGCATTCATCAAAGTGTAAACAATTCGTTTGAACGATTTCAACAGCTTGAACAATCGATCAAACTGACAAAAGCGCGAGCAATCGATACATCCAATCAATTTCATCAAGTATCAAATCAAAGTCAGCATATGCAGCAGCAAGTGCATGAGGTGACGCAAACGATGGAGGAAATCTCTAAGGGAACGAACGAAATCGTCAGTGAAATTAATGAGTTAGCCGAGCAGGCTTCGATCAATGAAGAAAGTATTGCAGCCATTTCAGAAGTGGCTGTCACTCAAGGTCAAACGACTTATACATTAAAAAATTCAGTCGACCAGCTTATCGAATTAGCGCAAAAGCTGCAAAAACAGGAGAAAAGATTTCAAAGACGTTGATATGAATAGAAGACGCTGAAAAAAGTGAGTAATAAGACTTTTTTTAGCGTCTTTATTAAGGGGAAGTGTGCGTTTTTGCCGAGGCTTGTCATATGAGCGCTTACACTTGTTTTTAGAGCGTTTTTATCCGTTTTAAAGTCATTACCCGAGCGAAAGAAAGCGTATTCACTCATAATTAAAACGCTTTCGCCGAAAAGAAACCTCTCGCAATTATACAATCACTACATAAACCGCTTATCCTGTCTCATGTTCACTTTATGATGTCAATATAGTGCACTTTTTTCGTCAATAGAGTGAGTGTTCAGAGTACGGAGACGCCCTCTATAATAGTAAATATGAAAGCGATTACAAAAGTGAAGGCGGTGATTCATATGAGCACAGTAGCAAAAACAAGTCAGACAGATACAAATGTTCAAGCTGAACGCCAACGTGCGAAAGCGAAATTAAAGTGGAAAAAAGTATTGGCGTACTTAGCATTTGTCGGTCCTGCACTTCTCTTTTTCGTCGTGATTCAAATTATCCCATTTTTCATGGGAGTTTATTATTCCTTTACATCTTGGAATGGCATAAGCTCAGCGAGTGAATGGGTTGGATTTGATAACTATATACGAATCTTTACAAACGATGAGCGTTTCTTTGATTCCTTCTTATTTACGACGAAATTTATGTTAGCGGCAGTGGTCATTAGTAATATCATTGGGTTTTCGTTAGCCCTCTTATTAAATACAGCAATCAAATCAAGAAACATATTAAGGACGGCCTTTTTCTTACCGAATGTGATTGGTGGTCTTTTGCTAGGATTTATCTGGCAGTTCATCTTCGTTCGCGGTTTTGCAGCAGTTGGAGAAATGACTGGGATTCCAGTGTTTCAGCTTGCCTGGCTAGGAGATTCAACGACAGCATTCTGGGGAATTGTCATCGTTTTTGCTTGGCAAATTAGTGGCTACATGATGGTCATTTACATTGCAGCATTGCAAGGGGTTGATACATCGTTACTGGAAGCAGCAAAGATTGATGGAGCCAATGCTTTTACGGTGCTACGACGCATCATCATTCCGCTCATTTTACCAGCATTTACAATTTGCTTCTTCTTAACGATTTCGATGGCGTTTAAGATCTTTGACTTAAACCTTTCCTTAACAGGTGGTGGGCCGTTTAACTCGACCCAATCTGTTGCGATTAATATTTATCAAGAAGCCTTTACAAACAACAACTATGGAGTTGGTTCAGCGAAAGCGAATATTTTCTTCATTGTTGTGATGATCTTTACAGTTGTTCAAGTATCGTTGACAAAGAAAAAGGAGGTTGAAGCGTAATGAACAAATACACGAAACGCACATTTACACTTGAGATATTTGCGATTTTGCTTGCAATCTTCTTTCTCATTCCGTTTTACTTTGTCATCGTTAACTCATTAAAAAGCTTTTCAGAAATTTTAATTGATGCTGCGGCTCTACCGACAGAAATCATGTTCTCGAACTATGCGGAAGTATGGCGCATACTCGATTTTCCGAAAGCGTTCTGGAACTCTTTTCTAATTACCGTATTTAGTAATATCGGCATTGTCATCATTAGCTCGATGGCAGCATGGAAGCTTGTACGAACTCCATCAAAGATAAGTAAATTTTTATTTTTATTCTTTGTGGCAGCGATGGTCATTCCGTTTCAAACGGTGATGATTCCACTTGTGAAAATTGGTGGAATGTTAGGGCTCATTAATAGTATTCCTGGCATCATCATTATGTATTTCGGCTTTGGTGTTCCGCTTTCGTTGTTCCTTTATCATGGATTTGTGAAAACGGTGCCAATTGAAGTCGAGGAATCAGCGCAAATTGATGGCTGTTCACAGTTTGGATTGTTTTGGCGTATCGTCTTCCCGTTGTTGAAGCCGATTACGATTACAGTGATTATTTTAAATACATTATGGATTTGGAATGATTATTTACTTCCATTACTTGTCTTGCAGGATGCATCCTTACGAACAATTCCACTAGCAACAAGCTCATTCTTTGCACAATATACGAAGCAATGGGATATGGGGCTTGCCGCACTTGTTCTTGGGATTACGCCTATTATTATTTTCTTCTTATTTTTGCAGAAGCATATTATTAAAGGCATTGCCTCAGGTTCGATCAAATAACGTTATTCACTTTGCAGACTAGCACTGCAAATAAAAGATATACTAAAAAAGGGGAATAAAAGGAGGAGCAATTTCATGAAAAAAGCATGGATTCTTTGGTTATCATTACTTCTATTTGTTGGGATTTTAGCAGCTTGTGGATCAGACGATTCGAGCAATGAGCCATCAGAAAATGATGTGTCGAGTGAAGAAACAAATGACGATGCAGTAGCAGGTGGCGACGACCCTGAGGAAGTCACATTGAACTTCTTCCAATTTAAAGTCGAAATTGCCGATGAACTACAAGCGATGCTAGATGAATTTGAAGCAGAGCATCCTCATATTACAGTTAACCTTGAAACAGTAGGTGGAGGTGCTGACTACGGTGCGGCATTACGAGCGAAATTTGCTTCAGGAGAAACACCAGACATTTTCAATAATGGTGGCTTTAATGAATTAGAGCTTTGGAAAGAGCATTTAGCTGATTTATCTGATGAGCCTTGGGTCGAGAATCTACTTGACATTGGTCGTGTGCCGATGACAGATGAGGACGGTACATTATACGGTATGCCAGTAAACCTAGAAGGATATGGTTTCATTTATAATATTGATTTATTCGAAGAGGCAGGTATTACGGAGCCACCAACGACGTGGTCTGAGTTAGAGGAAGCAGTTCAAGCGTTAGAGGAAGCAGGAATTACAGCCTTTTCAGCTGGATACGGTGAATGGTGGGTGATCGGTCAGCATTTGTTAAATATCCCATTTGCGCAGCAGGCTGATCCTGTGGCATTCATTGAGGAGTTAAATGCTGGAGAAGGTTCGTTCACTGGAAATACTCAATTTGAACAGTTTCAACAAGTGATCGATTTAGAAATCGAATACGGCAACCCGAATCCGTTAACGACAGATTATAATACACAAGTGACGTTATTCGCATCTGGTGAAACAGCCATGCTCCAACAAGGAAACTGGACAGAGAATATGATCTATGAAATTAACCCAGATATGAATATGGCTTTCTTACCGATTCCATTAAATGATGATGCTGATGCAGGTCGCATTCCGGTTGGAGTACCGAACAACTGGGCTGTAAACAAAAATTCGGAGCACTTAGAAGAAGCGAAATATTTGCTTGAATGGATGGTTTCTTCTGAAACAGGACAACGTTATATGACAGAGGAATTCGCTTTTATTCCAGCGTTCGATAACATCGAGCCAGCAGGACTGGGTGCATTAGGTGAGTCAATCCTTGAGTACTCAGTAGCAGAGCAAACGATTCCATGGACATGGTTTAGATGGCCAGATGGTGCCAACCAAGATTTTGCAGCAGCCATTCAAGAGTACGTAGCTGGGCAAATCAGCTATGAAGAAATGCTTGAAAAAATGGAGCAAACGTGGGAAAGTTTAAAGTAAACAAATAGAGAGGAGCAGCCCAAAAGAAGTGTTATGCATTCTTTTGGGTTCTCCTGTTTCATAGGGGAGTTAGCCTCAGAGCTGAGAGAAATCCATACATGTCAAGCACCTAAAAAAGGGGGTTACCAAATGAAAATGAGCATCCGCAATAAATTAATTATACTTTTATTACTTATAACGGTCATTCCATTTGGAAGTTCCCTTGTTGTGACGTTTATGTACACGAAGGAGTCTTTGAAGGATCAAGCGATTCAGGAAAATAAGCACCTTCTCTATCAAGGGAAGATGAACATGGAAACGTATTTGCGCGATCTAAGTTTTGGGATGATTGCTCTTTATAATAATAGTGATTTTATGAACTATTTGCGCAAAAGTGAGGCCAATAATTATGTCTCGCGTGGAGTTGTACACAATGTTATCAATACGCTTTTGTATAGTGATGAAAGTGTTTTTCAAATTTCGATGGCTCTTGTCAATACCGGAGAACGCCTAACTGCTTCAAGAAGGTCTACCGTTGTGTATACGTATGATATGGATGACATCGCCTTTTATGAAGAACAGTTAATGAAAAGTAAAACGAATCTTTATATTGAACCTCCTAATGAGGCAGGACGATTGACGATTCACCGGGCATTTAAAGATATACCGTCTGATGATGACTTAGCATTTATTACAATGGAAGTATCTATGAATAAGATCGATGAGCTTAGTCAGCATTTGTATCATGATGGTCAGGAGGAGCTTTATATTTTTACAAGGGAAGGCGATCTGATCTTTCGCTCGACAGTGGTACAGCCTGGAGATGATTCAATACAATGGATCGCTAATTTGCTGGATCGCGATGAATTTAGTGGCACAATGGTATGGGAGGATGAATCCTTTGACGGGGTGATCGTCTATGATACATTAGCGGAGTCAGCTGGAGGCTGGGTGCTTGCGAAACGCATCCCTTCACCGACGTTATACGAAAGTGCGTATGGTGTGGCGATGATCAATATATTCTTTGGATTAATTGGCTTATCGCTTGTCATCATGGCGACACTGTTTGTCTCTTTCAAAATTACATCACCGATTCGGGTACTCGTCCAAAATATTAAGCAAATTGAAGCAGGGAATATGAAGACGCAATTCGGCTCTCTTGGGAATGATGAAATTGGTGTACTTGGGGAACGATTCAAATCAATGATTGCAAAAATCAACATGCTTATTAATCGTGAATATAAGCTCGAGCTAGAAAATAAAACGAATCAATTAAAAGTGCTTCATTCACAAGTGAATCCGCATTTTCTCTACAATACATTACAATCGATTGGGACGACAGCGTTGAAAAAGCAAGTACCTGAAGTATATACATCGTTAACAGAGCTATCCCATATTATGCGTTATAGCATGAATATGGAGGAGGATGTTGTTAGTCTTGAGCAAGAATTAAATTATACGAAAGCTTATTTGCTATTGCAGAAGCAGCGCTTTGATGATAGCTTTCATTATCAGGTTGATGTCGCAAGTGAGGTTATGTCGTGGCGTGTGCCGAAAATGATTTTACAACCGATTATTGAAAATTACTTTAAGCATGGTTTCGATATGAGGGAGCAGGCTGGTTCACTTATGATCGAAGGGCTTAAGGAAGAAGCAGAGCTGACATTGAAGGTGTCTGATAATGGAGCGGGCATTTCGGAGGAGCGATTGACGGAAATTTGTTCTTATATTTTTTCAAATCAAAAGCCTGAGGAAGATGGTTCAAACATCGGATTGAAAAATATTTATGCACGATTGCAGTTATATTATGGAGGAAGAGCAGAGCTGCTGTTGGAAAATCACACTGAAGGTGGTTTTGTTGTGAAAATGAGGCTTCCAAAGGAAATGGAGGGGTGGCAATATGAAAGCGATGATCGTCGATGATGAGAAGCATGTTCGTGAAGGTTTACGCTTACTGGCGGAGTGGGAACGTTTTGGCATTAAGACAGTGCTTGAGGCCGAAGATGGTGAAGAAGCGATGCAGGTTATTGCGAAGGAGCACCCACAAATTATTTTTACGGATATGCGTATGCCGAAAAAGGATGGTGTTGCTTTAATGAAATGGTTGTACACCTCCAATTGGAAGGCGAAAACGATTGTCGTGAGTGGCTATGATGATTTTCGTTATTTAAAGGAAACGATTACGTACCAAGGGTTTGACTATTTGCTTAAGCCGATTAACCCGACCGAACTCAATGAAACGTTGCAGCGAGCCGTAAGTGCATGGAATGAGCAGTATGGCGACGATTTGCAAACGTTCATTGATGAATCGAACTATCAAAAGGAGCCAAGCACGGTTCACACGATTGCCGACTATCTTCGCAAAAATTATAAACAAGAGTTGAAGCTTCAAGATATTGCCGATCGTTTTTATTTAAGCCGTGAATATATATCTCGCCGCTTTAAGCAGGAATATCATCAAACGATTACCGATTTCATAACGAGCATTCGAATGGAGAAGGCGAAGGAGCTGCTACGTAACCCCGATTTAAAAGTTTACGAAATCGCCGATGCGGTTGGCTATCCTAACGATAAATATTTTGCTAAGCTCTTCAAAAAGCAGGAAGCATGAGCCGAAGGAGTATAGGCAGCAGAATAGATAGATGTGCGAGAAGTGATGTAAGAGGGAGGAGAGCTGGCAGGTTGTCACAAATTGTGTCGGTAAATGTCAGGTGAGCGTTTTTATAAAAAAATGAAGCGTTTTCAATGATATAACGCTCACTCTGGAGATGAAAATGAGCGTTTTCACCAATAAAAAGAGCGCTTACAACATTTTCTCTCCTCTTTCAAAAAACTTCTCACTTTCTCTATTGTCATCTTACGTATTATCCAGTAAAATAAAAATATAGGTAATGAGAAAGCGTTACCACATGAGAGGAGGGACTATGGCGACGATAGAGGATGTAGCGAAATTAGCTGGGTTGTCTCGGTCGACGGTTTCTCGTGTGATTAACAACCATCCATATGTCACTGAAAAAAAGCGGCAGCTCGTATATGATGCGATGCGGCAGCTAGAGTATCATCCGAACTCTTCGGCGCAGCGGTTACGAACTCAGAAAACGAATACGATTGCGGTATTAGTACCACGTCTAACGAATCCGTTCTTTCCATTATTAGTGGAAGGTCTTGAAGAGGTTGCAGTCGAAAATGGCTTTCAATTGCTCATTTGTCAGACGCAAGCAAACGAAGAGAAGGAATTAAGTTTCTTGCATATGTTAACGACCAAACAAGTTGATGGGCTTATATTCACCTCGATTGAGAATGAATGGTCGACAGTTGAGCCATATATGCAAAGTGGTCCAATGGTGCTTTGTAATGAGTATAGGTCAGATGTAAATGTGTCGATTGTTCGTCTGGACCAAGTGAAAGGAAGCTATTTGGGGGCACAATATCTTATTGATAAAGGCCACCAAGCGATTGCGTATTGTGGTGCAACAACCAGTGAGCTCGGTCGGGATCGTGAAAAAGGATTTATTCAAGCGTTAGCAGAAGCTGGTCTATCCTTGAAGAAGGAATGGTATTTTGATAATTTGTACAGCATTGATTGTGGAAAACGAGTGCTACGTAACATCTTGGAAATGGATCCGAATGACCGACCAACTGCGGTTTTTACCGGTAGTGATGAGGTTGCTGCTGGCATCATGAAGGAAGCAAGGCAAAAAGGACTATCGATACCTAAGGACTTAGCGGTTATTGGTTTTGATGATCAGCCGATTGCTGAATTGCTGGAGCCGTCATTAACGACGATTCGCCAGCCGACGAAGGATATGGGAAGACAGACGATGGAAGTCATGCTGTCGATGCTTACGAATGAGCAGAAGAAACACCCTTATGAACGAAAGGTTGTCGAATTACCTATTGAATTGATTAAAAGAGAATCAGTATAGTGGTTATGAGAACGATCTCATATTCAAATGTGAAGTTAACGTCCCTTGATATGACATGATTGGATGAAAGAGTTCCTACTTTCATCCAACCTTAAAGTCATAGGGTCAAGTAAGGGAAGCATGTCAAGGACTCTTTATGAGATCGATTTCAGGTCGCTATTTTGATAGAGTTGACTAACAAGAAGGGGGAATAAATAATGACAACAAGAGTAACGGTATGGAATGAAAACCGCCATGAAAACAAAAATCCCGTCGTTCGTGACATTTATCCAGAAGGAATTCACGGAGCAATCGCGAATGCATTAAAAGGTGCGGGCTACGATACGAAAACAGCAACGTTAGATGAGCCTGAGCATGGTTTGACAGATGAGGTTTTAAACGAAACGGACGTTCTAATATGGTGGGGACACCTTGCTCATCATGAAGTCGCTGATGAGGTCGTTGAAAAGGTGAAAAAGCGCGTGCTAGAGGGGATGGGATTAATCGTTCTCCATTCAGGGCATTTTTCAAAAATTTTCAAAAGCTTAATGGGAACATCATGTGATTTAAAATGGCGTGAAGCAGATGATAAGGAGCGATTATGGGTCGTTGATCCGAGTCACCCGATTGTCAAAGGGGTGGGCGAATACATCGAGCTTGAAAAAGAAGAAATGTACGGGGAGCATTTTGATATTCCAGCACCAGACCAGCTCGTATTCATTAGTTGGTTTGAAGGCGGAGAGGTATTCCGTAGTGGCTGCACATATCAGCGCGGTAACGGAAAGATCTTTTATTTCCGCCCAGGGCATGAAACATATCCAACGTATCACAATGAACAAATTCAACGTGTTATTAGTAATGCTGTTGAATGGGCAGCGCCAGTTGGTCGTAAGTATCCTCAATACGGTAATGCAAAGCCGTTAGAGGCGATTAAGGATAAATAATCACTTTAAAAATTGAGAGGAGAATGTCAAATGAGTAAAGTAAAAGTTGGAGTCATTGGTTGTGGGAGTATTTCAAAATATCGTCATATTCCCGAGTATGCGAATAATGAACAAGTAGAAATTGTTGCGGTATGTGACGTAATCGAAGAGCGTGTGAATGAATTTGCCGAACAGTATGAAGCTAAAGCATATACGAGCTATGAGGAATTACTTGCGAATGATGAAATCGATGCAGTAAGCGTCTGCTTACCGAATGCTCTGCATGCACCAGTGTCAATTGCTGCATTACAGGCTGGCAAGCATGTGCTTTGTGAAAAGCCAATGGCAACATCAAAGGAAGAAGGAGAGGCGATGATTGCCGCAGCGAAGGAAAGCGGTAAGAAATTGATGATTGGACATAACCAACGCTTCGTTCCTTCACACCAGAAGGCGCGTGAGATGATTGCTAACGGTGAGCTAGGAAAAATCTATAGCTTCCGTACGGCATTCGGTCACGGTGGTCCAGAACGCTGGAGTGTGGACGGTAAGGATAGCTGGTTCTTCCGGAAAGAAGATGCCTTCATTGGTGCAATGGGAGACTTGGGCGTTCACAAAACAGATGTAATTCGCTATGTTTTAGGTGAAGAAATGACAGAAGTCGGTGCTTTTGTTGAAACGGGCGCTAAGGAAAACTCGGATGTCGACGATAATGCTGTATGTGTGTTAAAAACAGAAAGTGGAATCATCGGTACGCTTGCAGCGAGCTGGTCTTACGTACCGAAAGAAGACAACTCAACGATAATTTATGGTGAAAAAGGAATCATTCGTTTAGAAGATGATCCGGTGAACTCGATGGTTGTTCAATATAAAACAGGTGAAGTCGTGAAATATGAGCTTGGTGGCATTCAAACAAATGAGTCAGGTGGTCAAACGAGCTCACAAGTGATTGATCACTTCGTTGATGCAATCATAAATGATACTGAGCCTTTAATTACGGGTGAAGAAGGATTGAAATCATTAGAGGTTGTTCTTGCTGCACTTGAATCAAGTGATACGAAGAAAATAACATCTCTATAAGATGTAGGTATTGAGAAAGGCACTGAAAAAGTAAAAACCAAACTTTTTCAGTGCCTTTGATATAGAAGATAAGAGAGATAAGTATGGCAGAAGTGGGATGCAAAGATTACGTGCTCGATGCGGTTCCTCATTCCTCTATTTCTCCTCTTATTCTCTGTTTCATGTCGTTACGGTATCCTCATTCTTCTATATTAGGCAAAATGAGTCCAAAAGGAGCCAAAAAAGCAAAATAACGGAATGAGGACTACCTTTTCATCCAGAAAGCGTTTCTTCTCTGATTTAGAGGAATGAGGATTACATTTGTTAGTTGGGACTGTGCAAGTAGGTTCGTGTAAGCTGTCGTCTACACTTGATACACGTACTTATGAGCTAAACCCTATTAACAGCTTCGCACACACCATTAAGAAAAGACGCTATCGCGTTATTTTTACATAGAGAAGAACGTTCTGCATAGAAGGCACGTTGTAACGACTATGCTGATCAAATTCATCAAAAAGGTGGGATAAAATATGAGTCAGTTACGCATTGGGGTAATCGGCGCTGGTGGAATTGCTCAAGATCGACATATTCCAGCATTAGCAACATTAGAGGAAGCGACGTTAGAGGCCGTATATGATCTGAATGAAGCGACTGCGCAATCCGTGCAGAAACGTTTCGGTTTTACTCGTGTCTGTGGCGATGTCAATGAACTACTTGACCAAGTCGATGCTGTGATCATTTGTACGCCAAATAAGTTTCATGCGAATTTAACTGTGCAGGCACTTGATGCAGGAGTCCATGTGTTCTGTGAGAAACCGATGGCGATGAACGCAATAGAATGTGAACAAATGATTCAAGCGTCCAAAAGAGCAGGAAAGGTGTTAACGATTGGCTACCATTATCGCTCAACAACAGAGGCGCAGGCGGCGAAAAAGCTCATTGAAGCAAATGAGATTGGTGAACCTCTTGTCGCGCGTGCCCATGCGATGCGGCGGCGTAAAGTACCTGGATGGGGTGTGTTTACGAATAAAGAACTGCAAGGCGGTGGCAGCTTAATCGACTGGGGCTGTCATTTCTTAGACTTGACGCTCTGGTTACTCGGTAACCCGAAACCTGTTTCTGTCAGTGGAAAGACGTACAATACGTTAAGTAAAATGACTGATCAAGTGAATGAATGGGGCAAGGTTGACCCTGCTACCTTTAACGTCGATGATCATGTGACAGCGTATATTACGTTTGAAAATGGCTTAAGTTTGTTGTTTGAAACGTCATGGGCAGCGAATGTCAAAGAAGACTCAGAAGGTGTTAGTATTTCTGGTACGACAGGGGGAATTGATCTGTTTCCGCTTGAAGTGAACCAAGCGAAACACGGACTTCTCCTTAATAGCCAGACAAATTATACACCAGGCGAAACGGATACAGGAGTGGCTCAACTTACGAATTTCCTCAGAGCGTGTCAAGGAAAAGAGGAGTTAGTCGTAAAGCCTGAACAAGCCGCGCAGGTGACGCAAATTATTGATGCCATTTATCGAAGTAGTGAAATTGGAAAGAGTGTAGAACTGTAAAAATCGCTTAAGACCAGGACTTAAATCCTGGTTTTAAGCGTTTTTTTTGCATGGCTGGTATCTTGGGATTATTCAAAAAAGACAAAAAACTCAAAAATTCGATTTTTTCAGCCGATATTTCATGTATACTAGTCCTTAAGAGAAGGGCACTGAAAAAGTTTGGTTTTAACTTTTATGCTGTCCTTTCAACAATGTGCGAAACCGTTGCCTATTTTGAAGGGTTGATACGAGTGGGTTTCTCGTATCAGGAGAGCAATGAGTGAAGCCATTGTTTGTCAAATTAAAGCCACTGTAAAAGTTGATTTATACTTTTTCAGTAGAGAGAGGTGAGGCAAATGAAGGACGTCATGAATTGTCCGAAATGCGGAAGTATTTTTGTTAAGGCATTTCGCCCTATTTGCTCGAATTGCTATCGAGAACAGGAAGCAAATTTTGAAAAGGTATCGAAATTTTTACGTAAAAAACAAAATCGAACGGCATCGGTCCAAGAGGTGCATGCCAAGACAGAAGTGCCCCTTGATTTAATTCACCAATTCGTTCGTGAAGGTCGTATATTACGAAGTCATTTTCCTAACTTAGGTTATCCGTGCGAGTCATGTGGAAATGAAATTCAACAAGGGCGCATTTGCGATCATTGTCGGGACAACATTACAGACGGACTTGATTCTATAAAGAAAACGGAACAGCTTAAAGAGCAGATAGCAGATCGTGAACGAGAAAAAATTCACACATACACAACATTACAAGATCGAATTGAGAAAAAAGATTAACAAATGATAGTAACGTGCCGATATATACTATGATATAGTCGGTACGTTTTTTTTTGTTACAGAATAAGAATTGAAAAAATTCGAGGAAAAGACATGTGGGAAAAGCATAGAGAATGTTGGCAAACGCAAAGGAGAGCGACGGCTTCGTACATTACATGTTTTTTTGAAAGAACTCCACTTTTAGAAAAACTGAAAACCGCTGTAAAGGTTCCGTATGCCGCTTTAAAGAATAGACGCTGTCGCGTTTTTCTTAATATGATAAAATACATGTCGTTTTAAATAGCATCTTAGTCATGATTGAAGTAGAACGTACGAAAGTAGTTTGAATTAAAAAAGAGGTGTAACGATGAAAGTCAACCCGTATCAATCCATACAACAGAATGTATATAAAAAACAAGTTGATAAGGTCGGAAAAGATGCAAATTCAAATAAGAAACAAGATGCAGTACAAATTTCTCGAGAAGCGTTACAGATGCAGCAAGAGACACAAGATCCAGAACGTATGAAGAAAGTTGAAGCGTTAAAGGAACAGATCGAATCAGGTAAATATAAGGTAGATCCGAAGGCTGTTGCTGCAACCTTTTATGATTATTGGAATCAATAAATTTAGGGGAGAGATTAAGCTATGTCGTTAAAGGCTCTCATTCAACTGATGGAACGTCTGGACGAAATCCAACAACAATTATTGATCATAGCAAAGCAAAAGGTGGAGCCGTTAAAAAAGGGAGAAATGAAGGCAGTTGAAGCGCTCGTGCGTGAAGAGTCTAAATGGATACATCAGCTTGAAATGACAGAAACATTAAGAACAAAAAAAGTAAGTGCTTTTTTACAAGAACAAGGTTTTGAAGATAAGGACGCAAGGATGGTCGATTTAGTACCATATGCGAATGAAGATGAGCAACGAAGGATGACCGAGGTTCAACAGTCTTTAGTTGACGTAACAGAACAGTTAAAGCAGCAAAATCAATTTAATCAGCAATTAATAGAAGAATCGCTTAAATTAGTGAGGACTTCACTTGATTTAATGATTCCAATGAAGGAAGACATCAGCTATAGTCCGAACGAAAAGCAGGAATCTCCGCTAGGTTCAGGACATTCATTATTTGATTCTAAAGCATAACGTTAGGGAGGAAGAAAATCAATGACATCAACCTTTCATGGGCTTGAAACTGCGCGCCGAGCATGATGACACAGCAATATGCACTTCAAACAGTAGGTCATAATATAGCAAATGCGAACACGGTAGGGTATACGAGGCAAAGAGTGAACCTCACTCCGACAGAGCCATTTCCGAATGCGGGAATGAATGCCCCTCGTATTCCTGGACATATCGGAACAGGGGTGAAGGCAGGCTCAATCCAACGAGTTCGCGATCAATTTATCGATGTGCAATTTCGTAATGAATATAATAAATTTGGTTATTGGGATACTCGCTATAAGTCGTTAGAGAAAATAGAAGATATTTTAAATGAGCCGTCGAATGAAGGGTTAAGTAACCAAATTGATGAATTTTGGAAAGCGTTGCAAGAGTTATCACTAGATCCTAGTGATTCAGGTGCTCGTCGAGTTGTCCAACAACAGGCCGTTGCTGTTGCTGAAACATTCAATCATGTTCATGATTCTCTTGTGAAAATCCAAAATGATTATAAAAATGAAATTGAAGTGACCGAAAAGAAGATCAATACATTATTAAATGAACTAGACAACATTAATCAGCAAATTCGCGAAACAGAACCACATGGCTATGTGACGAATGATCTATATGACCAACAGGACAATATTTTGGACCAACTTTCTCAAATGATGAACATTAAAGTCACTCGTGAGAAAAGTGGGGGGAATGCCAATTCTGTAGCTGAAGGTGCTGTAACGGTTACACTTATTAATGATTCTGGACAGCCGATGACCGATGCAAATGGAGATCCTATTGTTCTCGTTGACGGTACAGGACAAAGTGGACATAAGTCATTAGCGATTGAGTTTGATGAGGATGATCCGTTTGTGAGTGGTTTTACGTTCTTGGATGAAGACGGGGAGGTTGCTGTAGAGATTGATCTTGATTCGATGCCAAGAGGTGTGATGAAAGGTTTGGTTCAAGCTTATGGCTATGGCGAGGATGCTGATAGTGTTCAAGGTGTTCTTCCTGATATGATTAGTGAAATTAATGAAATGGCATTTGTCTTTGCGACAGAAATTAATAACGTTCATCAAATTGGATTCACTAAGCCTGACATCAATGGAAATGTTGCATTAGGTGGCTTGTTCTTCGATTTATCTGCGATGGCTGGCGGAGCAGGTGCAGCTAAAGCGATTAAAATCCATGATAATATTAGAAATCTAGATAATATTGCGGCTTCTGGTGTGAGTCTTGATCATATCGTTGATGGCCAGAAGGAAGTATATAAAGATCTTTTAAATGCAGATCGAGATGAAGATTACTATGATAATATTCGCAACTTCTTAGAGGATGGCTCGAACTTTGTTAATGGACAGCCAGTTGCTTATGAAGGGGACGCTACGAATGCGAGCCGTCTTGCTGATATTAAGGATTCTAAGCTATCATTTGGCGAAAGTTTTACAACAATTGGAAGCTTCTATCAATCGGTGATTGGTGATATGGCTGTTAATACGTCAGAAGCGAAGAGTATGAGAAATAACTCAGAAGGACTTATGCATAGTGTCGGCTATCATCGAGATGCGATTAGTAGTGTGTCCTTAGATGAGGAAATGACGATGTTGATTCAATTCCAGCATGCATATAATGCAGCGGCGCGGAACATAACGACGATTGATGAAATGTTAGACCGTATCATCAATGGTATGGGTATTGTCGGAAGATAAGATTAGGTAGGGGCTTGGGTTTGATTCTTTAATGTCTCTCAGATAAGAAGGGTAGGAGTTTCGTATGCGAGTCACACAATCAATGTTAACAAATAATACATTACGATATATTAATCAAGGCTATAACCAAATGGCGCGACTGCAGGATCAACTCGTCACTGGTAAAAAGATTACTCGTCCTTCACAAGACCCCGTTGTGGCAATGAAAGGGATGCGCTATCGTACAGAAGTGACAGAAATTGAGCAGTTTAAACGAAACATGGGTGATGCTCATAACTGGTTGGAAACAGCTGATTCAGCACTCGATCAAGCGAACCAAGTTATGCAACGAATTCGCGAGTTAGCAACGCAAGCTTCAAACGACTCGTATGATGCAGCAGAGCGAGCTAACATTTCCAAGGAGATCACGCAGTTGAGAGAGCATCTACAATCAATTGCGAATACAAAAAATAGTAATAAATATATTTTCAATGGGACAAATACAATGAATCCACCTGTGATTGATATGGAAGAGATGATGTATTTGCCTGAAGATTTGTTGAATGGAACGATTGATCCAGAGGAAGCGGATATAGTCTATAACGGACAAATCTATCGGTATGTTGGCGAAGTTGGTGGCGAACAAATTTATCAAGATGTCAGACAAACAGAGCCGGCATTTGGTGATCCGCAATTTGAAGAAGGGGCGTTTCGATTAACAGTAGACGGCAATGGAACGGTGAGACACATTAGACCGAATCCTACCGATGGTGGAGACCCGACGGTTAGCAAGACGTTAAGAGCGAACGATGTCGTTGTCGCTAATCGCCAAGCTGTGTCATTTAATACGCAAAATATTGATATTGAACTGACAAAAGGTGTGAAGATTCCGGTTAATGTCAACCCGGGTGAAGTGTTTAATAACGCCATCTTTGGAGATATTATTCGATTAGAGCGCGCCCTACAGGATGAGTCGGTAACTGGTGATGAGCTGACTTCCTATATTGATAATATGTTTGGACACGTCGATACGATTGTGTCGGTGCAAGCAGAGGTTGGTGCTCGAGTAAATCGACTTGAAATGATGGAAAATCGTATGTTAGATCAGGAAATTACGGCAAAGAGAATTATGTCGGATAATGAAGATGCAGATATTGAAATGGTCATTATGGAGCTGATGATGCAGGAAAACGTCCATATGGCTGCCCTTGCTTCTGGATCTAGAATTATTCAGCGATCACTAGTCGATTTCCTACGTTAATGGTGTAAGGAGAGGGTATAGATGCAGCTTGCTCAATTAAATATCTATCAAACCTTCGCTCAAACAGGTCTGCAAACGATACAGCCTACGATGAATGTAAAGCAACATCATGCCGATTTGCGAATCCAACAAGAGCATGCGAATCTTGTAGAAATTAGTACAACAGGACAACGACTGTACATTGATCAAACAGAGGCATTTGCCGATGCCCATTTAAAAAGTCCTCTTCGTCATAGTCTTGAATTTTACAATTCAACTAAGCAAAAAACGATGCAATATATTGCCAAAACGGCACAAGAAGGTGAGCAATTAAAGCGAATTGATCGAGGTGTTGATGCCATTCGTTCAATTGCGAAACAAAACTACGGTCCGTCACACCCTAGAGTCAACATTGCTTATATGCCTTCTTCGATGTCGAAAGTTGTGATCGATTACGAGCCAAGCGAAGTACACTATCATGTTCGAAAAAGTGAACCGAAAATTCAAATTATACGAAGAGAACCCGATATTACTATTCCGCGTTGGGAAACAAACGTGTACATACAACAAAAGAACGCGATTGCATTTGAAGCGACCGGTACAGCCATTGATCGGAATTTATAGAGAGTGCTTCAAAGGTTACAACACCTTTGAAACATTCTCTTTCTTTATAAAGAGAAAGAAACTAAATCATGCAAACTGGGTGTATCATCGTTTTGATTGTATGATACACTAACGACAGTTGTGATAATGAATGAAAGTAAAGCGAAATAATGAGGTGTGAACAATGAAAGTAGAAACAAAATACATTGGTGAGATTGATGTGAAAGAGGAACAAATCATTACATTTCCTACAGGAATCCCAGCATTTGACGATGAAACATCTTTTGTCCTTCATCCATTTGACGAGCAATCGCCCTTTCTCGTTTTGCAATCAACGAAGTCAGTCGAGATCGCCTTTATCCTTGTCAACCCATTCGATTTTGTTCAGCATTATGAAGTGAAGCTCCAAGATGCTACCAAAGAACAATTAAACATTGAAAAACCAGAAGAAGTCGCTACATATGTCCTGTTAACGGTGAAAGATCCATTCGAAGAAACGACAGCCAATCTCCAAGGTCCAATTATTATTAACGTCCGTACAAACAGTGCAAAACAAATTTTGATGAGCGACAGTAGCTATACGACGAAGCACCAAATCTTCAAACAAGCTACGAAAACCGGAAAGGGGGAGTAACGATGCTCGTACTCTCTCGAAAAGCCAAAGAAGCACTGAAAATTGGGGATGAAATTGAAATTAAAATCCTGTCGATTGACGGTGATCAAGTCAAAATAGGAATCGAGGCACCAAAGCACATAGACATTCACCGCAAAGAAGTATACATCCAAATTCAAGAAGAAAACCAAGCTGCGGCACAAACGGTATCGCTTGATGTGCTGAAGGGATTTGGGAAGAAATAATAAGTCACTCATTGCTTAAAAGGCACTGAAAAAGTTGATAACTAAACTTTTTCAGTGCCTTTGTTACGTCTTATTCATTCTTTTCGCAATAATCACCTAATTGCCCTAAGTATTTTGCTTGATTCCATTTCGTAATTAAGTCTTCCTCTGCTAGTTGCCCTAACCAATCATAAAATGGTGTTTGCCACGTTTCCTTTTGTTCTCTAGCTTGAAGGAAGTACCTTGATAAATAGTCATGTATATGAGCAGGTATCGAACAAACACGTAAGTGGCGATACACGATTTTCGCGTGAGCGTTAACATCTAACCTCATAAAGGTGATTAGGCGATGAGCGATCCATTTGTCGACAAAGAGTTCATCTACTTTTGAAGAAGGGTTTAATGGATAGCTATACACAAAGCTATCCTCCCCTTTGCCGATTTTAAAGAGGGGAATGAGAAAATGCTCTGTTTCCGTCTTCTTTTCAAATACAGCAATTTCGATCGGAGAATGATAAAGAACCTCTTCTCCCCTCTTTGACAATCCCTCTTCATATAGCTGAATAATCGAATAAGGCTCACTCTTGATTCCGACGAGACTGATCGTGTGATTCACAAATTCCGGGGGGATGTTACTGTTGTCCAAACATATATGTTGATTTACTTGTTCGATTTGCATATATAAGCCTCCGTATTGATGATAAAAATTGCTAAATTAGGCGTATAAATTTCCATGAACATAAGCAGAACGCCAAAGTTCTACATTTGAATGACAGCTGACGAACTCCAAAGCTTTTTGTTGTTTTTTGTTGAATTCACTTTCGCTTAATTCGACAAATCGTTCGATGATTTGAATAAACGAGTGTCGAACGCGATTTGGTATAACCATAAACCGAAAAGATTGAAACAGAGGAGCTCTTCGCCATTACCTGCTGAGTCATTGGCTGTGTGACTTACAATGATTAAATCGCATCTCACTAATTTCATAAGAAAGCTCTTGAGCTTTTCTACTGATTTAGGAATAAAATGATAATATTTTTCATCGGCTGCTTGACCGATTTTTAAGAGGAAAATGAGACTCTCTTTATCATCGCGATGTTGCTGACCAAGATGAATGCCTAATTCAATACTTCCCTTTCGCACCTCTTGATGCTGCTGTTCGTTTAACTGATTATCGTAAAGAGTCACCAATGCAACGGTGTCACGAGGACTTTCAATTGAAAAGGAGCCCTGCTCCACCACGTGTAAAGTCGGTTGTTTAATATGAAGATATGGATTAACCTTATGCACTAACATACAACCACCTCTAGAACTTATTTACTATGCAATATATCATACAAATGATAAAAAATCATAAAAAATTTAAAATATGGAAAAAGCGTAAGGAATAAAAAGGATATAAGAATGGAGTGAACCTTTGTTTAATTGCTATTTCTCCTTTTTGGTTACGCTTATTTTTATTAAGTCACAATGCTCACGAAAAAAGAACTATATTTTTTTAAAAAAACTATTAAACATCATAAAACATCTGCCGATATAATAAATAAGCGTGAAGCAAAGGGTGGACGGCCGCCATTTTTTGTGGATCTCTTATACTTATCCAACCACAAGGACGTGGGCGGAAACACATTCAAGGAGGAAGTTATATTATGATTATTAACAACAATTTATCTGCAATGAATGCACACCGTCAACTAGGTATTAACCAATTTGCTGGTGCGAAAGCTCAAGAAAAATTATCTTCAGGTCTTCGTATTAACCGTGCTGGTGACGATGCTGCTGGACTTGCAATCTCTGAAAAAATGCGTGCGCAAATTCGTGGTTTAGACCAAGCTAGCCGTAACGCACAAGATGGTATCTCAATGATCCAAACAGCTGAGGGAGCTCTTCAAGAAACTCACTCAATTCTACAACGTATGCGTGAGCTTGCTACACAAGCAGCGAATGATACGAACGTTGATGTAGACCGTGGTGAAATCCAGAAGGAAATCAATGCATTAACTTCTGAAATCAACCGTATTTCTAACACTACTGAATTCAACACTCAAAAGCTATTAAGTGGTGGCTCAAACGGTGGTGGATCATTTACTGCTAACTTCCAAATTGGTGCGAATCATGGACAAAGCATGCAAATCGAAATCTATAACATGAGTGCTGCTGCTCTTGGTTTAGAAGGTCAAGAGGGAACAGTTAATTTTGATGGTACAGTTGGTGCTTCAGTAAGTGGTTTAACTGGTAATGGTGCTGTAGGTAATGCTCAGTTCAGTGGAAATGGTGTTAATAACGGAACGAACAATACACCAACTGGTTCTGCACTAAGTGTATCTACTCATGAAAATGCAGCAGCTGCTATTGAGCAAATCAACCACGCTATCGAAACAGTTTCAGCGCAACGTTCTTCACTTGGTGCGTTCCAAAACCGTTTAGAGCACACAATCTCTAACTTGGACAACTCTTCTGAGAACTTACAAGCAGCTGAATCACGTATTCGTGACGTTGATATGGCGAAAGAAATTATGGAGTACACTCGTGCGAACATTCTTTCTCAAGCTTCTCAATCAATGCTTGCACAAGCAAACCAACAACCACAATCAGTTCTTCAACTTCTTGGATAATCGATTATTGGTTGAAAAAGACTCTGTATTTTTACAGGGTCTTTTTTTATGCAATGAAGTGTCCAGTAATTGACAGGAAGTCCTTTTCGTTAAGGCTAAACTTCTAAGTCTAAATGACGATATAATAGGTAGAAGAGTGTAGAAAGTTGAGGGTTATTTTATGAAATTGAAGATTTATGACGAAACGTATCAATATCATAATGAAATATCGGTATTAGAGGATGTTTTTAAAAAGATTAATGACATGATTGAACAATCGGACGAATTTTTTAGTCATTTAGAAGTAGATCAAGTTGAAGTTTATGAGAATCATGATGCTTATTTAGTGGAACATATTGCTACAGTCGAAGAAATTACAGTCATTATGAAAACGAAAATCGAAATATTAATCGAAACGATTCAAACGACAGAAGTCTATCTAACGGGAGCATTACCAGAGGTTGAAGCATTATCTGAAGCATTTTATCAAAATCCAACAGAGCAAACATGGGATACATTCGGACAATTAGTCGAAGGAATGAATTGGTTAATTCAATTAGTACAATCTATTAAACAAATTGATTTGGAAGTACCGTATATGGAGGAATATGTCGAATCATTAACGACGATGGAATCAGAGCTTCCTACTTTATTAGAGGCTGTAGAAAATAAAGATGCGATTTTGATTGCTGATGTTATTCATTATGAGGTGCTGCCTGCTTGGCAACAATTGAAATCGACAGCAACGAAGACGATTGATGAGATTGGCACTCGTCCTGAAGCTAACTAGAAAGAAGTGTTACGTATGTATAAAGGAAAGAAACTATTAATTATAGGTGGTACGGGAACAATTGGCCAGCATTTACTGCAGGAATTGTTAACGCATAACCCTGAAGTGATTAGAATATTTAGTCGGGATGAGTATAAGCAATTTGAAATGCAACAACAATTTCAAGAGTATCGGAACATTCGTTATCTTATCGGTGATATCCGCGATGCAAAAAGGGTCTCAAGAGCAATGGAGGATATTGACTATGTGTTCCATCTTGCGGCGATGAAGCATGTTCCGGCATGTGAATATAACCCTTTTGAAGCGGTGAAAACAAATGTGTTAGGTACTCAAAATGTCATACAAGCAGCATTAGAAAATGGTGTGAAGCGTGTCCTATTTACAAGTACGGATAAAGCGATTGCTCCATCCAATACATATGGGGCGACAAAGCTCACTGCTGAACGGTTGATTTCCGCCGCTCAATATCAAAAAGGACCGAAAGAGACGGTTTTCTCATCTGTTCGTTTTGGAAATGTGATGGGCTCTAGAGGTTCAGTTATCCCGCTATTTAAAAAACAAATTGTCGAAAAGGGACGAATTACGCTTACAGATGGTTCGATGATTCGCTATATGATGACTCCTTCGCAAGCGATACAGTTAATTTTAAAAGCGAATGAAATCGCTCAAGGTGGAGAAGTATTCGTATTGAAAATGCCTATTATTAAATTAAATCATCTAGCGGAAGTGATGATTGAAGAAGTAACAAAGAAATGCAGAATAAATAATAAAGTGGAAATAAAAGAAATAGGCTTACGACCTGGTGAGAAGCGGTATGAAGAGCTGATGACAGAGGATGAATCGAGAATCGCTTCGGAAATCGAAGAAATGTACATTCTTCCACCACCATATGGAGCAAAAAACAATTCGTATCAAGGTGAACGAAGCACCAATCATTACCAGCTTCCAAATGATTCGGAAGCTATCCCGAAGGAAACGGTTCGAAAATGGCTTATAGAGGAACAATTGATATAATTTTGCAGCTGATGAAGTGTACGGGAGGTTTAACATGTTAGTAGATAATATTCAATACTTACGAAAGCATTATCGTCACATTCGAGAATTAATACAAAAGTATGAACCTCAATTGAAGAAAGAAAAAATGGAATCGATCCAATCTCGTAAAGGATATCCTACCTTACAAATAACAACAAATGAACGTAAAACGTTCCTCCATAGTAAATATGATCCGTTAAATGAAGCGAATAAGTGGATCGAGCAATATGCTGACCAAGTTGATCAATATGAGCATGTTTTATTTTATGGAGTTGGATTTGGCTACCATATAGAAGAGTTTATGAAACGATGGCCACAGAAAACCTTCTCTTTATATGAACCAAGCCCAGCTGTTTTCTACCATTTTATGAACCAGCGAAAGCTAATAGATTTACCTATTCAACAAATGAGGCATCTATATATTGAATGGACACAAGAAAGTGGTAGTCAATTTGTTCAGCAGTTTGCAACAGAAGTAAGTGATAAAGTTCTCTTAATTCCATTACCAAGTTATGAACGGTTATTTCCAATTCAATACGAACAATTTCTAACAAATTATAAAAACTACGTACAGATGAAAAGCTATTCTCGTAGTGCAAGCTATTTCTTTGCTAAGCGATGGACAGTTAATAGCTTCATGAATCTACCTACTACGTTAAACACGCCTAATATTTTCGATAAGAAGGATGTGTTTAAAGGAAAACCAGTTCTGATTGTTTCTGCCGGGCCTTCATTACAGGATGAGTATGGAAATTTGCGCTATATTAAAGAAAATAAACTAGCGTATATAATCGCGGTAGGCTCTGCCAATCGAGCATTAATTGCTCAAGACATTATGCCTGATGCTGTTTGTACATATGATCCACAGCCTCATAACTTTACTGTTTTTAAACCTATGTATGAAAAGAATATGACCTCTGTACCGATGATCTATGGTACGACCGTTGGGTTTGAAACGTTAGATTATTACCAAGGCCCTAAGCTACACTTTGTGACAACACAAGATGCGGTAACCCCTCGTATTATTGGAGATGAGGCGATACCGAAAATAGAAGATGCTTTCTCTATTGCGATCGTAACATTACAATTAATGGCGACATTAGAGGCAAGTTCAATCATTCTAGTAGGACAGAACTTTGCATTTAGAGAGAACCTTTATTATTCCAAGGATATTAACCGTGGAAATGAAACTGCAGAGCTTCAAGAGAAGGATGTTAAAGAAAGTCTCTGCGTTGAAGATGTTTACGGCGGACAAGTGAAAACGAACGCAGCATTTAACCAAATGAGACTTTCGATGGAATCCTACATAAAACGATATACTGACGTGGAAATTGTAAATGCAACGAAGGATGGAGCGAAAATAGAAGGGGCATCTTTCACCCCACTTGAAAAGATCATACACGAAAGGCTCACAACGGCAGTCGTGAATGAAAATTGGTATGTAGGTGAGAACCATTACGAGGATGCAACGATTGCAGAATCCGTTCAAAGTATGTACCAATCGATTGACGATTTTATGGATGATTGTTCCAATGTGTTCACTTCCCTAGAAAACATTCAAAATAGCTTGAAGCAAAAGAGCCGTCCAAAGATAGAGCAAGCGTTTATAGAATATGACCACGCCTTTAAACAATTCATATCAAATCAGTACGGTCAATTGATCATCCAGCCGGCTACACGTGACGTATATAAAACATTTGTTGAACGTTTACAAACAATAAAACATAACCCTGATATTTTTAGTAAAGCAACTTCATTGCTAAAAGAATCTAGTTTGTATATGAGTGCGAGTCGCCAAATGTTTAATGAACTGACTCCATTTGTTAAAAGGCAGGTGCATCGAGGTCAAAATGAAGCAGTCACGTACCAAAGTAATTGTGGAGTCTTCAGCTATTCGAGTCGTTGGGAACGAGATTATTTATCTATAGTTGATGTAAACAGAAAAAAAGCAACTCATCTACCTATTGAACAGGCAACAAAAACAGGTGAAACGATAAAGTTTAACTTTAAAGGAACAACTCTTAAAGTAAAGGCATGTACAAGAGAGGATTATGCAGCAAATATACTCATTAAAATTGACGGTGTAGAAGAACCTTTTTCTACTAAAAACAAAGAGGTAAAGCAAAGCTATGTGTGTGAATATGATGAGGTTGTATATGATTGTGGGGAATTAGAGGATCAAATGCATCAGGTAGAGATTGAACTACTTGAGGATATGCCTTTTGTATTTACAGGAGTGGAAGTAGGAGAAGGACGAGTCTTTCATATTGATGAAGTAATAGATGTTGAGTCATTAGAAGTAGGAAAACGAATTCGATGTCATTATAAAGCTACTTATAATAAAGTAGGGGAGTTTTCTGACCTAGGAAAAGCAGTTGGAGCATTTATTCCACCAGAATCGTCAGCTTATCCAGATGGTGATTTTTATTTTATTATGGTTGATTTCGAAGATGGGAAGAAGAAGCTGATTGCGGATCGGAATGTGCAGCATAGTATTTCGTGGGATACGTTAGAATATTTTGGAATTCCTAAAGGGAAAAAACTGAATTTAGATCGTGAAGAAGCATTTATAAGATTACTTTTGGGAGGAAGTGCTTTTATAGATCAAAATAATAACAAAAGCTATGGCAATCAGCAATTAGGCGCTTGGCCACATACAAATGAGTGGGATCAATTTGTAAATATAAATGATTTTAATATAAAAGAGATTGCAAGTTGGTGTAAAGATAAGGCTGAGATAGGACTAGAAAATACATGGTATATTGGTAATGAATTTACTACAACGATCATTACAGAAGAAAAAAGACAAAATGGAAGAATTCTTAGAGGGAACATTGATCACAAGTATTTATTATCATTAAATCGAAAGTTAATAAGAGAAAGTGAAGGTTTTAGACCTTTGATTTTAATACAGGGGCAATGTAATAAATAAAAGGGAGTTGAGTCCAACTGAAAGGTGTAATACTTGCTGGGGGAAAGGGAACAAGGCTTTATCCTTTAACTAAAGTGACAAACAAACATTTATTACCAGTCGGTCAAGAGCCAATGATATACAATCCAATTAAGCAGCTTATTTCAGCAGGAATAAATGATATTTTAGTAGTTACAAGTACAGAGCATATGGGACATGTAGTTAACCTGCTAGGAAGTGGCAATCAATTTAAATGTGAATTTACTTATAAAGTTCAAGAAGAAGCGGCTGGAATTGCAGATGCTCTATTATTAGCAGAAGGTTTTGCAAACGGAGAGAAGATTGTAGTGATTTTAGGAGACAATATTTGTGACACTTCGATAAAAAGAAATGTACAAGCTTTTGAAAAGCAAGATAGGGGAGCGAGGGTATTACTAAAAAAAGTAGGTGATCCTGAGCGATATGGGGTAGCGGCTATAGATGAAAGAAAAGTTATTCAAATTGAAGAAAAGCCAATGGCTCCTAAATCTGATTATGCAGTAATTGGTTACTACATGTATGATGGTAGTGTGTTTGATTATATAAGAACAATCGAACCATCTGGTAGAAATGAATTAGAAATAACTTCAGTAAACAATATATATATCCAGGACAACCAGTTAGAATACGACATTCTAGAAGGAAACTGGACAGATGCTGGGACTATTGAATCGTTGCAATATGCTAATGAGATCATGTATCGAACAAGTAATAAAATACTAGATATTTAAGATGCAGGATAATGGGATTAAAGGAGAAGTAGGATGCTTTATTTTATAACAGGCGGTGCTGGTTTCATTGGAGCAAATTTTATTCACTATATGTTTAATAAATATAAGGATAAGATAACTATAGTGAATATTGATAATCTAACTTATGCAGGTGATGAAAAAAATTTAAAGAATATAGACTCTGTTTCTAAGGATGGTCAGTATTTTTTTGAGAAAATTGACATTTGCAATAATGAAATGATAGAACGCTTATTTCATAAATATAGACCTGATTACGTTATTAACTTTGCGGCTGAGTCTCATGTCGATCGAAGTATTAAGACACCGCAAAAATTTTTGCAAACAAATATTTTAGGTACGCAAGTTTTATTAGATGCTTCATTAAAGTATGGTGTTAAAAGGTATCATCAGGTTTCTACGGATGAGGTCTATGGATCCTTAACTGATGTAAATGATTTCTTTACTGAAACTACCTTATTGGACCCTAGCTCTCCTTATTCAGCTTCAAAAGCATCAGCTGATTTAATATGTCAGGCGTACTATAGAACCTATCAGCTACCTATTACAATTAGTAGATGCTCTAATAATTATGGACCGTACCAACATCAAGAAAAGCTGATACCTATGATTATTCATAAAATTATAGAAAGAAAAAGAATACCTATATATGGTGATGGTTTAAATGTTAGAGATTGGTTATATGTAGAAGATCATTGTTCTGCATTAGATATAATTTTACATCAAGGGGAAGATAACCAAATTTATAATATTGGTGCTAATAATGAAAAAACAAATATTGATGTTACCTTGTGCCTAATCAATCAAGTAAGAGAAATTCTATCTATAAACGATGGTCATTTAGAGAAATTGATAGAATTTGTAGAAGATCGAAAAGGCCATGATAGAAGATATGCAGTAGATAGCAATAAATTAAAAACATCGTTTAATTGGAGTGCTACTGTTGATTTTAATGAAGGAATCAAGCGTACTGTTCACTGGTATTTAAAAAGGCTTCATTTAATATAACGATAAGGAGTTAACAAATGGCTGAAAGGTTGATAGAAAACAAACCTATCCCTGTAACAGAACCATCCTTTCCACCTTTAGAGGAGTATATGGAATACCTTAAAGAAATTTGGGAAAGCAAACAACTAACTAATAATGGTTCAATGGTGCAAAAACTCGAAGCAGAACTGAGAAAGTACTTAGGCGTAAAGCATTGTTATTATGTAACTAATGGCACTTTGGCATTGCAGTTAAGTATTAAAGCCCTAAATCTAACTGGTGAGATTATTACTACACCATTTTCATTTGTTGCTACTACTTCGGCTATAATCTGGGAACAATGTACTCCAGTATTTGTAGATATAGATCCAAAAACTTTAAATATAAATCCCGATTTAATAGAAGAAATGATTACAGAAAAAACCGAGGCTATTTTAGTAACCCATGTTTTTGGAAACCCGTGTGATGTGGATCGAATTGAAGAGATTGCAAATCGGTACAAATTAAAAGTGATCTATGATGGTGCTCATGCTTTTGGAGTGGAATATAAAGGTCAATCCTTGCTATCTTTTGGTGATATTTCCACTGTGAGTTTTCATGCTACTAAGCTATTTGGTACAGTTGAGGGCGGCGCAGTCATTACAAACAACGATGAAATAGCACACAAAATCGAATATCTGAGAAACTTTGGAATGAGTAATGGGGAAATATGGGGATTAGGTATTAATGCGAAGAACTCTGAATTGCACGCTGCGTTTGGGTTGTGTATGTTACCGAAAGTAAATGAGTTTATCTCTAACAGAAAAATCGTTAGTCAAACGTATGATAAGCTATTTTTGATTAGAAATATAGGTATTACAAAGCCGTCATTAGTGATGAACGCTAGATATAATTATGCATACTATCCAATCGTCCTATCAAATGAAAAAATGTTGTCAAAAGTTATGAACGATCTTCAAACAAAAAGTATTTTTCCTAAAAGATATTTTTATCCGTCTTTAAATACATTGTCATATGTAACTTATCGATCAAAGGCCATTTCTGAAGAAATTTCAAAGAAGATCCTGTGCCTTCCTTTATACAATAACTTAACTATTGAAAATGCAGAGGGAATTGTGAATAACATTATTGAAAGTATATAAATTATGTTTCTAATTTGTGGAGGGTTAGGTGTGGATAAGAAAATAAAAATTCTAGTAACAAGTATCGGCAGTTTAGTTGGTCAAAATATTCAGGAATCTCTTGAATTTAATGCTTCAATTAGACGAGATAAAGTAACTTTAATTGGAACAAATAGTATTGCGGAGAGCCCTAATAATTATAAGTGTGATTATTGTTATTTAGTCCCTAATACAAGTACTAATGAGTATGAATTAATCATAAAAGAAATAGTTCGTGAAGTTGAGCCTGACCTAATTTTAAGTGGTAGGGATGAGGATACTGAAGCTATATACAGAATAATGGAATCTAATCCAGACCTAAAAGGGAAAGTACCTTATGGTAATTTAGATACACTATTATTTGCACTTGATAAAATGAAAACATGGGAATTTTCTAAAAAGTACAAGCTGCCCTTTGCTGAATCAATTGAAGTAAAGAAAAATAGTGACAAAAAAAGCTATTTGGATTTTGTTAAGAAAGTAGGTTTTCCTTTGATAGCAAAACCGGTAAGAGGTTATGCTTCAAAAGGTGTATTCTTTATTAGGAACTATGAGGATATCAATTTTGTTTTAGAATTGGATGGATACATGTTACAAGAGTATCTGGGAGATCCCGAGTTACTTGAAACTTACTTTAAGTTAATGGAAGGTCCGATTCCTTTATTCTCTCATGCACCAAATGTTATTCACTATTCATGTCATACAATACTAGCGCCAAATGGTGAAATTGCTCCCGTATTTATTTCAAAAAATGAGCATGATGCAGGAAGGACTCTAGGATTTACAAGAGTTGAAAATAAAGAATTGGAAAAGTTGACATTAGATTATGCTAATGCATTATTCAAAGAGGGTGGAGCAGGCCCTGTAACTGTGCAATTTAGAAAAGATAGAAATGGAAAGTGGAAGGCTCAGGAAATGAATATGAGAACTAACGGTAATACATTTCCACGATTAATGTTAGGTCAAGATGATATAGGATTAATTATTAAATATTTTGTTAGCGACTTTGATTTCCCGATTCTAAATAATAAAGATGAAAATAATTATCTAGTCACTAAAAGTCTGCTGAGTAACTTTCTAAATAGTAATGAAATAGAAACATTAAGAACAACAAATAAATGGACAAAAAACAAGTGAGGAGATCGAATGAATTCATCTGATAAAATAGCTCAACTTGTCTGTAATACTCATTATGATGATTTGCCAGAGGAAATTATCTTAAAAGTCAAAAGAGCAATCATTGATACTATAGGAGTTACATTAGTAGGATCCCAAGATCCAATTGGACACAAAATGAGGACATTTGTCAAGGGTGAATCTCTATCCCCATATTCAAGTGTTATTGGGGGAGGATTTAAGACTAGCTTATCAGCAGCAACTCTTGCAAATGGCACAATGGCACATATTTTGGATTATGATGATTCAGGAGCAAACACTCAAGGACATCCAAGTGCACCGATTTTACCAGTATTATTAAGCTTAGCTGAACACTATCATATTGGTGGGAAAAAAATAATAGAGTCATACGTTGTTGGTGTTGAACTTTTTTCGTGTTTATCTAAAGCAATGCCGATGTTACATATGAGAGGTTGGCATCCCACGAAGGTGTTAGGTACTTTAGCTGCCACGGTTTCAGCGGCAAAAATCTTAGATTTAGATTATTCACAAGTTAAAATGGCAGTAGGTATTGCTGGATCTCAAGCATCAGGGTTAACTATGAATTTTGGAACAATGACCAAAGCATTACATGTAGGGAACGCTGCTCAAAGTGCGATTACTTCAGTGATGCTAGCTAAAAGTGGTTTTACTTCATCAGATAATATATTTAAGAATGATGGAGGGTTCTTAGAAGTATACTCGGATCGAGAAGAGGAAGATTTAATAAGAAATTTAGAGTTATGGGGGAAGCCGTATTCAATCATTCAACCTGGAATTAGTGTGAAAAGATATCCCTCTTGTGCATTAACGCATAGAGCAATAGATGGTGTAATTGATATGAAAAATAGTCATGAATTTACTTACCAAGATATTGGAGAACTAGAATGTCGTACCTCTCCTAGAGCATTACATGTATTGAAATATACAAAGCCTCAAACTATTTTGGAAGCAAAGTTTAGTATGCAGTATGTATTATCTGCAGCTGTAATATTTGGTAAAGTAGGCTTGAGCGAATTCACTGAGGAGAAGCTTAACAACTCCGAAGTCATCAGATTAATGGAGAAGGTGAAGGTTAGAGTTCATAATGATTGGGAAGAAGGAGACAACCTTAGGGAAGATGAGGTTGTTATTACTTTATACTCTGGTCAAACAATTAAGAGAAAAATTAAATTTGCTAAAGGATCGGCACTGTCACCTATGAGTCTAGAAGATCTAATTGATAAATATGTTGACTGCGCTAGTTGTTATCTTAATACAGACGAAATAAATAGTTCATTAGAGCTATTACTCGATTTTGAAAAATTAGATAGTATCAATAGGTTGATGTCGATTATTTCAAAAACAGCGTAAGCGCTCAGTTAAAGGAGTGACAATATGAAAAAATTGAATTCAACAGGTCCAACTATACACGAAACTGCTAAAGTTAGATTTAGTCAAATTGGAAAATGGACTGAAATTGATGAACGGGTTCGAGTTACGGAAAGCAATATAGGAGATTATTCATACGTGTTACATGATTCAGAAATGATATACACTAACGTTGGGAAATTTTGCGCGATTGCCCCTTTCACGAGAATAAATGCTGGGAATCATCCAATTTCAAGGCCTGCTCTTGCCAATTTTACTTACAGATCTTCTCAGTATGATCTTGGTGAAAATGATCAAAACTTTTTTCAGTCGAGAAGAGAGCAAAAAGTTACAATTGGTCATGATGTTTGGATAGGACAAGCGGCTTTAATTATGCCTGGTGTGTCTATTGGTACGGGTGCAGTAGTTGGAGGTGGGGCTGTAGTAACGAAAGACGTTGCGCCCTACACTATTGTTGCTGGAGTTGAGGCAAAACCGATACGAAGGAGATTTAGCAGTGAAATTGAAAATGCATTATTAAGGATTGCCTGGTGGGATTGGGATCATAGTAAGATTAAAGACTCTATGGCTGACTTTCGAAATCTGTCAATAGAAGAGTTTTGCGGAAAATATGATCCAATAGAATAATGAAGGAGGTTTAATGTTGTTGTGGGGAGTTCTCATTGTAACAAACCTATCATCAGTGTTTGTTGTATGACTTATAATCATGAGAACTTTATCTCTGATGCGATTGAAAGTTTTTTGATGCAAAAAACTGATTTTGATTTTGAGATAATAATACATGATGATGCATCAACAGATAAAACAAAAGAAATAGTTGAATATTATGAAAGAAAATACCCAAATTTCATTAAGCCCATTTATCAAAATGAAAATCAATACTCTAAAGGTATTAGAAGGGTGACAGCACAATTTTTAATCCCTAAAGCAAAAGGAAAATATATAGCTTTATGTGAAGGGGATGACTATTGGACCGATCCATATAAGTTGCAGAAGCAGTTTGATTATATGGAAGCGAATCCTACATGCTCTCTTTGTACTCATGCAACAAAGGTTATAACTTTTAATAAAATGATGAATGAAGAAGAAGACATTCGAAAACCATCAGATAATAATATAGTTAGGTCTAATGATGAAATAATTATGCAGGGGGCTGAAATAAACCATACATCATCATTTTTTTTCCAAAAAAGAATATTTAATGACCTCCCAAATTGGTACTTTTATTCTACAGGTGATGATGCTTTAAGGCTATTATGTATATCTCATGGATATGTTAGTTATTTAGATGGAATCATGTCCGTTTATCGGAAAGGCGTAGTAGGTTCTTGGTCTAACCGTGTAAGGAATCATAAAAGGAATCGTATTAAACTATATGAAAATAAGTTAAAATTGCTTGAGGAATTTAACAAAAGTACATTGAAACTACACGATGGAATTATAACTAAAAAAAAGCAAAAAGTATTATATACGTTGGAGTTCTATAAAAAGGTAGCAAATGATGGGGGAATATGGGCAAGGGCGATTATTAATTACATGCATAAACAAAAGGAGAAATCAATTAAAGTTGCTATTTTTGGAGTGGCGGATACAGCTAAAGAAATAAAGAAACATCTTAATGATCATAATGTTGGCGTATCGCTGTTTTTAGATAATTATCATTATGGACAGACTGTGGAAAACGTACATATCGTTCATCCAGAAAGCTTAGTCGAAAATAAAAACGGTATTAATTTAGTAGTTATTACTGTTTGGGGAAAACAATATGTAGAAATAAAAAAACAATTACTAGATTATAATCCAGCTTTAAATGTACTAACTATGAATGATATTAGCGAATATTAGATTAAGGTAACTTAGTTTATCAATACTTCAAAAAAGGTGAGTAGATGAATAATAGTAAAGCCATTGACTTTTTTGCTTGGAAACATCATTACTTCGAACATTTATTTCCTATATGGGATTCGCTTCCTCCAAAATATAAAGGGAATTTTTATGTGAGTACTCACATACATGAAATAAACCAGTTTTTTATACCTACAATTGATGATCATTTTAAGATATCTAGTAATCTACAGCACATAATTCATGAGTTATCTAACAGAAAAATAGACTTCTTGTTATTCCTAGTATGTATGGTGATTTTATTGATACAATTAATAGACCTATTGCTTTAGTTAGTCATGGCGCTGGTCAAACCTATAAAGAAAAAGAGTATACGTTAGTTCCGTTTCGAAAAAATGTTATTCTTGACATCCTTCCAAATGATCATATTGGACAAGTTTTTAAGGAAAGGTATCCTAATACCACAATAGAAGTTGTTGGTTGTCCTAAGTTAGATGAATGGTATAGAAGTTTTGAACCACCTCAAAATCCAAGGCCGGTAATAGCTCTATCGTTTCACTATGATCGTAATTTTGTACCCGAAACGAGAACGTCGTTCCCGCATTTTAAAGAGTCTTTAAAATGCTTAGCCGAAGAAGCTGAAAAGAAAAATTGGTGTGTATTAGGTCATGGGCACCCTCTAATGATTGAACACTAATTCCGTACTATGAAGAATACGGATTTGAAGTTGTTAAAGATTTTAATGAAGTCATGAATAGAGCTGATTTATATATATGTGATCATATGTCTACATTATATGAATTTGCAAGTACGGGAAGGCCTGTAGTGGTGTTAAATGCTCCATGGTATAGACGAAAAGTAGAGCACGGCTTACGATTTTGGGAGTTTGCTAATGTTGGTATAAACTGTGATGAACCTAATCAATTCATTTCCTCGATTGAAAAGGCTTTGGAAGATCCGTTAGAGCAGAAAGAATTACGAAAAAAGGCTGTTCAAGGAGTATATAAGTATACTGATGGCAGGGCATCAGAAAGGGCAAGCAAGGCATTGGTGAAATTTGTCGAAGCCAATAAAGTTCACTTACCATCAAGAAGACAGACTCAGGTAAAAGGTTATTCCGGAATTAATACCCTTTTGAAGAAGCAAATAGATACAAGTAATAGCAAAATTATTATATATGGTGCTGGAGATCATACAACAAGGTTATTGAATAAATTGGAAAGTATTAATGTTATTGCCGTTGTCGACAAGGATCCTAGCAAGGTCGGAACGTACATTAATGAAATTCCTGTGCATTCTAAAAATATGATCAATCAATTAGGAGCAGATGTTATTTTAATTTCATCCCAAGCTTACGAAGAAGAGATATATGAGGATTTAATCAAAGAATTTAAAGATTTGAAAATTTACCCTTTATACAAAAGTAATCAATCCTTTGAAAAAGAGATTTTCCTAGAAATATACTCATGATAGAGAAGGGGATAAGAGATGAATATATCTGCAATTGTTCCTGCTTACAATGCAGAAAAATATTTAAGGTTTGCATTAAATAGCTTAATAAACCAAAGCTATCCACTCGCAGAAATTATTATTATAGATGATTGTAGTCAAGACGATACTCTTAAGATAGCTAAAGAGTTTCAATCAAGGTTCAATGGATTGAAGATCATTCATCAAATAGAGAATAAAGGGGTTTCTTCAGCGCGAAACATAGGTATAAAAAGGGCTACAGGTGATTGGATATTATTTTTAGACGCAGATGATATAGTTGATAAGAACTTGTTAAAAAAGCAAGTAGACATTCTTTTAAGTCAATCCAAAAGTAATGTTGATAAGTGGGGAGCGGTTTATCCTTCTTATCAACAGATTGAAAAAGAAGGTCAATCATTAGGAGACCTTATAAAAGGGAAACAAGTCCCTGCGAAGGAGTCATTTGGGTATTTCTTATTAAGAAACCAAATAATAACTCCTTCTGGACTATTAGTAAAAAAAGATAAGGTACTCGATTTAGGAGGGTTTGATGAATCCCTAGCTTTAAATGAAGATTGGGATTTATGGTTACGAATGTCCAAGCACTATGGCTTTTTATATGTAGAGGATGCAATAGCTAAAGTAAGAAGACATGAAAATAATACAACAAATGAAATAAGAAATGCTGTACATGGAGAAAATTCAATTTTAAACAGATTTAAGTTAGAAGAGATTAGGAATGCAATATTTAAACGGAGCCTGCCTTATACTCTTAATAAACTTGAATATACTTCTATGCTTTATCGTTTAGGCCATTGGGTTGACGGATACAACGAGATACAAAATATAAACGATAACGATTATGCTGCTGACCTGTTCTTTTTGAAAGCACTTTACAAAATAAAGAAAAAAGAATATGTTCATGCTAAACACGATTTAGAATTAGTAGTAGCTAAGAACAGCAGTAATGGTGCGGCATTAAATAATTTAGGAGTTTTACAAGCTATTTTGGGTGATGTAAAAAGTGCAAAAAAGAATTTTGAAAAGGCGCTTGAATTATTTCCTGGATACTTAGATGCATCATATAATTGTGAGTTGATAAATCAAAATAAACATAATCTTGAATATAAGTTTACCTGGAGAATGTTAAGGAAATCATTATTAAGATATAGTAAATAATACTATTAGGTTATTCCCCAATGCTTTCATTTGGGGAATTTTGTATGTTTGTTAATTATATCATATGCTAAAATAAATCAATAATAAGCCGATATTACTAATAGTGATTAAAAGAGGGGTTAGATAACATGAACACAGAAAAACTACGCACTATCTTCGCAGAAAGTCTAAATATAGATGAATCACTTGTTACAGATGATCTAACTTATAATAGCATCCCTGAATGGGATTCGATTGCTCATATGGCACTTGTGGCAGAAATCGATGATCAATTTGACATAATGCTTGATACAGATGATGTTATTGATATGAGTTCATTTGCTGAGGCGAAAAGAATATTAACGAAGTATGAGGTTGAATTTTAATGTTATTGAAAAAAAAAGTAGCATTTGTTACTGGAGCATCTAAAGGTATAGGTCGAGCCATAGCTTTAGTATTTGCTGAACATGGTGCTAGCGTCATTATAAATGGACGTGATGAAGAAGCATTACGTCATTTAGACCGGGAAATTCAAGATAGGTATGGATGCTCCAGCTTAGTCCTTCCCTATGATGTAACTGATCAAGATGAGATTAAGTCTGCTTTTCGCATGGTTAAAAAGGAGTATGGTCGTCTTGATGTGCTTGTTAACAATGCAGGTATTCTTTCTGATGGATTAATTGGAATGATTCAACCGAGCCAAATGAATCAGGTAATGGATGTGAACGTGAATGCTGCTCTTTATCATATGCAATATGCATCTCGTCTAATGATGAAACAAAGGAGCGGATCGATTGTTAATATTAGCTCCATTATGGGGGTAGTAGGAGAAGTTGGACAGGTCGTTTACGCTGCAAGTAAAGCCGCCATTGTGGGAGCAACTAAGTCTGCTGCTAAGGAGCTAGCCTCAACTAACATAAGAGTTAATGCTGTTGCACCGGGTTTTATTGATACGGATATGACTCGCTCATTGGATGAGGAGAATTATAAGAAACGTTTATCAACTATTAAAATGAAGCGAGCCGGTCAACCAGAAGAAGTGGCGACCGGAGTATTGTATTTAGCTTCAGATATGTCTAGTTATGTGACTGGTCAAGTATTGGGCATTGATGGGGGAATGATTGTTTAAAGAAAGGGATGAACGTATGAAATTCTGGGAATTACAGCCAACGGGACAAATTGCCATCATTGAACAGAATGGACACACTCATACGTACGATGATTTACAAAAACAAATAAACTATTTTACAAATGAGATCGCATCGAATGATAAGAGACTTGGACTTATCCTGTGCCAAAATAGGTTACAGGATATTGTTGCTTATCTTGGTGCATTGCAAAGTGGAGATGCGGTCATGTTGCTAGATGAGAAGGTTCATAAGCCCTTAATAGACACAATCGTTACTACGTATAAGCCAGATTGGATACATGCGGATATACAAGGTGTTCATGCTGACTATGAACAAATAAAACAAAATTTGTTCATTCGAAAAGAAAATGAGGGCCTATCGATTTATCCAGAGCTTGCTGTTTTGCTAAGTACGTCAGGTACTACAGGAAGTGTGAAATTTGTTCGTTTATCCTATTCTAATTTAGAAGCGAATGCAGCATCTATTGCAACGTATTTGCAATTGAATCAAACAGAGCGCCCGCTATTAAGCTTACCTATGCAATATTCTTATGGGCTTTCAGTTATTAATAGTCATTTGAAGGTTAGAGCTACGATGCTTATCAATAATGAAAGTGTGATCTCTAAGGAGTTTTGGCAGAGGTTCAATCAATATGAAGCTACTTCATTTGCAGGTGTTCCATATACATATCAAATGTTACACCGACTTCGTTTTAATCAAATAGAGCTTCCTACATTACGTTCTTTTACTCAAGCTGGTGGCCGACTCTCAGCTAAACTGATTAACTATTTTCAGGAAAGCGCAAAACAAAAAGATGCTCGTTTCTACGTGATGTATGGACAAACCGAAGCGACTGCGAGAATGAGCTATATGCCACCAGAATACCTTCAAAACCATATAGGTTCTATTGGAATATCAATACCAGATGGTGAATTTTCAATAGATGAAAACTCGAAGGAACTCATTTATAAAGGGCCGAATGTGATGTTAGGTTATGCCTTTTCTCGTATGGATTTAGAAAAGGGAGACGAATGTAATGGAGTCCTTTTCACAGGTGATTTAGCTGAGGTTACTAACGAAGGGTTCTATTCTATTATTGGACGAAAGAATCGGTTTGTGAAGCTTTTTGGTTTACGTATTAGTCTAGATGATGTAGAAAAGACGATAGAACAGAAATTTCAACTTGTAGTAGCCTGCACAGGGACAGATGAACGGATGGTCATAGCGATTGAGGAAGGCCATTACCTGGATAAGGTGAAACGATTTGTTGGGGACGTCTATGGTCTTCATCATTCTTCTTATAGCGTCATCATCGTTGAAGCGATTCCGCGTCTCGCGAATGGAAAGGTTGACTATAAACAATTAATGGGGTGATCATATGGGCATTCATAAAGAGCCTTTTATGCTGAGGGCTAATGAAAAGAAAAGAGCATTATTAAATGAATTAAATGAACGTACACATGACCATTTGCAAAAATGTCTGCCCTATCGTAATATGATTCACCATATGTCAGTGTTTCCATGTGCTCACCTGAATGAGCTTCCTTTTTTACCTGTTCAAGTATTTAAAATGCTTGATTTATATTCTGTGCCTAAAGAAAGCATTGTAAAAACCTTAACTTCAAGTGGGACAACAGGCCAACAAGTATCAAAGATTTTTTTAGATAAAGATACATCTGTTAAGCAGACAAAAGCGTTAGCTTCAATTATGACGTCATTATTAGGAAAGAAACGCGTACCGATGATTATTATAGATAGTAAGGGTGTAATTAAGAACCGTCAAGCCTTTAGTGCGAGAGGAGCAGGGATTGTAGGCTTTTCAAACTTTGGAAGAAAGCACTTCTACTTATTAGATGAAGAAATGAATATTGATTGGGGCGGATTAGAAGAGTTTTTAAGGGAGCATAAAGGTGAGGAAATCTTTCTATTTGGATTTACTTTTATCGTTTGGCAATATTTTTTACAAGCTTGTCAGAAGTATAATCGGTTTATTGATTTATCAAAAGGTATTCTTGTTCATGGTGGTGGCTGGAAGAAGCTAAAGGAAGAAGCGGTTTCTAATGAACAGTTTAAACAAGCATTATTTAACCAATTTGGGTTAAAGAGAGTTCATAATTATTATGGAATGGTTGAACAAGTTGGTTCCATTTTTATTGAATGTGAGTATGGTCATTTTCACACTCCAGATTTCGCTGATATTATCGTTCGTGATCCAATGACCTATGACGCTCTTCCCATTGGAGAAAAAGGGCTACTGCAAGTCGTAAGTACGTTACCAAAAAGCTATCCAGGACACAGTCTTTTAACAGAGGATGTTGGTGTTTTGCTTGGAGAAGATACATGCTCGTGTGGTAGATTAGGAAAATTTTTTCAAGTAGAAGGGCGATTACCGAAAGCGGAGGTTAGAGGTTGTAGTGATACAGTTGCATACGACCAGAAGGGAGCGAGAGGATGAACGTTTTATTTCCAAAGGAATTAAATATAGATTGGAAAGAATATATTCAAGAAATGTCCTCTATCCCTGTATTGAAGCCTTTTTCTCCGGTTGTGTTAGATTTCTTACAGGACTTATCTCGTGTTTTAATGAAAGATACTGTGATGAGACAATATCCTGACATGGTCGCTTTAGGTTATTGGTTGAGAAAAGCTCGAATTTATGAAATGAGGAAAGAATTCTACAAACAAAATGAAAATAAAGTAATAAAAGCAAGAGGTGCTGTCTTGCACTTTGCTCCGTCTAATGTGGATACTATTTTTATTTATTCTTGGGTGGTTTCTCTATTATCAGGGAACACAAATATAATAAGAGTTTCAAGACGAGAAAATGTACAGCTTGAGCGATTGATTGATCTATTAGTTCATTTACTAGATCAAGGAGATTACGAAGCAATTAAGAAAAGAACATGTATATGTCGATATGAGCATGATGTAAATGTAACTGCATTTTTATCTCAGTATTGCCATTGTCGAGTCATTTGGGGAGGGGATGATACAGTTCGTACGATTCGCTCGATTCCTCTTGCCCCTCTTGCAACAGAACTCGTCTTTGCAAACAGGTTTTCAAGTGCGGTTCTCTCGGCAGAGTCTGTTTTACACCATTCAGAAGAGCAACTAGGGAAGTTGGCACACAATTTTTATAACGATGCATTTTGGTTTGATCAGTTAGCTTGTTCATCACCTAGATTAGTGGCTTGGGTAGGCAAGGATCGAGATATTCTAGAGGCGAAAGATCGTTTTTGGAAAGCTTTGCTACATGAAGTCCATGTGCAAGGATATGCCATTTCTCCAGCTTCTAAAATGCTTCGTACTTCAACAGCTTATTTCTTTGCTGCAACGGATGCGATAGAGAAACTTGAAACTCCTCTTTCAAGTGAAATTATGCGTCTACATACGAGTGATTTATCAGCTACGATCAGAAGTCGACATTGTGGTATGGGGATGTTTATAGAAACAGACCTTGCTCATTTGGATGAATTGATTCCATACATTAGAGATGAAGATCAGACGATTACACATCACGGCTTTGAAAAAGAAGAACTAGTGCAAATGATTGAAAAGTTAAATGGCAGAGGTGTGGATAGACTTGTTCCTATTGGACAAGCCCTGCAATTTAATCATGTTTGGGATGGTTATAATATGTTTATGTACTTCACAAGGGAAATTGATATTTCAATTTAGATAGGAGCGATTTTGTGGAGTTTCTAACGATAAAAAAAGAAGACTTAGAAATGATTCTACGCTGGCGGAAAAGTGAATTTGTAACACGTTATATGTTTACCGATATCGAAGGAGATATGAAGCAACAAGAAAGGTGGTACCGAAACCTACAAAAGGATAGAAATAGTATGTATTGGATTGTTGCTTCGAAAGGCAAGAAGCTAGGTCTTGTATCACTTAATGATATACATTGGTCGCATAAACACGCCAGCTGGGCATTTTATATAGGTGAACCTAAGTATAGTATGATAGCAGGAATGATCGGCCCTCACTTATATAATTACGCTTTTTATGAATTAGGACTCTTAAAGCTAACAGGTGAGGTAATGGAAGGAAATGATGCTGTTCGAAAGATGCACCAATCTCATGGATGTAGAGAGGTCGGTTGCTTGAAGAAGCATATATATAAATACGGTACGTTTCATGATGTATATATATATGAAATGTTAGCAGATGAATGGGAGATGAAGCAAGAAAGGTTCAAAAAATTATTTCCTAAAGTAGAACAAATTTCACCTAATTAATTGGAGAGGGATCCGAAATGAAAACCATCATCATCATCCAAGCTCGCATGGGCTCAAGCCGATTGCCCGGGAAAATATTAAAACCATTAGGGAAGCATCCTGTATTAGAGTATGTCGTTAACCGCTGCAAACAAGTCAATGCGAATAAAGTTATCGTCGCAACATCTACTCTTCCACAGGATGATAAGATTGAACAGTGGTGTAAGCAGCAGCAAATTGATTGCTTTCGTGATTCAGAGCAAGATGTTCTTTCGCGTTATATGGAGTGTGCCAAGTTGTATGAGCCCGATTATGTGATGCGAGTCACTTCTGACTGTCCGTTTGTTGATTATGAAATGGCAAATGAAGTGATTGAGCAGATGAAGCTAGAGCCGGCTGATTACGTGGAATTAAAAGGTGAATTGCCACGGGGATTAGCGGTGGAGCTATTTGCTTGGTCGGCTTTACAATATATTAATCAACACGGTACAGCTGACCGGCATAGAGAGCATGTGACTTATTATGGGTATGAATATGCTGAGCAATTTAATGTGACGACTTATGAAGTGCCTGTAGATAGATGGAAGCCTGAACTACGTATTACATTAGACACGGAAGAAGATTATCAGCTTTGTCAGAGGGTAGCAGAGCATTTTAATGGAGATATGCTTGTTTCAGCAAAAGAAGTCGTGCGTTATTTAGATGAGCATCCCGATGTGGCCAAGTTAAATGCCCATATTGAACAAAAGCCGGTTGTTTAGAAGGAAGTGGGAGGCAAATGAAGGTATGCATACGAGTGGATAGTTCTGAACAAATAGGAACAGGTCATGTATTTCGTTGCCTTACTTTGGCGAAACAACTGCGTGATCAAGGCTCTCATGTGACATTTGCGCAAAGGGTACAGAATGGAGCTTTGCTTTCTTATTTACGTGAGCAGTCATATGAAATCATTGAGCTTGATGGTGCAAGTGATTGGGATGAAGAGAAGGATGCCGATCATTTTTTACAACAGATTGATAAAGATTTCGATTGGATTATAGTCGATCACTATCAGCTATCTCATGTTTGGGAGACGAGAGTAGGAAATGGTTTACAGGCTCGAATAGCTGTCATTGATGATTTAGCAAATCGAAAGCACGATTGTGAACTTTTATTAGATCAAAATTATTTTCGTCATTATGAAAATCGCTATATGAAGCTCGTTCCAGATCATTGTAAGCTGTTTTTAGGACCTGCTTACCTTTTATTACGTGATGAATTTAAGCATGTGAAGCATAGCTCTTTCGGCGATAAGCGGATATTAGTCTTCTTCGGCGGAAGTGATCCAACAAATGAGACAGAAAAGGTTCTTCTTGCGTTAGAACAGAGTGAGGTAGAAGGTTGGGGAGTTGACGTTGTCGTTGGAACGGCTAACCCAAATCGAGACAAGATTCAAAAGGAAGTAGCTCGTCTAGGGTATCATTATCACTGTCAAATTGATTATTTAGCTGACTTAATGAGTCGGGCGACGTTTTCGTTTGGTGCTGGTGGAGTTACGATGTGGGAGCGTTGCTATGTTGGTCTTGCGTCCTATGTGACAATCGTAGCGGAGAATCAAAAGCAATCAACAATGGACGTAGATGCTTTTGGAGCCGTTAAGTTAATCGGCTGGCATGATGACGTAGGTGTCGAGGAATATGTTCATGCACTACGTGAGGCTTTTAACCACGAAGAAGGTTTAAAGGACATACGGCAGAAAGGCTGGGACTTACTTAAAAGTTCGCGCAAGAGTGATATCCATCCATTTGTTGTTGAAATGTTGAAATGGAAATCGAATGAGAGGTGATGAGAATGAAACAGTTTCATATTAATGGCCGGGAAATTGGTTCACATACAGCGCCATTTATTATAGCTGAAATGTCTGGTAACCATAATCAGTCGCTTGAAAGAGCTTTATCGATTGTGGAAGCGGCTGCCACCGCTGGCGTTGATGCTGTGAAGCTTCAGACGTATACAGCAGATACGATGACTCTTGATGTAAAGGAAGGGGCCTTTTGGATTGAAGATGATTCAAGCCTTTGGAAAGGCAATTCTTTGTATCAGTTGTATCAAGAGGCTTATACGCCATGGGAATGGCATGAAGCGATCTTCAAACGTTGTGAAGAGTTGGGGGTCATTGCATTTAGTTCGCCTTTTGATGAGAGTGCGGTTGATTTTCTTGAATCGATTGGAGCCCCTGCTTATAAAATTGCCTCGTTTGAAAATGTTGATTTACCGCTTATACAAAAAGTCGCAGCAACAGGTAAACCTGTCATCATATCAACAGGAATGGCAACAGCAGCGGAAATTGATGAAGCTGTTCGTACAGCAAGAGAAGCTGGATGTGAGCATTTAGCTTTATTAACGTGTACGAGTACATACCCAGCGACTCCAGAAAATACGAACTTAAAAACGATGCCACATATGAAGGATTTATTTCAATGTGAAGTGGGACTCTCAGATCATACGATGGGTGTAGGAGTTGCGGTTGCAAGTGTTGCGTTAGGTGCAACAGTAATTGAAAAGCACTTTACATTGTCACGAGCGGATGGTGGAGTCGATTCTGCATTTTCTATGGAGCCGGATGAAATGGCGTTGCTAGTATCTGAGACGAAGAAAGCATGGCAAAGCTTAGGTGTGATTCATTACGGGCCGACGACAGCTGAAAAGCCGTCCTTAAAGCATAGGAGATCGTTATATTTTGCTGAAGATCTGAAGGTTGGAGAAACATTAACGACAAAAAATGTTCGAGCTATCCGTCCGGGGTTAGGTTTGCCGACAAAATACCTTGACTTCGTTATGGGTAAATGTGTAAGACAAGCTGTGAAAAAAGGTCAACCCGTTTCATTTGATGTGTTGATGGAAGAAGGAGAATCAGAATCATGAATGTACTTGTAACAGGTGGAGCTGGCTTCATCGGTCGTTGGGTTGTGAAAAGACTGTTAGATGAAGGTCACCAAGTAACGGTTTTAGATGACCTTTCCAATGGTCAGGAACGTAATATTGAAGAGTTTCGTCCACATCCTTGTTTCGTTGAATTTGTTAAAGGTGATTTAAAAGATGAGGAGCTATTAACAAAGCTGTTTGCAGGTAGTGAGTTTGAGCTTTGTTATCATTTAGGGGCATCTATTAATGTACAAGATTCGATCGATGACCCACGTACTACGTTTAATAACGACACGGTTGGGACGTTTTATATGATGGAGCAGTGTCGAAAGTATAATGTAAAAGTGGTCTTTATGAGTACATGTATGGTATATGATCGTTGTTTGGATGAAGAAGGGATTACAGAGGAACATCCAACGAAGCCAGCCTCTCCTTATGCAGGTGCAAAAATTGCAGCTGAGAATATGGTCTTATCTTATTATTATGCGTATGATCTTCCGTGGTCGTTGTCCGTCCCTTTAACACATATGGTCCCTATCAGAAAACAGGTGGTGAAGGTGGCGTGATCGCTATCTTTATTAAGAAAAAACTAGATGGTGAAAACCTGAATATTTATGGGGATGGTACGCAAACACGTGATTTGCTTTATGTGGAAGATTGTGCAAGATTTGTAGTAGATGCGGGGTTTCATGATGCTGTGAACGGAGAAATTGTAAATGCTGGATTAGGAAAAGACATTACGATAAATGATTTAGCCTATCAAATTGTTGGTGATAAGCAGCGAATTAAACATGTAGAGCATATCCACCCTCAAAGTGAAATTCAGAAGCTGCTCTGTAACTACAAGAAAGCTTCCAACCTAATGAATTGGCAGCCAGAGATTTCATTAGAGGAAGGTATTAAGCGCACGGAGTCATGGATTAAAGAGGGACACCTTGATGGTTAAATTGGCAATTGATGGTGGTGCACCAGTGCGTGATTCTTTTCTTCCTTATGGGAAGCAATCAATTGATGAGAAGGATATTGAGTCCGTTCTGTCGGTCATTCGTGGTGCAATGATTACGCAAGGACCGATGATTGAAAGATTTGAGGGGAAAGTGGCCGAATATGTAGGGGCAAAATACGCTGTTGCGTTTTCCAATGGAACAGCTGCTCTTCATGCGGCTTATTATGCAGCTGGATTAACAAAAGGCGACGAGGTGATCACAACTCCGATCACGTTTGTTGCAACTTCAAACGCAGCCTTATATGTTGGAGCGAAACCGGTGTTTGCTGATATTGATGAATATACGTATCAGTTATCTCCTAATCAAGTAGAGAAGAAAATAAATGTAAATACGAGAGCAATCGTTTCAGTAGATTTTGCCGGTCAACCGGTTGAGTATGACCGCTTTCGTGATTTAGCAAAAAAGCATAACCTCGTTTATATTAGTGACGGAGCTCATTCTCTAGGGGCACAATACAAAGGAAAGCCAGTTGGGACTCAAGCAGATATGACTATGTTTAGCTTTCACCCTGTTAAGCCTGTGACGACAGGAGAAGGCGGGATCATTGTGACAGATAGCTCTGAATATGCAGAGCGTTTAGAATTGTTTCGTTCTCATGGAATAAAAAAAGATGGGTTATTGGAATACCATGGTCCTTGGTATTACGAGATGCATGATCTTGGGATGAATTATAGAATGACAGATATACAAGCAGCACTAGGGTTTACTCAAATGGATAAATTGGATTCGTTTATGAAAAGAAGAAGAGAGATTGCTACAATCTATACCAAGTCTTTCATTGAGGAGATAGGAATTGAGATCCCGACAGTTCATGCTGACGTGTTATCTGGTTGGCATTTATATATATTAAGGTTTAACAGCCAATGCTTTTCTGTTGACAGGAAAGCCATTTTCGAGGCACTTAGAGCTGAAAATATCGGTGTTCATGTCCATTATATACCTGTTTATTTACAGCCTTATTATCAACAGCTTGGGTATCATGCTGACTGCCCAAATGCGAATAACTGGTATGAAGAAGTCATAACGTTACCGATCTTTCCGTCAATGACGAATAAAGATGTAACTGACGTCATTGAAGCTGTGAAAAAGGTGTATTATCATTATAGAGTTGAGGCTTAACGAATATCGTTAAGCTTTAGACCGTAGACAAAACGCCTTTGAGATATGATTCTCAAAGGCGTTTCTACGTTATTTCGTCTGTTTTTTGTTGGTGACACTGTGGGACGCTTATACGGCATGACAGCTTTGGCTTCTTCGTCTTGAAGTTTCTTCGCAATACTTGGAGTCTTGTATCCGGCATCTACCACAACAACCTGCGGCTTCAATACTTGAACGTCCTTTGTCAGAAGAATAAAGATCTTTTACTAAATCGTAGATAAAGTTAAACTTCAACGATTGATTTAACTTCGAACAAGGTGGTCTTCTCGAACTAGCTTTTCAATCCAAACCATCTCTGTTTGCATCATCCGATTATCTTTCAACTTGTTAGACATCATTGTCCATTTTTATCAATTAGATTATAGAAAAAAATGGACATCTATCTCTTTTGGAGGACGAAAATTTTATTTTTTTCACTAGAAAAAGCGGACGGGATGGGAGGGCCGACTCCTGCAGGAGGAAAGGGCAGGTTGAAATCCACCGGCGCAGTC
>NZ_BAUU01000028.1 GCF_000513115.1 Halalkalibacter hemicellulosilyticusJCM 9152
GATATGATGTGTTGCATGCTGTGTATTGCAATAGACATTCCATCCATACGTCTACCTACGTTTTTAACCGCAAAAGGATAACCGTTTTCTTTGTTATAGTCATTACCTAATTTCCTATTCGTACGAGAAAAAACACTTTAAATAATAAAAAAATAATGATAAAATGACTGTAGTCACAAAATGACTATGGTCATTTTATATTGGGGTGGTAAAATGCTACGACATGAACGAAAAAAAGAACTAAAACAGAAAATATTTTTAACGTCCATTAAATTGTTTAAGGAGTACGGATACGACAATGTAACCGTTGATAAAATTGTGTCTACTTGTGGAATTGCAAAGGGGACGTTTTTTAGATATTTCCCCAAAAAAGAACATGTGTTATTGCATTTAGGACAAACACAAAACGACTTAATTATGGAAGTAATCCAAAAGCAACAAGAGAAAAATCTTAAGGAAAGGTTAAAGCTCATTTTTGGTGAAATGTTTAAAGTATATGAAGAACATGGGGAGTTATTACAATTAACCTTATCTGAAACTATTCGAGCAGCTTTAAAGGAGGAATCAACTAATATATCGAAGTTTCATGAAGTTCTGACAGCTGTAATTGACGAATCAATACAAAGCGGATTGTTTCAGAGTCACACTGAGCCCAAGCATATTGCTTCTGTGTTAGTAGGAATATATTTCAATTCAATTATGACATGGTCGATCGCGGGAACAAATGAAGATTTAAAAGAGATCTTTCATACCCAATTTGAAATTGTATGGAAAGGAATTGAAGCACAATAAACAAGCAGGTTAAAAAGAGGGGGACGAGGGTATCATGTCATTTTTAGTCTATTCTTCTGTAGCAGTGCTAACGTTCATTAGTTTTATCCATTTTTATTGGTTATTTGGTGGGAGGCGAGGTCTAACTGCGGTATTACCCGAAAAAAAAGACGGCGGGGCATTGTTTACTCCTAGGGTAATCGAAACATTCATAGTAGCCTTTGGATTATTGCTTGTTGGATTCATGTTACTCGTTCAATTTGGGGCAATTCCTTTTCTTCAACCTAATGTCCTATCGCAAGCAGTCTGTATAATATTTACCTTTGTGTTCTTTTTAAGAGCAATTGGTGATTTTAAATACTTGGGATTCACAAAAAAAATGAAGGATTCTGCTTTCGCAAAGTATGATACAAGATACTATAGTCCTCTTTGTTTGTATCTAGCGATTACGCTTTTATTCGTGTGGTTGTAGGAGTTTATCACGTTAGTGAAATGGGGTAAATCATGAATCATAAAGTGCTTATTATTGGAGCTGGAATTAGCGGTTTAGCAAGCGCCCTTATGCTCGAAAGAATTGGATATACACCCGTTATCTTTGAAAAGTCAGGCGCCTTCGAAATGAAGGAGGCGATCTAACCTTATGGTCTAATGGAACGGATGCCTTTCATTTGATGAATACTATACGTTATCAAAAACAGTTAGCATTGGATACAAAGTACACAAAGTAATCAAAATGGAATTATCCGTGCCAACCGAACACGCCTATTCCTTATGCACTCTGATAAAAAAATAATTGTACAAGGAAGGACATCCTTAAACCACCTCTTACTAATACACATGAGGTGGTTTTCGATTGGGATCGAACCCACTATATAAACGTTCCTACTAGCAGTGCGGTTCGTAGTTTGTGGATATGACTGGCGTCTTTTAAGTCTACATTGAGGAGCGATTCGCATTTTTTAATGCGATAGATGACCGTATTTCGGTGAATGAAGAGCTCCTTGGAAGTTTCTGAGATTTGACAGTTTTTTTCAATATAAACAGAGAGAGTTTCCAAAAGCTCTTGTTTATCCCTTTCTGTGGAGTAGGCTAAGTCTTTTAAGGAGGACAAGTAAAAGTCTTTTAGCTTTTGAGAAGGGATTGTTCTTAGTAATTCGGTTACTTCCTTTGTATGACATGTTTGAATGAACAGCTTTTTTTTCAAACGATACCCGGAACGGAGTGCGTCTAAAGCTTCTTGATAGGACATGGGAATCGTTACGAGCTGCTCGGCTACATTGCCGACTCCAAATGATAACGAAATAAAGAAAGTGTCAAGAAATTCTCTTTGAATTTCTTGTAAGTTGGCAGTGATCTTTTGTTCCGCAGCTTCCCCAAATCCCTTCACCTCCACTATGATTAAAAAGAGATCGCCTTTTGTAAATAAAATAAAGTCCTGTTGATAATATCGTAATAAGGTTTCCAGGTGCTCGTAGATAGAATCTGAATATAGCACCATCGGATCATCCCCGCTAGTAAAATGGTTGTCGTCATCCATTTTACAGACAATACACATATATTGGTGGTTCTTTTTTAAGCCATAGTGGCGGCCTCTGTTGGCAATATCCTCAGTGGAGGAGTAACTACCTTCCAATAAATCAGCAAAAAACTCATTTTTTAATCGTCTCGAATTTTGCTCTAGAGCATGTAGCTTCATCAATTCAAAGGAAACTACATTGGCAGCTTGTTCAATGGCTAAATTTGTGGTGGAATCTTGAGGAGATATCGTTTTAAACACGACCATAAAGCCCTTTTGATACGTATTTGTTTGAACGGGAAATAAAGTCGCCGAGTGCTTCTCCTTGTACTGAGAAAATTGCACGTGTAGTACTAATTTTTCCTCGAAAAAAAGATCCCTAGCCTTCATTTCCTCGTTTATGTGTGTGGCAATTTGATAGCAAAACACTTCATCGAATTTTGGAGAGGAAGTAATCGTCTCTAGTCGATGATTTAATAACATCACCTTAGCATGAACTAATTTACTGAGACGATCAATCACTTCAAAAAGTCCTTTTCCAGAAATGATCATATCTGTGAACTTCCGGTGGATGTCTAGTGCATAATGAAGTTCTTCAGTACGAGCCTCTAAAATAATTTTTAAGGTTTCATTAACGAGATCACCTAAGGAACGGTGCATCGGGAGTTCAATAATTGGAAGGTTCATCTCATTGGCTAATTGGATCACAGCCTGAGGGATCACTTTTATAAAACGCTTTGTCTTGAGGCCGAGGCCTGCGCAACCCTGCTTAGCCATGGAGCGAACTAATTCCAATAAAATATCTGGACGGTTTTTGATAGAGTATGCAGTGGTAAAAAGCAGTTGGTTTTCTTTTAAATAATTCATGATGTCTGGTGCATCCATCATATTGACTGATTCAACTTTTCTATTTAGTCCTTGATGACCTGCGACAACGGTACTATCTTTTAAAAGCGATTGCTGCAAAATATCGTTTAGCTCCATAGTTTAACCTCCTCTATCAATTTCCCAGGATGACTTAGTCATTTTCTGAGCATCGATTTTGACAACCTTCTTAACCACTTTTTTTAATTAATTAATTTCCTTGCCTTACCTGTAGTTGCAAGTAACCTACCCGATGGGCACGATCTATATTTCACTTCAACAATATAATGTAATCTTAGAAAAATAAAGAATTCTGTCAACAAATGATACAAACAAAATGCTTTTTTTAGTTAGTTGACCCAAAATGGTAACCAAGCAAAAAAGTAGAGTTCCTTACTGAGGTACTAACTAAAGGAAGTCTTAGTTGATTCTTAGAACATTCAGTCATTTTTAAGCACGCTTCACTGTTTTGGTTACTTTGTACAGAAGTAGAAATGAAAATCAGCGATTTAAATGAAATGACAGGCGACAATCCGTATCATATAGTCGGCAACTAAGAGACAAATGTCAATCGAAGACTGAATTAAACATATAAGAATCGTTATCTATTAATCTGAATGTAACGAAAGGTAGGCTAAAATAATGAAAAAAGTCATTAAAAACGCAAGGCTGTACGATAAACAAGAAGAAAAAAAGAACATCGTAATGGAAGGAGACGAGATTACAGCAATCCTTCCATTATCTGATGCAACGGTTGAAGGTATGCAACTAATATACGATGCAGCAGGTGCCTATGTTTTCCCCGGATTTATCGATGTCCATGTTCACTTTAATGATCCCGGGAGATGTGATTGGGAGGGGTTTCCTACCGGTAGTACTGCAGCTGTGGCCGGGGGGGTCACTACCGTAGTTGATATGCCACTGAATTGTCATCCTTCTGTGATAGACATGATTACGTTAAAAAATAAACAGAATCATCTTCGAGGAAGATCTTATTGTAACTACGGATTATGGGCTGGTATCACGGCTAATAACGTTCACCAGGAGAAGGAGTTAGAGCAAATGGCTTTGGCCGGAATCGTGGGCTTTAAAGGCTTTCTTTCTGAAAGTGGTATTGAAGATTTCCCTTATCTAGACGAAGCATCATTGTCATCTGCTATGAAGTATTGTGCACAGCTTAACACAGTTCTTGCCCTACATGCTGAATGGGAGAATGATATTGCGCCATTGGAAAAAAGATTAAGGGCTGCAGGAAGAACCGATGTAAGAGCTTTTCTTGAAAGTAGACCAGTGGAGGCAGAACTATCTGCTATTAATAGAGTGATAGAAATAGCGGGGAAATATGGAACAAAGATCCATGTTGTTCATGTGAGTCATCCGGAAGTAGTGGCATTGCTTCAGCAGGCGAAGGCATCTGGTATTGATGTTTTCATCGAAACCTGTCCTCATTATTTACTATTTCATGAGGAGGATTTTATCCAACAAGGACCGGTGTTGAAATGTGCACCGCCTTTAAGGAGCAGGGACAGTGTAGAAGGGCTTTGGGAATGTATTGACCGAGGCTGGATAGATAGTATTGGGTCGGATCATTCTCCTTGTCTCCCTTCTATGAAGGATAGGGGAAAGGAGAATATTTGGTTAGCTTGGGGAGGTATTCAAGGAGTGCAGTTTGGGAATCAGGCATTTATTTCCGAAGGGGTTCGAAGGCAATTATCATTGTCCAAACTTGTGCCATTATTAACGAGTAATCTAGCGAGTCGTTTTGATTTGTTAAAAAATGAAGGAGAAATTTCTGAAGGAAAGCAAGCAAATTTTGTAATTTATCAAACTCAGAGAACGAAGTATGTAAGGAAAGATGACCTCCTGTTTCGTCATAAATTTTCTCCATATGTAGGTATGGAATTTCAAGGTGAAATACAGGCTACTATCGTCAATGGAAGCCTTTCCTATGAAAGGGAGAAGGGTATGTTAGGCAATCTGATGGGAGAGAGGCTTTCACCTCGATGACTAGTTAAAGTATCTAAAATAGCAGCTCATGGTTGTTTGCTTTAAACAATGACATGATGAATAACCATTTTTATAATAGGTTTAACAATTGAAAATTGGCTTTCTTAAGCTCTGTTGTTGATTGCTACTCCAAGTACTCGTATGAATTATTGGTAACTAAATGTATATCACTATGAAGGGGTGACGGAAAAGTGAGTTTACAAATAAGAAATGTATCGAAAACGTTCAAGTCGGAGAAGGAAGTTAAGCATGTGCTTAGAGAGATAAGCTTTGACGTAAAAGACAATGAATTTGTTTGTATATTAGGTCATAGTGGCTGTGGGAAATCAACGTTATTGAATATGATTGCCGGGTTCCTACGGCCGGATGAAGGAGAAATCATTGTGGAGGGAGAGTCTGTTACAGGTCCATCAAAACAAAGGGGCGTTGTTTTTCAAGAGCATGCCTTATTCCCTTGGTCCTCTGTTATTGAAAACATTGCCTTCGGACCGAAGCTTCAAGGTTTATCGAAGGAAGAGGCCTTATCGAAAGCGGAAGAATATCTGAAGCTAGTAGGTTTAGAAGCTGCTAGGGATCAGTATCCTAGTCAATTATCTGGTGGGATGCAGCAACGGGTCGGAATTGCTAGAGCACTAGCCAATGAGCCAGAAATCCTTTTAATGGATGAACCTTTTGGCGCTCTCGATATATTGACTAGGGAAACGATGCGTAGGGAGTTATTAGGCATTTGGATGGAACTAAGAACAAAGGTGTTGTTTATTACCCATAGTATTCCGGAAGCTGTTTATTTAGCAGACAGGATCATCGTTATGAAGGATGGTGATGTAGTAGCTAACGAGGAAGTAACAATGAAGCGTCCACGAGATGCAAAGCAAAAAGAATTCGGAGAATTAGTTTCCTATTTGGAAGGTACTTTAATAGAGGAAACGTCAGTAATTAAAAAGGCAGAAGGGATGTGATTGTATGCCAGTAATAGAAAATACAACAAGGTCCAAGCAATTACTCACGACAAGGGAGAAAAAATCTAACATCAGTATTCGTTTTTCGAAGTTTTGGGACAAAGATCGAATAAGTCGAATGGGGACGATTATTGGCTTTTTCGTACTATGGCAAATCATTGGGATGTTAAATGTACGTGCAGAATGGTTTAATCCGGTTTTCCTTCCGACACCCATCAATGTGATGGAAGCAGCACTTCATTTGCATGATCGCGGTGTGTTAATCGGTCATATTTGGTCGAGTGCGTGGAGATTGGGGCTCGGTTTTTCATTAGGGGTTAGCATCGCCGTTATCTTGGCTTTCTTGATTGTTAAATTTAAGGTTGTTCAAAATATTGTAGACCCATTAATTAACATGATTGGACCGATTCCACCCTTTGCTCTGCTTCCTATCTTTATAATTTGGATGGGGGTTGGAGATGTATCGAAGCTAACTCTAATTACGTACTCAACAGCTATTCCAATGATTGCTTATACGGTAGATGGCATTCGAAATGTGAATCCATTGTTAATTCGTTCCTCTTTAGCATTGGGAGCCAATCAGCGGCAAGTTTTTACAAAGGTCATTTTACCTTCTGCTCTGCCACCAATTTTTGTAGGAATGAGAGTTACGTTAGCCATCTCCTTTTCGGCGATGGTCGTGGCAGAAATGATTGGCTCGCATTCAGGGTTGGGATATTTAATCATTGACTCAAGAAACTTTTTCCAAATGTCAAATATGTTTTTAGCAGCAGCATTAATCGGAGCGTTGTATTTTGTCTTTGCCTTTTTCCTTGGATTGATTGAAGGAAAGCTATTTAAATGGAAAAAAGGTACACAAATTAGTGATGCTGTTCAAAAATAACTATCAACTTATCAGTAAATAAGACAAGCATCTACCTTTCTATTATGAATATGGAAAGTATGGATAAATAACAAAATGTAAAGATGGGGGTTACGAAAATGAGAAACAGCTTAATGGTAAAAATGAGTTCTACGTTGAAAAGTCGATGGATTATGCTGGCAGTGGTGATTTGTTTTATTATACTCTTAACAGCATGTGGTGGTAGTAGTGAAGGGTCAGCTGTAGCCGATGATACGGATCAAGAAGAGATAGAAGATTCCGATGCAGTCGATGAAGAGGAAGCAGGTACATCCTCTGAGGAGGTAGAAGTAACGGATATCACTCTTTGGGGAGTTATTGACACTCAGGTTTCCGCTCAACAATTGGTCGCTGAAGAATTAGGCTTTTTTGAAGAGGAAGGCTTGAATGTAACGAATCATATTGTGCAATCTGGTCCAGATATCGGTCCAGTAATTGCTAGTGGTGATGCGCAAACGAGCTTTGAAACAACGATTACGAATATCTCCTTAAGTGCAAATAACGTTCCAACTGTCATTGTAGCACCAATGTCGAATATTTCTGGTACACAAGCTGTTATTGCTCATCCTGATTTAGAGATTAATAGTGCAAAGGATATTGAAGGAAAAACGATTGGAATGGTTCAAGGAGCGGGTGTGTCCATTGCTCTCCATAATATGGCGCAGGATTTAGGGGTAGATATGGATACGGTGAACTTTATTAATATGTCTCCAACGGATCAAATAGCTGCTTTAGAAAATGGGGACATCGATATTATGGCTGCATGGGAGCCATGGATTACGATCGGTTTAGACCAAGACGCGCAGTTCTTATTTAGTGGTCGTATATCTGAATTGCCAGAGAGGCAAGGAGATGTGGATTGGATGCAATTCTACTCTACGTTCCAGGTAACAGAAGAGTTTTTAGAGAACAATCCAAATACGGTAAAAGCAATTCTGCGCGCACTTAAGAGAGCAACAGACTTTATTAACGATAACCGTGAAGAAGCGATCGATATTTTAGATGAAAAACTAGAGAACCTTCCTAGAGAGCAGGTAGAAGAAATTATGACGCGTAATATTTATTCCATGGAAGTAACAGACAGTATGCGTGAAGGTTCCGAGGTTATTGCAGATTTTATGTATGAAATGGATAATGTTTCACGGATACCTGACTTTGAAGAGTTTACTAATTTTGAGCTGCTAGAAGAAGTGTTAAACGAGGATTAAGGAAGGGGAATTGGCTTTCTTAAAATGGAGGGGGGAACTGTTGAGAGAAGGAGGATAAGGTTTACTTCTGACGGACGGTTTTCACTACCTTCATTTCTATTTTTTATATAAACAACAAGTTATGAGCAGAAAAGGAGGGATAAAATGTTAGCCTATAATGAAGAAGTAATAGATGTATCAGATAATATTAATGATAGATTAAAGTGGCTTGCTTCCTTTGGTGAACGAAAGGATGTTGGAATCACGAGACTGTTGTATACGGATTCGTGGTTAAAGGCACAACAGGCGTTAGCAACGTGGATGAAGCAGTTAGGTTTAAACGTTTACTACGATGATGTGGGCAATCTATTTGGCAGATTAGAAGGAAAAAATCCGTTAGCTAAACCTATATTAACAGGGTCCCATATTGATACTGTAAAGCATGGTGGAATGTATGATGGTTCATATGGTATTGTGGCGGGAATACTAGCGTTAAAGACGTTAATGGAGCGTGAAGGAGAACCGGAAAGATCGGTGGAGGTTGTCTCCATTTGTGAGGAAGAAGGAAGTAGATTTCCTTTTACTTACTGGGGTTCGAAAAATATCGTTGGTGAGACCATAAAGGAAGATGTGAGTGAGCTACGTGATGAGGAAGGAATCTCTCTTCTTGAAGCGAAGAATAGATTAGGGTTTACCTCTAAATTAACAACACGAAAGAAGAAAGATGTGAGTGCTTTTATTGAGCTCCATGTGGAACAGGGAATTATTTTAGAAAGGGAGAAATTGGATATTGGTATTGTCGAAGCTATTGTAGGGCAACGTCGCTTTAACGTCCGTCTTCATGGAGAAGCGAATCACGCGGGAACAACACCTATGAAGTATCGAAGGGATGCGGTACGTGGAGCCGGGAAACTCATTGATCACCTGATGGAGATGGCAGACGATTATGGTGAGCCACTAGTGGCAACTGTGGGGAAAATCGAAGTTTTGCCGAACACACCAAATGTTATTCCTGGAGAAGTATCCTTTACCATCGACGTTCGTCATCCGGAGGTAGAGGTGCTAGAGGCTTTTTGCGATCATTTTTATAACGAATTTTATACAATATCAAAGCGATGTAATCTCCAAATAGAAATAACGAGATGGATGGAATCAGAACCGGTCAAAATGGCACCGGAGTTAAATGAAAAAATACTTGAAGTTTGTTTACACAAGAACATTAAATATAAAAAAATGATCAGTGGAGCAGGGCACGATGCACAGGTTTTTTCAAAATATTATCCTGCCACATTACTATTTGTGCCTAGTCAACAAGGGGTCAGTCATTCTCCACTCGAATATACCGATGAAAGAAACTTACAAATTGGAATAAACGTCTTAACTGAGACATTATATAAATTAGCGTATAAGGGGGAGAGAACATGAGTCTATTAGAATTACAGCCATCTCAGCGGACAATTATGACTCCAGGTCCAGTAGAGGTAGATCCGCGGGTACTTCGGGCCATGTCGACACCTATAATAGGTCAATTCGACTACGAATTTACGACGATTATGAATGAAACGATGGAACGTCTTCGTCACGTATTACAGACGAATAATCATTGGTCTTATCCGATAGATGGAACCTCTCGTTCAGGGATCGAAGCGGTTTTATGTAGTTTAGTCGAATCGGGTGATAAAATTCTCGTCCCATCTTTTGGTCGATTTGGTTATTTATTAACGGAAATTGCCGAGCGGTGTGGTGGAGAGGTTCGCTTGATAGAATGCGAATGGGGTGAGGTGTTTGACCCGGAGCAGGTCATCAAAGAAATGCATCGAATGAAACCGAAGCTTGTTGCTATGGTACATGGGGAAACGTCTACGGGAAGAATGCAACCATTGAAGGAAATAGGCTATGCTTGTCGGGAAATGGACTGCTTATTTGTAGTAGATGCTGTTGCAACGGTTGGTGGGACTGAGGTGAAAACGGATGAATGGTACATTGATGCCCTCATTACCGGTACACAAAAATGTATTTCTGTTCCATCTGGTATGGCGCCTATTACGTACAACGAACGTGTTGAAAAAATAATACTAGAGAGAAAGTCTATTGAGAAGGGGTTAGTATCGGTAACCAAATCTAGTAACGGGAAACAAAATCGCCGGATTCGTAGCAATTATTTTGATCTGAGTCAAATCCAGGATTATTGGAGTCCTGCAAGGCTTAACCATCACACAGAAGCTACAACCATGCTTTATGCACTATATGAAGGGCTGAGGATTATTTTAGAGGAGGGCTTGGAGGAACGAATCAAGAGACATCAGCTCCATGAGAAGGCGTTAGTGGCGGGTCTGAAGGAGATGGGGATGACTCTTTTCGGGAATGACAATTGTAAGCTACCGATGGTGACGTGTATTAATATACCAGTGGGGATAGATGGAGAAGCTGTCAGGTCGATGCTATTAGATGAATTTAGCATTGAAATTGCCAGCTCGTTTGGCTTGTTGCACGGGAAAATTTGGCGTGTTGGTACGATGGGCTATAGTGCCCGGAAGAAAAATGTGTTACAAACTTTGGCAGGTTTAGAGGCGGTTCTCCTTCGTCACGGTGTGAAGGTGAATCTAGGAGCGGCTCTTCAAGGCGCATTAGACATATACGCCAAAGAACCCGTACAATCGATTAAAGCGATAGGTTAATCGACCGAAGTGTGTCGAGCGTCATGCACGTTTCTTAAAAGATAAGAAAGGGAGTAAAAAAATTCCAGTAAGACATGTGAACAGAACCGAAGAAATTAACGGGATCATTCAATGAAGAGAGTTGGCTTTGCTCGTTACATGTCATTCTAAAAGAACCCCACCTTCAGAAAAACTGAAAACCGCTGTAACGGCAGAGCACAAAGCAATTAAGAAAAGACGCTGTCGCATTTTTCTTATCTCATTTCATAATTAGTGACAACGATTACTAGAATATACTGAGTCACTCGTAAATTCATGCTAAAATATGACAATAACCCTTTTCTAGTAAAGGAGGCCAACTCATGTTTGAAAGCTCAATTGAATGGTTAAAAGATGCAACATGGTGGGAAGCTTCGGTTTTCATTTTGTCATTTAATGTCATCATACTTGTAATGTGTGTGCTGATTGGTAATAGGCTTGTTCGTCGGTTCATGAAGCACCCTGTTGCAGAAATTGTTACGAAACGGCCGTATGAGATTGTGTTAGCAAGTGTATCGGTATTGTTAAATTCAACTGTGACGATGATTGGGTTTTACTTATGGAGAAATGATGTTATCGTTTTAAGTACAAGCTTTGGTTTGCGTGCTTGGCTTGATATTTTGGTTTTATTATTCATCATGGATTTTGCGATGTATCTCTTTCATCGACTCGCTCATGTTAAATGGTTATATCCTTATATTCATCGGACACATCATCGTTTTGAAGACCCTCGTCCGATTACTTTATTTGCCTTAAATCCATTAGAAAACTTAGGATTTGGTCTGCTGTGGATTATCGTGTTATCTGTGTATCCAGCTTCATGGATTGGAATAACAGGCTATTTATTTTTTAATATCGTCTATGGGTTGATTGCGCATTTAGGAGTAGAGCCGTTTCCGAGTTCCTGGGTCAAGCATCCGGTTATGAAATGGATATCGACAAGTACCTATCATACACAACATCATCAGCAAGAGCACTATAACTTTGGCTTTTACACGATCATTTGGGATCGATTGTTCGGTACAATGTCTCCGCGTTATCCGTCTCATTTCGCGAAAAAGCTTCCAGAAGAAAGAGATGGGTAAGTTATTCAAATAGTTTTGATTTCAATGAATAGTTGAAGTTGTTTGATATTTATTCTGAATGTATAGAATTAAGTTCATGGAAGCTTTCCCATAAATCCAATTAAAGCTATTATTAGAAATACTTTTAATTAACTCCAGTGTATAAACTACAAATATCCGATGGTGACAAGTATTGGAGCGAAGGACAAAACCCATTAGCAAGGAAGCAAATGTGATGCATACGGAATACGTTTTCCATGATTTGGTGTATTGGTATATCAGCATAAAATAGAGATGTAGTGCAGTAATATCATAAATAAAATTGTTGGGTTTCAGCGGCAAAATAGATGCTTTGTAAATGAAAAGTTGAAATTCGAGACAAAAACATCAAATACAACACTAAATACAGAGATTAGTGAGCCATAAAGGATAATTTCAACAAGCCTTTGTTTATGTAATAAAATGAAGACATGCACATAAGAAAAAACAAGGTACCCTATCAGCTCTCACCATTTTAAAGTGAAAACTTCTTGTTCTATCCACCTAGATTTTATAAGACTGTTTAGAACATCATTTGCTTCAGAAATCATTTCTATTGTAATCAAATTAACACTTCCTTACAAATATTGTGTAACGTAGTTCCGCTTTTGACTAATCGAATAACAAATGAACATATACACATTAATCTTTTGAACGATAAGTTACCATCTGAATTAAATACATATTCAATAAATTGTTATTGGTTGGATAAAGAAGTTTATTAGTGAATATTTTTTAACTTTAAAAGGAATTTTATTCTAGAGAGTTAATATTTTATTGTTTAGCAGCGTATTTTCTTGTATGTATATAAATTGTCTTGTGATAAAGGGCACCCAAAAAGTTTGGTTTTAACTTTTTGGGTGCCCTTTAAGCAATGAGTGAAACTATTCCTATTTTGGAAAGGTAGATAGAATGACTAGTTAAATGAAAAGTATTGAAAATATCGATTTGTTTTTGTTCAGTGGATTCCTATGACGACTTTTTTGGTTTGATTTTGACAAAAATATAAATTGATATTTCTATATAATTACTAATGTATTTATAATATAAACTATTTGACTTTTTTACATAATGTCCCGTTGATTCCTATCTGTTCAATATCGAAATATACTATACTGAGAAATTGAATTAGGACTTTATTCCTTTATGCCAAACAACCATTCAGAGGCTAATCATCAATTTTCTACAAATGAGAAAGCGATTTGACCGATTACCACAAAAAATAAAACGTTTTCTATCAGATTTTCCACATTCTATCGGCAAAAGAAGGTAATATTTTTGAGTCATTTTTCATAAATTTCATAGGTAAAAAGAAATAAAAAAATGTTGTTTTTAGTATAAATGGACTTGAGTATCAGTCCTAAATATCGATTTTTAGAAAAGTCTACCAGTTTCGTTGACTTTGTATATTGCCAGTAATACCATAATATAGGCTAAGAAAAAGGAAAAACATGACTTTAACTTAGCGGTTTCCCAATTTTGAATAAGGAGATGAGTATTCATGGCAGGCCAAATTCGTATGACTCCTGATCAGCTGCAAGCAAAGGCTAAGCGTTACGGTCAGAGCTCACAGCAAATCGACCAAATTTTAAGAGATTTATCGAACTTACAGGAAGAATTAAGAGGTGAGTGGGAAGGACGTGCATTTGAGCGCTTCGACGATCAGTTTAGAGAGTTAAGTCCACGTGTGCAAGATTTCTCTAATTTAATGTTAGAAATTCAAGAACAATTAACTAAAACGGCTGAAGCTGTTGCGCAACAGGATGAAGCTCTTTCTCAAAATTTTGGTCTTAGATAAGAAGGCTAACGAGATAAGTAGCTTTAAAGATTGTACTTACCGTTGTATGAGCTACATGACTAAATGTTGTGTAGCTCATACTTATGAAGTGCGATAGTAACTGTGAAAACAAGATTGATTGATGAAGGTTACTTTTTTAGAAAATGGATATAGAATATTATATATTTTTTGCCATTATTTAATTATAGAATTATTTTTCATTAGGAATGTCTGATTAAATACGAAGAAGTTGCAGGAGAGGAATATGAGATGAAAAGAATAGAGCTACGGTTAATAGCATTCTTACTATTAGTACTAGCACTAGCTGCTGGTTTGTCTTATTTGGCTTTAAATCAAGTAACACAGACTAACAGTGTAGATGCTGGACACAGGATGACGATTGCGTTAGTTAATGAGGATGAAGGTGCGATATTTAATAATGAGCAATTGGCTTTTGGAGATGCTTTCGTTCGTAGTGTCGATCATGACTCAAACCATGACTGGTTTGTCGTCAGTCGGGGAGTAGCGGAGAGTGGCTTGGAAAGACAAACGTATGACATGATGATTGTGATTCCGAATGATTTCTCTGAAAAAGCACTCTCGATGGATTCTATTTCACCAGAGCCTGTCACATTGAATTATAAAATTAATGCATCAGAAAATGATGAAATTAGAGCAGAGGCTGAAAGAGCAGCGAGTGACATATTAAACGACTTTAATCGTCGTGTCATTGATGTGTACTTTGCTAGTGTGATTGCAAACTTACATGAGGCACAGGATCAAGTCGGCTATATTGTTAACGAACAAGCGAAATATACAGCTACATATAATACGGCTATTCAGAGCCCATTGTCTAATTATACGAATCAGTTTAATACGGTGAAGGATTTTACAGATGTATCACGAGGTAGCTTTAGTAGTTTAGAAGATATGTTGGAATCATTTACGGGTCGTTTGACAGAAGAGGTTGAATTAAGTCAAAGCTTTGTATCAAATGTGAATGACGTAACGAATTTGACAGAATCGAATCAAGCATTGTCGCAAGGATTCTATGATTCTTTGAACCAATTTAATGCAACGATTAATGATGTAGATGCCCAAAGGCAGTTGGATCAGCTTGTTCGTGCTAATGAGAGGATCTTCAAACAATTTCAGCTCCAGGAAGAGAGTGCAACTATTATTTCAGATGCCGCTCTTTTGCGTGATTATTTTGAACGTGCCAATCAGCAAGTAAGCAGCTTAGAACAAGATTTAGAAGAAACTCTACGATCAAATATGGAAAGAACGGTATCAAATCGATTGTCAGGAATCTTTACTAACGCATTTAAAAATGAGTTAACGAGCTTAAACTCATTATTTAGACGTCCTGATCGAAACATGAACCGTACAATTGAAGAGCACATTAAACAATTACCGTCATTAAGTATACGAGATATAGATGAATCTGGTCTATCCGAACAGATGACATTGGAATTAACGAACGTCATTGCAACAGCAAGAAAGTACAATCGCGAACGTCCAGATTTTGAGTTTTCTCCAGATGATTTAGATAACAGCCATATTTTATCGACGCAAATTCAAGAAATCAAAAATCGGTTAGCTGAAACCGGAGTGATCATGACCAACTCTGTTGAATTACCAGCTAACGAAAAGACAGGACAAATCTTCACATTGTCCATTCCGAATGAGTATGAGTTAAAGCGATTATGGTTAACGTTACCAGGCTCAGATGAAGTTAATTATACAGAAGTGTATAAAGAAAATGGTGAAGTGAAATTACCTGCTAATGATGAAGGTATTTTCACAGTAAGAATTAAGCTTCAATTGAAGAATGCTAATAGTGAGATTGATGTGTTTCAACAGCGACTTGGAGCTGGGATATGCTTCAAGAAGATATTACTGATGTTGATCATGTAGAGGAAGAGTCTGGCTATGAGGTTTCTGTTGCTCCATTACTTGCTAATACAGTAACGGAGGGGACAGAAGAAGAGGAATCAGAAGTTGATGAAGAGAATGACAGTCGTGAGGATGAAGACAGTACTGATCAAGAAGGAAGAGAAGAAGATCAGCCTGATGAAGACGTAGACGACGATACAGGTTCCGATGATCAGGGAGAATCTGATGGATCGGATGAGTCTGGTCATCAAGATGGAGATAGTGATGAGGGGAATGACGAGGGTGATGAAAAAGAGCCTGAACCGATTATCGAAAAGGTAACAGTGATTAATAATTATATTCACCATCGTGTCATGTCACCAGTATTAGATGATGGTACGCAAGCGCTCATTCATGCAGCGGAACATACGATTAGTGACTATCAGAAATTATCAGCTCTATTTGACATTTATTTTGGACTTGATATGAGCTCACCAGAATTAAGAGATTCGTTTTCAGGAAATCGGTTATCTGACTTAGCAACTGAGTCTTCTCTCTATTACCTCTTTAATGTTCAAGAGTTAGATGAATTGCTTACAAACTATGTGGTTGAGCGCGTAACGGCTGGTGTTACGGCAGAACTGAGAGAGCCGATTAAGCAGCTCTATGAGCAAGTAAGGGTATATCATGAACGTTCAAAACGTGCTGAGCATCGAATGGACCAGCTAGTTGAGAAAATTGTTTCAACGACAGAGCAGGCCCAGATCATGAATCAAAGTCTATCTGGAGTGCTAGAGGAAGTCATGAACTGGCGCGACCGAAGCATGGCGTTAATCGAAGAGCAGTCTGGTGTGCAAGCTGCGAATAATGAAGAGCAACAGGCGATTCTCGCATTAAGTAATGATTTTATGCCGATTTTAGCAACAAGTGAATTTCTCTCTGAACAAGCGCAAAGTAATTTCTATTCGGCAGAGACAGTTTATCAAACCTTTGAAGAAATAGATAATCAAGCGACATTGATTCAAGAAAGTGGGAATGACTTAATCAGTCAGGCTGAGGAGCTTTCTACTAATATGACAAATAAATTAGTAGAGGATGAGGAGTTTGCTGAGAACTTTACGGAGGTACTTGCCAATAGTCGAATTGGTGAGAGACAAAATGAGGACCTTTTAGATTTCTTATCAAGTCCTGTGCAAACGAAAAATGATGGGGTCATCCTCTCAGGTGATACATTTACTCCTTATTTTATCGTGTTAACAGCCTTTATAGTCGCTCTTTTTACTGCGTATGTGATCTCAACGACTCACCAGCGCCGTATAGAGAAGGATGAATTTGTAGGGGAAAGAACGATTTTCTCACAAAACACACCTATTACGATTATTACAGCAGGTATCGGAATGATTGAAGGTGCAACGATTGGTCTCATTTCAGGATTTAGCTTAGGGATTGAAGGATCTCAATTAGTGTTATGGACGCTATTATTAACGACTCTTGTCTTAACGATATTACTTATTGCTACTTATTTGTTACGACAATTGAAGATGATTGGGATGTTCTTGTTACTTGCCGTATTTGGAATGTATTTATTCTTCACAAGAGCGTTAGGCTCAGTATCCAGTGGGGGATTACGTACGTATTCGCCATTGCAATATGTTGAAAATGTTCTAGTTCGTGCCTTCAGTGATTCGATTAACTATCAAGCGACATTCTTTATGCTGATTATACTATGTTTAATAGGTGTTCTGCTTAATTTGTTGGTGTTCAATCTTTCTACAAGAAGTGAGGAGATGGACGATGAAGAGGTTTCAAAAGCTAGTTAATATCATGGTCTATATGCTCATCATTAGCTTATTCTTACCTTCGTTCGCAGTGCTTGCTGAGGAGCAGTCAAGCACTGCGGAAAGAGGGAAGTTAAATGTCGATCTCGACCGAATTAGTGGAAGTAATCGTGGAGGAGATCAGACGAACACGGTAACCGAGCTTGAGAAAGTGTTTCCAGAGTTGTTTAGAGACGAGACGAAAGAGGTCATTGATACGAAGCAGCTTGAGCAAGAAAAATGGCTTGAGCGCCTTCAACAATCTATTTTTGAAATGGAAAGTCAAACAGATGCGACGGTAGCTCTTATTCAAGAGTCTCTTTTTACCGAGAGCTATACAACTCCGGCAACTGAAAGCCGTGCAAGCGAAGAGAGATCTGATGAGGGCGCTAATAACGTCCTCCTTTTCTCCATTATGGGGATGATTACGATGATTGGTGGAGCCGTGTTTATGATGATGCGACAAGTTATGGATTAGGAGAGTCGATGATGGCAAAGTCTACACATATTAATGTAACGGTTGATTTTCAAAATTGGGGTGGAGGCGTATATGACTTACGTATTCCAGTTCAATTAACGGTAAAGCAATTACTGTTAAGTGTCTCTGAGACGCTACGTATTGAACGGACGGATTCTTCTTTATGTGCCATTAAGGTATTAACGAAAAAGCTGTTCATTACGGATGATGATATGTTAAGTCAGTATCCGATTACAGATGGAGATATTTTACAAGTTTTATAGACTAGAAACGGAAGGTCTGTGGAAAAGGTGAAGGAGTCAACGTTATGAAGGAAAAAAAGATTCAGTTGGATTCGCTCACGCTTCATTTTCAAATTGAAGGTGAAGAGTGGCGCACAGAATTAGCCAAATCACAAACGAAGGTGAAAAGTATTCAACAAATGGGACTGATTACAACAGAATCGGACTATTTTTTGCCAGTTTCGATCGAAGAGGAAGAGGATCTTTTTAGGTTTTCGTTTGTGGTGGAAGATGAGAAAAAGAAATGGAAGGATATAAAGGCGCTTCAACGGAATGAAAAGTTACGATTGCTTTGGAATTTAGCTAAGCTGAAACCTTATTTATCAACGCGGACGACTTTCTTTCTCCATCCTGATAACGTCGTGTTTGATGACAATTTAATGCCAGCTATTATGTATCGTGGGATTCGACAATTGTTACCACCTTATGAAGTGAAAGAAGATGATTTCTTCCTACAATATAAATGTTTCATTCTCGCTCTATTTTCCAAACAGTATACGTTTGATGATCTATACAACGGCTCGTTAAAGAAGGTGAAGGAAACAGAGTTTGAACGCCATGTTCATGAGACGGAAAGTCTAGAAGAATTAATCACTTATATACAGACATGTTATCACAAAGAGCAACAAAAGACGGAAAAAACGATGACGACAGTCCCGTTGAAACGGTTTCGATTATTCAAGCAATTGTCGATCATTATGATGACATTGTCGATCGTGTTAGCCGTACCGTTATTTTATTACATGTTTGTGAAAGATCCATATCAAGATAAATTATTAACGGCACATGGTGAATTTTTGTCGTCAGACTATAGCGCGGTCATTTCAACGCTGCGGAGAGAAGATCCTGAGCCATTACCGTTTCGGACTAAATATATTTTGGCGTACTCGTATATTCAAGTTGAGAGTTTATCCAACCGAGAAAAAGAAGCGATTATGAGAAATGTCAGCTTACGTAGTGATGAAAATTATTTGCTCTATTGGATATTAAATGGTCGTGGTCATTTTGATGAGTCGATCGAAAAGGCGATGTTTATTGATGACCCACAATTAATTATGTATGGACTCATTCAGCAAATGGAGCAAGTTCGCAATGATCCTCAATTAAGTGGTTCAGAGAGAGAAGAAGAAGTTAGAAGGCTTCAAGACGAATTAAATCGATATCAAGACGACTACTTGGGAGAAGACGAAGAGACGGAGCGAGTTCCTGTAGAAGGAGCGAATGCTGAACAAGAACTTGATCTAGAAACTGATGAAGACGAAGAAATAATAGATAATGAAGACGAAGATGAGTAGCGATGCAAGCTTGGCTGATTGAGAGAGGAAGAAAACCATGGAACAAACGAAACTATTAATTCTTTTTGATAAGCAGTTACACAAGTGTTTATTACCGAAAGGAATATCAAAAGAAATAACAGTAAGTAACGATTGGTCTGATACGGTCACATTTTCGAGCTTAGCTGAACCTGTTGTCATGAAGTGGGATGGAGAAGAGTGTGTTCTTGAAGGAAAAGATCTTCCTCCTAATGAACGAACTCGTTTACGAGTCGGTTCAGCGGAAATGGAGCTCCTTCTTATTGAGGAAGAAGAAGTGACTGTTTATGATTTAGCGGGTGCTCAGGCGGTGACAGTTGGAAATAGTGAACATCACGATATTCAGCTCGCATCGACGGACGTTGATTTTTCTCTTGTACGACCATCAGACGATCGATTCTTTCAGTTAACGGTGAATAGTGGTGAAGTGTATCATAACGGTCTATGTAAGGAATATGTTCAATCGCTTGAACCGGGAGATCAGCTCTATGTTGATGGGATCTCAATTATTATGAATGAAGAGGATATGGAGGTCAGTGGTGCCAAAGAGAAGCTAGTATCGGGTCTGACGCAGCTAGTGGACCGAGATACGTATTATAGTGAGGAGTACCCAGACTATCATCGCTCGCCTCGCGTCATTTATCGAGAGCCGACCAAAAAGCAGACCATTGCTAAGCCGCCACACCAACCATCCAAGCCGAGTGAACAATTAGCACGTACTATTGTCCCTCCTCTTGTGATGATTGCGGCATTTGTTCTATTGACGATCTTTCAGCCGCGAGGAATCTATATTGTCGTTATGCTTGCGATGACGGTGACTACGATTCTAATATCAGTGATTTATTATGTGAAAAACTTGAAGCAATATAAAGTCGACACAAAGGAACGGTTAGAGAGCTATCGAGAGTACTTACACCGAAAGACGAAGGAGTTATATCGCATAACCGAGGAGCAAAGGCATTCCTTGAACTATCATTTTCCTCATATCGAACAAATTCGGAATATGGCTGTACGAGTTGACGCAAGAATTTATGAGAAAACGATGTTTCATCATGATTTCCTGCAATATCGTACAGGACTTGGTACAGCAGAAAGAAGCTTTGAGATTGACTTTAATGAAGAAGAGTTTACTCAAGAAAAGGATGTACTCGTAGACGAGGCGAGGGAGCTTCTGAATCAGCATGAGGATCTACACGATGTTCCTGTCGTAGCCTCCTTAATGAAAGGTCCAGTTGGATATATTGGCCAGCGTCATCTCGTGTTAGAGCAGCTACAGCTTCTAGTTATGCAGCTTGCGCTATTTCAAAGCTATCATGATGTTCAATTCATTACCGTATTTCCTGAAGAGGAAAAAGAAGAATGGAATTGGATGAGGTGGCTTCCTCATGCAAGCTTGCGTGATGTAAATGTGAGAGGGTTTGTTTATCATGAACGCTCACGAGATCAAGTGCTGTATTCGATGTATCAGATCTTGAAGGAGCGAAAACAAGTCATTGATGAGAAAGGGAATACGAATGAAAAAACGTACTTTTTCCCGCACTATGTCGTCTTAATTACGGATGAAAAGCTCATTTTAGATCATACGATTATGGAATTCTTTAATGAAGATCCGAGCGAGCTTGGTGTTTCTCTTTTGTTCGTTCAAGATGTTATGCATTCATTGCCGGAGCATGTAAAAACGGTTATTGATATTCGTGATTCTAAGACAGGGAATATGATTCTAGAAGAGGGAGAGCTCGTTAATCGTTCCTTTGTTCCAGATCACTTTCCGTTGAATTTCGATAAGGAGGAAGTGTCTCGTGCGCTTGCACCAATTAATCATTTGCAGAGCTTAAAGAATTCAATCCCTGAAAGTGTAACGTTCCTTGAAATGTATGGAGTTGAGAGGGTCGAGGAATTAGGTATATCGACAAGGTGGCGAGCAAATGAAACGTATAAAAGCTTAGCGGTTCCACTTGGATTACGTGGGAAAGAGGACATCGTTCAGCTGAACCTTCATGAAAAGGCACACGGGCCACACGGGCTTGTTGCAGGAACAACTGGGTCAGGTAAGTCTGAAATTATACAATCGTACATTTTATCTTTAGCTGTTAACTTTCATCCATACGAAGTAGCATTTCTATTAATTGACTACAAAGGTGGAGGAATGGCGAATTTATTTAAAAAGCTTCCGCATTTAGTTGGAACGATTACGAATTTAGATCGCAGTCAATCGATGCGTGCGTTAGCTTCGATTAAAGCTGAGCTTCAAAAGCGCCAGCGCCTGTTTGGTGAAAATGATGTGAATCATATTAATCAATATCAAAAGCTATATAAGCAAGGAAAAGTTCAAGAACCGATGCCGCACTTATTTTTAATTTCGGATGAGTTCGCTGAGTTGAAGTCAGAGCAGCCTGATTTTATGAAGGAGCTTGTTTCAACGGCACGTATCGGTCGCTCACTTGGCATTCATTTAATTCTTGCTACGCAAAAGCCAAGTGGTGTGGTCGACGATCAGATATGGTCGAATTCAAAATTCAAATTAGCATTAAAAGTACAAAATGCTAGTGATTCAAACGAAATATTGAAAACACCAGATGCTGCTGAAATTACATTACCTGGTCGTTCCTATTTGCAAGTAGGAAACAATGAAATATATGAGCTATTTCAAAGTGCGTGGAGTGGTGCTGATTACATTCCTGATCAGGACGATTATGAATTAGTCGATACGACGATTTATGCGATTAATGATCTAGGTCAGTATGATATTTTGACGGAGGATTTAAGTGGGTTAGGTCAGAAAGAGCAAGTTGAGAAGGTGCCTACGGAGCTTGATGCTGTGATTGATCATATTCACGACTATACGAAGGAGCAGGAAATTGATCCGTTGCCGCGTCCGTGGCTGCCGCCGCTACCTGAGCATTTAACGACAGAAGAGCTCCATCCTATTAACTTTGAAGAGGCTTGGGAGGAAGAGAAGAAGCCATTGCAAGTGACGATTGGTTTACTCGATCAGCCTGAGCTTCAGTCACAGAAGCCGTTAACGTTAGACTTAACAAAGGATGGTCATATTGCTGTCTTTGCGAGTCCAGGGTACGGGAAATCGACCTTCTTACAAACGATTGTAATGGATTTAGCTAAACAACATCACCCTGAGCATTTCCATGTATACTTACTCGATTTCGGTACAAATGGTTTGTTACCGTTAAAGGATTTGCCTCATGTGGCTGATACGTTCTTAGTTGATGATAGTGAGAAGGTTGGAAAGCTGATACGTTTGTTATCGACGGTCATGAAAGAACGAAAGCAGCTGCTAAGTCGATATGGTGTCGCTAATTTAGCTATGTATGAAAGGGCAAGTGGAGAAGCTGAACCGAATCTATTAATCGTCATTGATAACTTTGACACTGTTCGAGATACGGATTTCTCTGAGGAATTTGAGAAGATTGTGACACAAATCGCCCGTGAAGGAGCAAGTGTGGGGGTTCATTTAACGATTAGTGCAGGACGACAAGGGGCTATGCGAGTTCCGTTATTATCAAATATTAAGACCCAAATCCCTCTGTATTTAATTGAACACACAGAAGCGCGCTCCATTATCGGTAGAACCGAATTAGAGATTGAAGAAATCCCAGGTCGTGGGCTAGTGAAGCTTGAAGAGCCAGCACTATTTCAAACGATGCTGCCTGCTGATGGGATAGAGGCATTAGACATAATCGATGCTATTCAGTCAACAGCAAAGCAGATGAATGAGCATTGGCAAGGAGAGCGTCCTGAGGAGATTCCGATGATGCCAGAAGGGGTCATTGAGTTTGAGAAGTTTAGGCAGAGTAAGAACACCAATAAATTAGTAACACAAAATCATTTACCTCTTGGATTAGATTTTGAAGAAGTAGCCCCCCTTGGATTTGATCCAAGTAAAGATGGCTTCTTAACCGTTGTGAGTGATCGAAAAGATAGATTGGATCAAATAATATATGCAATTTCGAAAAATATGACATTACTAACTGATTCTTTTAAAACAATGATCGTTGATACTTCTGATCAAGGGTTTGAAGAAATAGGTAATATGATGAATACGTATATCGCTGAATCAGAAGATATTAAAGCTATTAAACGGAATATTATCACAGAAATTAACAATAGAATAAAAGGTGATTCTAACGGAGTGAAATGGATGATTCTGATTAAGGATCTTAAAGATTTTGATGAAAGAAGCTCTTGTCGGAAGAGGATCTGTCCATTTTATTTGAACAAGGTCCAAAAGTAGATGTGCATTTTATTGTTTGTGGAGATTCTAGTTATATTAACTCGAGTTATGAAACTTCAGCAAAAATGGTTCGTAAGTTATCAAATGTAGGGCTAGTAAGCATGCGTCTAGGTGATCAAGATATATTTAGTCAACCGTATGTTCGGAAGGAAACGTATCCTAAAGAATTTGAAGCTTATTATGCAAGAGATCACCAACATATTAAAATAAAGGTGCCGAGATAAGGAGGAGGATTGGATGAGTTCGTTGCATTATTTACGCTGGAGAAAAAGTACTGTACAAAATCAAATTCAATTTAATCGTAATGCGGTAGCTAGTACAGAGGATAAGCTCATTCGTTTACGGCAAGCTCTAAATGAACTATCATCAACCTTGTCAGATTTAGATTCTGTAAGGTATTCGATTAATAGTCTATCCATTGATTTAAAAAGTTGGCGTGGGAAGAAAGAGGATGATTTTGAACAGAAATATAACCGGTATAAGGATAATACGAAAGCCTATGTTTTTAAAGTTGATGATGCAAAAGAGGCAATTAATGATGATATTAGGAGGTATGAAGCAGAAAAGGCTTCCTATCAATCAAGTATAAGCAGTTTAGAGCATACAATACGTTTTTTGGATAACCAAATAGCCCATGTGAAAAGGGGGGTGAACTAATTGTCTAAAGAAGTTTCTATTAATCTTCCTGTTTTCCAAGCAAATGTATCAAATTTAAAAACTTCTGTTGCAAATATAGAGTCAAATCATCTTACTAATGCATTTAGTAAAACAAATATTGAACCATTTACGAAGGGTTTAGAGAATGCCAACGAATTGATGGAGTTATTGGAACGCTATAAAAGTATAGTAGAAGCAGATGCGGCTACTTTGGAAAAGACAGGTGAACAGATAAGAGAGAAAGATGCGGAGTTAGCTCCAGCAAGTCATCCTGGTCGACAACGCATACGCTAAGGGAAGAGAGGGAGTTTCTATGGGACATAAAGTAGATTTGTCAGAAGTACTTGAATTTGTAGATGAATTTAAATTGAAGTCAGATGAGATAAAAAAAAGTTTGTCAAAAGTTGAACAGAACATAGAAGTTATTTGTAATATGAACTCTTTTTCAGGTAAAACGGCAGACCAGGCTAAGTTTTATTTTGAGGATCTGCATCTTACTGTTTTGAAAACATTTAAAGGTGTATTTACTGACTTAAATCATAATCTGAACAACCATATCGAAACCTTTCAATCGCAAGTGGATGAAAGTGCTAAAACGATAATTAGGAATGATTATGTGAGAGACACGATTGAGGATGTCTATGAAGGGTATGAAGTATTAGAAGCGCATCATGATGCAGTGAATAACACTATTCGCAGTATTTCAGATATCAGCAGTGCAACGACTCCTTCTTTCGGTTCTGTAACGAATGATCGTGATTTAGCTATTAACGTGGCTGAGAATCTACTAGACGATTTAAGTTCATTCACCAGCACAGGTCGGAGTGACACTTCACAAATAGAGAATCTATTGCAAGAAATCAAAACGACGTTAAATTATGCGGGAGCTGTAAGTGGAAGTGCTAGGTTTACGGATTATAAAGGAGACACGTTGACATCAGGGTTGGCGGCACTCAAAGAATATAATGATACCATTACAAGTTCTGAAAACATGGATCAAGATTCAATTCAATATATGTCTATCTATGAAATTGAACAATTAAAGGAAGTATCATTAAAAGATATGGATGAAACAGGACAAAAGATCTTAAATAGCGCTTTTACTGATCTGAAAAATGGAAAGATTGATCGGGAAACTTACTATAGTATCTTTACAACGATGGAAAAATCCACTAAAAAATTAAATGAAGCAGAACTAAATGAAGAAGTACCAGAATCGGTTATTGAGTATATATTTAATAATAGTGGCAAGATCGGTATTGATTTAGCAGTGAATTCTACTGTAGGAGCAGTAAATTATATCGGGTATCAAACAAAAGAGATAGCAAAAGAAGTAGGGAAGATAGGGGCTAATATAAAGAACATAGGGGATTTATTTAGTAGGCTTTCAAGCAATGTAGGGAGTGCTGTAACAACAGTTGGAAAAACAACAAAAACAGTATCTAATTTTATTACGAAAACGGGTCAATTTGTTCAAGGTGCTGGTAGAGCTTTAGGTGGGGGATTTATAGCGGTTAGTGCTGGTTTCGGATTCTATGAAGACGTGACTGAAAAAGGTAAGACAGTTGGAGAGGCTGTAGCGCATAATGGAGCAAGTGTGGGAATTGGTTTAGCAGCCGGTGCAATTGGTAAAGGTGCGGTTACTTTACTAGCAGCTGGGACCCCTGTTGGATGGGGAATAGTAGCTGGTGTTGCAGTTGGGGCAGTTGCAACATGGGGTTTTAATTATATGTATGATAACAATATTTTAGGGCTTCAAGATGGGTTAGATGCTGTAGGAAGAAAACTAGACGATATTGGTGAATCCATAGGATCTTTTGCAAAGGATGCTGGAGAGGCTATTAGTAGTGGATTAAGTGCAATTAATCCGATGAATTGGGGGTGGTAAGCTCTATGAAATGTGAGATACAAAAAGTGATGAATAATACTAGATTTAGAATTCTAAAGATAGAAGGTCATACTTATATTTTAGATTTGAGCCAGTCGATATGGAATATATTATTTCCTTTTTTGACATGGATTGTTCCTAATACGATTTATAAAGTAGATGAAAATGAACTACATCAAAGATTACAACTTGTAGGCAAGGACCAATCCAAAAATAACATAAGTATTTTATTAATAGGCGGTATCGGAATCGCTTTAGGGAATTTACTAACTGCTTTGACGGATTATTTTTATATTCAAAGTACGATGGTAGTGAATAGTATCATTGCAGGAATTGTGATGGGAATAATCATTGTAGTACGATTCGTTTTAAGTAATCGGAATAAAAATAATTTCTATAAAAAGATTGCACCAAATTTATTGTCAAAAGAACGTATTTGGATTAGACCAAAGTCATTTAAACATTTTATTCAAGCTTTGTTTGGTTATATTTTCTTTTTAGTATTTTTTATTGCTATGTTTGTACTGTTTATTACAGATGGAAATATCATGTTAATCATTTCTGCGACTATTTTTGCATTGTTTTTATCAATTTTTAATGTTGTATATGTAGGAGATGGTCCTACTACAGTGAAATTCAAGAAAAAATAGTAATATCGACTCCAACTGATTTGCAAAGAATGGAACAAAAATATGATGCACTTTGTATCAAGCAATTAAATTCAAAAAAAGGACATTTAAAAGAAAAACAAATAGTGGATGATTCTAAATAGAGGTCCTGGTCATGAAGTCGTAAGAGCTAGATGCACTTAACCCTATGAATGGGGGAGGGGAAGCTCTATGAAGTGTGAAGTACAAAAAGCCATGAATATAAGGTTTAGAATTTTAAAGATTGAGGGAAATACCTATATTTTAGATATGAGCCAGTCCATATGGAAAATAGTATTCCCATTTTTAACATGGATCATTCCACTTACAATCTATAAAGTGGATGGAGAAGAGATTAATAAAAAATTACAATTTTCCACTACAGAACCAAAAAAAAATAACATAAGTATTTTATTATTAGCGGGAATCGGAATAGCATTAGGAAATTTATTAACTGCTTTGACGGATTATTTTTATATTCAAAGTACGATGGTAGTGAATAGTATCATTGCAGGAATTGTGATGGGGATAATCATTGCAGTACGATTCGTTTTAAGTAATCGGAACAAAAAAAATTTCTATCAACGGGTTGCACCAAATGTATTGTCAAGAGAACGTATTTGGATTAGACCAAAGTCATTTAAACATTTTATTCAAGCTTTGTTTGGCTATATTTTCTTTTTAGTATTTTTCATTGCTATGTTTGTACTGTTTATTACAGATGGCAATATCATGTTAATCATTTCCGCGACTATTTTTGCATTGGCTTTATCAGTTATTGATGTTTTGTATGTAGTAGAAGGTCATACTACAGTGAAATTCAAAGGCAAATGATGTAAATAGACTTAATAGGAGCAAGGAAGACAAGAAAGAAAACAATACGATGTGTTTTATAACAAGTAGTTAAAATAAAGGGTTAAAAAGGAGAAATAAGTATGCTACCTATCGGTTCAATCGTATATCTAAAAGAAGGAACAAGTAAATTAATGATTTTAAATAGAGGTCCAATTATTGAAGAGAATGGAGAGAATAAAATGTTTGATTATTCAGGGTGCTTTTATCCACAAGGGTTAGTTCCTGATAAAGTCTTTTACTTCAACCAGGAAAATATAGATGAAGTAGTATTTGAAGGGTTTCAAGATGAAGAGGAAAAACGATTCCAAACGTTATTTAAAGATTGGAAGGAGGAAAATAAAAATAATTTTGTAGAAGGGAAGGTAGATGGGCCATTGGCTAAATGATAACCAACTAATGATTTGTGTTTAGTTTATGCTCATATTTATAAGTAAGCTATACGAATGACTATTCTTATTGTAAGCAAACAAAGGGGAGAATATCTCCTTTGTTGTTTTTGGTTATAAATGAAGTAAGAACAGGCGGGACGAACGCAGGCAGCAAGCTTTGAATATGCAGGTTTATAGTATTTAGGTGTTGGCTAATAATGTGACTTCTGTTGAAATCGTAAAGAGGCAATAAAGGTAGGTGCTCATGGAACAAATGGAAAAGAAGTAGGAACAGCTCTAGGGATGATAGCAGGGATTGAACTCAATGCACTTTAAAACAGAAAAGGGAGGGTTGGAAAGTCAGTCATGGATAGAATGAAAGGCTGGTTTAGTTAATTTGGGGGAATTATCATGTTTAGCAAACTAACAGAAAAGGATTTTTTAGTACTAAGAGGACCGTTTGAATCCGGAAGGCAGTCACCTGTCTCTTTAGGTAGCGCAATGATACTCGCTATTTTCGGTCAAGCGTTACTGGTTTTTTTAAGTTTTTTTATTGGTAATTATTCCGTACTACCTTTTACAGATACTCTAGTAGCCATTCATTTCTGGATAACAGTTGTAATTGTTGCACTAACGATTGTATACTCATTTCCGTATTTTTATAAAAATCATCAAAAGTCACAATATTTGCTAAGTGTATTTACGGCACAAAATTTATTTACTTTATCGCCATATATATTGATTTTGCTAACAATGGGTGCGAAATTACCAGAAGATTATATTTTAGAGCATATTGTAATATTTATTTATATTACAGCAGGAGTAGGAGTGATATTATTTATTGCAACGTGTATTCGTTTTTATATTTTGCTTATGAAAGGGGCATATAGAAAGGGATCTTCGCGGGATAGATTGAGGGGAAAGTTCGAAGGGAAAATCAATATGGCTTCGATTGGAGCTGGAAGTATAGGTGTTGTTGCTAGTGTGCAATATTTGATGAGAAATGTCGATTTTATGGATTATGAGGTTTTGTTTATCATTGCAATATTTTTATTAATATTCTATACAATGATCTTTATTCTTCCAGAACAGCTTGTCATTTTGTATTGTAAATATCGCTTTAAAAGCTTTAATTTTAGACCGAGTGGTAAGTATTTAACGTTAATTCCACTGCAGGAAACGGATAAAGACGAAAAAAACGCATAATAACTGATGATAGAAAGGATGAACGAAATGACCATCGAGAAACGTGCACTTCAATTTGATAATCTATTAGTATACGAAAAAACACAGCTACGCACCGATTGGCAGGAAGGCTTTTTTATGATGGAGGATCTATTGCTTTCTGAAGGAATCTATAAAACAGGGCCTGTCTTTTTCTCTGTTGCACCTGCAGAGGGAGAAAAGTCTTTTGGTCATTTTACGTATTATTTACCGATTAATGAAGCGGTTCGTTTGGAGGATGAACCTGACTTTCGTTTTGAGGAGACATTTCGTATAGAGGATGCTCTAGTATTGCGACAAGCCAATGAATCGGTTGATTTCCACGCAGCTAATGATCGAGTACGAGAGTATGCCAATGAACAAGGGATCCTGTTAGAGGATACTTTTTATTGTGTGTTATTAGAAGTGTATGGTGATATGATCATTGATTTATATGTACCAATTCAAGGGAGAGGCGAGTAATTATGATCGATAATCATACTATTGCCTATCGAAATGTTGTATCAAAGTATTATCAATTTGTGCCGGAGGAAATTGAACTTGCTTTTCAAGATTTTGAAGCGTTGTTAGAGAAGCATCAATACCATCCAACGGGTACGGTTTTTTTCTCTATTATGAGTGATCCTACGGAAGAGATTATGACTGCGGAAATTTTCTTTGGGATAGAGGAAGAGCAATTTGCACTCGAATCAGAAGATTATTTACGGTTTCGTAGCTACTTTTCGGTGAAGCCGATGTTCATGACGCGTGTAGAAGGGGATATTCAGGAACAAGCACAAGTGAAATATTGGGAGTTAATAGAACGATTGAATCAATTGGGAGTTGAGCAAGCAACTCCTGTCTTTGTGGAATATAAACGAACACATTCAGATCAATCGTATATTGAGATGAGTGTAGGATATCGATGACAATACTAGAGGGAGACAAAAATATGAAAAGGTTATTGATGACCATTATTTTCTTAATAGGTATGACGATAGTCGGCTGTAGCTCTGAGGATACGAATACAGATGAGGAAGGGGCCGATGCAAGCATGGAAGAAGAAAATCGAGACGGAGTTGAAGAGGATGACAACTTCACAGATGACGAAGAGACTTCTGCAAATGAGAAAGAAGAATTAGATGTAGCCGATGATGAAGACTCTGCTGCTATAGCAACTGAAGGTTTGCAGCTTCAAGTAAATAAAGTCGACCAAGAAGCGGGGGTAACGATTGAAAATCATCCTCTATATGCGGACATTAATGAGCTTGTCACAGCTGATCCTGAATTGGGCATTCCGAATGATTTTAGTGTTGTTCCACTTGATATTTACATAACAGAGGAAGGCAGCAGTTTGTTCTTCTTAGCGGTGAATCGTCTAGATATACCGATTAAAAATGCTTCATTCGATTTTACATTAGGGAATACGGATGGTGAGCTCGTGTTTGATCAGATAGACATCTATTTGAGTGAAGAGGAATTTGGTGTTATTGAACCAAATCATACCCTTCCTTTCTTTCTCGATCTGACACCAGAAGGCGAAGAATTATATGAATCATTAACAATGGATAATGTGTTCATGGATATTGAGAACTTTTCAATGGATGTCGAGGAATAACTGATAATAAAGATGAACAATCAATTGATTGTTCATCTTTATTATGTGCAGTAAATAGGTTGTTTAAAAGGAGATCTATCATGATAAGAAAACTTAAAGAGGAAGATTTTCTAGTACTAAGAGGTCCTTTTGAGTCTGGAAGGCAGTCACCTGGTTCATTAGGTGCAGCCTAATAATGTTTCTATTTATCCAACCATTATTCTTGTATTTTGAGCATGATTTAGGTGTATATTCTGTATACCCTTATTCAGATGAGATTATATTTGTACATACAACCATAACTGTTATATTGATGGTTTTGTCAATTATTTTCTGTATATCAAAAATATATTTACGTTTTCAAGAAATTCAATATTTGGTTGTTATTCTTGTTTCTCAAAATGTTGGTCTCACATCTTCCTTTATTATTTCGATTTTGTTACTTGGAGAAGAGGTCTCAGATGTGTCTCCCGTACCAACTCATTTTTTACTTAGTTATACGATAATAACTTTATCTATAGGTCTTGCCTTGTTTTGTATCACTTTCTTGCGTTTCTACATCCTAATCCATAAAGGACAATACCGCAAAGGTTCGTCTAAAGATCGACTCAGAAGTAAACTTGAAACTAAATCATATCTACCCATGGCCATTATGTATAGTATAGGATTTGTCTTTGTACTCCAATATTTATTTAGAAATACTGGATTTGTACAATATGAATCTATTTTCATTCTAGTTATGTTGCTACTTATTTTTTATTCCATGATCTTTGTTCTTCCTGAACAACTGGTCATTCTTTATTGCAAATATCGTTTTAAAAGCTTCAATTTCGAATCCAATGGGAAATACTTACTACCGCTAGCAGAGGACGAAGATAATCAGTACTAGAGCTATTAGCAGATATATGAAGAAAAAGAGGTTCTTAGATAATTAGATTTATGAATATAATTATTTATTCAATTGGCAAATGTATTCGTAAAAAAAGCTAACAAGGAAATACTTTCCTCGTTAGCTTTTGCATAGCGATTAATCAGATTACACTTTAAACTTTGCTAAAACTTCCTTTAACTCTGCTGCCAAATGGCTCAAGTCTTGTGCGGATGAGGATACCTCTTCCATTGAAGCGAGCTGTGCTTCAGATGAGTGGGCGATCTCTTGTGTGCGATTGGAATTTACTTCTGTAATTTGGGCAATTTCGTTAAAGGCTGCTGTGACTTCCTCAGCGCCTGCTGACATTTCCTCCGATGTAGCAGCCATGTTTGAAATTTGGTCAGCAACTTGATTGGTTAACTCAATAATTTCGCTAAACTGTTGTTTGGTTTTTTCGGCAATGGTCAATCCTTCGCTTACTTCACTTGTAACGGCGTTCATCGACTCATTCGAATGTTCGATATCGAGCTGAATTTCGTTAATAATGTTTGAAATTTGCATCGATGATTGTTGCGAATCCTCGGCAAGCTTTCGAACTTCGTCTGCTACGACCGCAAACCCTTTTCCATGACTTCCCGCTCTTGCTGCTTCAATTGCCGCATTTAATGCTAACAGATTTGTTTGCTCAGCAATACCTGTAATGACATTTAAAATGTTGCTAATATCCTTTGATTTAACGGCAAGCTTTTTCGTAAGGTCGTCTGTTTCTAATACGGACTGTTGGATGACGTTCATTTGTTGGATGTTTCGTTCAACAGAACGTCCACCTTCCTGCGCTTTTTCAATCGTAGTTGAGGCTGTTTCTGAGACAAATGAAGCCGATTCGGCCATGTCTTGTACGCCTCTTGCTACTTCATCCAATGATACCAAGCTCTCCTTAACCCCTGTAGCTTGCTGAGTCGAGCCTTTTGCTACTTCTTGAATGGATGCAGCGATTTGCTCAGTTGTTTGAGACGTCTGCTCGGAGGTTGCTGATAGCTCTTCCGCTGAGGCAGCGACGGTATCAGTGCTCGTGTTCACTTGCTCCACTAACGCTTTTAAATGTTCAGTCATTTGATTCGTATGGTGAGCAAGAGCCCCAATTTCATCTTCTTTTTTGATGGATAGTGGTTTACTCGTCAAATCCCCTTTGGCAACGTTTTGAACATGACTTGTAATTTGCGAATCGGACGGCTAATATTTCTGGCGATGATTAAAGCTAGGCCACTAATGATTACGGATGCGATGATCATGATGATAATCGATGTCCATTTAACCGTTTCAGCTCCTGCTAGGACGACGTTCATCGGAGTGAAAAAGTAAATGCTGTAACCAGCAGTTGGTATGGATGCGTGTGCGACTAAGCTTTCCTCTCCGTTCGCTTGAACAATCGATGTTCCGCTTTCTTCACTTCTAGATTCAAATAAAGTCATTAAGTCACTTTCAAGGTTAGCTTCTGTTATATGTAAGCCAACTAAATCCTCGTTGGGGTGGGATTGAATAATATCTTGATCATCGATAAAGACTGTGTGGCTGTTGGCGTTTGATGTATTTAATAGAAACTGTTCGATCAACGCTTCAAAGTTAACAGAAGCAGACATGACACCAAGTCTATTGCCAGAAGAATCATTAACAGGCGTAGCGACAACAACGATGCGATTACCAGTAGCGTTAGACGTTAGTACGCTAGACATATTCTGGTCGCCAGCCATCCCTTCTTGAAAGTAGTCACGATCTGAAAGGTCGAGAACGCCAATATGCTCTTCTGTTGTATGGGCTTCTACGATACCTTCTGCTCCAGTAAAGACGACAGTCTCATAAGTAGGGTCTTGGGCTTTAACGGTATTCATTAATTGGAGTGTATCCTCTAAATGCTCACTACGAATCGCATTGGATTGTGAGATAATTGAAATTTCATCAAGTCGTTTAACAAGCCACTCTTCCATACCTTGAACCGTACTTTCGGCTTGTACTCCCAACAACATTTCTTCTTTCGTAATTAATTCCTCACGACTAGATTGATAGATAAGTGTAGATGTAACCATGATTGGAATAATACCAATTGATAAAAAAGCTAAGACAAATTTAACATTGATTGATTTTTTGATTTTAGAAAACAAGTTCATTCGATCCTCCTATGTAAAGCTTTAATAAGATAATTGTACCACCTTTATTTAGTAACAAATACCCGGTAAAAATTAACCTCAGAGACCGTTTTTTGTAAAAAATTCTATTTTAAAATAATAATAGGTGCCATATGTAAATGAATAGTAAATATGAATAGTACGAAGTGTATGAGAATCAATGGGTGATTTGAGTACACTAGGAAGCGTAAAAGCTAGGTTTATTAGGTGTATCTTATGGAGGCCGACCTTACTACTTTTAAAAAAGCACGTTGATATTTACAAAACCTTTACAAAAACTTTACACAAGGTTCATGTACAAAAATATGTATTTTCTTTAGGATGATGGAGGGGAATAAAGATGTTAAAAAATGTCGAATGAATAGAAGAAGGGATGATTGTATTGGATGTGCAATCCTTATTATTTATGTTCTTTGGGGGTCTGGGAATCTTCTTATTTGGGATTAAATATTTAGGAGATGGCCTTCAAAAGGTTGCTGGCGATGGGCTTAGAGACTTATTGGAACGCTTTACGTCAAACCCGATTATGGGTGTATTTGCAGGGATATTTGTTACGATTTTGCTACAAACGAGTACAGGAACGACAGTATTAACAATTGGTCTTGTTAATGCAGGCTTTATGACGTTGAAGCAAGCAATTGGCGTTATTATTGGCGCCAATATCGGTACGACCGTAACCGCATTTATCATTGGAATCAAAATATCGACCTATGCTTTGCCGATTGTCGCTGTCGGAACCTTTTTCATTTTTTTCTTTAAAAATCGCAAGTTAAATAATTATGGACAAGTCATCTTTGGCTTCGGTGCTTTATTTTTAGGTTTGAACTTAATGAGTGATGGATTAAAGCCGCTAAGAGACGTACAAGCATTTGCTGAATTAACCGTTAGTATGAGTAACAACCCATTACTTGGTGTGTTAATTGGGACGTTGTTTACGATAGCTGTACAAAGCTCCTCTGCTGCGATTGGTTTATTGCAAACCCTTTTTGGTCAGGGATTAATGGAGCTAGACGCGGCATTACCAGTTTTGTTTGGTGATAATATCGGAACGACGATTACAGCTGTACTTGCGTCAATTGGGGCATCAATCGCAGCTAAGCGAGCGGCGTTAACCCATGTTATATTTAATTTGGTTGGTGCAACGATCGTCTTAATATTACTAGTTCCTTTTACAAGGCTGATTGAATTTATACAAAGTCAATTAGGGTTAAATCCTGAAATGACGATTGCGTTTGCTCATGGGATATTCAACGTGTCTAATGCGCTAATTCAACTCCCTTTTATTGCGGTGTTAGCTTGGATCGTTATGAAGCTTATTCCGGGTGAAGATTCAGCGATTCCGTATAAAACTGTTCATTTAGATGAACAATTTATTAGACAATCACCTGCTATCGCACTAGGGCAAGGAAAGAAAGAAGTGCTTCGTATGGCTGAGTTATCTGAGAAAGGATTAGAGGAAGTTAGCCATTATTTTAGGACACAAGGGAAGAAGCATGGTGAACTGATTCCACAATACGAGGATGCGATAAATAATTTAGATAAGAAGATTACGGATTATCTTGTGCAAGTTTCCTCACATTCATTGTCTGGAGCGGATTCGAACATTCATCATATGCTTATGAATACGGTTCGAGATCTTGAACGAATTGGTGATCATATGGAAAATATGATGGAGCTCATTGAATATCAAATTGTGAATAAAGTGAAATTTTCTGATTTGGCTGTTTCTGGCTTAGAGGAAATGTTTGAATTAACGATTTCAACGCTGAGACAATCTATTAGAGCGCTTGAATCTGGTGATCTTACTGAAGCGAGAGCGGTTCTAGAAAAGGAAGAGAAGATTGATAAAATGGAGCGCGACCTTCGTAAGAAACATATTAAACGTGTCAATGAAAATCAATGTACAGGCTCTGCGGGGATTATTTATGTTGATATTGTAAGTAATTTAGAGCGAGTGGGTGATCATGCTGTGAATATTGCTGAAGAGGTCATTGGAGAAGGATAAGTGAAAGAAACGCTTATAATAAAATATAATTCGAAAAGCGCTTGGATGGGGTTCCAAGCGCTTTTCAGCATTGTCGAATGAATACTTTTTGGGATGAGTATTCGTTGCTAGTATATCGGCACATTGTAGCTTGGACAATGAAATTTACTCTTTTTTTACAAAATTTACGTAAAGTTTAGATTTTACTTCATTTCGTTATTGATCAAAAAAGAAACCGTTGTCATTTTCTTGTATTCATATTATGATGAATACATAAAGATGTGTAAAAAATATTAGTGAGAGAAATAACAACGTTATTATTTTGAGGAGGATATGAAATGAAACCGTTTATTCACGATGATTTTATGCTGCAAAATAAGGTAGCGAAGAAGCTATACCATGAATATGCAGCAGGTATGCCTATTTTCGATTTTCATTGTCACTTAAGTCCACAAGAAATCAGTGATAATCATCAATTTTCGACGATTTCGGAGATTTGGTTACATGGTGATCATTATAAATGGAGAGCGATGAGAACGTTAGGGATTGATGAGCAATATGTAACAGGTTCAGCATCTGATGAGGAGAAATTTCAGCAATGGTCAAAAACGGTTCCACATACGATTGGGAATCCGTTGTACCATTGGACACACCTTGAACTGAAACGATACTTCGGAATTGACGAGCTATTAAATGAGCAAACGAGTAAGCGAATTTGGGAAGCGACGAATGAGCAGCTACAACAGCCTGAATTAACAACACAAAGCATTATTGAAAAGTCAAACGTTCGTGGGATTTGTACAACAGATGATCCGACAGATACATTGGAATACCATAAACAAATTGCGCTTAATCAAGACATTAAGACAGCTGTATTGCCTACGTTCCGTCCTGACAAAGCGATCGAAATTCAACAGGATGGCTTCCAAAGCTATATTCAGAAATTAGGAGAATCAGCAGACATCTCGATTCAGCGTTATGATGATGTGCTAAAAGCGTTAGAGCGTCGAATGGATGCCTTTGCTGAAGTAGGATGTGTCGTTTCTGATCATGGACTACAAACATTACCATTCGAATCGGTTACGAAAGAGGAAGCAGATCGTATTTTTGAACAACGAATGAGTGGTGAGCATGTGACAGAGAAAGAAATTGAGAAATATCGTACGTATACAATGGTCTTCTTAGGAAAGCAATATCATCGACGTGGTTGGGTGATGCAGCTTCACTTAGGAGCGATTCGTAATAATAATAAACGAATGTTTCATAAGCTAGGTCCAGATAAGGGCTTTGATTCGATGTACGATTTTGATATGGCCTCTTCACTAAATGGCTTTTTTAATAAGTTAGATTCGACCGATCAATTGCCAAAGACGATCGTCTATAATTTAAATCCGATTCACAATGAGGTGATCGCGACAACGATAGGGAACTTCCAATCATCAGATGCGAGAGGGAAGCTCCAATTTGGATCAGGCTGGTGGTTTAATGATCAAAAGGTAGGTATGGTCAGACAAATGACAGATCTAGCGAATCATGGGTTACTTAGTACATTTGTTGGGATGTTAACGGATTCAAGAAGCTTTCTTTCCTATACACGTCATGAGTATTTCAGACGAATTCTATGTAATGTAATAGGTGAGTGGGTAGAGCTTGGTGAAGCTCCTGAGGATTATACGCTACTTGGGAAAATGATCGAGGACATTTGCTTCCGTAATGCCAATCAATTCTTTGGTGTAGAGCTTGAGCGATAATAAGAATGAGGAGGGACGAAGATGACGGCTGTTGCGGATTATTTGCAAGTACACACAGAGGATAATGTGATTGTTGCTCTGAAAAACTATGAAACTGGCGATCGCATCTCTTTCCAAAATCAAGATATCACATTAAGAGAATCTGTTGAAACAGGGCATAAAATTGCGATTCGACCGATTGAGAAAGGCGAGAACATCATAAAATATGGCTACCCAATTGGTCAAGCTACGAATAGGATTTCAATCGGTGATTGGGTTCATACACATAATGTCGGGACGAATCTATCTGGTACGTTAACCTATGAGTATAAGCCGAAGAGTCTCTCCTTTCAGCCATTGCAAACAGATCGAACCTTCCAAGGCTATGTTAGAGCGAATGGTGATGTCGGCATTCGGAACGAAATTTGGGTGATTAATACCGTTGGCTGTATTAATAAAACGTGTGAAACCGTAGCTAAGACGGCAAATGACATGTATAAAGGCGATAATATTGATGGTGTTTACCACTACCCTCATTTATTTGGCTGTTCACAGCTTGGAGATGATTTGCATAATACGCAAAAAATCTTAAGTAATTTAGTTCATCATCCGAATGCAGCGGCGATTTTAGTGATGGGGCTAGGCTGTGAAAATAATTACATTGAGTTTTTTAAGCAAGTGCTAGGTGATTATGATGAAAAGCGGGTTCATTTTATTGAAGTGCAGCAGGTTGATGATGAAATTGAAGAAGGATTAGATGCAATGGAAGAGCTTGTTGCTTACGCAAAAACATTCAAGCGTCAGCCTGTCCCAATATCGAAGCTGAAGGTTGGCTTGAAATGCGGCGGCTCTGATGGCTTCTCAGGAATTACAGGCAATCCGTTATTGGGAGCATTCTCAGATAAGTTAATTGCCCATGGAGGCTCAACGATCTTAACCGAAACGCCAGAGCTATTTGGTGCAGAGCAAATTCTTATGGAGCGCGCACAGGATGAAGGTGTTTTCCGTCAAGTGGTCGACATGGTTAATGGCTTTAAAGAGTACTTTATCAAGCATGATCAAAATGTGTATGAAAACCCTTCGCCAGGGAATAAAAAAGGTGGGATTACAACATTAGAAGAGAAGTCACTCGGTAATGTTCAAAAAGGTGGGTTTGCACCGGTTGTCGATGTGCTTGATTACGGAGGGAGAATGAAGGAAGCGGGCTTGACCCTCCTTGAAGGACCAGGAAATGACCTAGTTTCTGTAACCGCATTAGCTGCATCTGGTGCACACATTGTCCTCTTTACAACAGGACGGGGAACGCCGTTTGGTGGACCTGTTCCAACAGTGAAAATATCAACGAACACAGCGCTTTACAATAAGAAGAGAAGATGGATTGACTTTAATGCAGGGCAATTAGTCGAAGGAAAGGATAAGGACGAATTAACGGATGAGTTTTTTGACTATATTGTCGCGCTTGCATCAGGTGACGTGCAAGCAAACAATGAAAAGTATGGCTTTAAAGAGATTTCTATTTTCAAAGATGGTGTTATTTTATAGAGGGAAGGAGTGTGGAAGATGAAGACATTGACGAAGCGGCTATTGGAAACGGAAGGCTCACAAAATGCTGAATATGTTGAGCTTGATCAGTTGCCAGAAAAGGTTCTTCAGTTTGGAAAAGGTAATTTTCTTCGTGCTTTTGTTGATTGGCAAATTCATCAGCTGAATAAGCAGCATTTGTTTAATGGGAAAGTGGTGATCTATCAGCCTTCCCCACACGGACAGTCAAAAGCGTTCTTAGAGGATCAGGATTTTCTATATACAGTCGTTCTTCGTGGGATTGAGAATGGGAAGAAGGTCGATACGAGTGAAGTGATTTCCTCTGTTTCACGTTCATTAGCCTATGATCAATGGTCGTATGCTTTGGAGCTTGCGAGTTCAGAAGAGCTTGAGCTCATTGTTTCGAATACGACGGAAGCTGGAATCACATATGTAGCGGAAGCTCCACCAAACAAGGAGGACATTCCAAAGTCGTTTCCGACAAAGCTGACGATGTTCTTATTTGAACGTTATCAACGCTTAGGTGAGAGAGAGGCCCCAGGTCTTACGATTTTACCTTGTGAGTTAATTGAGCAAAACGGAACAAAGCTCAAGGAATATACGATAAAATATGCGCGAGATTGGCAATTACCTGAAAGTTTTATAGAGTGGATTAAGAATAAGAATACGTTTTGTAATACGTTAGTTGATCGAATTGTGACAGGATACCCTCACGATTCGATAGAGGAATATCGTGAGCGGTTAGGGTATGAGGATAAAGGGTTAACTGTTGGAGAACCGTACCATTTGTTTGTTATTGACGGTGATGAAGCTGTTCAACGTGTGTTTCCATTAATAGCAGGACGTCTGAATGTGAAGTGGGGCGATATTACGCCATATCGTGAAATCAAGGTGAGGCTGTTAAATGGTCCGCATACGATGATGTTCTCAGTCGGTCACTTATATGGTTTAAAGACGGTACAAGAGGTTATGGAAACGGAAGCAACACGTCAATTTGTTGAAGCGGCTTTTCGTGAAATTAAACAAGTAGTGAGAGGTGATGAGCAAGAGAAGGAAGCCTTTATTGCGAGTGTAAAGGAACGCTTTCTCAATCCTTATAATCACCATCATTTATTAGATATCGGGTTAAATGCTGTTAACAAATTTAAAGCGCGCTTACTACCTACATTGAAGCGCTTTGTAGAGGAAAAGGAAGAATTACCTCAATCCATTGTTTTTTCGATGGCGTCATTGTTTCTTTATTATAAACCAATTCGAAGAGAAGAAGATGGACTAATAGGATTGAGTAACGGTGTCGAGTATAAAATGAAAGAAAATGATGACGTTCTATCATTAGTTACACAAGCGTGGGAGCTTTATGATAAGGGCGGTAAGCTTGCAACGGTTGTTTCTTCATTATTAGAAGCTGAGCATGTCTGGGGCGAAGATCTATCACGATTACCTGGGTTGCAGGATGCTGTTACAAATGACCTTCAAAGAATGCTAGAAGAGGGAATGAGTAGCAGTCTTGAACATTTGTTAAACACTTGTAAAAGAGCAGAATGAAAAGGATAAGAAGAGCAGAGGTCGAATAAAGATTAAATAGGAAAATAAATAACGAAACCATAACAACGTTGTTAGATGACAATAAGGAGATGGAAGCTATGAGAAAAAAATACGTATTAATTGGAACGGGTGGAAGAGCAGAGTTCTTTTACGGGGCATTAGCAAAGGATTTTAAAGAGACTGGGGAATTAGTTGCTTTTTGTGATGTGAACCAAACGAGAATGAACTACGCGAATAAGCTATTAGTTGAAAAGTATGATCATCCTGAAGTAAGAACTTACTTGAATACAGAGTATGAAAAGATGATCAAGGAAGAACAGCCTGACTTTGTCATCGTGACAACGGTAGATCGTACACATCATACGTATATTATTCAGGCGTTAGAATTAGGATGTAATGTCATAACGGAAAAGCCGATGACAGTTGATGCAGAGAAATGCCAGGAGATTATTGATGCTGTGAATCGTACAGGGAAGGAAGTTCGCGTAACGTTTAATTACCGTTATGCGCCACACAATACAAAAATTCGTGAGCTCATCCGTGATGGTGTGATTGGTGATGTGTATTCAGTTAACTTTGAATGGGCACTTGATACGCAGCACGGAGCAGATTATTTCCGTAGGTGGCACCGTGATAAGAGAAACAGTGGTGGCCTGCTCGTCCATAAGTCGACTCACCATTTTGACCTTGTGAACTTTTGGTTAGGAACGGAGCCAGAGACCGTTTATGCGAACGGTGGATTACGTTTCTACGGTAAGGAAAATGCTGAAGCTCGTGGTGTGAAGCATTTCTATCAACGTGCTCACGGTAGTGAATATGCGAAGGACGACCCGTTTGCGATCCAGCTAGAAGACAATGAACATTTAAAGGCGATGTATTTAGATGCTGAGGGCGAGGATGGCTATCAGCGTGATCAAAGTGTATTCGGAGATGGCATTAACATTGAAGATACACTTGGCGTTATGGTCTGTTACAAAAATAAGGCAATCTTAACGTATTCGTTAAATGCTTATTTACCATGGGAAGGGTTTATTATTTCCTTTAATGGTAGTAAAGGGCGGATTGAAGTGAAGGTAAGAGAACAGTCTTACATTAACTCAGGTGGCGAGAAGTCGGATGAAGGAGCAATTGAAGAGAAGGCCATTACTGTGCTGCCTATGTTTGGTCAACCTTATGAAATAGAAGTGGTTGAAGGTGAAGGTGGTCATGGTGGGGGAGACCCTGTATTGCTTCAAGATATATTTGGCGAGCCAGGTGAGGATGAATTCCAACGAGCAGCCTCCCATATAGATGGAGCGAAATCAATCTTAACAGGAATTGCTGGCAATATTTCATTGCAAACAGGTCATGCAGTTAAGGTAGATGAGTTAATTAAATTATAGCTTTTTTTGATAGTGAGAAGACAGCATATAAATAGCGGTCTCCAGCCTATCGACTGTCTCGTTTTTGCGAGACAGTCGATAGGCTTTTCTAGTGGAGAAGCCAGTATCAATTAGTCTTCAATTTTCTTTAAAGTAAGCAAATATGAGGCGACTTATAGGCATTTCTCTATCTTATGAATGGAAACGAGACTAAGGTGGATGACTCTCAAAGGTATCTTGTTTAAGATCAGAACAATTTTATACTAACATTATTTTATTCAATAAGTATGATAAAAAAGTTTGTTTACAAAAAATTAACAATTCTTATCATGAAATTAATGGATGTGGAAGGTGTAGGTCTATTAATCTATATAGAGAATAAGACTAATAGACTATATAGTGGGTTGGGGGTTCAAACGAATGAAACGAATATTTCATAAGTTGAATAGGCAAGCTTCGTCAGTATCGATTCGCCAAAAGTTGTTAACTATTTTTATCACGATTCTTTTATTATTTAGTTTGACGTTTATCCTTCAAATTGTTCAAGTGTTAGACGTAGAAGAACAAATAAAAGAGATGGCTAATAGTACAGAAGATGCTATTCTCCTCTCTTCTATTAATTCGCTTATGAAGGAGAAATATATATTAGTAAATGAATTTGTTGAACGTGGTGGTTACGTTGAGCCGGCGCTAGAACAAGCAGAAGGAGAGCTAAGTGAGTTGTTTATTGGATTAGAAGCTAGTAGTCAATCTGATATTCAACATTTGATTTTAGAAAAAAATAATGAATTTAACGAGATTGTCGATCAAATTTATGAGGGTACCGGTAGTACGATGAGCCATATGTCAACACTTTTTCTACATATTCAAGATATAGATCAAACCATTTTGAATTTCTCTGAAGAAGTATTAGCAGCGACAGAGACAAATAGGACAAGGAGCATGGAGACGATTCAACAGTCTCTTCAATTGTTTGTTGTCACATTTATTATCGCAACTGTTGTTGGAGTAGGTTTCATCTATATTTATAGTAGAAGGCTGAATAGACGTTTACATGCCGTTGTAAACATCACCGATGAATTAAGTCAGGGAAATTTAGCTATTCATAAGCTTCCTGCCCATTCGACCGATGAAATAGGACGATTGAGCCTATCGATTAATGACATGCTAGAGCAGTTGAAACGACTTGTTCAGCACATTGCTGAGTCGTCGCATGAAGTAAAGAATTCTTCAAGTATATTAAGCAATCATGCTTCCGAATCACTACAAGCGTCTGGAATGATCTCTCATTCGATGAAAGAAATACTTGCGGGAACAGAAGAGGTACTACGAACCTCGCAAAAAGATGAGAGTCACATTCAAGAGTTGTCGTATATAGCAAGAGAAGTGAAGGATTACATGATGATCGTTGATGAAAGAACGGAGCAATCTAAGTCCTTAACAACGAATGGAATTTATAAGATACAAGCTGCTAAACAACAAATGACCGACATATATGAAAGAACGACTAGTTCGGTTACAATGATTGAAGAATTAGATAAGAAGTCTAAGGAGATCACGTCGATCTTGAGTATGATTACATCTATTTCCGAACGGACGAACTTGCTAGCGATTAACGCATCCATTGAAGCAGCACGTGCTGGGGAGAATGGTAAGGGCTTTGCCGTTGTAGCAAGTGAAGTTCGTCAGTTGGCTGAGCAGTCAGGAAATGCAGCAAAGAAAATTGCTACATATGTTGGTGATATACAAACAGATATTACAGAGTTTGTTACGGTTATAAGCTCTAGTCATCAATCGGTTCATCACGGTTTGGGATTAATGGATGATGCTTCGTCCATTTTCACATCAATCACTGAGGCGGTTGAAGATGTTTCAATAAAGGTTCGGGAAACGACGTCTGCGGTGACGACGATTGATGAATCAATCGTCCGACTGCATCTACGTATGAGAGATACAACGAAAACAATTGAAGAGAATGCCCACTTTGCAGACCAAGTAGCAGCTTCTACTCAGCAGCAGCATCAGGCAATGACTGAAGTGACTGCAACATCAGATTCTTTATCTAGTATGGCATTAGAGCTTGAACGAGCAGTACAGGCTTTTAAAAGGTAAAAAGAAAACTCCTTACTCATCATATTTTGATGAGCGAGGAGTTCTTTTTAGGCTATAGTACCGATTTAAAAAAGTCATATTTTTATAAAAAATAGTCATCACTTTCGAGTGAAAAGTCACAATCTTTCATAATCATATAAAAGTACGGTTTATTTTTATTATGATGAATGTTAGAAGAATGCTTGAGAAAGGGGTGGGTGCAATGCTAAATGAGCAACCAACTATCCTCATTATTGACCATGAAGTACACGTTCATCAAATTGTAAAGGCTTCGCTAGAGCAAAGTGGTTATCAAATTAGGAGTTGTTATTCTGGGAAACAAGCGATATCCGAGGTTACCAAATATCAACCGGATCTTATTTTAATGGAGGCAGCCTTACCTGATATAGACGGGCTCTTTATTTGTCAGCAGCTCAGGAAAACGTTAGATATTCCTATTCTTTTTTTAAGTGTAAAAAGTGAAGAAACCGATAAAATTGTAGGACTAACTGTTGGAGCTGATGATTATATTTCAAAACCGTTTGGAACAGGGGAGCTCATTGCCCGCATAAAGGCACATATTAGGAGAACGATGTTAGATGTGATGAAAGAAAAAATACCAAATTCGTATAGACCTGAAAATAAGGTGATATCCTATCATTCAATGACTATTGATGAACAGCGTTGTGAGGTGATGTTAGAAGGGCAATTTGTTGAATTATCTTCGAAGGAATTTAAGATTCTTGTTCTGTTCGCTAAACATCCGGGAAGAGTATTTGAGCCAGAGGAAATCTATCGTCTTATTTGGGGTTGTGATGGTTTAGATGATTTTCGTACAGTAGCGGTTCATATTAGTACGCTTAGAAAGAAGCTTGAGAAACAAGGGGCGTATCGAATGATTCAGAACATTAGAGGATTAGGATATAAGCTTGAGCTAAGAGAAAGTAGAATTCCGAATGAAACTTAAAGGTTCTTTATTATAATATAATCTCAATTTTAAGTTTTTTTTAAGTGAGGTTTTTATACTATAAATAAGCATAGCAGTCGTGCTTATGCTTTGGGGGATTTCTAGAAAGGGACGTGATTGATCGTGAATTCAATGGAACAGCTAGTTGATTTCCTAGAGGTTGTACGTCATGATATTCGGTTGAAGCAGAACGTTCAAGCTTTACTAGAACAAGGGAAGGAGGTGTTTGTAGAAGGACTTGTGACGTTGGCAAACAATGAGTATGGGTACTCATTGGATAAAGGTGAGGTTATGCGTATTATTGAGGGTGAGATAGAGGTTGCTTTTAATAATTGGCATCAACAGTATATAAATTGTAAATAAGGAATGAACGTTATTAAGTCTCAAAAGAGCGATTTTAAGGCTCGAGGGGCTTTTTTATTTGGAGAAGTTTTCCCCCATTACTTTGTACAATTGACCAACTAAAATTAAAATACCATTTTAATGGAACTTTAATTTTCATTTAATTGGATTTAAACCTAGAATGATAAGGTTTAGATGAAGGTAAAGAGGAAAGTAGGGGGAGTGGGTGACGTGCTTGCTTCATTAGAAAAATGTCAGTTAGTACTGAAAGCGAGTTATTGTGAGTTGTTGAATGAAACACTTTTTAAGCGGACTATAGAAGATTCAACTTTTTTATACAATAGATGGATTGATCGTGAAGAAAAAAAGGCTTCTCATAAGCCGATGGAAGCACTTGATTTGCACTTAGATGAACGTGCAAATCTATGGAATAGTGGAGATTTGGAGCAGCTTTTTTTAGAGGAAGCTGAATCGATTTTTAAGGAAATATGGCACAGTAGAATGGGAAATGGTGACGACGAAATGACATGGGTTTTCAAGCAGCGGGGAGATTCGAACGATAAAATAATACGGTCTACTGGATGGGATTTATTTGAGGGACGTACCGGTATTGCTCTGTTCTTTGCTGCATTATATGCGATTAATCGTGATGAGTTAGTGAAGGAAGCGGTTAAGAGAGTGTTATCCCCATTACTGGAGGACATTCAATCTGGAGTAGGAACGGATCAAGAAACGATTTCATTAGGTAAAGCATATGGAATAGCAGGGATTGTTCAAGCTCTTTTTTTCGTTGGAGAGTATGTCGATGAAAAGAGTTATAAAGAAAATGCGTTGTCTCTCCTTTATCAAGTAACTGTATTGAACATTCAGTCTGATCTGCTTTTAGATATTTTAGAGGGAACAGCTGGATTATTGTCCGTTGTATCTGATTTATACGCTCAAACGCAAGATAAGAATATGATCTCATTAGGCAATGTTTTAGCAGAGCATCTAATGAAGTGTCGAGTTGAAAGTGAGTTAGGTGTTAAAGTCTGGTTATCTAATAGTAGAAATCAGCTATTAACAGGGTTTGGTCATGGTATTTCAGGGATGGCACATGCCTTGTATAAATGGTATAGGATCACAGGACATCTTCCTTATAAAAAAGCTGCTGAAGAGGCGTTACAATATGAAGGTTTGACGAGCGAGGGGGAAGAAAGTAGTTGGCTTGACTTTAAAGACAGGAGTCATTTTGATACGCTGGAGCAACCATTTATGGCAGGTTGGTGTAGTGGTGCCCCTGGAATTGGTTTAGCTCGACTTACGATGTTTCAAAAAGCTGATATAAGCTTCCAACGGGATTTGAAAAGAGCTCTAGCATTTACGGAATGGTCTTCCGTGCAAGGTGTTGACCATCTCTGTTATGGAAATGCAGGGCGATTGGACTTTTTATTAGAGGCGTCAGTTGTGATGAATAATGATCATTTATTTCATACTGCAAGGCAGAAGCAAAAGTGGGTCATAGAACAGAAGCGAGTACGAGGTCATTATGTACTAAATAGTCTGGAAGGTGGACGAAGCTTTTATCCCTCTCTATTTCAAGGGCTATCAGGAATTGGCTACGTGATGTTACGTTGTATAAACGCAAAAAAGATTCGAAGTATTTTAACATAGAAAGTAGAGGGGGAGAGGGTGGCTAAAAAGGATAACAAATATGATATAAGTGAAGGTCATTTGTTTCATTATGTGAAACATGATGAATTTCACTTAATTTTCGGAGGGGACGAGCAACACGCGATTCAAGTATGTTCACATTGTAATTCTCGAATCGCTGTACAAGGGTTAAATATTTGTGGTGTATGTTATCGGCGTGAACACATAAAACGAATTTAGAGGCTCTAAAAGCTTTCCATAGAATTAGAAAGTATACAATTTGAGGTAGGAAGCCGAAGAAGTTAGCGGGATAATTCAATGAAGAGTGTTGGCTTCGGTCGTTTCACATTTTTATGAATGAACCCCACTTTCATAAAAACGAAACCCCGTTGTAACGGCTCCGGGCAATGTTAATAAGAAAGAGGCCGCTACCGTGGTTTTTCTTATTCAACCTAGCGGCTACTAGTTGACCAAACAAAGTGCGATGTATATTGTGAATAGTAAGAATAAAAGTGAAAGGGGTGGCGATATGGAATATACAGATCAGATGAAAAATAGAGTGAAGCGTGTAGAGGGGCAAGTTAAGGCAATATTAAGAATGATGGAAGAAGGAAAGGATTGCAAAGATCTTGTTGTTCAAATGACAGCGGCCCGAAATGCTTTAGATCGAACAATAGGTGTCGTTGTAAGTACAAATCTCGAATCTTGTGTACGAGAGCAAGTTGAAAAAGGGGAAGATACAGAAGTGTTGGTTCAGGAAGCGGTTAATTTACTAGTCAAAAGTAGATAATTTCAATTATTTCAAATAGGAGTGAGCGATAAATGAGTGTGACTGAGCATAAGAAGGAAGCACCTAAAACCGTTAATTGTAAAGTCATTACGGTTAGTGATACGAGAACTGTTGATACAGACAAAAGTGGTACATATATAAAGGAATCATTATTAAATCACGGGCATATAATTGCTGATTATGAAATCGTTAAAGATGAGCAAAGGGAGATACATGACGCTATAATAGAGGGCATTCAAGCTGATCATATTGATGCGGTTTTATTAAATGGAGGTACAGGAATTGCGGATCGTGATGTAACCATTGAAACGGTTAAGGCACTCATAACAAAAGAAATCGTTGGATTTGGTGAATTATTTAGAATGTTAAGTTACACAGAGGATATCGGGCCTGCTGCGATGTTAAGTCGAGCCATTGCGGGAGTGAGTCATCATACGGCTATCTTTGCTATGCCTGGTTCTAGTGGTGCGGTAAAGTTGGCAATGGATAAATTAATTATTTCGGAGCTAGGTCATGTTATGAGAGAAATACGTAAGGATATGTGACGAGAATATTCTTGTTTAAGGATGTCCCAAAGAAAGGAGTAGACCTTATTGGAACATCCTTGTTTTATAGAGGCCGCTGAAAAAGTGTGATTTTCACTTTTTCAGTGGCCTTTAAGTAATGTGCGTAGCCGTTGCCCGAATTTTGAAAGCCTTGCTATGAGTGGGTTTCTCATAGCAAGGCGCGCGACGAGCGGAGCCATTACTCTTCTTTGAGTTACTAGAAAGAACTTTTTCAGTGCTCTCGTTTTATATGCTTTGTTCACCACTATGATTGGTTCGCTATTATAAGAGGATCCTCATGCCGTTAAAGGTTCAAAATCGTTACAAGAGAGCCTAATGTGAAATGGAGGTTCCACTATTTGGCTAAAAAGTGTTCGGGACACACTGAAAATAGAGAAATAGCGGCATGAAAGACCGTATAAAGGCTGAAATCGGTAAAAAGAAGCAAATAGAGGAATGAGGAACCGCTAGTTACGAGGGCACCAAAAAAGGTATAAACCAAATTTTTTCAGTGCCCTTCTGCTTCGTGGTTTTCTTAATCAGAATTAGCTCGATCTGTCATTCGCCAATTGATTAAACCGATGATCATGAAGATGATGAATAAAAATATATACACGCGTGTAGACCAATTACCGATTCCGGTAAAAGCAAGGAATAGCCATAGAAGAGAAGCGATAAAAAACAAAACACTACCTACAGGCATTTTATTCATATAGAAAAAACTCCTTTCATTAAGGGTACTAAAAAGTACAAATCATCTTTTTCAGTGCCTGGCCTTTCACCTCTTTTCTCGTTAGTTTCTCCACCTTTAAGCGAAATAACCTTCACATTGAAAAGAGAATGTATCGTTTTATATTGAACGTTGTTGCATAGTCCGTTATAATTGATATTCATTATCATTTGTAGTCATGTAGAGATAGAAAATATGTGAGGAGTGGGGAAATGATTAAACGGTTTTTCTCCTATTATCAGCCTTATAAAGGCTTATTTATATTAGATTTTTCGTGTGCTGTATTTGTTGGATTACTAGAGCTTGCGTTTCCTCTTGCGGTAAACCTAGTGATTGATCGATTATTGCCATCGGGTGATTGGTCAGTCATTTTTTGGGCTTGCTTTGGTCTGTTGTTGATCTATGCTCTGAATACAGGTATGCATTATATTGTTACATATTGGGGACATATGCTTGGAATAAATATTGAGACAGATATGCGGAGGAAATTATTTAAGCATATGCAAAAGCTTTCTTTTAGCTATTATGACCGAAATAAAACGGGTCATTCCATTTCGAGGCTAACAAAGGATTTAGAGGAAATTGGTGAGGTCGCTCACCATGGTCCGGAGGATGTTTTCGTTGCTGTTATGACGTTAGTTGGGTCGTTTATATTAATGGTCACGATCAATTGGAAGCTTGCTGTTATTTCGTTTTTAGTGATCCCACTTTTAACGTATTGTGCGATTTATTTTAATAAAAAGATGACTAGGACGTTTCGAAAGATGTTTAATGACGTGGGTGAGATTAATGCACGAGTAGAAGATAGTATTGGTGGGATCCGTGTCGTTCAAGCATTCGCGAATGAGAAGCATGAACAAAAGCAATTTGCTGTTAATAATCATCGTTATCGTAAGACGAAGCTGCAATCTTATAAAATTATGGCGCAAAATGTAACAGCAAACTATATGTTCATGCGTATTATTACGCTATTTACGTTATTATTTGGATCGTTCTTTGTTATTCGTGGAGAGTTAACGAATGGAGAATTTGTCGCTTTTATATTGTTAGCAAACATTTTATTAGGGCCGATTCAGAAAATTAATGCGGTCATTGAGAGCTATCCTAAAGGGATTGCTGGGTTTAAACGATACACAGAAATTTTGGATACGGAGCCTGACATTGAAGATGAACCAAATGCCAAGGATGTGATTTTGCAAGGTGATATTTCATTTAACAAGGTGACGTTTGGCTATGAAGGGTTGACTCCCGTATTAGATGGTATTGATCTAACCATTCAAAAAGGAGAAACCGTCGCATTCGTTGGGCCTTCTGGCGCTGGGAAAACGACGTTGTGTAGCTTACTGCCAAGGTTTTATGAAGTGACGGATGGAGAGATCATGATTGATAACGTTCCTATTCGTGAAATGAAGTTGGATTCATTGCGAAGTCAAATTGGTATCGTCCAACAGGATGTGTTCTTATTCTCTGGAACCATTCGGGAAAATATTATGTACGGTAACCTCGATGCAACGGAAGAAGAAATTATGGAAGCGGCGAGACAAGCGCAGCTAGAATCATTTATCGACGCTCAGCCTGATGGCTTAGATACAGTCATTGGCGAAAGAGGAGTGAAGCTTTCAGGTGGTCAGAAGCAACGACTTTCGATTGCTCGCATGTTCTTAAAGAACCCGCCTATTTTAATTTTAGATGAAGCGACCTCTGCCCTTGATACGGAAACAGAAATTGCGATCCAAAAGGCATTAACACGGTTATCTGAAGGGCGAACGACATTAGTGATTGCTCATCGATTAGCAACAATTAAAAATGCGAATCGCATTGTTGTTGTCACTCAGGATGGTATAGTAGAACAAGGAAGCCATGAGGAGCTATTACAACAAGGTGGGAGCTATAGTCGGTTATATGAAGCGCAATTTGGACAAGAGCGTGTTCAAGTTTAGCTTCATTCTAGATTAAAGGAGTTAAGAAGATGAAGGAAAGCGACGTACTCATTATGACTTCAGTAGAAGCAGAGAAACAGGCAATTGAAGCAGGCTTAGGAAGAAATGAACGATTTCATGTGAAGCTGGCAGGAGTTGGTCCAGTTGAAGCAGCGGTTGCAACTGCGTTAGAACTGTCAAAAGGTTCCTATCAATATGTACTGAATATGGGAATTGCCGGTGGCTTTGAAGAACGGTCCTCAGTCGGGTCTATTGTCATTGCTTCGAGACAAATTCTTGCAGACTTAGGAGTGCAAACGGATGAAGGCTTTCAAAAGGTAGAATCACTAGGTTTTGGTCAATCAACACTAGTACCAGACCAAACGTATGTTGATAAATTAACTCGTTTTGGGAGTCATTCAAATATAAGCATGCAAGTGGGCGAAATATTAACATTATCGACGGTAACAGGTACAGCAATGCGAACGATTGAATTAAAGAAACAATATCCTGAAGCGGCTGCTGAAGCGATGGAAGGGTTTGGCGTTGGTTTAGCGGCGAGCAAAGTAGGGATACCGTTTATGGAAGTCAGAGCTATTTCCAATGTGGTCGGTCCACGGGATCGTGATGCATGGCGCATTGCCGATGCATTGCAAGCATTAAAGGAGACAACTCAATATATAGCGGAGGTATTATAACATGAACATTGCGTTTTCCCCTTGTCCGAATGATACATTTGTCTTCCATGCATGGGTGCATGGGTTAGTCGTAGGAGCTCCAAAGCTTGAGGTGACGTATGCTGATATTGATAAGACGAATTATTGGGCCGCAGAGAGAACAGGTCCAGAAGTAATGAAAATTTCATATGCAGCCTTACCCTGGGTTCTTGAGGATTATGCTCTACTTCCTTGCGGAGGAGCATTGGGAAGAGGCTGTGGACCGCTGTTATTAACGGCTGAGCCTTCAACAGACCCTAAGCAATTACAAGGAGCTACAGTAGCGGTTCCAAGTGAACGCTCAACGGCTTATTTGCTATTTCGTTTATTTGCTGCACAGCAAGTTCATGGGGGGGTAGGACAAGTAGTCGTCATGCCTTTCCATGAGATTATGCCAGCTGTGCGTGATGGTAAGGTTGATGCAGGGTTAGTCATTCATGAAGCAAGATTCACTTATCAAAACTACAATTTGCACATGCTAGTTGACCTTGGAGATTGGTGGGAGAAGGATACAGGACATCCCATTCCATTAGGAGCCATTATTGCCAAACGGTCGCTTGATAAAGAGGAGGTAACGAACTGGATTAGAGCCTCCGTCCAAGAAGCTTTTAAGCACCCTAATCAATCAGCAGAATATGTTGCTACACATGCTCAGGAGATGTCTAAAGCTGTGACTGAAGCCATATTCGATTGTATGTGAACGATTATACGCTCGATTTAGGGGAGTCTGGCTACGGTGCGGTTGCCGAGCTGTTAGGAAGAGCAATGCAGGAGCAATTAGTACCTGAATTTGATTTATCTTTACTTAATGCATGAAAGAGAGGATTCCCAAGGGGCAAACAAACCTTTTGGAATCCTTTTAACTTATCTCCTTGAACTTAATGCACTTTGCGCTAGAAAGGTAATATAGGATTCATCTCGTACGAGCCAAGCTTGATAACGGCGTTTGATATAGGACTCGCCTTCTGAAAAAGTTCCAAATGTTTTGTATGGTGTATGGTTATGTTCTAACATCCAATTTTCATGATAAGGATAGAGGTAATAGAGAGAGCCATCCTCTGAACGATAGAGTGTCCCATTTTCTGATCCTTTTACATTATGTTTATTATGAATAGGATCAACATGTAGAGGATTTCGTGAAAAGGCATCTTTAACAAAGGCCTCAAAAGCTGAGTCGGTTAATGTTGCACCCGCCGCTTTTGTATGACCGCCCCCTTCATATTGTTCAGCTACCGTTGATACGTCTATGTGGTCATGAATCGTGCGAAAACTCATTTTACGTTGCCCGACATTTAAAATGGCAATGTAATCTAGGTGTGGACACTCCTTTCCTAGCTTATTTCCTAGCTCGGAATGGTATGCTTCTGCATGGACGATACCGACACATTTTTCTCCGAGCATCATTTGTACTAGTTCACGGCGCTTGCGCTTAATATAGCGAGTGATCTTATCCTCTTCGATATCGAGAATTTTGTCTTCGAAATCATCAAATTGAAAGCTGTTAGATGTATGTAGTCGTTGTACCATCCTTTTTTCAAAATCATCGATTGGCAATAGAAAAAATAAATCATTCAACCGTTTTGAACGGAAGTTTTCGTTGCGATCCCATTCCAAGTGTCCCATTGACGTACTAGTTCGACAAACTCATCGAGAGCTTGAGACCGCTGTAAGTAATCCGATTTTATTAAGAAATCGTAAAGTAAGGATGTAGCAGATGCAAGCTTATCTTCTTCGTGAGCTATCTTAACGTGCGCCCACGAATGATCGTTGAGGTGTAAGGCTGTTTTGTGATGATCGATCAGTTGGGCACTTCCTCCTAATTCTATAAATGTATGGATGCGTTCTTCATTTTCGCTATTCATAGATAAATCAGTAACCCATAATGGATCAGTTGTTTTTGCTGTTTCAAGGTGCTGTTGGATTTTTTGATCCAATCGTTGGATAGATACATATTGAATTTCTACGTTTGAACCAAAGGCTAGTCGGGCTAATATCCCACAGCTAACACCATCAAGGTCATTATGAGAATATAAATAGTGCATGTTTTCATTCCTCCTTATGTCTCTAGTATGAAGCAAATGGTATAAATATAAAGGTATTATTTAAAAAATGGTAAAGCAAATGTAACGTTATAGCAGTCGATAAAATGGTATGATGGAAATAGACTGGTTGAAGTAGATTGGAGGAAATAAATGGATACGGCAACAAAGCGAATAAATGAAGTAATTGAAAATATTGAGCGAGTCGTTGTTGGGAAAAGAGATGAAATTAAACTTAGCTTGGTGGCCATGTTTGCCGGGGGGCATGTTTTGCTTGAAGATGTGCCGGGTGTAGGGAAAACGATGATGGTCAAAGCGATTGCGAAATCTTTAGGGGCTGAGTTTAAACGAATTCAATTTACTCCTGATCTCTTGCCATCGGATGTGACAGGAGTTTCAATCTATAATCAACATACACAGCAATTCGAATTCCGCCGAGGTCCAGTTATGTCTCATATCGTGTTAGCGGATGAAATAAATCGTACATCACCAAAGACTCAGGCCGCTTTGTTAGAATCTCTTGAAGAAGGCAGTGTAACCGTTGACGGGGAAACAATTAAATTGGACAAGCCTTTTTTTGTTATGGCCACTCAAAATCCAGTTGAGTATGCTGGAACGTTTCCTTTGCCAGAAGCACAGTTGGATCGCTTTTTACTCAAATTGAAGCTAGGGTATCCCGATGAGCTAGAGGAATTTGAGGTTCTGACACGTGTTCAATATGAGCACCCCCTTGATCAATTAGAATCGGTCATGACTACACAAGAGGTGTTAGCGATTCAAGAGGATGTGCACAATGTGTTTGTGAGTGACGATGTGAAAGAGTATATTGTCGAGCTTGTACAAGCAACGAGGAAAAATCGACTCGTTGAACTTGGGGTGAGTCCTCGTGGGACAATTGCGCTTATGAAGGCCGCACAAGCATTTGCATTTATAGAAGGTCGTGAATTTGTTATTCCAGATGATATTCAGTATTTAGCTCCATTTGTTTTAGCTCATAGGTTGATTTTAACAGATGAAAGCAAAATGACGAACAAATTAGAGGAACAAGTCATACACCAAGTGCTTGAGCAAGTGCCTGTTCCGGTGATAAAACGAAAGGTTCCACAATAATGACTCGTTGGATGAAAGCGGCATTTAAGTATGTTTTTCTTTCTATCATCATTGGTGCACTATTTGCCTATGCGATGTTTCAAGGTGGCTTTGTGAGTTGGTATTTATTCTATAGTGTTATAACAATTATTGTTTTAATGATTGTCGTCACTCTGTTTCCTTTTAAAGTGAAGCAAATACGGCGAGTCATCTCTAATGAAGCGGTGGAGGCGGGAGGGGCTGTTGATGTGACAGTCAAAGTTGAAAAATACCCATTTCAGCCCTTCTTTTTCGTAAGAATATTCGATGAACTTCCTGAACAATTAAAGCAAGAGGATACACCTGGAGCGTTATTTTTCTTTTCGTTTCAAAGGACATTGTCCTTTACGTATACGATTAGCAATTTGGAGCGTGGTGTGTACCGTTTTGGAGAGGTGAAGTGTAAGTTAGGTGATCTGTTCGGTTTATTAGAAGTAGAACGAACGTTACAAGGTGGCGAAACAGACATTCTTGTGTATCCATCTTTTCGCTATTTCCGTAGCTTACCTCCAGTTGCTAAGCATAGAGAGAGAGAGGCCAACGTAATCGCACTTCTCTCCAAGAAGATCGATCTCTTGCCGGTGTGAGGCAGTATGTTCCGGGGGATCGGTTAGTCAGTATTAATTGGAAGCAAACAGCAAGGTCCTCTAACCTCATGACCAAAGAATTTGAATCGTTTCAAGGTGAAGGTGCTTTACTCGTCTATGATTCCTTTTCAGAGAGGTCAAGTCATCGCATGTTTGAACAATCGATTGAATTAGCGACGTCTCTATTAGCGACGCTTATTAGAAAACATTCATATGCTCGTTTTTATATTCGGAAGGATAGATGGGAAGCGATAACGGTTCATCAATCAATGATCCCTGCTTTACAAGCGCTTGCTTATGCTGAGCCAAATCGTAAACCTATTGAAGCTATTGACGGAGTATATCGAAAATGGAGCGGAATGCATATTTACTATGTTTGTGCAGAGCTTAATCAAGCTTTGCTAGCGGCATGTAGAACGCTCCAAGCTCAACGAGTAACGATGACGATATGTACTGTAGCACTTACAGGAACAGAACAGAGAATAGTAAATGAACTAGAGACATTAGGTGTAAAAGTGGTTGAAATTAGCTAACAGGAGGAGAGAGTTTATGCGCTCAAATAGAAAAACACTCGATTTAAGCAGAGACTTTCTTCTTTACGGATTAAGTTTTTTATTATTAATGGAATGGCTTTTGCCGCTTCCGTATGTAACTGATACAGGTTATATTCATATTTTTGTGTTGTGTACAGCTGTGTTTTTCTTTATTACGTTTTTACAATTACCTGTTGGGTTATCGGTTTTAATGAAAATTGCGATCGTCTTTTATGGCTTGTTTTTAGTGTTCTTTCAAGACCAATTTTTTTCGTTTGAATGGGTAGCTGCTATTCTTGAAGATGTAGCCTTAAATATTAGCTACATGATAGGCGGTAGCTGGTATGCGCTAACGGATTTATTTCGTAGTTTGCTATTCTTTGTCTTGCTAGCGATTATGAGCTATTTATTATTTTATTGGATTGTGTATGCACGGCGAATGCTTTTTTTCCTTATTTTCACTGTCATTTATGTAGCGGTTATCGATACATTTACGGGGTATGATGCGACCTTTGCTATTGTTCGTACGTTTTTTATTGGTTTTCTTTTACTAGGACTTGTGACGATGTATCGATTCATTGAACAAGAACGATTGCATGCTGCTTCTACTATGCTACCTGCTAGGCTAGGAGGGGTATTAATTACGATTCTTGTGTTAGGAGGAGTATTTGGATTTCTTTTCCCTAAGCCTGAGCCTCAGTGGACTGATCCTGTTCCGTATGTTCGAGCAGCAGTAGGATTAGAGTCAAGGAATGAGCCTGTTCAACGGATTGGCTACGGTGATTTTGATGAACAGCTAGGCGGGGGGTTCGTTGATGATCATACGACGGTGTTCTTTGCGGCTGTAACAGAGGAGCATTATTGGCGAGGTGAAACGAAAGATCATTATACGGGGAGAGGTTGGGAAACGACAACTCCAGAAGGTATGAAGAATCCGCTTTATCGCACAGAGAGAGAAGGAGCTATTTCAGTTAATCCATTAAGCACAGAAATAGCTTTTGAAGGTGAAGAATCGCGTTTTGATCATATTTTTTATCCAGGTGATTTCGTTGAATTAACGAGCCATGACACGATCGATGTCGTTGTTGATCAATATACGGAACGAGCAAATACACTTAGGGAAGATGAAGCGATTGCTTTGACACGCTATCGATATGATTACGTGTATCCAAGCTTCCATGTGGACGTATTGCAAGCAACCAATGAAGAAGATCCAAATGATATCGTGGACTATTATACGCAACTGCCTGATACATTACCTGATCGTGTACGTGAATTAGCTGAGGAAATTGTTGCAGATGAAGACAATCGTTATGATCAAGCAAAAGCGATTGAAGCATATTTCCGTCTATCCGATTTTGTCTATGAAACAGAAGACGTTCCCGTTCCTAGTAGTGGACAGGACTATGTTGATCAGTTTTTGTTTGAAACGAGAAGAGGCTATTGTGATAATTTCTCGACTTCAATGATCGTGATGCTTCGAACACTTGATATTCCTGCACGTTGGGTGAAGGGGTTTACTCAGGGGGCGGAGGTCGAGCAATTAAGTCAAGGTCGTTCGGTCTATGAAGTGACAAACTCTAATGCTCATTCCTGGGTCGAGGTATACTTTCCAGAGGTTGGTTGGGTGCCGTTTGAACCAACACAAGGCTTTGCTAATATGTATGATTTTCTTGAAGTCGATGATGAAGAAGAAAGCGAGATGGACGAAGAAGATCCGTTAGATGCAACAAGTGAAGAGGAAGAACTAGAGGAAGACGAGCACGAAGAGGAGTTGGAAATAGAGGAGGAAGAAGATCCAACACAAGACTTCGGAACAACGTCACACAATTGGACGATTCCAGGCGGTCCGTGGATTCTTTTTGGACTCCTACTATTGTTGGGCATTGTCATGATTATGAAGAGGAAGAGTGTGGTTTTCTTTATTCTTCTAAAAAGGTATGAGAAAGCGACAAATAAAGAAGCGTTTGTACCTGCTTACGAGCATCTTCTATGGTTACTACGGTTTATTGGATATCATCGACAATCTGGTGAAACGCTAAGAGCCTATGCGAGAAGAATGGATGATCAATTTGTGACGGATGAAATGGAAGCTATGACAGAGGAATATGAACGTATTCTCTATGGTGAAAATTCAGAGCGTTCGAGTTGGCTTGAGCAAAAAGCACGTTGGTTAGCTTTTGTGAAAAAAATGAATTCTTGACCAAGATATAGTAGGTTGATAAAATGAATCAGTATTTAACGTTGAAAAGAGACCTTCGTATATTTGTTAAGAAAGGTTGTTCAAATGTACAAGGCATAAATAATCATGATAAATAACTTCAGAAAAAAGGGTGGGTCAGGATGAGTGAATTAAATCAAGAAATGATCGTTGTATTAGATTTTGGTGGCCAATACAACCAGCTCATTACACGTCGAATTCGTGATTTAGGTGTGTACAGCGAGTTGAAGACGAACAAAATAACTGCAGAAGAGATAAAGGAATTAAATCCAAAGGGGATTATTTTCTCAGGTGGACCTAATAGTGCATACGCCCAAGGGGCTCCTCATTGTGATCCTGCGATCTTTGATTTAGGAATTCCGATATTAGGTATTTGCTATGGAATGCAATTAATGACACAGCATTTTGGTGGAAAAGTGGATGCAGCAGACCATCGAGAGTACGGAAAAGCGACGATTAACATTCAAAATCAATCGGCTTTATTTAAAGGATTACCGATTGAGCAAACAACATGGATGAGTCATGGTGATCTTATTTTGGCACCACCTCCAGGCTTTGTCGTTGATGCATCTAATCCGTCATGTCCGGTGGCAGCGATGAGTAATGAAGATCAAAAGTTCTATGGTGTGCAGTTCCACCCAGAAGTACGTCATTCGGAGTTCGGTGATGAAATGCTAAAGAACTTCGCCTATGAAGTGTGTGGCTGTGCAGGTGATTGGTCAATGGGAAATTTCATTGAAGTCGAAATCGAGAAAATCCGTGACATCGTTGGTGATAAACAAGTTCTTTGTGCATTAAGTGGTGGTGTTGATTCTTCTGTTGTGGCTGTTTTAATACATAAAGCGATTGGTGATCAGCTTACATGTATGTTTATCGATCACGGTTTGCTCCGTAAAGGGGAAGCGGAAAGTGTCATGGAAACGTTCAGTGAAGGCTTTAATATGAATGTCATCAAAATTGATGCTAAAGACCGGTTCCTTGGGCGTTTAAATGGCGTGTCTGATCCTGAAGAAAAGCGTAAAATCATTGGTAATGAATTTATTTATGTGTTTGAAGAAGAAACAAGCCAATTAACTGATATGGATTTCCTTGCACAAGGGACGCTATACACAGATATTATTGAAAGTGGAACAGATACGGCTCAAACGATTAAGTCTCATCATAACGTAGGTGGTTTGCCTGAAGATATGAAGTTTACTTTAATTGAGCCGCTTAATACGTTATTTAAAGATGAAGTACGTAAGCTAGGGTCTGAGCTAGGCATTCCAGATGAAATTGTTTGGAGACAGCCATTTCCTGGGCCAGGACTAGGCATCCGCGTTCTAGGTGAAATAACGGAGGATAAATTAGAGATCGTTCGTGAATCTGATGCGATTTTACGTGAAGAAATCAAAAAAGCAGGACTTGATCGTGAAATTTGGCAATATTTCACCGCGCTCCCGAACATGAGAAGTGTCGGTGTCATGGGAGATGCAAGAACATACGACTATACGGTTGGGATTCGTGCCGTTACATCAGTAGATGGAATGACCTCTGATTGGGCTCGTATTCCGTGGGATGTACTTGAAATCATTTCAACACGTATTGTTAATGAAGTGAAGCATGTGAATCGAGTGGTGTACGATATTACGTCTAAGCCTCCTGCGACGATTGAGTGGGAATAGTATAAAACAAGAGCCTAGACATTGGAATATCAGTGTCTTAGGCTTTGTTTTTTATTTTTGGTACCCTTTTTGGTAACCATCACTAGAGTAATTATAGATTAGTTATAACAGAGTGTTTTTTTAAGTAAACGAATTCTGGCAATAGCAACGATGAAGCAATGTTAACTTCTTCGTTATAGACTTTGAAATGGAAACAAGCTGTGAAACCGCCAGCACACTCGATTTCTAACCCGTCTATAAATACTAGCTTAGACTCTCGGACTTCAGTCGTTGGTTCTGGAATCAACATTATGCGATTAATATAATGCCAGTCAAAAGGAGGCTGGATACTCTTGAATATTTCATGATTTTTATTTACTGAATCAATCATTTTAAATTGCTTTGTCTCAATATCCAATAGCCCAATAGAAATATTTTTTTAAAATAATATTTCTCTGGCACGTTTTCCTCCAAAATCTGCCACGAGGAAGATACGTCTTCTTCTTTGAGGAAGTGTGGGCTTTCCCCAATATCGGGACTCCAGAAGTAGGCATTGGAATTTCGGTATCTGTGAACGACTCCAGCACGGCTTTAAAATCCAACCTGTTGTTTGATGAAAAAGCTCCCATGACGTTTTCCCAAACAGCGATAACTGGATATGTTCCATTCGTTGCACACCTCATTTCTTCTATGATTCGTATCGCATGATAGAACAAACTGGATTGACTTCCTGCAAGACCTTCTCGATTTCCGATATTTGATAAATTCTGACAGGGTGAACCAAATGTAATAATATGAACAGGCGGTATTTTTCCACCATCTATTTTTGTAATATCCCCGAGATGAAGCATGTTAGGGAAATGCCCTTTTGTAATAGATACAGGTGCTTTCTCTATCTCACTTGCCCATGTTGGTATAATTCCAAAACGAGAAGCGGAGAGGGGGAAGACACCTATTCCATCAAAAAGACTTCCTAGTGTAATAGCTGTCATAGATAATCATCCTTTTAATCAGTAGATTATTCCTTAATATTATCTTTTGGAGGAAATATTTATAAAGCACACATTTATAAATAGTACCCATCGCTTTAACTACTCCTTTCAATTCTAATTCCATAAGTGTGAAAAATCCTGATAAACAGTGGCTTTAAATAAATGAAAAACAAAAAAGAGATACTGTTTTTACACAATATCTCTTTCCTTCTTCATTCCCTCTAGAGGATGGCGGGATTTTGGCGGGGAACCTATTCATTTCTAATTGTTTTATCCATTTTACGTACCATCGAAATGCGGCAAGTCAACGTTTTCACTTCAAATGCTTTTAGGTTTTGCTATTCTTGTAATATTTATATTGTAAAGTTTCTTGAAAGACTCTTCATGCTCAATGTCTAGATCGTCAAATTGTATAAAAAGTTTATTTTTTGCTCGACTCATAGCAACATAGGAAATCCGTTGTTCTTCATTATTAGTTAAATCAGGCTGTAAAAGAAAATTAATAGTATCTTGATTGCCTATAACAAATACATTTTTGAATTCCGCACCTTTGGCTTTGTGAATAGTAATATGATCACTTGTATCTTCAATGATGTTTACACATATAGCCATGTTACTATAAGAAGTATTTTCATAAAAATCTTTTATCTGTCCCTTTTTAAAACCAGTAAGCTTAATGTCTAAAGTACTGCAAACTACATTGTAAAAGTCCATTAATGTACCATCACTATATTGCTCATAGAAATTCATCATATTGGATAGGGAATAGAGGGCTAGTTTTTTAGGATTATTTTTATCTTTATAAATCCAATCGATTATTTTTATAGCATCCTTATACTTAGTATTTTTAGCTAATTCAGTTGCTTTAATAAATTGAAAAATAGTATTCCTTCTTTGACTATTACTATCAATTCCTTCAAATTTTTCTATTAGCTTTCTATCAAAATCCTTACCTTCTATTTTCAATTTCATTGCGTTAGAAGTAATATTATCTCTGGACAAGGAAGTAAGTGGCTCACTATTACAACTGTTAGCTGCCTTATTATAAGTTTGATTCCGATCTCCAATCAAAATTGAAACATCAATATCTTTAATGTCCCTACATGACTCTTGATGAATGTCTTTTCTGGTACTATTTAAAAAAGTAACTATTTGATGTGAGCTCCTATGATTTTCTATAATGGTATGGGAATTCATTGGTTCGACTTTGAAATTTTCAAATAAGGAAACTTGTGCGCCTTGAAAACCATAAATTGCCTGTGCTTTATCGCCAATAACTCCTACGATACAATCTCTCTTTCTTATCTCGTCTATAATAAAAGCTTGTATTTGACTAGTATCTTGAAATTCATCAATAAAAAAATAGGGGTATTTGGCACGTAAAACTGTAAGGATAAATGGATAATCTCTAATTAAAACATGTGAGAAAAATAATATATCATCATGATCAATTATCCCATTCTTCCAATATATTTTTTTATAATTTAATAATTTACTTTCCAATATATTTAAGTTTGCCTTATTTATTCCCATTATATTTCCACTCTTCTTATCAATTGCTTTAGCTTTGGTATTATCACAAACAAATTGTATATCGTTATTTTTATAAGCGGATTTCATCGATAAAAGCCAGTTTTGTAGAGCTTTATTTAGAGTAGACATGTTTAACAGTTGTTTTTTAGTATTGGGATGTTTTAACCCTTTGAAATCCCCGTTTTCTAACCATTCGCGTACGTATTTGTTAATCACAACTGGGTCATTATGGCCATTTAATTTTCGTATACAAACTTCATATTCTTTTGGTAAAAAAGAACAATATGGTTTAACTACATTTCTATACAAAAAGCTGTGTATTGTAGATACATCCACTCTATTTGAGACACTTTTTCCCAGCCTTTGTAAAACTGTTTCAACAGCTGTATTTGTATAAGTAATACAAGCAATCTTTCTCATGCGTTCGAGCCTTTCAGAATTTTGTATTACATTTTTGATATGATTTACCAAGAATTCAGTTTTCCCTGCACCAGGACCAGCTTCTACCTTAAAATCATGTTCTATTTCCAATTTCGTCTGAGCATCAATAATCATATTATTCACACACCCATTGAATTGCATTTGCTATATATTCTGGCACTATAAAATCTTGATATTCATCCTGTT
>NZ_BAUU01000027.1 GCF_000513115.1 Halalkalibacter hemicellulosilyticusJCM 9152
TACTAATGTAAATGAATGAGATTCTAATTTCTTACTTATTTAAACCTTGTTTTAAAGCTTCAATATTCCCTCTCATTATACTTATATAGTTCTCGCCGTTATCAATATCTTCTTGTGTTGCTGCTTCAAGGTTGTGTAAATATAATATGTCAGCACCAATTTCGTCAGCTATCATTTCAGCAATTTTAGATGTGAAATTTTGTTCAACAAACAGATGAGTAAGATTCAGAGACTGACCTAGTTCAAGAATCTCTTCAACTTGACGCTGAGACGGTTCGTTTGTAGGTGATAGTCCAGATATTGCAATTTGTTCAAGCCCGTACCTTTGTTCCCAATATCCATAGCCAGCATGAGATACTATAAATTGATTTCGTTCAGCAGTAGATACCATTTCTTCAAATTCAACGTGTAAATTTTCTAATTCAATTTTTAAGTTAGTATAGTTTTCTGTAAATTGCTCTTCGAATTCAGGTTGTAATTGAACAAGTAAATCATATATATTCTTAGCATATTGCAGGGCATATACCGGATCAAGCCAAGCATGCGGATCGACTCCAGCGTGCAAGTGTTCGTCTTCTTCATGAACATCCAAGTTCTCATCACTGTGTTCGTCTTCTTCATGAACATCCACATGTTCATCATCGTGTTCATCATCATCTTCTCTTAAAGGAATGTTATTAGAAGCTTGAAGAGCTACAACGTCCTCCTTCTCCATACTTTTTAGTACCGCATCAACAAAGCCTTCAAAGCCGGCTCCGTTATATACAAACGCATCTGCTTCCATTATTTCGATCATTTGTCTAGCTGTCGGTTCAAACGAATGAGCATCTGCGCCCAAAGGAACTACATTGATCACATCAACATGTTCTCCACCAATTTTCCGAGTAAAGTCTTCTAAAACAAAAGTAGTTGTGACAACTGTTAAGACTTCTTCTGTAATGGTATTTTCTGTTTCACCGTCTATTAATTCTTCCTCGTTATTTGATGCGTTACATGCACCAAGAATAACGATGAAAAATAATAGTAGTAAAACCGTAAGCTTCATTTTCATAATCTTGTCTCCTTTTTTAAATCGAAATTGTTACGTTTTGGATGTTAACTAGAAAATGTGTAGAAAGTATGTGTTTCTAAATAATTACAGTGTTTTTTTTGAAAAGGTAATATCTTATTTTTTTTATCTTCATCTTTTCTCCACATTTATCTTCTATTGTTATATCAAATAAAAGCAGTGTTTCTATCTAGGGGAAATATAATAGTGCGACTAGTAATATTTACTCTCTGAAAATATTGGGAATCATTGTAACTTAATATAAATTGACAGGTTAACCCTTTATATATGTGGGCTATAGGAGGAGTAATGTGAGAATAATATCAGTATTGATATTCGTTTTTATTACTTTGGGTGGATGTCAACAACCAGATACCAAAGACGTTCAAAATATTTATGAAAACAGTTATATAAAAGTGGTAATAGATGAAATCGTGGAAGTAGAGAATGGTTTTTTCTTAACAGTAACGCTGGAAAGTATTACGGAGGGCGGAATTAACAAAAATGATTATGCTGTTGCTTTTCCAAGTCAGATCATTTTAGCTAATGGTCATGAATTTTACAAAATTAATGAGGAGCAAAAAACAGAGTTCGTTAATGATGAGAAAGTGATGATACGCGAGTTCTATTTAAGTGAAAGTGAAAACCAAAAATTAGCAGGATTCCTATCTTTTTCGTTATACGTTAAGCCAACTTTCAATAAAAAATTAGTGACCTTTGAAATAGATGGGAATAGAAATAATGTTATGAGTGACGGAATTATACTAACAAATATAGATCTAAAGGATAACTATTTAAGGTTAAATTTAAATGATGTACATCCAACAAAAGGAATAGGGGTAACGATAGAGCTTGAAGGAGAGAGGATTTATCCAGTGGTATCTAGAACTGAGCAAAATCTAAATACGATGAAAGGTGAATTTGAGTTCGCTCAACCACTACCTGAGACAATTTTATTAATGATCTCAAGAGCAAATTTGTCAGAAACGATATGGGAACTTCCTTTTACATTAGAATTTTAACATTAATATGATAACGTGTTTTCATAATTTTCACCATTTCGTTTCAAATTAAATACTAAGGGGTTAAACATATGATTGAAAACAAAACTATTTTAATTGTTGATGATGAGTTTCAAATGCGAACTCTTTTATCGATTTATTTGAAGGATGAGGGATTTGACCTATTTGAGGCTTCGACGGGTAAGGAAGCTATTACTAAGATTCGGAATAACCCAGATAATTATGATCTAATTATACTAGATATTATGATGCCAGATCTTGATGGTTTTGAGGTATGTAAAATCGTAAGAGAGTATTCAACAATTCCTATACTAATGCTCTCAGCCAGGAAGGCATTAGAAGATCGAGTAGATGGGTTAAATTTAGGAGCAGATGATTACCTTACAAAACCATTTGAACCAGAAGAATTAATAGCGCGTGTAAAAGCATTGCTAAGAAGAGTAACTACAATTGAGGCAAAGAAAGACGAAGTAAAGTTAGCATTTGAAGATGGATTATCTATTTATTATGAAAATAGAAGTGTCTATGTGAATAATGAATTGGTTGAATTAACAGCAAAAGAGTTCGAGCTTTTATATAAGCTCGCTTTAAATCCACAACGAGTGTATACGAGAGACGACCTTCTTTATTTAATCTGGGGAGAGGATTATGTAGGAGCACAAAGAACTGTAGACTCTCATATGAAAAATATACGATCAAAACTTTATGCTGCTGGCCTAAAAAATAATCGAATAATAACTGTATGGGGTGTTGGATACAAATTTGTATAAAAAGAGATGGTACAACTTATGAATCGAATTGATATTAAATTAGGCCTTACGATTCTACTCTTATTAATTACGATAATATTACCGTTAGGCTTTGTCATGAATCAAATTTTTTATGGGTTTTATGTTAGTCAAGCCCAAGAAGAAACACATATGCTGTCTTCTCAATATGCTAATCTAATTAATGATAGTACTGTTGAAAACCGATTAGAGGTTGTGGAAGTAGCTGCGAAAATCTCGAATCAAAAAATGCTAGCACTTAGTGATCAAGGAGAGGTCTGGCTCAATCGAATTTTTCGATGAGTCATCATGACACAGGGTACCTTCTTAACCTTATCCATTCTGCTGATTCGCAGCACTATATGACTAATTCATTTGAAGATTCTGATGGGAAAACGTATATTGCGACTGCTTCACATATAAATGTTAATAATTCAAAGGGGCATGTAATTGTTTTTTCTTCGCTCGAGAGTATCATACAATCCATAAAAAAAGTACAAGATTTCCTGAAACTCTCAGCGATTGGATCTTTATTTCTAGGGATTGGACTTACTTATTTCATTACCAAAAAACTATCTCAGCCATTAGTAAGTATGGAAAAAGCTGCAAGACAAATTGCTAAAGGCAACTATAATACACGTACTATTCAGAAATCAGGTGATGAGTTAGGTTCACTGGCACGTGCTATCAATGATTTAGCTTTCAGTTTACAACGTGTAAATGAACAAAGAAGAGAGTTTTTTGCCAATATATCACATGAGTTACGCACACCTATGACTTATTTAAAAGGATACTCAAAAGTTTTGCGTGAAGGGCGTTGGAAAACAGAAGAAGAAAGAAACCAATACCTTGAAATTATTGATCATGAAGCTACAAGACTAACTTATTTAGTCGATGATTTATTTGACTTAGCACAAATGGACGAAGGCCGTTTTAATCTTGAACATAAAAAAGTGAACATTAATGAAATTATAAAACTTGTTGTAAAGAAAACGGCATACAAAGCTCTAGACCAAAACCTTAATATAGAATACCTATGTGAACTATCTGATAAGGAAGACAGTATAGTACTTGGTGATCCTTTAAGATTGGAGCAAGTTCTTATAAATTTAGTTGAAAACGCAATAAAGTATACGAAAGAAGGATCCATTACAATTTATACTGTTAGTAATGATGAAAATATTAAGATTAAGGTTAGGGACACGGGAATTGGCATGGAAGAAGAGGAGCTACCGTATATATTCGAGCGTTTTTATCGAGTAGAAAAGTCTCGGTCTAGGGCTTTCGGTGGTACTGGTCTTGGATTGTCCATTGTGAAGCAACTAATAGAGTTACACAATGGGACAATTGAGGTGGAGAGCACTGTTGGTGAAGGAACTGAATTCACTATTATTCTACCCAAAATTTTGGATTAAAGTGAGATGAAGCCAATTGAAGAAAGCAGAATGGCTAGTTATTTTTGTTTTTATTTTATTAGGAATTATATGTTTAACGATTTCAGCAACTTGGATTCTACCTGAAGCCCATCGTCATCTTAGTCTTACCTTTATTACCATTTGTTTATATACTCTTATTCCAGTTTTCCTAGTAAGTTGCGTTTATATGATCTTTAAAATCTACACCAAAAAGGCAAAGCATATTAAATAGTACTATAATGGGTCCTCTTAATATTAAGGGGCTCATTTTTTATGTCATAGTGATTATATGAATAGGATGTGACAGATTTTCCAATTTAGCATTTCTCCATGATTCCTTCACAATTTCTCTTTATACTCTTAACTATTGTAGGTTTAAAGGAGGAGTTCTATGAAAACTAGACGATTATTTATCCGAACAGTGACCTTGCTCATCATGGCAATCGCGATAGGGTATACATTTTATTCTAATTTTTTTTCAGATGCGGATGCAGCTGTTCGGGTAAGCGATGAAGCACCAAATTTTGTTCTTACAGATCTTAATGGCAATGAGGTGGAGCTTGAAGATTACCGGGGGCAAGGTGTTTTTTTGAATTTCTGGGGTACATATTGTCCACCGTGTGAGCGTGAGATGCCTTATATGGAAAACCAATATGCGATATATAAAGATCAGGGAGTTGAAATCCTTGCTGTAAATGTAGGTGAACCCGAATTAACCGTTCAGCGCTTTGTAGAAAGACTAAACTTAACGTTCCCAATTCCTATGGATAAAGGACAACAAGTATTAGACCGTTATGGTGTTATTCCACTTCCGACTACATTTCTAATCAATGCGGAAGGGGAAATCATTAACATCATTACAGGAGGCATGTCAGAGCAAGCGATCGCACAGTATATGGAAAGTATTAAACCGCAGGAGTGATTGAAATGAATAACCTTAGCTGTTCTTGTGGACAGCAAAATCCTCAAGGAACAGACTTATGTGGAGGATGCGGCAGACCATTAGTCGCGAGTGAAAATCAGCAAGTTTTAAATATGCGTTATGAAGGAGCGGCAAGACGTTCGCAAACCTACAATAAAACGATAGTTGATCAAATATGGAATTTTTTCTCCTCAGTAAAAGTAGGGATTTGGATTATTGTCATTTTGTTGCTAGCGTCATCATTGGGGACCATTCTTCCACAGGAAATGTATATACCACCAACCGTTAATCCGGCAGAGTACTATCAAGATCAATATGGGTTTCTCGGACAAGTGTATTATGAATTAGGTTTTCATAACCTGTATCAATCTTGGTGGTATTTATTATTAATGGCTGCTTTGACCGTTTCACTTATCATTGCTAGTGTGGATCGTTTTTTTCCCTTATATCGTTCCTTAAAACACCAACGTGTCCATAAACACATCAATTTTATGAAGAAACAGCGTCTAGTAAGTGAAACACAACTAGATATAGCGCCAAATAAAGAGAAATGGTTGAGTAGTTTAAAGGGAAAGAAATACAACGTTAGAACAGATGGAACCTCTATTTTAGCTGAAAAAGGCCGATTTGCTAGATGGGGACCTTATATAAACCATATTGGTCTCATTATTTTCTTAATTGGTGGGATGCTACGCTTTTTTCCGGGAATGTTTGTTGATCACCACCTTTGGGTTCGAGAAGGGGATACGGAGGTAATCCCAGGAACAAATGGAGAATACTATCTGGAAAATCATCAGTTTATTGTTGAATTATACGATGAAAATGACGAGCTCTTCCAAACGGCGATTGATCGAGCAGGGGGAGTTGTTGTTAAAACCTATCAAACAAACGTGACACTGTACCAACGAAACGATGACGGTCCAGTAGGTTCACAGCGCGATCTTCAAGAAGTGGATACGTACCAAATCAGGGTGAATGATCCCTTTAAATTTGATGGGTTTGGTCTATATCAAGTTGATTACAAACTCCATGAGTTAAATAAGATGATGTTTACAGTTGAACATGATGAAACAGGTGAAACGATTGGAGAGTTTAAAGTTGATCTATTTTATCCTGAACAACAATATGATCTTCCTAATGACTACTACGTTAAATTACAAGATTATCTACCAGACTATTATTTAAATAATGATGGAATTCCAAGTACCAAATCAAGGATTCCTGATAATCCTGCCTTTATCTTTGAAGTGAATAGTCCAAATCAAGAAAAAAAAGAAGTGAGTTTTTTAACTATTGGACGTAATTTCGATCCTACAGATGAAAATGTTTATTCCATTAGGTTATCTGATCTAGAGACAAAACATGTATCTGCGCTGATTGTTCGAAAAGACTATACTTTGTCCATTTTAGTAATAGGAGGATTCATTTTTATGATTGGTTTAGTCCAAGGAAGCTATTGGACTCACCGAAGAATTTGGATACAAGAAGAGAATGGGAAAGTAATGATGGCAGGCCATACGAATAAGAATTGGTATGCTTTTAAACGTGAAATGGCTGAAGTGGCAAAAGAGGCAGAGCTCGAACAGCCGGTCGATAGGACAGAAGACAAATAAGTGGTTTGGGAGTGTTACAACATGGTCGAACTAAGTAGTAATCTATTGCTCGCGGCGTTTTTTATCTACATTTTCGCGACAATTACTTTCTCTATTACGATCTATTATGAAAATAGTACATTAGGTAATAAAACGAAGAGGTGGGGATGGATCAGCTTTGGTCTGGCGTGTGCAGGATTTTTAGCACAACTAGGGTATTTTGTCACTAGGTGGATTGTGGCTGGACATGCTCCGGTTAGTAATATGTTTGAATATACCACGTTCTTAGGATTAACTATTATTTTTGCGTTTCTAATTCTTTATCTTATTTATAAGAAGCCGGTATTAGGTATTTTCTCAATGCCTGTTGGAATTGTGATCATTGCCTATGCATCAGTATTCCCAAGAGAAGTTACGCCTTTAATACCCGCCTTGCAAACTTACTGGCTTCATATTCATGTGATAACCACTGCTATTGGTCAAGGGATTCTAGGGGTTGGATTTATTGCAGGTTTAATCTACCTCATACGTGTCGTTGACCAAAGCAAACGCTCTAAACAAACATTTTGGCTTGAGGCTGTTATTTATTCGGTAACGTGTGCTGTAGCCATTGCAATAACGGTGGGAGTGTTTTCGTTAATTAATTATTCTGTCACTTTTAATTGGATAAATGAATGGGAAGTGGAGGCACAGCTTGAATATGAATTACCGGCTATTGTAGGTCCTTATGAAGGTGAATTAATAACAGCTGATCAAAACCGGTTTGGCCCATTATTTGAAACACCCGGCTGGATGAACGGAGTGGAGTCTCCAAGAAAGTTTAATACGTTTTTATGGTCAATCCTTTCAGGAAGTATTCTTTATCTTCTATTACGTTTCATTCTAAGAAGACGGATTGCAGCTGCGATACAACCTATCTTGAAAAACGTTAGTCCACAACTTTTTGATGAAGTTAGTTACAGATCGATTATTATTGGTTTTCCAGTTTTTACTTTAGGTGGATTAATATTTGCCATGATTTGGGCTCAAATCGCTTGGACACGATTTTGGGGATGGGATCCAAAAGAAGTTTGGGCTCTTATAACGTTTCTTTTTTATGCTGCTTATTTACACTTAAGACTATCAAGGGGTTGGCATGGTGAGAAATCCGCATGGCTCTTAGTGATTGGTTTTGGGATCATAATGTTTAACTTGCTATTTATTAATTTAGTCATCGCAGGATTACATTCATACGCTTAAAAGGAGATTGTTATGGCAGATTTAACTATATTATTGGCTTTTGGAGCGGGGGTTTTATCTTTTATATCCCCCTGTAATCTCCCGTTATATCCAGCCTTTCTATCCTATATAACCGGGATGACGGTGGATGAGATGAAGAAAAAAGGTCGTTTTTTACCTCCAAGAGCTATGTTCCACACGTTCATCTTTATTTTAGGGTTTTCTACTATTTTTGTTGTGCTTGGAATGTCCACAACATTAGTAGGAGACCTATTCTTGAAATACAATAATCTCATTAGACAACTAGGGGCCATTTTCATTATTTTGTTTGGATTGATAACTATAGGAGTAATCCGACCTTCGTTTCTAATGAAAAATCATCAATTCCAGTTCTCCAAAAAACCAAGTGGATATGTCGGAACCTATGTAATAGGAATTGCTTTTGCTGCTGGATGGACTCCTTGTATTGGCCCAATTTTAGCTTCCGTTATTACTTTAAGTATGACCAACTCGGGTTCCGGGATGCTTTATATGAGTGCTTATAGTATTGGGTTTGCAATACCGTTCTTTTTGATGACATTCTTTATTGGAAGAATGAATTGGATTAAAAAATATACAAATCTCATTATGAAATTTGGTGGAATTTTAATGATCATATTTGGTGTATTTTTATATTTTGATTGGATGACTAGAATTACCTCTTATTTAGTAAATAATATTTTTAATGGCTTTATGGGCTTTTAAAGGAGGAGATCGTATGTTTGGAGATTCAGCTGAAATGATGTCGTATATCTTAAAAATGGGATTTGTTGCACTTGCTCTGCTTGTAATCATTTATTTAATACTAAGGCTTTTGTTTCGATTGGAAAGTAAAGCGAAGTCTCCCTATGCCATTTTGGAGGAACGTTTCGCAACCGGTGAAATCTCAGAAGAAGAATTTGTAAAGAGAAAGAACATGTTAAAATAGAAGTTGTCGCTCTATCGTAGAAGGTTTTAACGATATATTGAGCAAATTTCCAACAAAAAGAAAACACATTTAAAGGGGATTATTTCAATGAAAAAAGGATTAATGGCTAGTATGATTACTCTATCTCTATTTGTTATATCAGCATGCTCAAATGACACAAATCAGATCGACTCGTTTATGCATATTCATGGATTAGAATACTCACAACATGACGAGAGTATTTTTCTAGCTACACATATGGGCTTAATTAATTTAAATGAAGACAGTTGGGAATTAGTTGGTGAGCCAGAACATCAGCATGATTTCATGGGTTATACAATTATAGATGAGGACTTGATGATCTCAAGTGGACATCCTGGTGCTCGATCTGACTATGTTGATCCATTAGGGGTCATTATTAGTCATGATTCTGGGGAAACATGGGAACCAATTGCACTTTATGAGGAAGTCGATTTTCATCTTTTACATGTAAATGAAGGAAACCAAGAATTCATGTATGGAATTGATGTATATAACTCAAACCTATATCGGTCAAACAATGGAGGTTATGATTGGGAGATGGTTGATACTATAGGATTACCAGGACCTGTAGCTTCGGTTCTTTCATTAACGTCTCATCCGCAATCTCCTGATTACTTACTAGCTGGAACTGAGACAGGACTATATGAATCATCTGACGGTGGTCAAACGTGGGCTTTAAAAGAAAATAATCTTAGCGCAAGTTCTTTCCAAACTCTTGATTCTGATTCAGAAGATTTAGTAGCCTATCTCTTTGGGGAAAAGGAAGGCTTGTATTTGAGTGAAGACTTTGGAGAAACATGGGCATCTCTGAATTTTAAGGTAGACGATGATTACATTATGTATATTAGTAACCATCCAACAGATGATCAAATGTTAGTACTCGGATCAATGAAACAAAGTATTTATGAGACAAAGGACTTTGGGAAAACGTGGGAAGTATTGGCAGAGGAAGGAAGTAGAAAGAATTAAAAAGGTTAATCAATGAAACAGTAAGGGGTAAATGAGGCAAATAGTCATTTATCCCTTTTTCGCTTTTTATTACAGGTTTGATCAACTATTATAGTAACAGTCTTATTGATTAAGAAAGACAAATGTAATTTTATGTTAAAATAGATGGAGATTTTGCAAGGTTGTTGAACTGGGAAACGTGAGGGAGGAGGGTTGTAATTGAGGAAGTGTTTTTTATTATATGTTGTAATTATTTTAACTTTTGTTGTGGGTTGCAGTGAGAAAACACAAATGGGCATCCCTTTTTACGATAAAGATGTTATAAGTATTTCCCTTAATTCACATCCGGAGTGGGACTCTAAAGACATTTCATTAAAATCGAAACAGTTCACAGATGCAAGCAGGATGAAAACTTTTATAGAAGCAATTGAAAATGCTCAGAAAATGGAAGGTATGTTAAATTACATAGCGGAGTTTGATTTGACAGTATACTTTAAAGATAAATCCTCCGCACACTATCATTTAAGTTTAGGTGGGGAGACAGAAGGCGAAGGTTTGCTTGTTAATTTATCAAACACTTTACAGGGATTTAGAATTCAAAAGGAAGATACAAAATTATTAAGAGAAATGATCAATAATTAAGTGAATGATTATTTAAAACATAGTTTTTAGCGGTTGGTCATTTGTTTTTATTGAAGCAGGGAGTAAATTTAGCTATTAATAAAATGATAGATAAAAGCAAAGGAGGAGACTCACATGGTTATTCAATCAAATATGTCACCTGAAGCAATTGTTGATGTTTGGGGAGAGACAAAAGAAGTTTTTAAAAAATATAATGTTCCACTAACGAAACAAACATTGAAGACATTAGTTGGAAGTGAACGTCTATACTCACTACTTCAAGAATTAAATTCTGTTATAGGAAGTTCTACTGCAACTTGTATAGAAGGAGGCTGACAAATGCCTAAGAAAAAGGAGTAGGTTATTCCTTAATCATTTTTATTAATCTTGAATTTATTACTTTCTCCAACTAACGTGTAGCATGTACGATAGAACTTGTCGATAAAACCTAATTCTATTGGATCCCATTGTAAAATGAAAAGGGTGGGCGAGATAAGATTTTTTGAGATAGGAACTTCATTAATGATAGGAAGTTTTATAATGTATGGAGGTTTTTTATTAAATAAATTTTTCGCAATAATAGTTGCTAATAAAATTGGGAAAGGCCTATGGATTGGGGCTTGCTACAGTCATAACATTCTTCATCGTCTCTTTCTATATCACAAAATTCATTGGGGAACCTGAAGAGTTTGGAATAATGACTGACCTATTAATATATCAAGCAATAGTAGCCATTTTAACAACTGTCATACTTGAACAACATTTAAAGAACAAAGAAAAAGTCAAAGATATGAATTAATTTCTTATTCAAATACCTTGAGATAGCAATAAATCTCTTATTTTCTGTGGTGAAGCAGGTTAGCTTTACAACAAGGGCGTTGATTTGCTAAGTCCATGGTTTAAGTAATCTTTTATTTTTATCAAAGTACTGGAAATTCTAAGATTGAGCGTCAGGAGATGCTGTGTCCTGACGCTCCTTCTCTAATGTCATAATTTATTTAGCAAAAACATGATTTCCAATCCGAACAGTTTCGGTACGAGTAGCAATCCATTGGTTAGTAGCAATTTTTGGATTATAGAAAAAGAGTGACCCAGATCCTTGCCCTCTAAATGCTAGAGCCTCATCAACAGCTCGAATCGATTCATTATCAGCCGGACGGTTAATACGTCCATTTTGAACAGGTGTAAACGCGTAGTATCCGTTTGAAACTTCATTAATAACTCCTCGAACCGTATTCGGAAAATCCTTATGGTCAACTCGATTTAATACGACGGTTGCAACAGCGACTTTACCAGCATAAGGTTCTCCTTCTGATTCAGCCATCACTAAACGTGCCAGTAAATCCCTCTCTGAAGCAGAGATAGATTCTGGAATTGTTAACCTTTCTCCTACCATAATCATTGATGACGATTTATTATTTGCATTTTTAATAGCGGATACAGAAACTCCATATTTTTGACCAATTTTATACAAAAATTCTCCAGACGCTACGGTGTGTGTCGTTATTTGTGCGTTTGTATCATTTCCTCCAATAAAAACAAGTGATGCTGCAACGCTAATAGTGATTATTAATTTTTTCATTGTATAAACCTCCTAGAAGTAAGTGACTCTATTAAACTAACATGAAAAATTAGACTAGGAGGTGACCAAATTTACCCATTTGGAAAAATGGACTTGAGGATACCATTAACCCGAACGCTCGAAGCTGTTTTTTACATTACTGTTACGAAATATGTGGGAGTTTGTAAAAAAACATGGAAGTAAACAGATTTGTTAAAAATATTAGTAGTTGTATAGATATAGAGATCACCAACATCTAGAAAAGTTGATGGTCATGAAAGAGATGAGTAAGTTCTTTAATTCGCTAAATGAAAAAGAGTTTTTTGAAAAGTCTTCTGAACTCCCAAGGCAATGGGGCTTATTATTGAAAATAAATGGTGAGCCTGAGTGTCCAAAAAATTCTTTTGGTTATATATTTTTAAGTTTGATAGCTAGAAACAGATGAAGAGATTAATAATTAGTCTGGAGAAATTTCAGATTATAACAACTTCGTTTGATAAACTCCTTACAGCAGGCCCTAAAGAGGTTTTTTTGTTTTAAATCATCAACCTCCTAAGTAATCAAAAGTGATCATTTATTAAAATTTAAAACACATAAAAACTCCATATTTGATGGCTATGCTAAATCAGATAACAAAAATTAATAGGAAACGGAGTATGCAAATGTCAATAAAAACAAAGTTTATAAATTCAAATGCACTTAAACTACTAGCTGTTATTGCGATGGTTGTAGACCATGCATCAATATGGCTTGTGCCTGATGACACTACACTAGCAATATTTGCTCGTGGTTTTGGAAGATTGGCTGCCCCCATAATAGGTTATATGATTGCAGAAGGATACTTCTATACTTCTAATAAGCAAAAATATCTAAAACGACTTTTCATTTTTGCTTTAATTTCGCACTTCCCATTTGTGATGTACTTCGGTCTTGAATGGTGGCAGGGAACTAGTGTAATATGGGGACTGTTTATGGGGTTAGTTGCATTAGCTATTAGTCAAACTACTTACATTTCTCGATTAATAAAAGTTATGATTATTGCTTTGTGCTGTTTACTCGCTTGGACGGCTGACTGGAATTACATTCTTGTATTGTGGATTTTATTTTTTGGAATATACAAGGGACAGTTTAAGATGCAGATGATTAGCTTTGCATTTATAGGGACTGTTTTTTATATTCTTCCTGGCATAAGTTTAGGAATGGATTACGCTTTTCGCTTTGGTATCCTTTTGGCCATTCCTTTTCTTGCTTTATATAATGGAGAAAGAGGAAAAAGCTCAGCTCTTATTAAATGGGGATTTTATGTTTTTTATCCAGCTCATCTTTTAGTACTTTATATTTTGAGGTACTTCATATTTGCATAAATTAAATATTGAGGAGATATATAATCATGATTTGGCTAAAAAAATACAATGTTATATTGATAATGGCTATGCTAATAATCATAATGTTACTAACAGCTTGTATTGATAGAACAAATGTGGATAATTTTATACCAAATGAGTCCATTCCCGCTATGAATGAAGTAGAAAAATCTTCCGAAATTTCAGCCGATGAAGTAATTGAAGAGCCACAAGCAAGAATGTACGAAGGGGATTTAGAGTTACCTGTGGTTGGAGCTACAGGATTTACTTCTATCAGTTTAGATTTGAAAGAATTTCCAAAAAGTGATTCTGAAACTATTGATATATTTGAAGCAGGTACTGCTTTCGAAATTTTAAGAGAAGAGGGAGATTGGTGGTTTATTAAAAGAGGTGATTTAGCTGGTTGGTTACAACATAATTATACTTTTATTAACCTTCCCGATGTTATTCCATCTATTATCTATGATAACACTAATACCTATTCTTCTAAATTCGTTTCATCTGGTAAGGATATCCCTAATATTTCAAACCGTGCCTTATATCCGGGCAAGACATACAACGAACGGCTTGAGAGTGAAGAATATATTATGCCTGTGCTATATTCAATGTCCAAAAAAGTTCATTTAGCACAGCAGCTTGCCCTGTCAGAGGGCAACTCACTAAAAATATATGAGGGATTTAGGCCCTACTCTGTACAGAAAGCGGTTGTAGAAGGCTTGAGTAAGTTAGCCGATGATGATCCAGAAGTTATGACTGGTATTAACACACTTCCTTGGGGGATAAATTGGTTTATAACAGACGGTGTTTCTAATCATCAAATGGGTTATGGCATCGATCTCAGTTTAGTTAAAATTAACTCTAAAAAGGAGGTTCCAATTGGTGAATACACCAGAGTCTTAATTAAAGATTATATGGAATATGCGATGCCTACACAAATACATGAATTAAGCGGAGCATCTGCTGTATTTACTACCCCAGTTTCATCACAAAATGCAATTGATTGGAAAACTGCAACTTATGCTGATTCAATGAACGAGGCTGCTATAAAGTTACAAACCTATGCTACGACGGCGGGGCTGACACCCTTAGCTTCGGAATGGTGGCATTTTAATGATTTAGATGCTAGGGATGAAACTGCACACAATAGCAGTGAAGGTGACTATTTATTAACTGAGATTTATAGTTCAAGTCCTCTAATAGGTGATAATTAGCTATAAAGCCTTAAGTGCAAACGTATTGCATAGAGATACGTTACTTATCTAATTTTCAGAAAAAAAGATCCGCTACGTGGAAATTTATAAAACTCGTAGCGGGTACTTTCTCTTTTAACACTGAAAACCCACTTATTTTTAAATGCAATGACTCGCATTTTTGATATTGTTATAAATAGACTAGGGAAACGTAGAACGGATCCCTAGAAGTAATTGTATGTTGTATTTCTCAATCGGTAAGGTTTAGTTGATCTTCAACCAAAGCTTTGATCGCCGTAAGTAAACCAGCTAAGAACAAAGAAACAGTTATTTTCCAATGTAAGTGGTAATAGGAGAATAAACTAGTTAAAAACATCCAACCGAGCCATAACCAAATTACTTTACTCATCGCAAACTCTCAAATTACCGACCACAACGGTATATTTTTATCATAAGTCCCCATCAGTTTCCTCCTAATAATAAGTCTCATTCTCTTTATCTGTTAATCTATGTTTTCTTTCGTAATTTTAGAAGATCTTGTGAATAGAACGTACTTTTAACGAATGATCGAATTAAGATAGTACCTTTAACTATTTTGTTATGTTCTTAACCGGTTCCCAATTGCACATTGCTGCTAAAAAATATTTTTATGAAAATATTAAACTTCATACTTTGAACAAATTCATATGAAATAATCCTCTTAATAACGAAAATAAGGGGTTTTAATTATGCTAAATGAGAAAAGAGTTTTCTTGAAAAGTTTTATGCACTCCCCAAAGGCTATTGGAAGTATTATCCCTAGCTCTCCTTACCTCGTTCAAAGTATGGTGAATCAAGTAAATTTACAAAAAAATTCGAAGGTTGTTGAATTAGGAGCTGGAACAGGAGTACTTACTGAAACAATACTCAAAGAGTCAAAACTAGATCACCCATTAATAGTATTTGAAAACAATTCCTCCTTAAAACAATCGTTAAACAGATTTGCTTCTGAAATTACTATTTTTGATGATGCTTTTAACTTAAAGGGGAGCCTAAATGAACAAGAAAAATCAATTGATTATATTTTTTCTGGCCTTCCTTTACTAAATTTCAAAAAAGAAGTACTAATCAATTTACTTGATCAGATAGACTATATTCTCAAACCAGGCGGAAAATTTATTGCTTTTCAATATACACCTTTTTTGCTTCCTTATCTTAATGCGGCTTTTGATAAAACGAGTCTTAAAATAGTTCCTTTGAATATTCCTCCTGCTTTTGTCTTTGTCTGTGAGAAGAGACATTGAGATAAAATCGAAGTTCTACTTACTAGGACTTTGGATTAGAGAGCCACTTATAAACTAAAAAAATTAGAAAGGCTGGATTTATATGTATAACAAATCAAAAAAAATAAACCCAAATGCTGCCGAAGTAAATGAAATAATTTTATACGATGGGATAGAACTAACAGTAATTGCTGTGTACAACAATAGTGTGGTAGCTGAATTTATTACGTATCCTGTTTGTGGTAGGGAGGATGAATTCCCCTTTGAACGTACCTGTATCAATCATCGAAACTATCAACGTACCTTTGAAACTATTTAAATGATAAAAGAACTAACAGGAATTATATTTAATTTTCATAATTAATTCAAACTTTCCTTATATATTTATAACTATAGTTAAGATTTTATATTAACTTAGCAAGACAAGTAAACAGCTAAGAGGTGAAAGGGAAATGGAAGAAACAATTCAACCGTTAAGCAGAGTTTTTCTTGAGATCGGTCCTTTAAAAATTTATTGGTATGGGGCTCTTATTGGGATCGGTGTAGCCATTGGTTATATAATGGCTACACGAGAAACGATTAAACGAGGGCTACCGAAAGATACATTTGCGGATTTACTACTATGGGCATTACCTATCTCCATTATTTGTGCCCGCTTGTATTATGTGGCCTTCCGATTTGAACATTACGTAGACGACCCTATAAGAGTGTTGTATATATGGGAGGGTGGCTTAGCTATACATGGTGGATTAATTGGCGGTGTAGCGACAGCTATTGTTTATGCAAAAAAACAAAATATACCAATATTTAAATTGTTGGATATCGGTGCTCCTAGTATCTTACTTGCTCAGGCAATTGGTCGTTGGGGTAACTTCATGAATCAGGAAGTGTATGGTGGATCTGTAACAAGAGAGTTTCTCGAAAATCTCTTGTTACCTAATTTTATTATTAATCAAATGTACATTAATGGAACCTACTATCAACCAACGTTTCTATATGAGTCAATCTGGAATATGATTGGTGTTGTAATTTTGCTATATCTGCGTAGGTTAAACCTAAAACAAGGTGAAATTTTTTATAGCTATCTCATTTGGTATTCTATTGGTCGCTTTGTCATAGAAGGAATGAGATTAGATAATCTGATGATTGGTGATACTTTGCGAACGGCACAAGTAGCTTCTATTATATTGATTATTGGGGCGGTAATAACTTGGATTTATCGGAGAAAAGCAGGTTTAGCCAATCAAGGATATCTTGATGAGATCGTGAAGCAACAAAGAAATAATAAAGCAAAGAAGAGAAAGAAAAAATAGACATTCTAAAACAGCTGACCATTTATTAAGGGTCAGCTGTTTTTAGCTTAATTGATAAATGGTGATGTTTATCTATTGCTCTTGTCTAGTTTACAAAGGTAATTGCTTGTTTTCCCATTTGTTCCCATGCTTCTACAAAATCCCTTTGGGGGATTTTTCTATTCTTAACATTTGCCAAGGGGTCATTAAAATAAACATAATCATCATCAAATCCTGTAACTAAGACAGAATGCTCTTTATACGTTATTTTAACAGAGCCGCTTGGAGTATCCCAAGTTTCGAATAAGTTTTCAGGAAGTTTCGAAAATGTAACATTAGATATGATCCAGACTGGATTTCCATTGCTTACGTGATAGAGAATATGTTGGAAGTCAGTCCCGGTTATATCAATTACTCTATTAGGCAAGTAAAATTCTGCTAATTCTTTAATAGGACCATGGTATACACCATAACCAGGATTGTTAATGTTATACATATCACCTACAAAACCATCATAAGGGTTACCAAAAAAGACTTGATCGCCTTTTTTTTGATAGGGAGTTGAATCTTTTTTTACCTCATCTGCAAGTACCATTTTGTTTACATTTACTCCTGCATAATTTAGAAACATGGCAAGACTTGTTACTTCACATCCTCTTGGAAGCTCAGGTAACTGAGAAATTAAAGGGGCATCTAATAATATACTTAGAGGAAGTTGAAAGTCATATCTCCAAACGATGTGACTATCATTAAGAAAATAAACATTGCTTTGTATCTCTTGAGCATAAATAACAGCCTCTTTATAACTCTCAAAACCTCTTGTTATGTCATTTTCATGGACAATAAAAGGTAAATTTGAATCGTTAGATACTATTTGTGAAGGGGGTTGTGAATTACTGTATACCTCTTTAAAACTGTTTATTTTACTAGTGAAATCGAGATCTACCCATTCTTCCTGTATATTTAAATACAATAAAAAAGTAAACATGGCCAAGATTAGAAAAGAAAAAACAAATAAGCCTTGTTTTAAGATTCCTTTTTTTATTAACCTAGATAAGGCTGTAACAGCAAGTACAAGAAACACAATATAACTCAAAATAAAAAATAGAACTTCCATTCTACGACCTCTTTCAAAAAATAAGTATTAAGTTAGTGGTTCGATAATCTAGATAAATATGTGAAACTTGTGTAATAGAATAAGCGAAAGATTTGTAAAAAATGTGAAGATAGAAAAAAAGTTATGATAAATGATAAATTAAAGCATAAAAAAATTGTAAAAATACCAGAATGATTGAAAAGGCATTCAAGCTAGGACCTATAGTTCAGCCTAGGGAGAAAGGATAGTCTATACTTTTGCTTTCTAACCGTAAAAATTAAACATTAAATTAGGGGATTAAGTAAACGCGAGTTTTATACCAAGGAGGGTGAAATTATGATTGGTGAGGGGATCAGAAAATTAATAGGTTGTATTCTCTTACTAAGCATATTTTTCGTGGGCTATTCTACGCCTGTTCAAGATGTCATAAGTATTCCAAATGAGATTACTGTATATGAAGGGCAGCAAATAAGCTGGGAAGTTTCTTCTACACGTATAGGTGACTTTTCTACAAAAACTGAAAATGAAAAACTTGTTACAAACATTACTACTTCTACAAATAATAGAACAGGTACAACCTCAATCACTGCAACAAGCAAAGAAGCCAATGATACAACTTTGACAATTGAAATAGGTAATTTTCCAATTAAACAAGTTCAGGTTCGTACATTACCAGAACTGAAAATTTTGCCCGGAGGTCAATCCATTGGTGTTAAGCTAAATAAAGAAGGCGTGCTTGTTGCAGGCTATCATTCTGTTAAGTCTTCAGTTGGAGAAGAATCACCTGCAATAAAGGCAGGAATAGAAGTAGGCGACTTGATAACGAAAATTAATGGTAATCCTATAAGTAGGGCGGTTCAAGTGGAAGAGATTGTTCAAGAAGCTGGCGAGAAAAATGACATACTAAAAATAGTAAATAAGGAGAAAAAAACAATTTTTATTAAAAGAGTTAACCCCTTTAAGAAATAAAGAGGATGGCAAATTTCAATCCGGTCTATATGTACGTGATTTAACGGCAGGTATAGGTACTTTAACATTTTTTCATCCTGATACGAATAAATACGGGGCACTTGGTCACGTTATATCAGAAGCTGAAACTAATCATCCAACCGTTGTTTATGATGGACACATTGTGTTGGCATCTGTTTCATCAATTGAGAAAGGGGTTAGCGGTGAACCTGGTGAAAAGATAGCCAAATTTTTACCTAATCAGGCGTTTTGGGGTTCTGTAACGATAAATAGTCCTTTTGGTCTTTTTGGAGAAGTATTCAATAAAGGTACTATTTTTGACCAACCTATTCCTGTAGCGTCTGCTGATCAAGTTAAAGAAGGTCCCGCTAAAATACTTACGGTTTTAGAGGGAGATAAAGTACAAGAATTTGATATTAAGATTCTTAAATCAAATCCAAGAAAATCTCCCACAACAAAAGGATTAATCATTAAAGTCACTGATCCTAAATTACTGGAAAAAACAGGAGGGATTGTACAAGGGATGAGCGGTAGCCCAATTATTCAAGAGGACAAATTAATCGGAGCGGTTACGCATGTTTTCGTTAATGACCCAACATCGGGCTATGGTGGACACATTGAATGGATGTTACAAGAAGCGGAAATTAAATAGAGCTAAGAATATACTAGTTAGGTGCCTAACTAGTGTTTTTATGCTTTTTAACAATTTTTCTTCTATATCATCTTCATACATTCTACAAACATGCAGGGTATACTCCTACAGTAGATTGAGGAGGTGTGCGATGAAAAATAGTACTTATAGACAAATAGTTATAGGGGGATTTTCTCTTATACTAGCTTATCTATTTTTTCAAAGTAGAGAACTCTGGGATCCAATGCATGCTTGGAACAGAGCATTTGCAGATGTATCATTACTATTCTTAAGTGTAATTTTGCTTCTAGGATCCCTTTCTAAAGTATTCAAAACAATTAGAAAATGGCTAGTTTGGAGAAGAGAACTTGGGATATGGACAGGCGTTACGGCAATTGTTCATGTATTGATTCTCCTTGATGGCTGGGTTCAATGGGAAGTATTCCGGTTCTTTTTCGTTTTTAGTCCATTTGCAGGGGATTGGGTGTTGCATCCTGGATTTGCTTTAGGTAATTTATTGGGGATTGTAGCGTTGGTATATGTTCTTATCTTAATGTTAACTTCAAACACGATAAGTAAAAAGATATTGGGATTAAAAGCTTGGAAACATGTTCAACAAACTGTACATGTCTTTTACCATATGGTAATTTTGCATACGGCTTATTTTATTTTTATACACAACCCAGATTCACCTAATTGGCTACAAGCACCCTTCATCATCACTATTACATTAGTCTGGCTAAGCTCTTTAATAGGGTTTTGGTTTACCGTAAAAGAGGTTAAAAAAAGTAAAGGTATATAAATAAATGGCTCCTTACGAAGGTTAGGAGCCATTTATTTTGTTGTCATAAGAAATTAAGCAATTAGCTTTCTTAAAAAAAATTCATAAATCCTCTTCATAGTTTCTACACAATTAAGTGCAATACTCGTTAACACAAAGCTTGTAAGACTAATTTTAAATAGGATGTAGAAAGAAGGAAATTTATTGATTTACTTAAACTGGCTTATTAACTGGCTTGGAAGAAAACGTACTATTTGGTTATTGTTTATGACCAATTTGTTGGGAACGATCTACGGATATATATGGTATATGCCTCAATTAGTTGAAACGAAACTTTGGTTTTGGCCGTTTGTCCCAGATAGTCCAACTGCTAGTTTGTTTTTTACCATTACGTTGCTGTCCTTTTTAGTAGGGAAAAAGTGGCCGCTAATAGAAGCGTTTGGTGCTGTGACTTTGTTTAAATATGGAATTTGGGCAGTTGTCATGATTGTGGCAACAAGTTTTACTGGAGGTACTCTTCATTGGACAAGTTATATGTTAATTGTTTCTCACATTGGAATGGCAGTTCAAGCACTCTTTTTTAGTCGATACTTCCGTTTTAAATTAAAACATTTGTTAATTGTAGCACTATGGACATTAACAAATGATATATTGGATTATTCTCTGGGGATTTTTCCTTGGTTATATTCTGGACTTCATCCCTATTTAACTTATATTTATTTCTTTACTGTAAGTCTAAGTATAACAAGTATTCTCGTTTTTTATGTGTTGGTGGCAAGGATAACTGGACAACACAAGAATGATAATTTTGTTTGAGTAAATTCGGTGTACTCCATAAAAACATGACCACAAAATTAGAGGTCGTGTTTTTATGAAGGTCATGTCTTTAATCTTTAATTTCATAATAATTTTTGGGATTCAAAATTGGTGGGTACTGTGGTGTTGAACATTAAATTAATCCCCCTTTTTTTCACATGAATTCTCCATGAAAAAAACAAACATTGAGGATAATATTATTATCTGATCTATAACAAAAAGAAGTATGAGGTGTTTTCAAAATGTGTGGTTTTGTTGGCTATGTAAATGAACAAAAAGTAATAGGAAATAAAGAAAAAAATGAAATAAATAATATGCTTAACTTGATTCATCATCGTGGACCAGATGACACAGGTTTTTTCAAGGATGATCACATCGTTTTTGGATTTAAAAGGCTAAGTATCATTGATGTGGAAAATGGCAATCAACCTATCTCCTATGAAAATGAGCGTTACTGGATGGTATTTAATGGTGAAATTTATAATTACCAGGAACTACGTAAAACCTTGGGGAATATAGGTTACACGTTTCAGACTTCATCAGATTCAGAGACAATTCTTGCTCTTTTCAGTCATAAAAAAGAAGAAGCTTTTTCTGACTTAAGAGGAATGTTTGCTATTTTGATTTGGGACAAGCAGGAGCAAACGATGTACGGGGCACGAGACCCCTTTGGTATCAAACCATTGTATTATACGAATGGTGAAAGTGAGCATGAACTATATTTCGCGTCTGAGAAAAAAAGTTTAGTAGCACTTGAAAACAATAAATCTTTAAATAAGGAAGCATTACATCATTATTTAACTTTTCAATATGTGCCTGAGCCATTAACGATGACAACTGATACGTTTAAAATGGAGCCTGGCCATTATTTCATCAAAAAGAAAGGGGAGGGTTTAATCCAAACAAAATATTGGGAGCCAATCTTCAAACCAAGTCAAGGCAATCTTGAGACAAGTTCTAAACAGATAGCACAAACGTTAGAGGAGTCTGTAAATTGTCATATGATTAGTGATGTTCCATTAGGAGCTTTCTTATCTGGTGGAATTGATTCCACTTGTATAGTGACATTAGCGAAAAAAATTAATCCTGCCATTAAGACATTTACTGTTGGATTTGAGCAAGAAGGTTATCATGAACTAAATCCTGTGAAGCAAACAGTGGAAGCTTTGGAGGTTGAAAATTCTTATTATCAAGTTTCAGTTACTGAATTTATTGAGGAACTTCCTAAAATTATTTGGCATTTAGATGATCCCGTTGCTGACCCAGCAGCTATTCCCCTTTACTTTTTAGCAAGGGAAGCTGCCAAACATGTAAAAGTTGTCTTATCTGGCGAGGGTGCAGATGAACTGTTTGGAGGCTACCGAATTTATAAGGAGCCTTTGTCACTCCGTCCTTTATCGACTCTTCCTGATAGTGGTAAAAGAATGATGAACTTTATTCTTAACAGAGTTCCACAAAAAGTAAAGGGAAGAAATTATATAGAGCGTGGGCTTACACCAATTGAAAAGCGTTACATTGGGAATGCGAAAATGTTTTCAGAAGCCGATAAATTTAAGTTACTGAGCCAGTATCAATCAGATTATAACTATGAAAAGATCACTACGCCATTTTATGAACAAATTCAACACCTTGATGATATTACGAAGATGCAATATATCGATCTTCAGACATGGTTACGAGGTGATATTCTAGTGAAGGCTGATCGAATGACAATGGCGCATTCATTAGAACTCCGTGTTCCATTTTTAGATAAAGAAGTCTTTAAAGTGGCTGCTAACCTTCATCCCACTATAAAGGTAGATAAATCACAAACGAAAATTGCTCTTAGAAGTGCAATGAAGCACATTGTACCAGCGCATATTGTCAATCGAGCGAAGCTAGGGTTTCCCGTTCCAATTCGACATTGGCTACAAAATGAATTGTACGATTGGGCTAAAAATTTGATTATGGATAGTCAGACTGATTATTTATTTAAGAAAGAAGAGATTCTTCATTTGCTTGAACAACATCGTAAAATCAATTTGGCTGAGAGTTCAATATTTAAGAGCAAAGGGGATTATAGTCGTCCATTATGGACAGTACTGACTTTCATGCTTTGGCACCAAGTCTTTATTGAAAAGGTCTATGAATTTGGTACTACTATGGAGCATAGTAAATAGTTTTAAGTTTTTTCATTGAACATGTTAAATAAAGTTATTCAACATGTTCGGCTATTTTTGCTGTATGTTGAACGCTTCTAACAATGCTTGTTTCCTACTTAAGGGGGTTTACATGTTACAGTTTTAATACATATCCTTTTCTCTAATCTTTTAAATAAGCAAGAAAAAATATAGAACTGGAAAAAGGAGCGAGAAATGATGAGGAAATATCTTTTACCTTTAAGTTTTATCGTTGTAATAGTCATTTCAATTGTAATTGTTGTTAATCCATTCCAAACAGCTACCTTAGAAGAGGACCCTATAAGTCAAAAATGGGATGATATTAACCAAGAGGAAGTACTGATGGAGGTTGGTAACGAATATGTAGAAGTAGTTGATTTACGAGAAGTGGAGCTCTATAAAGAGGGGCATATATCTGGAGCCATCAATATCCCCTATGAAGAGTTTCAAGACCGCTATAATGAATTAAATCAAGAAAAACGGATTATTCTTATTTGTCATACAGGAAGAATGGGGGTTGAAAGTGCCGATTTTCTTGTTGAAAAAGGATTTGATAAAGTAGCTAACTTCGGAGGTGGCATGGCTGTATGGGATGGACCTCTTTCAACAGAATAAAGTTCATTTCCTTTTTTAAAACAATAAAGAATTGTCTAGAACTAAAATGCTTATCCCTACTAGTTTGAGTGAAAAGTAAGTAGGGAAGCTTTATCTTATAATTCCGTAACGATTATAGTAGCTGTCATTCCAGCTGCTTCATGTCCAGGTATGGTACAAATGGCTTCATACGTACCGGATTTTGGAAAAACAACTGACATACTTTCAGAAGTACCAGGCATCGCATGAAGATGAAAATCCAATCCTTTAATCTCAAAATCATGTTGCTCTATTCCGTTATTAACTAGAGTTAGTGTTACCTCCTCACCAGGTAACACTTGAACTTGATCTGGACCAAACTGATATTCATTCGCATCCATTATTATTTCTTGATTATTTACATGATCGGCATGATGGTTTGTGCTGTTATTAAATTCAAAAGTAAAGTAGTGAAAGCTGAGAATAAACAAACAAACAAGAGTAAAGTATGGAAGTGGGTGTGAAATCAATGAATTATTGTTTGATTCCTTATTAATTTCATAAACTAAAAGTAAATAAATTAGAAAGAAAATCCCAACAGTCCAAAGACTCATTATGTTTAAAAGTTGGTTATAATGTTCAGAGGAAATCATAACACCTAACATCGTTCCCATCATTCCCCCCATTACTCCAGAAATGAGTCCATCAATAATCGCGATCAAGGAGTAAGGAAATCCTGCTATTACACCAACGAACCCGCCAATTAACATGCTTAGAACAGTAATTTCAAAAAACAAGTCAGGAAATAAAACTGCAGAGAACGTACCTATACTTAATCCGGTAATCATTCCAAGAGTCATTGAAACAACCATCCCAATCATATTGCTTAGTTTTTCTTTAAATAGATAGGAAAGACATATTAACCAAGTTAATAAAAGTATAAAAACAATACCGAGCACGACTGGTTGAAGCAATTTATTCTCTCCCTTCATGTTCATACTTTTAGTTTATTAGTTTAAAAGATTAAATATGTACAAGGGTTACTATTTCTTTAAATGTTCACACATCGGGAGAAAGTGGATACAAATAAATTACTAGGTAAGGTGAAAGTACGTGAGGTGAGACAACTGAAAAGAAACATTCCTATGGTGATTATAATAATTAGCTTTATTTTTTCTTTTTATATGGTTAGTTCAATTAATGAAAAAAAAGAAAATATAAACGAACTTGAAGATATTTATGAAGTCATAACAAAAAATAATATGACGTTACATTCCTGGTCAGCTTATTCAAGGGAGGAACTATATGTAATGAATGTAACTGAAGTGATTGAACTAATTGATGACACACAAAAAAATAAAACAGACTTTGTATGGAGCACGGAAAAAATTGAAAATGACCATCACAATAAAGTAGTTGGTACAAAAAATAACCAAAGCTTAGATGAACGTATCGTGATTACATCTTATGAAGATAGAAATAAGTATAAAGTGAATATTACTTATCAGGTTGTTGGAGATGAGTGGAATTCTGACATTATGAATGAAATATCATCAAACATTAAAGGCAGTTCCATCTTTTATATGATTCAAGGAAGTATTGAAGATAATAATAAGAACTTACAGGACTTAGCTCAAGATTTAGTACGTGACTTTTCTGGAGAGGTTAAAGAAGGGGTTGAAGAGGATCAATTCATATCGGTTTCTGCGTATAACCCTAGGTGGGATTTAAGTCTACCCTTAAATCAGAATGATAAAATGAATTTACAAATAGGGGTTAGGAGTGTTCCATACTCAGATAATGTTGATGTGACAATAGGAACACCTATTATTACGGTTGAACATTAGCTTCCTTGAATTTTCAAATTATTTAAAGGGTTTGATTGTAAGATTGCGCGAAGGTTCAGTTGTATTACTTAATTCATTATAGAATAATTTAGGGGGAGTATAAATGATCGTGTTCCACTTAAAAAACTTGTTGCTGGATAAGGAGATTTCTTTTGAAGATATTGCAAAAGATACAAAAATTCCACTGGAGGAAATTTTGTATCTTTGTTCTAAACATGCAAATAAAATAAATTTTAATACTTTGAACACTCTGTGTCACTATTTGTCAGTAACAACAAATGAACTTTTATCGTACGAGTTTCTAAGAATCGATCAAAATACATTAAACCAAAAAAGTGAAAAATTATATGGAATAAGTGCAGAAGCAGAAAATCTTAGCTCGGAAATTCTCATTAAAATATCTAATGAATCCAATCAACTTATAATAGACATTCCTAACGAGCTATACGAGCGAGTTTCTGCTTTTTCACCAAATAATATTTCTAATTTGATAGTGGAAAAAGTGATACCACTACTAAAGAAAAGATCAATTAATTTTGATGAATTTATTATAATCTCAACAGGGGCTCATAAAATTAATCATTTTTATTTAAGACGATGTTAACTATACTTAAGTAAATTCTCTCCTGCTTTCTGTTTTTTACGTACTTTTTGAGGGGGAACCAATATTGTTATTGAAGGTCCCAAAATTATAGGGGCCTTCAATAACAGGATTATAGTCATGTCATTTCAGTAATTTTTTCATTTGGTTACGTTTGTCAAAAATCAAGTAGAACTAGAGTAATTACTATACTCTAAGAAATAATGCTAAGTAAAATTAGTTATTCACCTTCTCAGCGGAGTTCCAGTAATAATCACTAATAATTTCTGCTAATGCCTCAGTTGTCCGGTAACTTTCCTCTAATGTATTATCTACACCGCCCATTTCAATAAGGATGGAGTTTTCTGAAAGATCCTGATTATATCTACCGTTAATCCCAGTCCCGTCCTTTACAAGTACCCCTCTGCTTAACCCTGGATATTGTTTTTCGAGTAAATAGTGCAAGTCCTCAGCTAGTTTTTGATTCTTCTCATAGTTAGGGTTATTTTTTCCTATAACAAAATAAGTTCGCGCATATTCTATCCCGTTTATTGTAACAGTTGTTATATCCCTGCGTAATGCATCACGATGAATTTCAAAGAAAAATTCCAAGTCTTGATTGTCTTCCATTGCTGTTTTTATAAGGTCTCTTGACGCTTCATAGGACTGAGGATAGCTCCAGCTACGTTCGCTTAACATACCACTAATATCAGTTTTGTCGACTTCTGTTCCAATTCCTCTTTTTTCTAATTCTTTTCCTAATCTCTCGCCTACTAAAGTAACATTTAGCTCTGCATGCCAAGCATCGTCCGGTTCAGATGCGTTTTTTAATTCAGGCAGGAATGATTCCCGACTATGTGAATGGATAATATGAACGATTTTATTCTGTGTTGATTGCGATTCGGCGCTCATATCATTACGTTCATCAGAAGTTTCTTCGTTCATATTTGCCAAATTCTCAGAAGCGGCCTCTCTTTCAGCAAGAATGACATCCAAAGGGGGCGCTGATTCAGAAGTAGGCATATTTGTAAAATCAGATCCTTCTCCAGCGACAACAATCGTTCCATCATAAAAAGAAAACCCAGGAAGTTCTCTTCCTAAAAAAGTTCTAGGATCATCAAAATTTATATTAGTTATTAATTCAAATGCAAATTTCCCTATTGAAGGATTTTGACTTTCAGCTGGCAAAACTTCTGAAAAATAATGATTCTCTATGCTCATAAAATAAAAGAGTGATTCAACGGAGATGTCATAAGTTGTTCGTTTTAATGCGTCACTTGTTAGCGATGTTTGCAAGGTCGTTAATGCTCCAATAATTATAAAGATGGAAATCATACTTAAAATCAACATAATTATCATATTTTGTATGGGTGCAGTACTATGAGTTTTGCTAGATTTCAAAAGCGACCTCTCCTTTCACTCGTTAATAGATATGACCATAAGTTAAATATTAGAAGAATCAAATTCTACAAAACTCTATTAATTTAAGTGAGATTTTTTATTAATAATAGAAAAAGAGGCAAGAGAATAGTTCATTATAAAGTGGTAATGGAATGAAAATGAATCTTCTTTGACTAAAAGTTCATTGTTTTTACATACTTTTAAGTTAGTATGACATTAGGAAGTTTATATTAAAAATTTAGGTGAAGAGGCAGTATGTTTAAGAAATAGATTAAGCATGAGGTGAGATCAATGAAAAAAATACTTATAGTTGATGATGAAAAACAAATGCAATCATTGCTCTGTGTATGTATTGGTTCTAGTGAATTTGAGTTAACGAGCGCGGGTTCTGGAAAAGAAGCACTTGAATTAATAAAAGAGCAACAGTTTGATTTAATGTTACTTGATATTATGATGCCAGAAATGAATGGCTTTCAAGTATTAAAGGAATTAACAGAGAAAGAATTATTAGTGCCTACTATTATTATTTCAGCTATTGGTGAAACAGATCAGGTGGTAGAGGGGTTAAACCTTGGGGCATCTGATTATATTACGAAGCCGTTTGAACCGAAAGAACTAGTGGCCAGAGTTAATTCTGTACTTCGACGTGTAGAACCTTTACAACAGGTAGAAAAAAGGAAGGGGATGTTTGGAATTACTATAGATCATTCGCAGCAAATGGTTTTCTACAATCAGAAAGGGATTCCACTGACGAAAAAAGAGTATCAACTTTTTAGTACCCTTCTATCCAACCCTGGACGTGTTTATACAAGGGAACAACTCTTTTACCTTGTATGGGATGAGGCAGATGATCGTGATTTCCGAAATATTGATACCCATATTAAAAACATCCGTGACAAATTAAAAAAAGCCGGGCTTGACAACACTGTCGTGGAGACAGTATGGGGGATTGGTTATAAAGTTCCTCAGCATGAGGGATTGAGTACATGAAATTGTCGACTAAAGTGAGCTTGCTTGTTCTTTTGTCCGTGGTATTGATCATAGTCATGATGGGTTTCTCCTTTTACACCCTTTCGAAATCATTTTACAAAAATCAACTCCAGGGGGAAATTGAGCATAGACTTGACGCACACCGCGAAGTAGTAGAACTGCATATGGTGCCAGAAACGCTAGAACATGTGATGATTATGGAAAAAAGAAACCAAGATAATACATTTATTATTTTTGATGCGAATTTTAATGTTCAAAATAGTACCCAACAAGTTTCAAAGGAAATGATTGATCGATATCAAAGTTGGATTGTTAGTCTTTCTAAACGATCGAATGAAAAAACAGAATTTGTTAACACGATGACCGAACATATTCCCCATATTTGGTCATACGAACCGTTTAAAATCAACGGAGAGTTGGCAGGGTATCTATTTATTGACCAAGATACTGGTAGCTTTGAAGAAGCTAGATTAACTCTTTTAGGTATTACAATGTCAATGGGATTGATTACACTTTTATTTTCGGGTATGTTTACAATTTTCTTATCAAAAAAGATTACTCTTCCAATTACGAATGCACGGGATTTGACAAAGCAAATAGCAAAAGGGAACTTTGATGTCCAACTTTCTAGTAAAGGAAATGACGAAATAGACGATTTATTAAGGCATATTTCTACTATGGCAATACAACTTAAAGAATATAGGGATACAAGACAACAATTTCTAACCAACGTCTCCCATGACATCAGAACACCACTAACATATATTAAAGGCTATGCTGCATTGTTAAAAGATCAGAAGGTGGAAGCAGACCTTGTTCATGATCAGGCAACAATCATTCACCAGGAAGCTGTGCGAATGGAAAGTTTAGTAAAGAACCTTTTTCAATTAATGAAGCTAGAGGAAGGTAAAATCCAGTTGAATATTCAGGAAATCGATCTTGTAGATTTCATTCAAGAAGTTAAAAAGAAAGTAACATTAGCTACTGATGATAAGAAAATAGACATACTCTTTTCGTACGCCCACCCAACTCTTCTTGCTAACATTGACCCAGATCAGTTTGAACGAGTCTTACTTAATCTTTTGAATAATAGTATTAGACACACAAACCTAAATGGGAAAATACAAGTTAGATTAGAGGAGAGATACAAAGAAATAATAATTGAAATTGAAGACAATGGCGAAGGAATTCCAGCTAAGGATCTTCCCTATATATGGGACCGTTTTTATCGAGTAGACAAATCGCGTTCCACGAAATACGGTGGTAGCGGATTAGGGTTAGCCATTACTAAGCAAATTATTGAACAGCATGGTGGAACAATACAAATCAAAAGTACAGTTAATGTAGGAACGGTCTTCACCATAAGATTGAACAATTCTTGATATATTGTTATCAAATATGGATGGACTTAACAACCAGCGAGCAGAATAAGTCCTTTTTTCATAAATAGAAATAGCCTCAAAAATTAAATTTTCTAAAGAAAGTATTAATCTTTTGTATTTCTTCATATTTCCATCAAATTCTTTTGTTACATTTTTTATGAAAGATCCTTAAAGTTCTGTAGGGAACCGAATTAATGAAAGGGGTTTGGAAAAATGGATTTAGTTACATTTCTTTTACTTGGTGTTCTTGTGCTCTTAATCCTGACTTGTGTTAAAGGCATGGGCAAGCACGGTGGAAGTTCTACCTGTTGTTCGCCTAAAAAAAACATAACTGCTAATCCAGTAAACAACGAAGAATCAGTTTCTGAATCGATCGAGTTACAAAAAATGCATTCACAAATAGAGAAAATAGAAAAGGATAATCAAAAACTATTGAAAGAAATGGAAGGATTACGAAAGGAGTTGTAACAATTGAACACATTTTTACTAGTATTTATTGCGATTAAAATCGTTTGTCTGTTCTTCTGTTGGAAAGCCGTCAAGATGGCTAAGCAGAGTACCCCTAATGGGACGCAAAAAAATAAGAATGAGAATTTAATTAACTCATCTGAAGATTGGCAGCGAGCACATAAACAAATGAGTAAGTTAATGGAAGAAAATAAAAAGTTGACTGCATCTTTAGAGGAACTAAAAAAGTCAAAGTCATCTTAAGGAAAATGCTCATGTTATAGAGTAATCATTGTAAAAGATTAATGTAATGTTGGTAATTGAAGAAAACAAATGACGCATGAAAGAATAATGGCATTGACTCCTATCAATTTGTTGTAGGAGTCTTTTGTTGTCTATAAACAAAGTTACTATAGATAATACCAAAATTTAAAAAACTTCATATTTTCTACATAATTGAACGATAGAATAATAGTTCTTGATCAGAGTAACAATACACGAAAAATAAAACGTAAGGGTCTATGGAGATCTATTAAAATTACGAGGGTTTAAATCATTATGAAGATAAATAGAGGAGGGGAAAATGGAAGATAGACTTATATATTACTTTCAAGAGTATGAACACTTTGCAATCTTAATTAGTATTGGAATTAGTATTATTGTTGCAGTATTAGGAGTTATTCCAAGTTTCTTTGTGACTGCAGCGAATCTTATCTTTTTCGGGTTCTGGATGGGGACAATTATTTCTTTTGTTGGAGAGGCGCTCGGAGCATCATAGCATTTTATTTGTATCGAAAAGGGTTAAAACAATTTTCTCAGAAGCCATTGGACAAGTACCCGAAATTAAAACGGTTAGTACATTTAAAAGGAAAAGATGCCTTTTATTTAATTTTATCCCTTCGCCTTCTTCCTTTTGTTCCTTCAGGTCTGGTTACTCTTGCTGGAGCCATTGGTAGTGTCTCATTTATCACTTTTGCTATTGCAAGCTCAGTAGGTAAAATACCTGCGCTTTTGATTGAAGCGTATTCGGTTTATCAGATTACTCAATTTGAGTGGCAAGGAAAAATGATCCTTAGCATTGCAGCGCTTTATTTAATTTTTGTTGTTTGGAAAAAAAGGAAGCAACCCACTTCTGTATGAATAAGCCACTTATTAAGAAAGTTTAAGATCTGAAATCTCGCTAAGTTGTAATTGCAGTAATAACACAGAAAGGATAGGTCATGTATTAAATGAGGTATTTTTACATTGCTGCACTAGCAGTGGTATTTGGAATCTTAATTGTAATTTATAAAGAAAATTCACTATTAACAGATTCTACAAAAGAAGAAAATAAAGAAATGTTATTAAGTGACTACTTATCAACAGACGACGGAAAAATGAAGAATAAGAACGATGATTTAGATAGTGCTCCAATAAAAAATAGTATTGATAAAGGCGAACAATCCCAAGAAGATTTTGATAAAGATAAACCATGGGAATCTTACACGGAAGAGCAATTAGATGATATTCTTTTATTAATAAATAAAGAGCGGGGCTTACCAAAAGACTATGTACCTTCGGATTTAGTTGAGCCAAATGTCCCCTTTCCGTTCATTGAGGATCTGCCTCAACGCTTAATACGACAGGAGGCAGCGGCAGCACTTGAAGATTTATTTAAAAAAGCCAATGATGAAAACTTAAATCTTTATGCTCAATCCGGGTATCGCTCTTATGAACGACAGGAGAGTATCTTTGCGTATTATGTTGAGAGAACCGGTGAAGAAAAGGCAAGTCGAGTAAGTGCGAATGCTGGGCATAGTGAGCACCAAACTGGTCTAGCCATGGATGTCACTAGTCCGGAAGTGAATTTTCAATTAGTCACCTCATTTGAAGATACACCTGAGGGGCAATGGATTAAGGAAAATGCTGCGCAGTTTGGTTTTATCATACGTTATCCAAAAGATAAAGAAAAAATTACAGGTTATCAATACGAGCCATGGCATCTTCGGTTTGTAGGCAAAGAGCCGGCCAAAATAATTCATGAACAAGGGTTAACGTTAGAAGAATACTTAGGATTTGAGTAAGCTTTGAAGAGTAGATTTTAATTAAAGTAAATACTAATATCTTTATTCTTAGCTCTCTTCTCCAGGGGGCTTATTTACGTTTTGGTATCATGATGATAATTAAATTTCGAACAAATTTCCTTTAATACTTCTGCCTTATGTAACTTGGTAATATTTACTAGGTTTTTGTAGAGTGGTCTATTAAATAATAAGGAAGAAGGGAGGAGATGTAAAATGACCACTTTGATTGATTCAACTATACAGCAACATCAGGCGTGTATTGATGCTTGCAACAAATGTATGCAAGCATGCGAAGAATGTTTATCATCATGTCTAAAAGAGCCTGATGTCCAAGCTAGAACTCACTGTATCAGTATGTTAAGAGACTGCGCAGATATTTGTTCAATGGCATCTCAGTGGATGTCACGTGGAAGTATGTTTGCAAAACAATTTTGTGAAATGTGTGCTATGATCTGCGAAGCCTGTGCTACTGACTGTGAGAAGTTCCAAGACGCTCATTGCCAGGAATGTGCTACTTACTGCCGCAAGTGTGCAGAAGAGTGCCGTAAAATGGTAGCTTAAAATCGAGCAAAAGCAGGTGACCAAGGTTGCCTGTTTTTGTTCAATACCTGTTAAAGAAGGGGTCAAATGATTATACAAGACATTAAAAAGTTAGATCGTACCATGCTGATTTTATTATTCGGAGTCTTGCTTTCCCATTTAGGAACATACTTAGTGATTCCTATGTTACCGATTATGTTAAAAATAGATGCAGCATTATCTCTAGCGCAAATAGGAATGATCTTAGCAATGAATGCCATATCATTTCAATTTGGGAGCTTACTCGGAGGATTTTTGGCAGATCGTATTGGCAGAAGGTTCATTATTGGGTTAGGAGCATGATTGGTGCAGTTGGATTAATCGGTTTTGGACTCTTTAATATATTTGGATTGTTACTTGTAGCCTCACTGATTACAGGTCTTGGCAATGGATTGAATGCTCCATCAACCAAGGCGGCCATTGCGGCACTGGCATCAGAAGAAACGCAAACGACAGCCTTTTCGATGCGTGGGATTGCAGCTAATATCGGAACAGCAGCTGCTGGCCTTATTATCTTCTTTGTTGTGACAGGATCCTCTAAGTTGATTTTTTGGATAGCGGGAGTTATTTATGTGGTACTCGCATTAAAGAGTTGGTTTTTCCTTCCGAAAAATTGCGGAGATGCAAATTGTCCCGTTATCCCATCGGGTGCTTATAAGGAAGTGTTTAAGAACAAACCTTTTATTATGTTTGGTGTAGTAAGTGTTGTGATTTGGGCTTTGTATGCTCAGTTAGCTTTAACGCTTCCACTACGGGCAACGGAGGTTTTGCCTGATCCAAGTAATGTGGCTTTGATTTGGACGATCAATAGTGGGATTGTCATTTTGGCTCAAAACGTGATGACAGGAAAAGTTATTCAGAGGTTACATCCGTTAACCGCACTTGCATTCGGGATGTTATTTATTGGGTTTGGAGTCGGTTCTCTTTACTTTGCTACATCGTTTTTTCACCTTGTTTTAAGTGGTGCCATCTTTGTTGTAGGTGAAATGCTTATCTTACCAACTATCGATAGTACAATTTCACAGTTATCGACAGCCGGATTGATCGGTCTCTTCTTTGGATTGGCGAATGTGATGTCAGGCTTAGGTGAAGCTGGTGGAAACTTTATTGGTGGTCAATTACTTCAAATCGGAACAGAAGTTAGTTATTTACCGTGGGTCGTGTATGGAGCAACAGGGGTAGCGTTATTCTTGGTTGTTCTATTACTCAAGAAATGGCAGCCACTTGAACAATTATTACAAAAGGCTACGACACAAGATGATAAGCCGAGACACGCACCAAGAGTTCAACCGTGACCTACGAAAAACCGCTCTCATCCGTTTAGTGGTTGGGAACAAGAAGTAATTTTTAGGAAAAAAAGTCATCCACAGAGATAGGAGAATCAAATGGAACAACATCAACATCATGAAATGCAACATCATATGCACATGGGCGCAGCCGAAAACGATATCATTACAACCATTACGTATCAGGACTCTATTTTGAATATTCATTTAGAAGATCGAGAAGGGAGCCCACTAGAGCTATTACAAACACATGAGAAATATATGCACCTGATCGTCGTCAGTGATGATTTGCAAGAGTTTTATCATTTACATCCTGAGCAAATTGATTTGTATACGTATGAAGTAACGCTCCCTCTTCGTGATCTTACATCTTATAAGGCTTTTGTTGATATAAATCCGAAAGGGAAACATTATCTAATTGAAGCGAATGCAATAGAGGGCAATATACTTAATCATACTCATTTCTGTCATAATGAAATGAATCTTATTCCTAACAAAGAAAAGATAAAGGAAATTAGTGGGAAGATCGTTGAAATGACTCACGGTCCATTGAAAATCGGAGAAGATGTTACACTTCATTTCGATCTCAAAGGTGAGAAACCTGAACCTTATCTAGGGGCTCTTGGACATGTAGTAATCATTGATGATGAAGTAAAGCAATTTATTCATGTGCATCCTAATTCAGATCATGAAACAGTATTTGTTGCTCAATTTATAGATAGCGGTTTTTACAAACTATGGGTTGAATTTAAATTTGCAGAACAAATAATTGCTTTTCCTTTTTGGATAGAAGTAAAGGAAAAGTAAATGCATGAAATATTTTATCACGCCAATCAGAGACTTGAATCTCAAAAATTCTTGTCTTTTTCTTTTTGCTTATAATTCTACAAAGGCTAGTGTAAATATAAAACGAATACTATACGATTGAAAAAACTACCAGAATGACTTTCTAAGCATAGAAATGGATGAGCTGACGTTTTAAAAAATATAATTGATAGAAGTCCACAAAAAAAACACAATTAAGAGGTACGCTAATATAGTAGTAAGGTCGCTAATTATAAATAATGAATATTAAATGAAGAATTGGAACTGGAGGCAGAAAAAGTGAGAATTAGATTCAAAAAAAGTTTTACAATGGCAGTTTTAGTATTGGTGATAACAAATGTATTAATAACTTCTCCCGTGTCAGTTAGTGCGAATCCAAATATAAATACAAACTCAGCTATCCTTGTAGATGCTACCTCTGGAAAGATCTTATTACAAAAAAATATAGATGAATTATTAAAAGTTGCTAGCATGTCAAAAATGATGAGTGAATATTTAGTTCTCGAGGCTATTAATAATGGGGCAATATCTTGGGAACAGGTCGTTCCTATAAGTGACCTCGTTCGTGAAATATCACATAATAATAATCTTTCCAACGTTTATTTACGGCAAGATGAAACATATACAGTTAAAGAACTTTATGAGTCAGTAGCTATATATTCAGCTAATGGTGCTACGATGGCATTAGCAGAGCTAATTGCTGGATCAGAAGAATCATTCGTTAACATGATGAATGATAAAGCAATGCAATTGGAATTAGGGGAGTATGGAGTTGATTATAAATTTGTTAACTCTACAGGTCTACCGAACCAATATCTTTTAGGAAAGCACCCAGAAGGAACGACAGAAAAGGATGAGAACGAATTAACGGTTAGGGCAACTGCGAAGTTAGCTTTTCATTTACTAAAAGATTATCCAGAAGTTCTAGAGACAGCTAGTATTGAAAGAAAAATCTTTAAAGAAGGAACAGAGGACTTTATCCAAATGGATAATTGGAATTGGATGCTCCCTGGTTTAGTTTATGGATACCCGGACGTAGATGGTTTGAAAACGGGATATACTGCTCAAGCTGGATATAGCTTTACTGGAACTGCTGAAAGAGATAACGTTCGATTAATTACAGTTGTAACAAAGACAAGCTCACTTGAAGAACGTTTTAGCGAGACTAAAAAACTATTAGACTATGGTTTTTCACAATTTTCAATAGAAGAACTTATCCCTAAAGGATATAGACCTGAGGGACAGGAAACCGTTGGAGTTTCGAAAGGGAAAGAACATGAAGTTGCTGTTATTACTGACGAAAGTCTAATAAGTTTCGTGCGTGTAGGAGAAAGAGACAATTATATTCCTGTAGTTACTTTTGACCAAGAACGTTTAAACGAGAATGGCGAGCTAATTGCTCCTGTAGAAAAAGGAGAGAAAATAGGAACGATATCGTTAGAGTATGTAGGAGAAAATGATTATGAATTTATAGATAGTAATTATATTGCCCAAGTAGATGTAATAACAAATGAAGCGATTGAAGAGGCAGGTTTCTTTAGCTTGGTTCTTCGTTCAGTAGGTGGATTTTTCTCAGAACTATGGGTAACTCTTTATAACGCAATTAAAGGTTGGTTCTAATCATCTGAGAGGTACATCTAAGTCTAGATGATACCTCTCTATTTCTTTCCTAGAAGGAGAGTGAAATAGAATGAAAGTATTATTATTTTTAGTAACACTACTTATCTTCAAAATTTTAATTTTCAGCCAAAATGATTGGTTTTTATATCTGAAAGCTGGTGAATGGATAGAATTAAAAAGACTAATCGGCAATGAATTAATAATTGTCTTATTAATAACCATGGGACTTATGATAATGCAAAATCTATTCTCATTTCTACCATTTTTAGTTCTCACCATGTTCAATATTTGGTTATTTGGTTTCTTTTATGGGTATCTTTGGAGTTTAGCCGGAAATATTATCGGGTCTGTGATTGTATTTTATATAGCGAGGTATTTTTCACAAGGGAAGATCTTTAAACACAATCATTTGAAAATAAAGAAAACGATTGAAGAGAATGGGTTCCTAGTTATTTTAGTGAGTCGCATTACACCTGTAATTCCGTCTAGTATTATAAATATTTCATGTGGAATGAGTAATATAAAAACCAAAGATTACGTACTTAGTACTATGTTTGGTCACGCTATCTTTGTATTTGTACTATCTATTTTATCTATTGGACTGATTTCATTTGAGGAACAATATATTGTATATCTATTCTTATTCCTTATTGTTGTAGGTATTACAGCGTTAAAAATAAAAAGAAAAGTCTCTTGGTTAAATGTTTAGTTACTAGGTAGAATAGTGTTTAAAAAACGATTTTGTGAATTTAGCTTACTTTTGAAGAGGCTACCCATTATAACAATCTAACTAAATGAATGCACAAATCGTCAATGGATTTGTGCATATAACCTGAAGAGGATCTTTTATGATTTTAAGTAGGGTTCCTGATAAATAACATGAAGGCCAGGGCTATTAAAGCAATAGAGGGTAAGAGGACTTCTTCCTGTTGTGCAAATATTTTACTATTACAGGTTGTCTATTGCTCAGTTCACTTTTGTTTAGTTAATTTCATTTTCTAACTCGATAAGAGAAAAAGACAGCAATGCTTATTAAAAGAAAGAGAACAATTCCTGCTATAAGCCAGCGATGAGGATCCGAGATAAAACAACTTCTTCTCCCGCAGTCCACTCTGTACGGTGACCAATCCTATCATCAGCTACAAAAAAATGAGCGTGATTCTCGTCTTAATGAAAATAGCCTGATCATCAAGTCCTCCAGTTTGTAACACGATACCATTTACAACATAAACGGTCACAGTTGTTCGTGTTGAAAAACGACTATCATCATATACAACCCGAATTTCTCCTGGTTCTAAAGGTTCTATTACTAACCTATGTGCATGAGTGGTGGAAGGATTCGTAATGAGTATAATTGTTAATAACAACAAACTTATAATAAACAATCTGTCCATGGCTACACACCTCAACCTTTGGAATCCTATAGGGAACGGGGAAAATTAGGACTGTGTCCCAGTCCTTTATATTCAGTTGGATTTTGCGGATCGGCAGTTGATTTGATAAGGTGAGCAGCATGATGTTCTAGGTCTTTAATATTTTTATTTTTCCTCATAGTCTCATCCTCGAATCATTTTGATTAAGTTCTAAGGAATAAGTACCAGGATCAAAATTATAAAGCGCAGGCCATTCATAAGGAAGATCGTCGTGATGATCAATTTCTGATTCTTCATTGGGAAGGGCATCAGTGTTTTTTGTTGCAGATGCTCGTGATCGTCCTCATTTTCGACTGCAAGCTCGTTTTCTTCAGTCTCGATCCTATGTATTCCCCTTCATTTGTTGATATTTCATCGTCCCTATCTGAACAAGCTGTTATGAACCCAAAGAGAGCTAAACCACCAATAGACAACATTACACTTTTTTTCACCGTTCTTCCCCCCCAATGTAAATTGAACTATTTAACTCAGAGATTGTTATAGATGATTTTAAAAGTTATGATGAATTGAAATTATGAATATTATCTTGAAAAAGCAGTATCATACACAGGTAATTAGGAAATTAGGTAAAGTGTTTTGATTTCTATAATTTAAAAAGGGGTCACCAGATAACAACTTTTCATTACAGATATTTATATAGAAACTATGAAGAAAGCAAGGCAATCTATTGAACAAAAATCATTTAATATTTGCTTTTGTGATTGGAATCACATTTGTCGAATAATCCTCCTTTTATACTTACATTTATAAAGAACTAGGAGGGAAATAGATGAATAGAAAAATTTGCTTTATACTCATGATTTTGACAATTTCACTTTTGCTTGCTGCTTGTGGACAGAACGCTGAAAGCGTGGTAAATAAAGAAGAAAATGCTAATGCAGAAAACAAGTTGAATGATGGTATGGAAGAGACAGAAAAAAAACAAGTGGACGTGGGGGAAGCGGATTTCGAAGAAGAGTACATTGTTGTAGTCGGAAATGAAAAGGATGGGACTATGTCTGTCATTTACTATCCAGAAGGAAGGCAAGAGCTTGTTTACCTTGATGGGGAAGCACATAATCTAGAAGTCAATGTCGAGTCTCAGTTAATTTGGGTAACTATTAATCCGCCACATGAGGATAATGAAGATGAGGAACATAGTCATAACCATGAAGATGATGGTAACGAAGAACAAGATAAGGTAAAACAAGAAATGATTGTAGCATATGATATAAACACGTTAGAAAAAGTGGAAGAACATCAGGTAGGGAGTCACCCAGCTCATGTAACGACTACAGAGAATGGTGAGATCGTTGTCGTAACAAATTCTGGTGATAATTCTGTCACGGTTATTAATAGAAAGACAGATGAAGTTGTTAATGTAGAAGTGGGAGAATATCCACATGGAGTAAGGATATCGCCCGATCAACAAAATGCTTATATAGCGAATATGCAAAGTGCTGATGTTAGCATTATTGACTTACAATTGAATGAAGAAGTTAATCGAGTTCATGTAGGAGAGGGTGCTGTTCAAACTGGATTTTCCCATGACGGAAAGTATGCCTTTGTTGGATTGCATGTTGATAACCAACTAGCTGTTATTAATACGTCAACGCAAGAAGTAATCAAACACATTGATGTCGGAGTAGGTCCGGTACAAATGTTTGCTAGTTACGACAATCAATATGTCGTTGTTGCAAATCAAGGAAGTGAAGAGAACCCATCAGACACGATCTCTATTATAGGACTTGATACATTAGAAGTTGAAAAGGAGGTTCCGTTAGGAAAAGGGGCACATGGTATTGTAATTTCTAAGGATAGTCAATATGCCTTTGTTACAAATATGTTTGAAGACACGGTTTCCGTTGTTGATTTAAAAACGTTAGAAGAAGTAAAACGATTAGATGTAGGGGAATACCCTAATGGTATTTCTATAAACTAGAGGAAAAGCCTTAAGAAGTTGTAGGTAAACTTTTTAAGGCTGGGGTATAACCAACATTTTGTCATAAAACCCACGTTAAGACAATAAATGGAAAACATAAGCTGATATCACCAACGCTAAGGAGATATCAGCATAATTTTTATATCTTTAAAGGTCGTAATTCATTTGATTTGGGTACCTTTTTCGAATCAAATAAATATTCTCCAAGTAAATTTATATGTTCCCAACCAATGGGGAAATGTGAGGTAATAACTCCTCTTTTAATAAGCCCTTTTCTTTTAATATCTTTGTAGCCTCTGTGAGATAAACGGTATTCCAAACTGTAGTAGCATTTATAAGAATATTTAAGGCACTAGCTCGTTGAAGTTGATCTTGCAATCCTCTTTCCCGTAACTCTCCACGTTTACCAAAAAATAAGGCTCTTGCCAATCCATTCATAGCTTCACCCTTATTTAATCCTCTTTGGATACGCCGGCGTAATGTTTCATTAGAAATATAGTCTAATATAAAGATTGTCTTTTCAATTCTACCCATCTCTCGCAATGCTGTTGCCATTTTATTTTGGCGAGAATAAGATCCTAACTTTCCTAAAATAAGTGAAGCCGATACTCTACCTTCCCGTATGGAATGTGCTAATCGTAAGACATCATCATAGTTATCTTGAATAATCTTAATGTTGATTTTTCCTCGTAGAATGCTGTCAATCTTTGAATAAACATTGGATTTATCCATGACATAAAGTTTAGAGTCAGATAGATCTCGCATTCTAGGAGCAAAGCGAAAACCTAATATATGGCTTAATCCAAAAACCTGATCGGTGTAACCAGCCGTATCCGTATAATGCTCTTCAATGGATAATTCTGATTCATGATGAAGCAATCCATCGATGACATGTACAGCATCCCTAGCGTTTGTGTTAATAACCTTTGTATAAAAAGAAGAAAATTGATCGCTGGTGAATCTATAGATAGTAGTTCCTTTCCCTGTTCCGTAGTGTGGGTTAGCATCAGCATGAAGAGAAGAGACGCCAACTTGTACACGCATGCCATCCGAAGATGAGGTACTCCCATTTCCCCAATATTTTGATAAAGAAAGATGATGTTGAAAATTTACTAAAGTAGCTTGAGCTTTACTCAAAGAATCCTCATGTAATCGCCATTGGGCTGCATTAGCTAACTGATGATAGGTGATTCCTGGTGTTGCTTCAGCCATTTTGGTAAGACCGATATTGGTTCCCATAGCCATAATCGTAGCCATTACAATAGACTTTTCTTCTCCCTTAGGTGGACGATTACTAGACGCATGAGCAAGGTGTTCATCGAATCCTGTCCAATTTGAAACTTCAATCAATAAATCAGTAAGTTTTACCCGTGGTAACATGTTATATAAAGTTTGGCTAAGAGATTTGGCATCTTCCGGTGTATCTTTCTCTAAACGGTCAAGTCGTATCCTTGACTTGTCAATACTTATTCCCTCAAGAGAATCTATGTTTTCCAATATATAATCTAATCTTTCATTTAAAGCAGTATTTCTCTCAATTATATATTCTTGAGCTGACATACCAACAGCTAATCTATTGCCTGTATTCTTAGTTTCATCCCAATTATCTTTAGTGACTAAGTATTCTTCAAAATCCTTATGTAACCTGCTTCCAGCAACCCATATATCTCCTGAACGGATATGGTTTTTTAATTCGGTTAATGCTGCTAATTCATAATACTTTCGATTAATATTTCCATCTTCATCATAGACATGTTTCTGCCATCTCTTTGGCACAAAATCCAATGGCGCGCTTCGGGAATATGGCGTTTCTTATTATTGTTAATTTCACGCAAGACATTTAGAGCGCGCAATAAAGGCTCAGAAGCCTGAGTCGTACGGAACTCCAATTTACTGAGAAGTACCGGTGTATACTTTCTAAGGTAACTAAACCGGGTGACCAACAAATCTAAGTAATCGTAGTCCATAGGACGAGCTAAACGTGTTGCTTCTTCTATAGAATCAACAATCCTTTCCCAAGGCATTATTTTCTCTAATACTTCAAATGGATCTAGCTCTTCATTTCGTGCTTTTACTAAAGCTTCACCAATATCCGCAAAGTGCAGTACTTTTTCATTGATAGATTTTCCATTTTGCTTTTGCAGTTCTTCTTGTGCTTTTCTACCCTTTGACTGTAAGATCATAATTTGGCGGTCATGAATTTCGATAGCTTGATCGATTAGATCTTGACTAAGAGTTAAAAGGTGAGCTACAAGAATAGCGTACCTTTTATTCTCATTAAACCTCCGAAAGGAATGAGGTTCATATCGGGCGCCTAGCTAGCAAGCTGAAGCAGCCTATTCGAGTGAATATTTTCGGACTCTGTTGAAAGATTTAATAAACGAACATATTCTAATCTCTCAATTACTTTTAAAAAAGCATCTGGTGATGACTGACCTGGTATTTCCCTTAGCCATCCAAGCTTAGTTTTGGATTTATCGGAAGGGGTATCAATTAATTTCTCCAATTGTTGTTTTTGCCATGGAGATAACGGTTTATAGAGTGAATTATATACTTTCTCCTCTGCCCTTCGCCTTGTTTCCCATACTAATCTTTCAATCGTTGTCATAGCAGGCAGAATGATTTTTCGCTTTCGCATTTCTTCTAAAGTCATCCCTATTAGGAACAGTGCATTTGAATTTTCAATTGCATGGGGGAGTAATGCCTGTGAAATAATCCGATATGACTGTGCTGAAAAATTAGAAAAACCATAATACTTTCGTATTTCCTCCATATGTTCATGTTTCGTTTGCTCTCGTTCAGAATATAGCTTAAATTCACTTGCATCTACTTGTAACTGATTAGCAACATAGTTTATCACCTTATCAGGAACATTCTTGATATCTGAAAGAGACCAACCAGGGTAACGAAAAAGACAAATTTGAATAGCGAATCCCAATCGATTATGATCTCTTCTTCTACGTCTTATTACCTCAATATCATCTTGTGTAAGGGTATAGTAATACGCTAATTCCCAATTACTTAAAGTAGACGGGATTAACAAAAAATCCTTTCTTTGATCAGGTGTAAGTAGTTCTCTTGCTCTTAGATACACAGGAAAATCCCCCTAATCCAACCCGAAGGTTTAATTTTTTTCTAAAGCTCGATACAACACTGATTTACTAACACCCGTCATATCCGTAATTTCTTTGATGCTATATTGTTTAGATGAATGTAGTTTTAAAGCACGTTCCACCAACTTGGGGTCTTTGGAAGGTCTCCCCCCATTTCGGCCTCTCATTCTTGCAGATTGTAATCCTGATTTTGTACGCTCACTGATAATATCTCGTTCTAGTTCAGCAATACTCGCCATTGTTCGGAAGAAAAAACGTCCCATAGCTGTTGATGTATCAATATTATCCTGTATGGAAATAAAATTGACCTCTTTTTCTTCAAAGGTTTCAACCAATTCAATTAGATGTTTTGTAGACCTTGAGATACGATCCAACTTATAAACGACCACAGAATCACCTTTACTTATAGCCTTTAGGAGTTGTTCTAATTCTGGACGTTCTTTTCTCGTTCCAGTTATTTTCTCTTTGTAAATAACAGCTGCGCCTGCTTTTTCTAAAACATCAATTTGAAGATCTAAAATTTGATCTTGAGTAGAAACACGAGCATATCCAAAAACTTTTCCCATTAAATTCCCTCCCCAAGAATAATTGTTCCCTAATTCGGATTATAAGTCAATTTTAGGGAAGATGAATACGGGAAGGGTTTAGGGATTAGAAAACGCCAAAAATCATGTGTACTATAGATAGGTAAAGTTTTTCCCTTAAACGTTCGTTAATGGGAATTACTATTAGAAAAATCATTTTATGTTTTTCATTCAAATATTCACTTGAATATTAACCAAGGAAAGGTATATACTATATTCAAGTGAACACTTGAATATCAATGGGGTGATAATGTGAATAAGAAAGATACTTGTGAAATTTTTTGTTATGACGAGGAAAAGGTCAATCGAATACAAGGTGATTTAAAAACAATCGATATTGTTAGTGTTGCCCAAATGTTAAAAGCAATTGCGGATGAAAATAGGGCAAAGATTACCTATGCTTTGTGTCAAGATGAAGAGTTATGTGTGTGTGATATAGCAAATATTATTGGTATTACGGTGGCAAATGCTTCTCATCATTTAAGGACCTTCATAAGCAGGGGATTGTAAGATATAGAAAAGAAGGAAAACTAGCGTTTTATTCGTTAGACGATGAACATATTAGACAAATAATGATGATTGTACTAGAACATAAGAAAGAAGTGAATGTCAATGTCTGATCAAAAGGCAATAACATCTGAACAAGAAATGAAGGCCTATCGTGTACAAGGTTTTACTTGCGCAAACTGCGCGGGTAAATTCGAAAAAAATGTAAAACAGCTATCTGGAGTTGAGGATGCAAAAGTAAATTTTGGTGCATCTAAAATTGCTGTTTATGGTAATGCAACGATAGAAGAACTAGAAAAAGCAGGTGCATTTGAGAATCTCAAAGTGACACCTGAAAAATCTGCTCGCCAAGCATCACAAGAGGTAAAAGAAGATACGAAAGAAGATAAAGTGCCGTTTTATAAAAAGCATAGTACTCTACTTTATGCTTCCTTATTGATTGCCTTTGGTTATCTTTCCTCGTATGTGAATGGAGAAGAGAACATTGTTACTACCTTATTGTTTTTAGCATCCATGTTTATCGGAGGATTATCACTTTTTAAAGTTGGTTTGCAAAACTTACTACGTTTTGAATTTGATATGAAAACCCTTATGACAGTGGCTGTTATAGGTGGTGCTATTATTGGAGAATGGGCAGAAGTTGCCATTGTTGTTATTCTCTTTGCAATCAGTGAAGCACTTGAGCGATTCTCTATGGATAGAGCAAGACAATCGATTCGTTCATTAATGGATATCGCTCCTAAAGAGGCACTTGTTAGACGTAATGGACAAGAAATAATGATTCATGTTGATGATATTGCTGTTGGGGATATCATGATTGTAAAACCTGGTCAAAAGATTGCGATGGATGGTGTAGTTGTAAGTGGGTACTCTGCCGTTAACCAAGCAGCTATTACAGGTGAATCAGTCCCTGTCGAGAAAACGGTTGATAATGAAGTATTTGCAGGTACCTTAAATGAAGAAGGATTACTTGAAGTAGAAATAACGAAACTTGTAGAAGATACAACAATTTCTAAAATTATTCATCTTGTAGAGGAAGCACAAGGGGAACGTGCTCCTTCGCAAGCATTTGTTGATAAATTCGCAAAATATTACACACCGATTATTATGATCATTGCAGCATTAGTTGCTATAGTCCCTCCATTATTCTTTGATGGCAGTTGGGAAACATGGATTTATCAAGGATTAGCTGTTCTTGTTGTTGGTTGTCCTTGTGCGTTGGTTATATCGACTCCTATTTCTATTGTTTCAGCGATTGGAAATGCTGCGAAAAAAGGGGTCCTTGTAAAAGGCGGAGTGTATTTAGAAGAAATGGGCGCCTTAAAGGCTATTGCATTCGATAAAACAGGAACATTAACAAAAGGGGTCCCAGCTGTAACTGATTATAATGTGTTGAACAAACAGATAAATGAAAAAGAATTACTATCCATTATTACTGCATTGGAGTATCGTTCTCAGCATCCTCTTGCTTCAGCCATCATGAAAAAAGCAGAAGAAGAAAACATTACTTATTCTGACGTACAGGTAGAGGATTTCTCTTCTATCACAGGAAAGGGTATAAAGGGTATCGTAAACGGGACGACTTATTACATCGGTAGCCCGAAACTCTTTAAGGAATTATTGACTAATGATTTCGATAAAGACTTAGAGCAAAATGTTACTACTCTTCAAAATCAAGGTAAGACAGCCATGATTATTGGAACCGAAAAAGAAATACTTGCAGTTATTGCAGTTGCTGATGAAGTTCGTGAGTCAAGTAAGGAAATTCTTCAAAAGTTACATCAACTTGGAATCAAAAAAACAATTATGCTTACTGGTGATAACAAAGGTACTGCGAATGCTATCGGAGGGCAGGTTGGAGTATCTGATATAGAGGCAGAATTAATGCCACAGGACAAATTAGACTTTATTAAACAGTTGAGATCCGAGTATGGCAACGTAGCAATGGTAGGAGATGGGGTCAATGATGCACCTGCATTGGCGGCCTCAACAGTTGGGATTGCAATGGGTGGAGCTGGTACAGACACAGCCTTAGAAACTGCAGACGTCGCTCTAATGGGAGACGATTTAAGAAAACTTCCATTCACTGTAAAACTTAGCCGGAAAACTCTTAATATCATCAAAGCTAACATTACTTTTGCAATTGCTATTAAATTTATTGCCTTACTATTGGTTATCCCAGGTTGGTTAACGCTCTGGATTGCCATTCTTTCCGATATGGGCGCAACCCTTCTAGTAGCTCTAAATGGTTTGCGACTAATGAGAGTGAAAGAATAAAGGAAAAAGTGCTAAAAAGGGCTCTTCCAGACAGATGGAAATTCCTTTTTTAAAAAGGACTCATTATTAGTATAACTTCTAAATATAATAAAAAATCAGTTAGTGAGTTGATGTAATTGACTTTAATTTTGAACGTTATTTCTGCAATAGGGGCATTTATAGTTACCAATATTGATGATATTTTTGTTTTGATGCTGCTATTTTCACAGGCAAAAGCACAGGTGAAAACGAGTGAAGGTTTAAAAGGTAACCAGACAGAGAATAAGCATATATCCCCTAAGGATATAATTATTGGACAATATCTAGGTTTTACCTTGTTAGTAGTAGTTAGTCTCTTAGGAACTTTTGGAGTTATGTTAATTCCAGAGAAATGGGTAGGATTACTTGGACTAATCCCAATCTATTTAGGGATTATGTTGTTTATAAAGGGAGAAGATGAGGATGAAAATGCAATTCTTTCAAGTTTAAATTCTGGAAAGTATAATAGTGTCTTTTTAAGTGTAGCATTTATAACATTTGCTAATGGCGGAGATAACATTGGAATATATGTTCCTTTCTTCTCTACTTTAACCATGAACCAACTAGCAGTAACGGTTATTACTTTCTTTATTATGGTTGCGATTTGGTGTTTTATTGGATATCGTTTGGCAGCTTTTAAACATGTCTCTGAAACCTTAGAGAATTACGGTAGATGGATTATACCCATTGTCTTTATTGGTTTAGGAATCTATATCATGGTGGAGAACGAAACTTTCAGTGCCCTTTTGAGTTTAATAAATTATTAAAAAATAATCTTCAAAAGTCCCTCTAGTTAACAGTTGGGACTTTTGTTTTTCTTATTTACAAATAACGGAACCTACCTTAACCAACTAACTATTGGATATAAGTAATTGCTTGTCTACCCAGTTGCACCCATGCAGCTTCAAAGTCTGCTATTTTGGCCTTTCTATTCTTTGTGTTTGCTAGTGGATCACTAAAGTAAATATAGCATTGGTCATATCATATCCTGTTACTAATACAGAGTGCAGCTTATGAAGCCCTATTAGATTAATTTGCAACACAGGTGAAATAGAAAAAACTGAGGAGTTACCACAAAGGAACCCTAAAAATGGTAAGTACCAGCATGTTTGGATTGATTGCATGAATAACCAAATGGAAATATGTCTGGAATTATACAGATAATAAAACTACTATAATAGTTACTAATAAGCCTATGATTTCTTAGCGTAGGAATCATAGGCTTATTTTATGTCGAAATTTGCTTAGCGTGGGTTTTATGTCAAACTGTTGGTGGTACCCCAGGCTTTTCTTTGTTCGTCCTTTTTTTTACTCCTAACCAATTTAATGCTTATTACATCCTATGGAGTTTCAAGGGTTAAAGAATTAGATTTGAGGCAAGAATTATTTGTGAAACTCTCGCACAGGAAGTGATTGATTTATGCAAGAACTAATTTTAAATATTAAGAAAAAATCAGTCTTCGTAAAATTACAACCAGAATTAATAAAAGATCTATCCCTGACTTTTTTCTTTGCATTTTCGATGATCATGTTTGAAATTTTTTTAACACGTTTGTTTGCAGTTATTTTTGATTACAATTATGTATTTCTTGTCATCTCGTTAGCTACATTAGGAATTGGAATTGGAGGATATTTTGCTTATCAGTTTCCTATTCTTTTCCGTAGTCTATATCCACTTGCACTATGTGGGCAAGGTGTTTTGCTAATAGGTGTAACGTCATTAATTTATCTTACGCCATTTCAAGGCATCACCTTTTACTCCATTCTCTCAACAGTACCATTTTTGTTTACTGGTTATATTTTAGCTAGTATTTTTCAAAAATTACATACTAAAGTTCATGTTGTTTATTTCATCGATTTAGTCGGAGCAAGTTTTGGGGCGAGTTTTGCCATTCTCTTGATGAATCATTTATCCCCTATTCCAATGATATCTATGATATCACTTGCTTTATTTTTAGTTGGGAGTATTCTCGTATTTACTCATTTAAAAAAAGCTGCAAAAGTTATGTTAATCATGATACTAGCCTTATTGATGTTAAATATATTTTCTCCTTTCTTAACAACGGACCGTTTTTTGTCTTATCAAACAAGTCCATATACAACGTTTTCTGAACAAGAGGGAAACATTATCTATTCTGAATGGGATTCATTTTCACGCACTGATGTTTACGATGCAAAAGACGGAGATTTTTTGTATATGACGATAGACGGAGGTGCTGTTTCTTCGATTTCTCGTTTTGACGGAGACCTAAATACAGTAGACTATTTGCAAATGAATACAAGTGATTTAGCTTTTCAGAATCCAAAAGAAAAAGAGAGGGCATTGATTATTGGAAGTGGTGGTGGACAAGAAGTCTTATCTGCTGAAATGGCAGGCTATTCCAAGATTGAAGCTCTAGACATAAATAAAGGTAGCTTTAACGCCGTTCATTCACTTCGATCATTTGCTGGGGATGTATTTGAACGAGATGGTGTCGAAACGATTGTAGCTGATGGTCGAAATTATATTCGTGAGACAACAAATACTTATGATTTGATATTCCTTTCACTGGTAACAAAGCAATCTGATAGTGGACTAGGGTTAGCCTTAACGGAAAATTTCATTTATACGAATGAAGCGTTACGTGACTATTTTAATAAACTCAAAGAAAATGGCCAACTTTCATTTCTACTTCACGACGAAAAGGAGCTAGCTAAAGTCATCCATAGTGCAGAAAGCTATTATCAAGAAAGGGGAATTCCATCTAATGAAATTAAAAATCACATAGCCGTTGTCGGTAGTCAACACATTTTTGGTCATGTAGTAGCCGAGCCGGGAAGCATCGAACGGCCACTGCTTATTTTGAAAAAGCATCCATTTACAGAAAAGGAAGCGACGAAACTTTTCGACTCTGCCGCGAATATCGCACAGCTCCCCTTACATGTTCCATATAGATTTGATCACTACAAAGATTTAGCAAACAGGCTTCATGATACGGCCATCCCTTTTAAAGCAAACCGAGATGCTCAGCCTTTCTTTTTTCATAAGAATGATGGGATTCCTTCTTTTTTATGGTTTGGTTTGATTCTTATAAGTCTTGGCGCTTCTGTAATGAGTTTAATTTATCGAAAGCAAGTTCCAGTTGGAAGCATGGTTTATTTCAGTGGGATTGGAATCGGTTTTATGCTTATTCAAGTAACGCTGATACAACGCCTGACATTGCCTCTAGGGCATCCTACTTGGGCATTTGTTATCGTATTAACAACACTTCTTATTTCCGGTGGAATTGGAAGTGCCTATTCGACTAAATGGAAAAGAGAAGAGGATAGAAGATTTGTCCCAATATTACTTGTGGCATTTCTAACATCTGTCGTGTATCTATTAATTCATTTTTACTATCAGTCTGAGCTGGCACTCTCCACATTTCAAAGAACCTTGCTTGTCATTACTATGCTTATCCCAGTAGGTTTTTTTATAGGAATGCCATTTCCATATGGGATGAGTAGGCTTAAAAAACATCAAATTTCAATTAGTTGGGGGATCAACGGTTTAATGACGGTTGCCGGTTCAATAGTAGCAGCCATGTTATCTTTAACGTTTGGAATGAATCTTACAATAATAGTAGGGGTTGTTGTTTATCTCTTGTTATTTATTTTTCAACCTCTGTTAAAAATGTAAATCAGAAATGTGATTTTTCCTTAGCCAGAATTAAATTCTGGCTCTTATTGTGTTATTGACATACCTTACTAGGGTAATGTAACTTTAGTTAGAATACATTGTTAAAACAAACAAGGTGGGAAGAATAGATGAGTCAAACAGAGAAACTTGTTAAACTTGCTGTGAATGCTGGGATATCCTTTGGGGCAAAGTTAAATGCAAAACAATTACGAGTTCTAGCTGAATATATGAATGATGATCAAGAATTGGAATTAACAACGTTTCAACAGCTCTATATTGATGTGTCTGAAAATAAACTGGAGTTAGTAAAAGGAAAATTTACAGAAGCTGGTTTAATCTGTTATCCGGTTGGAAGTTTTGTTAAAAGCCTTCGTACCTGTAATTTTTGTAAAGGATCGGAGGAAGAAGGGATGCCGGTAGCTATCGAGTTAAATAAACGAATTGCGGGAAGGGAAGTGCCTTTTACCCTCAAACCAGCATATACGGGATGTCGAGTTGGTTGTGGTGAACCATTAATCAATGACATTGGGATTATTAAAGTAGGTACAAATGAGTTCGATTTATACATCGGTGGCACAAGCAAGGGAGCAGATGCTAAGGTAGGTACATTGTTCAAGAAACAACTAGTACCTGAACAATTATATGCGATGGTGGATGATATACTAGATCTTTATCACGAATTTGGAAAAAAAAGAGAACCGTTTTTCAAGTTTATTAATCGATTCGGCTTTGAAAATTTACAGCAGCAAGTTCTAAAAAAAAGATAAATGATAATCAAAAATTCAATCTACTGAAAGTAATAAACTGTTGACAGGATTTAGGAAGAAATAGGTTCAGCTAAGGTTGCGCTACTTATTACGTAGCGCACTTGTTTTTACCTAGCCATTGGTATTCACTTCTTATCTTTAGCTTTACTATAATTATGCACCCATAGCAAAGGCGCGACACCCTTGAGCACAATGTAAGCACATTTGACCACATCGTTGCGAAACTTCGTCTGGGTGATGTAAACAGTGGTTCCCGCAAACTTCACAAATATGGGCACATAACGAAGCAAGAGATTTAGCGAAGACGCTGCAACGGGCCATATATTTAGCAGTTAACGTACAAATATCAGCGCAGTCTCTAAGTAATCGCAATTGCTCTTTTCTGTGACTTGAGCTGTCCATTTGCAAAATAGAATACTCGGTAAATTCACAAATAGCTTCACAATGTTGAACCGTTTCAAGTGCTCTGTGTTGTGACATGTGGTTTTCCATATGATAAGACATAGTATGATTCAATTTAATTCCTTAAATTAAAAAAACTTATATCACAAGTTCATCGTATGTCTAGTTGATTACCTATGCTTTAGGCATTAGTCTAATTTTCAGGGTTTTACGAGTTCCAAACGGGCAGCTATTTAATTTCTCAGTATGATAAGATAAAAAACTAACGAAGACTTCCTGGTCTCGATACTGCTTCGTTATTTTCAAGAATAACCTTTTCCATTCCATCATATTTTCATCACAATTTTTTTATATTCTTTTCTTGTAATGAACATACACTTATGAGGAGGAAATGGAATGAAAATGAAGTTGGCTTTATTTGTATTAGCTGCAACCATGACAATTAGTACTCCTGCTTTTGCTAGTGGAAACGGAGTTGCGGAATGTGCGCAAATGTCGAAGGGACAACATGTAGCTATGTGTGCACAAAAAATGGAACGCGGGGTTTCTGACTGTGCCACTGCTCCTGAATGCCCTATGACAAGTGGATGTACGAATTAATGAACCAGGATGGTTAGTCAATAAAACACTTAGTATCATAAAAGTTTTTAAGGAGATTTCCTTGTATGAATACTGGTTAAATGAAAATAATAACAAATTAGACTCGAGGATCTTTCAATCCTCGAGTTTCTTCTTGCTATCTCTATGAAATTCCATTGACACTTGTAAGGAATCTGTTTGTTGGTTTTTTTCTCACTATGAACCTAGTTTCATGGATATTACGTAGTTTTTATTTTTACTTTTCATCATAAATCTATCACATTTTTCCGCTATAGTAAGAACGCTTGATTATAAAAGTAGGAGATAAGATGATGAATTATATTTTTGAAAGTTACAGTTACCAAGAGCTATGGAATATAGGGTGGCTTATCCTTATTTTTCTTATTACATTTTTTTATTTCTATGTCACTAAAAAAGTTGCTAATAGGACCAGTAAAGGAAAAGCCGTATCGTTTGTTATAGGAGTATGGGTTTTTTATGTTGCAGTAGGAAGTCCACTTCACTTAATCGGACACAACTATTTGTTTAGTGCTCATATGCTTGAACAGGCAATAGTCTATTTTGTGGCACCACCATTGATTCTTATAGGACTACCTAATCAATTAACTAAGCATCCTTTCATCTCCAGGTTACTAAGCAGGGGATTACTAGGAGTATTGAGCAAACCGATCATCGCATCGTTTTTATTTAATGGATTATTTTCCCTATACCATTATCCAAGTCTATTTGACTATTTACGTTTGAACCATCTATATCAATCTGTTTATCATTTAATTCTCACAATATTAGCTTTTACAATGTGGTTATCCATTCTTCATTCCAAAAGTAATTACGAGTTATCTGAATTGAAAAGTTTAGGCTACATTTTCTTAAATAGTGTATTAATTACACCGGTTTGCGCTTTAATTATCTTTTCTAATAACGTACTTTATACAACCTATATAAATGCTCCTCAATTGATCTCGTTCTTATCAATAAAAGATGATCAACAACTTGGAGGGATTGTAATGAAGCTGGTTCAAGAAGGGGTATTTATTACAATCATTGGAATACTTTTTTTCCGGTGGGCAAAAAAAGAAAGAAAAAAAGAAAATGTAGAAATACGAAATGAGGATGCTTCATAAAATTGATTACTATAAAGCGAGGTTTGTAATATGTATGATGTATTTAATTCTATTAGTCGATTATTATATGATCCCTTAATTCAACTAATGTATGGTTTTGATCATATTCCGCTTTTAGCAGCGCTTATTATTGGAATTCTAGCAGCTGCTGCACCGTGTCAATTCACCGGAAATGTAGGTGCCATTACACTCTATGGGAATCGGTCTATCCAAAAAGCTATTCCATGGTCAGAAGTTATATTCTTTCAACTTGGGAAAGTCGTTGTTTTTTCGGGGTTAGGATTACTAGTGTGGATATTAGGTTCTGAATTTCAACAAGAACTAATTGGTTACCTTCCATGGATACGTAAAATACTTGGGCCCATTTTTATCATAATCGGTCTTTATTTAGTTGGACTCATCACATGGAAATGGTCTATCGGTCTAAAACAAAGAGAAGCTGGTGATAAAAACAGAGGAAAATGGGGGGCATTTCTTTTAGGAAGTAGTTTTTCATTAGGATTCTGTCCAACCATGTTCTCAATCTTTTTCTTTTTGCTAATGCCGTTAACCCTTTCTACTTCATACGGATTCATCTTACCAACTGTGTTTTCGTTTGGTACATCGATTCCTTTGTTCATTACAATGTATCTCATCTGGACTTTTGGATTAAACGGGACACTTTTGAAAAAAGGAAGAAACATCGGAAAATGGATACAGAGAGTTGCAGGGGGCTTTCTGATCATACTTGGGATTTTAGATACAATAACTTATTGGGGGATTTAAGGAAGTATGTGTTGCATTAAACCATGATCTAATTCAAAAGGAAATTTATATTTTTTTCTTCAAAATTTCAACACAATTACCTTTTATAATATAAATAGATTTAAAAATTAGGAGGTATTTGACTATGGAAAATTTAGCTTATTATCTTCCACTATTATTATGTCCTTTAATGTTAGTGATGGTATTTTTCTTTATGAAAAGGATGTCTGATGGAAATAACAGTAATAAGAGTGAACCAAACGGAAAAGATTTACAAAAAAATATGAATCACTTAATGGAACAAAATCAAAAGTTGATGAAGGAAATTGATTCTTTAAAAAGGTCACAATAATGGAAGGGAGTACGTTTGGAGAAATTATCAATTTTTGTTCCGATCATACTTTTATTCTTACTAATAATTGCGATGATGATTCACTCTTATGCTACTATCAAAAGAAAACCAGAGGGTTATGAATTTTTGATTAATAAACAGAATGACCCCTTCGATAAACGGGAAAAAAGTAACTAACCTTATTGTAAGTTTATCCCACTTAACAAACTCACAATAGGTCTAAATTATAGTAAAATCAATCGGTGGAGGAGGCTTTTAATTGAGTTGTCTCCATTTTCTTCTTTTCAAGTAGATTTGTGTAAAAAAATATTTTATAAGTAAGATTCTTTATATAGAAAAGAGGGAGAACATGGACACTAAAATTCTAATTGTTGATGACGAATGGAATATGAGAAATCTAATTCGAATTCATTTATCCAAGCAAGGATATAACATAGTGGAAGCTGTGAATGGGAAAGAAGCGCTTAAAGAAATGAAATGTCATTCTTTTCAACTTATTATTTTAGATGTAATGATGCCAGAGATGGATGGTTGGGAAGTATGTGAAGAAATTAGAAAAGAAAATTTGGCTTTGCCTATATTAATGTTAACAGCTAGAACGGAGACAACGGACAAGGTGAAGGGACTCGATATTGGAGCGGATGATTATTTAACTAAACCTTTCAAACCAGAAGAACTTATCGCACGAGTGAATGCACTTTTAAGAAGAGCTGTTGTAAATCAAACAACGCAAACAAAACAACTCCATTTCCACGAGCTGAAAATGGATGTGGATGATCATAAAGTTTTTGTTCAAGACAATCCTGTTCATTTAACCCCTAAAGAATTTGAGTTATTAAAATTATTACTCTTGAATCCTAAGCAAGTGTTTAACCGGGACCAGTTACTTTTGAAAATTTGGGGAGTGAATTTTTTCGGAGATGAAAGAACGGTTGATTCTCACATAAAAAGTATTCGTTTGAAATTAAAGAAAGAAGGGCTGAGCTTTACTATCATCGAAACGGTTTGGGGTGTCGGCTATAAGTTAAAGGAAATAGACACATGAGATGGAATCGAATTGATGTAAAATTAGGGCTGACGATGATTACCGTTTTTTTATTAGTTTTCGCACCTTTTGTTTATGTCATTGATCAGGTTTTTTGTAATTATTATTACAATAAGGCAAAAGAGGAAGCTCATCAATTAACGTCAAATTATGCCCAGATGATAGCGAATAATCAAATGTTAATGTCAACGCCAATGGTCGAAATGGCAGGAAATATTACACAAAAAAAAATCTTCTTACTAGACGAAGATGGAGATATGATCACGTTTACAGGTACGGATGATCTGGAAATAAACATTAAAGAGTTCGACTTGCAAAACCTTTTTGAAGGAAGGCCTGTTTTCTATGAATACGTAGAACCGTTCACTGACATTCCTTATCTTTTGTATGGTCATCCAATAAATGCTGATCAATTCAAAGGTAGTCTGTTCATGTTATTTCCACTTAATGATATGTATGATTCGATGTCTACGGTAAGACAGTTGTTTCTTCTTGCTGGTGTTGGAGGTTTCTTTCTAGCTCTTGGGTTTACATTTATTGCTTCACGAAAGCTCTCGTCACCTTTACTTGAAATGCAGGCTGCAACAAAAAAGATTGCCAAAGGGGATTTAAATACAAAAGTGATTGTACGATCAAAAGATGAAATCGGTTCTCTTGCTGTTGGCATTAACAACCTAACTCAGGAACTAAAGAGGCACTATGATACAAGAAGTGAATTCTTTGCTAGTATTTCTCATGAGTTAAAGACACCGGTTTCATATTTAATGGGTTATTCGGAAGTCTTGAAAGAAAAGCTGTATCAGACGGAGGAAGAAAAAGAACAGTATTTATCAATCCTTGAACATGAAGCAACTCGATTAAATTATCTTATATCAGACTTGTTTGATTTGTCGAAGATGGAAGAAGGGAAGTTTGACATAAATAAGGAGTGGATCGATTTAACAGAACTTGCCGATAACCTCGATATGAAATATTCATTAAAAGCAAAAGAAAAAGATCTTCTATTTACGGTTAAAGTGGATGAAAACCTTTCCTTGTTTTATGGAGATGGAAAACGAATAGAACAAGTTTTTACCAACTTATTGGATAATGCGATGAGGCATACGACTAACGGTGAGGTAACCTGTGAGTTCAGGCAAGGTGATAATCAAATTAACATCATTATCAAAGATACCGGATCAGGAATTCCAGCCGACGAACTTCCATTTATTTTTGATCGGTTTTACCGAGTAGAAAAATCTCGCTCAAGAGAATTCGGAGGGACCGGATTGGGATTAGCCATCGTTAAAATGTTAGTAAAGTTACACGGTGGTACAATAGATATAACGAGTAAGGAAAACGAAGGAACCCAATTTACTCTTTCTTTTCCTAATGATATTGGGAACAAGGAGAGGGGAGAAAAGATATGAAATGGATAGACTGGGTCATTGTTAGTCTGCTTTTGCTTATTGGGTTAGTTTGTTTAAGTATGTCCTTAACGTTAACGACGGACGAGAATTTTATCATCTCTCTCCTAAAAATTTGTCTTTGGGTAGGAATTCCATCTCTAACGATTGGACTAATTTTTCTGTTGTTCAAAAAAAGAAAGTAAGCAATTGTATGAGAAAAAATAGGGATGTGTGTATGGAGTGTGGACAAAAAAAGACTTACTAGCCGGTCTTATTCTCTTTCTGACAATATTCATTTCACTGGTAGACGGTACTGCGGTTGAAGCCCATTCAGAAATAAAAGAAATAAGTCCGGGAATGAATGAAATATTGGACCATTCACCAGAACGTATTAGTGTTTTGTTTGCTGAACCTGTAGAAGTCTATTCAGAGTCTATTCGCTTAACCAATTCGATCGGATCAAACGTTCGAATCGGAAAAGCGGTGATTGATCCTACTGACAAACGTTTAGTAACATTACCGGTTGAAACTCTATTATCAGATGGCAGGTATACATTAGAGATTTTCGCAATTGCCATGGATGGACATGAAATTAAAGAGCGTTTCCAATTTGAAATTAAAAAGGAACAAATTTCAGAATTAGATTATTGGAGAAACCTAACCCTCGTTCAATCCGCTCCAGCAGATGGGGAGATCGTACCAACTTCTCCAAACAAAATTGAACTATGGTTCTCTGATGAGATAGAATTAGAGGTTTTTGCGATCTATGATGATAATCAAAGTTTAGTACCGATAGGAGAAACTTATGTAAATCCAGCTGATGCTTCCCACTATATAATAGAGCTAGACAAGAAATTATCAAAAGGGACATATGAAATTAATTGGTACGTACGTAAAGATAACAAAAGTAAAAATGGAATTTTCTACTTCGCAGTGGATGAAGTCACATCTATTACCCCTCCAGAGGGAAAAAGAGTTTCAATGGGGGGATGGCAACATGTCGGATTGATTGAATTTGCTAGTTGGCTGTCCTATCTGGGTGTTTTCATCTTGTTTGGTAGTATGGTTTTTCAATTATTGATTTCAAAAGGTAGTGAAAACACCAACCGGTGGAACAAGATGAAACGGATCTTCTTCATCATGAGTGTTGTAGGGTTTCTACTACTTATTACAATTCGGAAGGATGAAATTACTAATATTTCAGTAGTGGAGTTTATTCAATTTCAATTTGTTTGGGGCATGGTCCTTCAACTTGTCCTTGTACTTATTGCATTTTTTCTTAGGTCGATGATAGGACAGATATTATTGTTAGCTGGAACGATTATGATGTGGGCATTATCAGGTCATGCTGTATCAGATCGGTATGGTGGGCTTATCTCAATAACGTTAGATGCTTTGCATTTATTTTCTATTGCAATTTGGCTTGGTGGATTATTTGCATTAATAGTCATGATACCTAAAGAGGAAGGTTTAAAATGGCTAAAAGAAAATGGTCGAAAGTTCTCCAAGTACGCACTTATAAGTATATTTATTATGAGTTTAACAGGTATAGGAATGCTATTGCGTTATCTTCCTTCTTTTACTATGGACAGTTTAATGATAAGTAGTTGGGGGCAGTTTCTCCTTTTTAAGGTGATTTTATTTCTAGTTATAACTTTTATAGGATTCTATCAAATGAGATTATTGAAAAGCGGTATTGATCATAATCATACATCTCTTACCGCTATCTTAGGAAGAACCGAACTCATTATTGGAATGAGTATTCTTTTCTTTGCAGCATCAATGATCAACACGTCACCCAAGGCTGCTGAACAAGGAATTTATCCCACAGATCTTTATTCTCCTGTTGATGTCTCTGTATCACTGACACCATTTCAGATGGGATATAATGATTTAATTATAAAATTTGATCAATCAGAAGATATAAAGAATGTTGATGTTGAGCTTTTTATGCCACCTTTTATGACCAGAACGATAACCGCGTTTTCGTTAGGGGAAGGGACTTTTCAAGTGACTGGTGGACTATTACATGGTTCTGGTACGACCTATTTAAATATTCATGTCACTAAAACGAGTGGCGAAAACTTAATGATTCCATATGAAATACAAGTGCCCGGCGATATGTAATGCTTCGTTTTTGATTGCCGACACAACTGTATAAAGAATGTCACGCTTCTCACAGAAAGGGTTCTTAGATTTTTCTCTAAGGGCCCTTTACTGGCTATGAATATGCTTCTCTCCACTGTTTACTTTTGTACATAGTCAGATAACTATACTTTTATTGGTAAATAATGTTAAAGTAATTAAAGATTATTTCTCTAGTAGTGTCAAAATGATGATGATTCTACCGCTATTCTCAAGATGTCATACAGCTAAGGTTATGTTTTTTATAAAACTCGGTTAATCCATTTGAGTGTGCGACCCTTAAAGAATTCTTGGGTTGAAAACTAGTTTTAGAAGAGGGGGAGAAGATTGAAGATAAGGGGAAAACATATTATTTTATTTTTTGTCCTGTTCTTGACTGGTTTTATTTTAGTGGTGAATTATGAGTCTACAGATTCAGGTAACTATGATCCTCTGAATAGATTGAATTCGACATGGGCACAGGAAAATGAACTTAGAAACCAAATCATCATGGAACAATCCTTAAACAAAATGCTTCAAGAGGAGTTAAGGTTATATCAATATCAGGTACGGGAACTTGAAGAAAACTTAAGCACCGTTAATGAAAAAAGTGAAGAAAAAGCAGAAAATTTGCTCGAAGACATAGAGAGGTTAAGAAAGATTGTAGGACAAGTGCAAGTAACTGGACCAGGAATTGAAATCTCATTAGAGGATTCAGACTATTTACCTAACGGGGCTAATCCGAATGATTACATTGTTCATGAAGGACATATCCAACAGGTGGTCCAAGAATTATATGTTGCTGGAGCGGAAGCAATTGCCGTAAATGGGTATCGCCTAAGACATTCATCATTTATTCAATGTATAGGGCCTGTAATAAGTGTAGACGGAAATATTTCATCAGCTCCTTTTATTATTACGGCGATTGGGGATGCTGATCATTTAGAAGCAGCTTTAACCCTACATGGCGGAGTTCAGCATCAGTTAATTAATGATGAAGTAACAGTAAGAATACAGAAAAAAACTAATATTCTATTAGACTCTTACCTAACAGAAGGTTGATTACATGTGTATAAAGATAGTAAACATATTAATTTATGTAAATATTGAGACACACGAACCTTGGATTCGCGTTTATACACAGTAGTTCTTTATTTTTTTCAAAACTAGCAAACTGTTTTCTTAGATGTATCAAAGTTTTATCACATTTATATTTTAAAATAAAAGTAACGAAGGATAGTTGAAATAAGAAATATATTATGACCGAATTGAGTAGCAAGGATAATTTGGATTTAATCTAAGGAATCATTTAGTCTAAATAATTGGAGGTGTTTAATCATGATGATGAACTGGGGAATGATGAATCTCGGTATGATTTTGTACATGATCTTAGTAATTCTTATATTAGGTTTAATCATTTATGGTGGATTGGTATTAGTCATGAGACTTTTAAATAAAAAGGATTCTAACAATAATTCTCAAGATTGGGACCAAGATACATCACTTCAAATTTTAAAAGAACGGTTTGCAAAAGGAGATTTAACGCAAAGTGAATTCGAACAAAAATATACGTATTTAAAAGAAAAAAATTAAATTAAATCAGTATTTATCACAGTTTCATCAAAATTAAAGTCTAAACTAAAAATGTAAAATAAATTCAATACATTATTAAGAGGAGTGAATAACATGCGGAAAAAAACGAAAATGTTACTCTTTTCATTTGGATTATCTTCTGTTTTAGTCGTAGGAACAATGGGGTTCTCAGGAATATCTCAAGCTAATGAAAACCATGGCATGATGAATATGATGAATGGTGACATGATGAATATGATGGAAGGTATGAATTCCTTAGAAGGCGAGAATATGATGGATGCATGCAATAACTTTATGGAATCATATGGAAGCGACGAGACTGAAACAAATTAGGAACTCTAAATAATTTTTTAGTATGAGAGGAAGGAGTACCCTTCCTCTTTATTTGTGCAACGTGCGTTCGCATATAGAAGACCTTTTCGTGACCTTCTTCATAAATTGCTGAATGCTAACAGGCAATAAATCTTTTCAAGGGAACAGAAAGTGTGGTCTAGACCTTCCTTAGTTTTCAAAAACTTCAAAAAGTCTAAATCTTCCATCGTTGTCATGAATGTCGATTGACAATAAAGTCGTTTAAATACAAATAAAGTTGTTACATTTACAATAAAGTTATTTAAAACGTCCAATAGGTTGTTCAACTAAAGGTAACGCTTTAACCAAATATCACATCTGCTATTAAATACACTTCACGCTCTTTATCTCCTTTCCCTCTTACAATCGCTGAACGATTCCCAACATTAATACAATCCTTATCTAATGAAACAATCTCACCAATTCTACATCCCGTCGAAAACATAAACTCAAACAAGGCCTTCTCCATCGGGGGATGGCAACCTTCCCTTAAATGTTCAATTTCACGTTCTGTTAAGAACTTTGGGATTCGTTTTCCTACTTTTGGTTCCGTGATTTTGGCAGCAGGATTAGTGGTTATATGACCTTCCTCGTATAACCAACGAAAAAATGATCGGATAAATCGAACACGATGAGCAAGACTCGATGGTTTTAATCCTTCGCTGGATAAAGCTAAGTAATCTTTAATACCTTGGGTTGTAACGGATTGGGGTTTAATATCTTGGAAGTGACGGACTAAGAGATTTGCTTGCAGTCGGTAGGCATTCAAGGTATGGGGCGAAAATCCTTCAATTCGTTTCTCAGCTTTGCATGCTTCCCAGGCTTTGGTTAGTTGCACAGCTTGTTCCCTCCTATGTATTATGTGTATTTTAAGGGGGGGATTTCCAATTTTATGAAAAACAAGAACGACAATTAGTCCTTTTCTGGTATTATTTATGTGTCAAGGTTGGTTACTTTGTGAAGAATTCACTTAAACTGAACGAAGCAGTTTAGTGCAATAAGAGTTGATGAGTTGTTTAATTATTTATTATGTAAGAGGTGATTTAATGCGAAGAGTTGAGGTTTTACCATATAGTGAGGAATGGTTAGAAATGTTTCGGGAGGAAAGTTAGAAACTTAAAGCTTTGTTTAAAAACGAAATTGTGTATCATATTGGAAGTACCCATTCCAAATATTAAAGCTAAACCAGTAATTGATATTATGGTTGAGGTTACTAACATTAGTGAAGTTGATAAGTTCAATAGCGAGATGGAACAATTAGGCTATGAAGTGATGGGTGAATACGGAATTCCTAAAAGGCGTTTTTTTATTAAGGGTGGCGATAATAGAACTCATCATGTTCATTTTTACGAAGAAGGTAATGAAGAAATTGCTCGTCACTTAGCATTTAGGGATTATATGATTGCACATCCAGAGGAAGCTATAAAGTACAGTGAATTGAAACAAACATTGGCAGAGAAATCCCCTACAAATATAACTAAGTATATAGAAGGCAAGAACAATTATATTAAGGCAATTGATGATAAAGCAGAGACGTGGAGAAAAACTAACTTATTCAATTAACGGGTGCTAGAGCGGAACTCAAAGTTGTCAGTTGCAGCACCTAATGTTTATTTTGTTAACGAACTTCTCCAAAACTCAAGACTATAGACAACACTGGGATTGTAATAAGCTCTCCCGCCACCTTTAAACAAAGACACCTAGTTACGATTATTTGAATCGTAACTAGGTGTCTTGTTTCATTCTTATTGTTATTCAAGTGTACCGACGATTGGTAAGTTTTCCAATACAGAAGAGCCGTGTGGAGATGCTGAAATTTCTTCTGTGTTGTCAGCACCAGCCATTACTCCACCAAAGTGTTCTCCACCTTCCCAAGCTCCAATATCTGAAACATCGTAAACGACTCCGTCAACCGCTACATAAGCGGGGTTTCCATCTTGCCCATTATACTCACTAAGTTCTTCCAGTGTGAATACTTGACCTTCTTCAACTGCTGAAGCTTCTGTTTCTTCTGTAGTATTTTCCTCTGTAGTTTCTTCCGGTGTCGACGTATCTGGTTCTTCAGTTGTTGTGTCCCCACCACAAGCTGCTAAAACAAAAGCCGTCATTGACAGTACTAATAAACCTTTAAATTTTTTCATCTTCTTGCCCCCTACATTTTTAAAAACTTTTTTTATATAGTTATATGTTAAATGTTATCTCCCCTCACTAAAAGAGATTTTGATTACATTTAACGTATTGTTCACTTTCCGTTAAAAATGTGGTCACTTTTTTGTCAAATATACTAATGGCAGAATGAAAAAATGGATATTACGCGAGGAGATTTCAAGTGAAATATAGTGGGATTTGTGAAATACCGTACTTAACTAAAGGGTGCTTATGTTGAAGAAGAAATTACGAAAAACAACAGATCTATTTGCTGCATAGTACAAATATACTGTTCAAAAAAAGGAATTTCACAATCTGGCTATTATGGAATAAAACTTCAAAAGACTTTATTGTTATTTTTTAGTTCGATGGAAAATATTTTTTATCAAAAATTAAACAACTTTAATTTACCTCCATCCTTAAAGCAGGACGGGGGTATACGTATTTGAGGTTTTAAAATTAAATAACTTTATTTTCACTTCAAATGAAGTGGTCTTTTGTGGAAATGCAGAGAATAAAGAAGTATATATTTTTCAAGGTTATACATTAGTTCACATGTTCCCCCTTGTAAAATTCATTTTTTATGGCAATATTAAGGTAACAAAATGAAAATGGAAAGGGGGAGGAAGGAATGTTAAGTGATCGTGATTTGCACACCCTAGCAATAGAGGAAGAATTGATAACACCATATAATCCGGAGTATTGTGAAGGAGCGACTATCAACTTAACGTTAGATACAGTTGTTAAACGTTATTCTTCCAATGAGCCCATTATACTAGGTAAGGAAGTAACTGAGGATCACTATGAAAAGTTTGATATTTCTGTAGATGAGTTCTGGCTTGAACCAAAAGAATCTGTTTTGATTCAGACACATGAATTCTTAAAGGTTCCCCATAATATGACTGCTCGCATATATGAGCGGTATGGAGTAAAGTCTCTGGGTCTAATGATTAGTCCTGCTCACTATATGAATCCCGGGTATCGCGGACAAATTAGTCTAATTGCAGTAAACAATACACCCGTTCGTTTTAGACTTATTCCTGGTATTAAAATTTGTCAATTGGCGTTATTCGAGTTGAAAACAGAACCGCTAAAACCTTATGAAAAGCAGGATGCGAGATACATGGACGCTACAGAGGTTAGTATTTCTAAATTACATTTAGATGATGAAATCCAAGATTTTCTTAAAGAAAAAGGAGTTAAGAAAGTTTCTGAAGAAATGGCCAGTGACTTAGGTAAACACTTAATGTCTCATATTAAGTTAGCTGCAAAAGAGTTAGCTGATATTGCGAGAAAAGAGTTTAAGAAAGGCAAAAAGGATAAATGAGTAATTTAAGGGAAATAGTCAGAAGGCATGTCATTTCAGAAACTAAACAAGAATTGTCCGCTGAAAATGTTGACCAGGATGCTATGGTTCAATTTCTTATTAAAGAGGGCCATATTGACAAGAAAGTTGATTCTATTTTAGATGCCTTTAGAGATGAGCTTGAAAAAGACTCTCCCAAGTCGATTAAAAGGAAAAGAAATAAGTTTGTATACGCTAGCCTAAGCATATTGTTGACTATCCTTATTGCGTACGGTGTTAATGAGGAGTATTGGGTAGTTGTAGCAATCGTAGCATTAATAAATATTGTCATTCATGCTTTTTTTACGTTTTGGAGTGAATGAAGATCCTAACAGTATTTAACCCCTATCTCCGACACTATGAAATATGTACTTTGTACAAGAAAACCGAAAGTTCATTTGAATTTCAAATGAACTTTCGGTTTTTGCTTTTATACAATTATTAAATTCGAAATGTCTTTCGTTTATCAGATTCATAGGTTTTTCACGCTTGGTGTGATATTAGCAACTTATATCCCTCCAATTAAAAAGCCACTAAAGAATACATTTTTAAAATTTGGGTAAAGTATTTTATACATCAAAGAATTCTGCATAACGAATACTCCCCTGCATGGAAGTGCTTGGGAGTATGACACATTATTGAAATACACATTTCAAGAAATACTTAGATAAAGAAATAGATTTGTTATTCTTCTAATACAATTGCTGAAATTCACCTTTGAAAAAAAGATTGTAACATCCCATCCCCGCAAGAAAAATATCAATTACTCAACTTTCGCACCTTGAAAATTGACCATTGAGTAGGTCTATCAAAGCTTTAAGAACTAGTAATTATGTTACTTGACGAGTGCTTTTAAACAGAAAAAACACCTGATTCTTTGGTATAGTGGAATTGACTAGAAACCATTACCACAAAGAAGAGGTGCCTTCTCTATGATAAAGGAAAAACACTCGAATGAGCAACTACCAAATGAACTTTCTGCAGTATTCTCTGAATTACAAGTATCAAAACACCTTCGCCAAGCAGGTATTCGAAAAAACTTTGGGTTTTCATGTGCCTATTTGTTTCAGCTTGTTTTTAGTCTGATCTTTCATCAAAAAAATTGGTTTACCCTTGTC